>JAJRVP010000005.1 GCA_024277205.1 archaeon
TGTAGTTTAAAGAATATGAATCAACTACATCTCCTTCAGTGTCTATTACAACAAGTTCTAATTGAGATGGAGATATTGCATTATTTTCATTATTGACATAAATATATCCAAAAACAAGAAATTCTTCGCCTTCATCAACAAGAATTGTGTCAAAGTCATTGTGTTGTGGAAAAACATCCATTTTTATGTTATAATCAAGTGCATGTGCAACACCAATAATTAATAAAAACATTAAGACTGACAATATAATTTTACTACTTTTCAATTACATCACCCCTAAACAAATCCTAGGTTTTTGAGCTTTATAAATATTACTCTCTAGAATTGGAATGGGGCGATAGGGACTTTCCCAACCTTTTCTTTTGGTCGAGCTTTTCTTTTTAAGAAAAGGTCGTTTTGAACCCTAATCAGCGGGTCTCTTCAGACCCATTGTTCTTCATTGCCGCAATGGGCTCAGCGCTCCACAACTGAGTTCTGGAGCCCGCCGTTTTTGGCAGTAGTTTTCCACTTCTACCAAGTTAAACTATCGCCCCACTCTTTAAAAAAATAGAAATTAAACTTATAAAGTTTTCATTATTCGTATTCCCTAAAAACTTCTGCAAAAAGCCTTGCTGAAAACAAGAATGGATAAAACATTATTCCTCCAAATAAAAATCCTAAAAATGGAACAAACAAAAGTAATGCAAATAACAAATATACTCCAAGTGAAATTGCATATGCTTTTAAATATGGTATCAATGCTCTTCTAATTCTTGGCAAAATTTCACTTAAACTTATTGCATATCTAATATCTTCGCTTGCAGAATAAAGTATTATTGCCATTGGAAGCAAGAATATTGCAACTAAGAACATAATTGCACTTAAAATTGAAAGAGAAACACCCAATGTATTAAGAGTGGGTGTACTTCCTGATGCTATTGTTGCTAAAGGATTTCCTAATAGGGTTGAAGATGCTACGCTTAATACGAGGGGTGGCAATAGGTATACTAATCCAATTATTATGACAAAAAAACCGTGTTTTAGAAATATTTTCCAATTTTCAAGAGTAAACCAATGTGGGAGTTTATTGCTTTGTTGAAGGGTTTCTCTTATTGTTTCAACCATATACCCAAAAATAAAGATAATGGGAAATAGAAGAAACCAAAAAACGCCTAGTATAAAGCCCATTAAGAAATTTTTAATATCAAGTATGGGATATTTTAATGCTTCAATATAATCTACCATTACCTCACCTTTATTTTCAATGTAACCAAAAGTTAAATATGTTATGATGGCCCCGACGGGAATTTCCCAACCTTTTCTTTTGCTCGAGCTTTTCTTTTTAAGAAAAGGTCGTTTTGAACCCGCGACCTACTGCTTACACCCTTTTCCGCTTCGCGCAAAAGCGCGTCCGGAAAAAGTAGAAGGCAGTCGCTCTATCCAAATAGCTCCCTACCTTCTTGGCAACCTACCTTCTTACTAAGAAGGTGGACTGAGCTACGGGGCCATAATATCTTACAGAAATCTCATTTAAAAAACTTTTTAAGCCAATTCCCAGTACATTCTTTCCAGCTCTTTAGATCGCTCAATTTCATGGGCATATCTGTTTCTCATATAAGAGTACCACTTTCTTTTTAAAGCAGTTAATACTCCTGTTTTACTAACAAGTTTTTCTAGTTGAGACTCAATCATTTCTAATCTTTTACTTAAATCTTTTATTCTATTCTTTTCATTTTCATATTTTGCTAGAAAATAGGGATTTGTTAAAAAAGGACCATTCATAAATATGTATTGCAACATTTTATTTTTAAACTTTATGGTAGTAATCTTTATAAAGAGATTTGATGTGTTTTGTTTGGTTAAAATGGGTGTAATTGATAGGTTTGGGGCATATATTGTAACTGTGCTTTTGCTAATCTGCTTGCTAATTCTCTTAGCCTAACCGAAAGTGTTTAAATCTTGATAATTTTATTTTAATGTATGGTAAATTTTCAAAAAATTGAGGCTGTGTGGCAAGATAAATGGGAAAAGGCAGGTATTTTTGAAGCAGACCCTGATAAGAGAATAAAATATTTTGCTACTGTGCCTTATCCATATACTTCTGGCCCATTTCACATAGGACATGGAAGGACATATACTATTGCAGATGTATTTGTAAGATACCACAGAATGAAGGGAGAAAATGTTCTCTGGCCAATGGCATTTCATGTAACTGGCACACCAGTATTAGCAATTTCTAAAAGAATAAAAAATGGAGAAAAGGAGTTTATAAAACAATTTGAAAATTATGTAATGCTTCATGAAAAAGACGAAAATAAAGTTAAAGAAATTGTAAGGGGTTTTGTTGAACCTGAAAATGTAATGAAATATTTTGCTTTGACTTTTAAAAAAGATTTTAAATCAATTGGCTGCTCAATTGATTGGAGAAGGGAATTCACAACAAATGATTCTGAATACAATAAATTCATAGAATGGCAATTTGAGAAGCTTAAGGAGTTAGGATTTCTTACAAAGGGAAACTACCCTATATTATATTGTCCAAATTGTAAAAATGCGGTTGGTGAGGATGATATAAAAAGTGGGGATCAAATAAAAGCTGAGGTTGGAGAATGGCAGCTTTGGAAATTTCCATTTGAAGATAAATTTATTGTTTGTGCAACTCTTCGTCCAGAAACAATCTATGGGGTTACAAATATATGGATAAATCCAGATGGTGCTTATGTTGAAGCAAAAGTTGAGAATGAGATTTGGATAATAAGTAAGGAAGCTGCTGAAAAATTAAAATTCCAAGGAAGAAAGGTTGAAATTTTAAGAGAATTTTTAGGAAAAGAATTAATTGGAAAAAATGCAAAAAGCCCAATAGATGAAAAGGAAATCCCTATTTACGAAGGAAAATTTGTAGATTCAAAAAGTGGAAGTGGGGTTGTTTTTTCTGTTCCTGCGCACGCCCCATATGATTGGATTGCTTTGCAAGATTTAAAAAAGAAAGGAAAAGCAAGTGATGTTAAACCAATTTCAATAATAAAAATTCGAGGTTATTCTGAATTTCCTGCAAAAGATGCTTGTGAAAAATTTGGAATTAAGAGTCAGGAAGAAAAAGATAAACTTGAAAAGGCAACTGAAGAAATATACAAAGCAGAATTTTATTCTGGTATATTAAAAGAAAATTGTGGTGAATTCTCAGGAAATAAAATTGCTAATGTTAAGGATAAAGTTATTGAAAAATTCAGAAAAGAGAAAAAACTTGACTTTATGTATGATGTGTTTGCAATTGAAAAACCAGTGTATTGCAGGTGTGGAACAGAAATTGTTGTTTCAATGTTAAAAGATCAGTGGTTTATTGATTATAGCAATGAAAAATGGAAAAAATTAGCAAGAAGTTGCTTGAAAGAAATGGAAATTATTCCTGAAATATATAGGAAACTTTTTGAGGATACGATTGAGTGGGTTCATCAAAGACCTGCTGCTAGAAAAAGAGGGCTTGGCACAAAACTTCCATTTGATAAAAATTGGATAATTGAAAGTCTTTCTGATTCAACAATTTACATGGCATTTTATACTGTAATCCACCATATAAAGAAAAATAATATTTATGCTGAAAAATTATCAACTGAATTTTGGGATTACATATTCCTTGGAAAAGGAAATGTTAATGAAGTTATTGAATCTACTGGGATAAAAAAAGAAATTTTAGAAGAAATGCGCAATGAATTTGAATATTGGTATCCTATTGATTTAAGGCATACTGCAATTGCACATATAACAAACCACCTAACTTTCTATATATTCAATCATGCAGCAATATTTCCAAAAAACAAATGGCCAAAAAGAATAACTTTAAACGAATTGCTTATACGCGAAGGTAAAAAGATGTCAAAAAGCCTTGGAAATGTTATTCCATTGGCAGAGGTTCCAAAAAAATATGGGGCTGATTTGTTTAGATTCTACATGGCATATGGTGCTGATTTATCATCTATAATGGACTTTAGGGAATCAGAGGTTTTAGCTCTAAAAAATAAACTTCTGCAATTCTATAACCTTATTGTTAGTGAAAAAAAATCAAAGTATGCAATAGACAATTCTGTGAAATGGCTTTTGTCAAGGTTTAATAAAAATATAAAAATAGCAACAGAATTCCTTGAGAAATATTCTCCAAGACAATATGTCCAAACTGCGTTTTTTAACATAATGAATGACATTACATATTTTAAAAGACGTTCAAAAAATACAGGTGTATTATTAGAAAAAATTTTCCCAGCATGGCTTAAATTACTTTCTCCAGTTATACCTCATCTTTGTGAAGAACTTTGGAAAGAGATTGGTAACAAAGATTTTGTTTCAATAGAAAAATGGCCAGTATATAACAAAAATGAAATTAATGACGAAGTTGAAGCTGGTGAAGAAATAATAAAAAACCTTGTTGGGGACATAAATAAAATAATAAAACTTGTTGGAAAAGAGCCAAAGAAAATAAAACTTTTTGTTTCAGAAGGATGGAAATATTTAGTTTTTGAAAATGTTAAAAAAGAATTGGAAAAAGGAAATGTGAATTTCAAAGCAATAATGAAAAATTTAATGGAAATTGATGAGCTTAAAAAACATGGAAAAGAACTAAGTGCTCTTCTTCAAAAAATATTAAAGAATACGAGCAAAATCCCAGAAGTATTAATTGGGAAAGAAAAAGAATTTGAAATAATAACTGAGGCAAAAGAGTTTTTAGAAAAAGAATTTGGATGTAATCTTGAGATTAAACCTGCTGAGAGGAGTAAAGAAGCAAAAGCAAAGCAGGCTTTGCCAAATAAACCTGCAATTTTGGTGGAAACATGATACTAACAAAAAATGAGATATTAAAGGCAATTGAAAAAAAAGAATTAGTTATAAAACCACTTAATAAAAATCAGATTGGTGCTGGCTCAATTGATTTGACTCTTGACAACCAATTTAGAATTTTCAAAAAAGATAGTCTTATCAAAATAAGTGAAAATGTTGATTATAAAAAATATACAAAGCTCATTAAAGCAAAGAAAATTGTTTTGCAACCCCGGGAGATGGCTCTTGGAATAACAAAAGAAAAATTAAAACTTCCCCCAACTTTGTGTGGTTGGCTCCAAGGTAGAAGCAGGTTTGCAAGGTTGGGTCTTGTTGTTCATGTAACTGCAAGTTTTGTGCAACCTGGCTCTGAAAATAAACAAGTGCTTGAAATGATTAATCTCGGAAAAAATCCGATTGAAATCCATGCTGGCGACAGAATTTGTCAATTAATACTTGAACGAACAGAAGGAAAAGCAAAATTTAAGGGTAAATTTGTTAATCAAAATCTTTAGGTGTAAAGATGAATAGCAAGGAACTAAAAAAGAAGTATATTGAATTTTTCAAAAAGAAAGGGCATGTGGAAATAAAAACATCCTCTCTTATTCCTGAGAATGACCCCACTGTTCTTTTTACAACAGCAGGCATGCATCCTCTTGTGCCTTTTCTTTTAGGGCAACCACATCCTGCTGGCAGAAGATTGGTAAGTGTGCAAAAATGTTTGAGAACAGGAGACATAGATGATGTTGGGGATGCAACCCATAATACTTTTTTTGAAATGCTTGGAAATTGGTCATTGGGAGATTATTGGAAAAAAGAAACAATTGAATGGTGCTATGAATTTTTGATAAAAGAATTAAAAATCAATCCAAACAAATTACATGTGAGTGTTTTTGCTGGAGATGAATTAATACCAAAAGATAGCGAATCTGCTGAAATTTGGATATCTCTAGGAATACCAAAAGAAAGAATTCATTTCTTGCCAAGAGAAGATAATTGGTGGGGTCCTGCTGGAGAAACAGGTCCATGTGGTCCTGATACTGAGATGTTTATTGATACTGGAAAAGAAAAATGTTCCCCAAATTGTAAACCAGGGTGTAATTGTGGAAAATATTTTGAAGTTTGGAATGCTGTTTTTATGGAATATAACAAAACAAAAGGTGGAAATTTCGAACCATTAAAACAAAAAAATGTTGACACTGGGATGGGTGTTGAAAGAACAACTGCTGTTCTAAACAATTGTAAAAGTGTTTATGAAACAGACTTATTCAAACCAATAATAGATAAAATAAAAGAACTTTCTAAAAAAGAGGATACAAAAGCAGAAAGAATAATTGCTGACCATCTTCGTGCTGCAACATTTGTGCTTGCTGAAAAAATTGTTCCTTCAAATATTGAAAGGGGATACATTTTGCGAAGATTAATACGAAGAGCAATAAGATTTGGAAGAATTCTTGAAATGGAAAAAGGATTTACAAAAGAAATTGTAGAAGTTGTTATTGACAACTACAAAGATGAATATCCAGAACTTGAAAAAAATAAAGATTTCATATTTGAAGAGTTGGAAAAAGAAGAAGAAAGATTTATGAAAACACTTGAAGCTGGATTAAAAGTTTTTAATAAACTTGCGAAAGAGGGAGATATTTCTGGTGAAAAAGCATTCCTTTTATTCCAATCTTATGGCTTCCCATTAGAAATGACGGTTGAGCTTGCAAAAGAGAGAGAATTAAAAGTTGATGTTGATGGATTTCATAAAGCATACAAAAAGCACCAGGAGATATCCAGAGTTGGTGCTGAAAAAGAATTTAAAGGTGGACTAGCAGATAGCTCATACGAAACAACAAAACTTCACACTGCAACACATTTGCTTGCTGAAGCATTAAGAAGAGTTCTTAAAAGAGATATTGTTCAAAAGGGTTCTAACATAACACCTGAAAGATTAAGGTTTGATTTTAACTTTGATAGAAAATTAACAGATGAAGAAATCAAAAAAATTGAAGATTTAGTTAATGAAAAAATAAAAGAGGGGCTTCCCGTCATTAAAAAAGAAATGACACTTGAAGAAGCTAAGAAGATTGGAGCACAAGGTGTTTTTGAAGGAAAATATGGTGAAAAGGTTTTTGTTTATTTTATTAATGATTTTTCAAAAGAAATTTGTGGTGGGCCCCATGTTAAAAATACAAAAGAGCTTGGAGAATTTAAAATAGTCAAACAAAAATCTATTGCTGCTGGAGTAAGAAGAATAAAAGCAATTGTTAAATAGAAATAATTACTTCTTCTTTTTATGAGATTAACAGTTAAAGCAATTGTTATTATTATTCTTGCCATAATTGTAGCTGCTGTTGCAATTATGTATGCTTTTGGTGTTTTTTCTCAAAGTGGAGAACAAGCAGGTTCATATTGGGAATTTAGTTTTAATATAACAAAAGGGACAACAGAAAGGGCTGGAGATCAACCTCCGACAGTTAGTAGTTGTAATAATGTTGGGGAAAAATGTTTTGGAAGTAATTCTAACTGTTGTGGGGATTTAGTTTGTAGGCCAGAATATGCTGGCGGAGATTTAAAATGCCTTCCTTGTGGAGATGGAGATTTGATTGCTGGAACAGGGGACTTTTGCGAAAGAAATGATGATTGTTGTTCTGGAAAAACCTGCCATAATGTAGGAAGTAATAACGCCTACTGTGCCTAGCTAATTAAAATTAGAAAAAGGAAAAAATAAGTTTACTTATCCAAACAACCCTGCTAGTCCTGCTGCAGCTTCTTCTTCAGTCTTCTTCTCTTCTTTTTTCTCTTCTTTCTTTTCTGCTGGTGCTGAAGCTGCTGGTGCTGCTGCCACAGGTGCTGCTGCTACTGCTGATGCTTTTTCAATTATCTCTTCTATGTTTGCACCTTCAAGTGCTGAAACAACTGCTTTAATCATTCCAATGTCTGCATTTGCTCCTGCTGCTTCAAGAACTTTTTTCATATTTTCTTCATTTATCTCCTTTCCTGCTTTATGTAGCAATAAAGCCGCATACATCATCTCCATTTTTAATCACCCTCTTTTTGAGTATTACCCTCTGAATCTTTTGATTCTTCAGGTTTTTCTTCTTTTGTTTCTTGTTTTGGTTTGTGTTCCTCAACATATGAATCTAATTCGCTTGCTTGTGCTTGAGCCTTAGCCAGAATTTCACCTGCTAAGGCATCGACAAAAATATCTTTTTCTTTTGCAAGTGTTTTAGCCTCATTAAATGCTTTTGAAATTAATAATGAAATGTTTTGTTTTGTTGGATATGGTAATCCAATTGATAACTTAAATGCTTGGTTTGCTGCAGATTCTAATTTTGAAATATATTCTTTAACATCAAATACCAACACATCCTTTCCAAATACATAACCCTCCTCCCAAGCACCACTAAATTCTAATCCAATCTCCATTGGTTTTATTCCAAGTTTTATAAGCAAGTCTGCAACATCCTCTGAAATTTCTTCTCCTTTCTTAACAATAACTGAATCTTCTTGTACAACAATTTTTCCAGCTTCAACTTTAACTTTGAGTCCTTTCGATTTTAATTCGGATAACATTGGACCTGGTGCAAATGGAGTTGGCCCTGCGCTTATAACAATATCTTCTGGTGCAATTTGCCCTGGTTTTGCAAATGCAGGTGCTTTATTTTGTGAAAATAATTTTGAGATTTTAAATGGGTCTAATTGAGATAGAATAATTGCTGGCATGCCTTCTAATTTTTCTTTTAATTCTTCTATGCCCTTTAGTTTTTCTTTGCATTTTTCAATTGCAAATTTAATAATAGATTTCTTAACTACTTCAATGTGCATGTTTTCCCTAAGTTTGTTTCTTAAGTTGTGCATTTCTCCTGCTGGAATCCCTTTCATGTCTACTATGCCAATTGTTTTGCTGGTTTGCATTTTTTCTGCTATTTCATCTATCTTTTTTACTTTCTCTTCTGGCAATTTTTTTGTGAGTATTGTCATTATAGCATCACCGGTTTTGACATAGTAAATTTAACATATGTTTTTTTAATCTGTTGGTCCCCTCTTGGAAGTTTTTTCTTGACAAAATCATAAATAGTTGAAATATTTTGGGCTATTTCTTCATCCTTCATATCTTCTGTTCCAACAATTGTAGAAACAACTGGTTGTTTTTTTGCTTGAATTCTAACTGTTTTTTGCAATTTCTTAACTAAGGATTTTAAATCTGCTTTTGGAGGAACAATACATCCTGATTTTGGATTGGGCATTTTTCCTTTTGGACCAAAAATTTTACCAAAGGTTGCTGCAATATCAGTCATAATTGTTGCTTGAGCAATGAAATAATCAAAGTCATTTGCAAGTTTTTTGATTTCTTTCTTTTTTCCAGCCCATTTTGAGAATTCTTCTTTTGTAATTACTTTGTCGCACGCTTCTCTTGCCTGAGTAACTAAATCCTTATCAACAAGTGCGCAGACTTTTATCTTTTTTCCAATTCCATTTGGAAGAATAAGAAATTCATCTATTTTATTTTCTGGATTTTTTAAATCTACATCTTTTAACACAATAGAGAAGTCAACTGATTGTTTGAACTTTCTCTTTTTTGCTTCGCTTCTTAATTTTTTAAGTGCTTCTAAAATTTTATTTTGTTCCATTGTCTCCACCATCTCCCACCGAAGTGGTAAAAGCGACGTGGAACGACCATGAAGGTGGCAAGCCACCTTTGGTCGTAATGCGCTCGTTCGGGAAATATAAACAATAACCTAATTATTTATAAATTTTACTTAAGGAGCTCATCCCATGCCCCTTCATCAACTTCTTTTTGAACTTCTTTCGGATTCTTACCCTCAACTGTGATTCCACAGGATAAGCAAGTGCCAAGTACATTTTTTACAGCATTTTTAATGTTTTTAACACCCATTTCTTCTTGTTTTAGTTTAGCAATTTTTATGATAACCTCTTTTGAAGCATCTCCTGCTGTTGGTGGCTTTTCTGCATTTCCTTCCCTCCAAGCACTCCCACTTCCTTTTTGAAGTTTTAATTCTTTGAATAGTAGTTGTGATGTTGGTGGGCTTCCAACTTTAATTTCCCATTTTTTTGTTTCTGTATCAATTATTATTTCTACTGGGACTTTTATGCCCTCAAAATCCTTTGTAGCGGTATTAATATCATTAATTAATTGCCCTACATTAATTCCTAAAGGCCCTAGTTTTGGACCTAATGGTGGACCTGCTGATGCTCTTCCACCATCGACAAGTGCTTGTATTTTTTCTTTTGCCATAGCTACACCTTTAAAATTAGTCTTTAAAAAGATTACTCTTCTTTTTTCTCCTCAGTTTTTATAACACGAACAGAATCAAGTTTTACAGTTATTGGGATTTGAACTGCTGCTTCAAGAAGTTCAACTACAACCTCATCTTTTACTTTTGTGATTCTCTTAACGCGTGCTTTTTCTCCCCTAAATGGTCCGGATATTATTTCAACAATATCCCCAGTATTTATTTTTATAGTCTCCATTGTTGGTACAAGGAATTTTTTGATTTCATCTATCCTAATTGCACCAAGAACTCCTTTTGCATGTTGAACTCCATAAATAGAACGATTTATATCATCTTGTTCTTCTGCTTCTACAAAAAAGTATCCTTTTACTTCTCTTGGTCTTAATATTGCATATACTGGAAGCCCTTGCTGCTTTATTTTAGCAACCATTTTTTCAATTACTTGTGCTTCTCTTCCTGTAGTTGTTCTTACAACAAATATTTCGCCCATTTTTACACCAACAATTTAAACAAAGTTTGTAATAAAAATCCTATAAATCCAATTATTAATATACCTATGCCTGAAATTTTTGAAATTTCAGAAAGCTCTTCTATATCTGGTTTTCTTGAAACTAAGATAACTCTTTTATATTCTCTTAATGTGTGCATAATCTTTTGTGGCCATGTTTTTATGTCAAGGTTTAATCTAAATTTAAATGAAGGTAATCTATTTCCAAATTTTTGTTCAAGTTTTTTTCCAAAATCAGAACCTGTGGTACTCTCCTTTTCTTTAGTCAAACTTTCAGGTTTTGTCTCTACTTCAATTGTTTCTTTTATTTCTTCTTTATGTTCGTTGTTTTCTTCCATATTAATCCTCTACAAAAGTAATTCCTAACTCTTTTTCAATTTCTTTTTGCTTTTTATATTTTAATGTTCTTTCTTTTCCAAATATTTGTGGTGAATTAACACCAGTTATGATTAGCAATGTTCTAACTGTGTCATGCAAGTCATTTGAGATTTGTGCACCCCAGTTTATTTTTGCATCTTCATCTAATTTTCTTGAAATAACCTCTATTACTTTTTTTGCTTCTTCAAGTGTCATTGTTGGGCCACCAGAAACAACAATTAATGCCCCACTTGCACCAGAGATATCAACATCAAGCAATGGATTGTTTATTGCTTTTTCAACAGATTCTACTGCACGATTTTCTGAATCTGACTCTCCAACACCAATCATTGCAACTCCGCCCTCTTTCATTATATTTTTAATATCTGCAAAGTCTCTATTGATTAATCCTGGTTTTGTAATGAGTTCAGAAATTCCTTTAACTGCATTTGTTAAGATTTCATCAGCTACTTTAAATGCTGTATAAAGTGGTAAGTCTGGTGCAATTTCAAGAAGTTTATCATTTGGAATAACTATGATAGTATCTGTGTTTGCTTGGAGTCTTTCAAGCCCATCAACTGCATTTTCCATTCTCCTTTTTCCTTCCATTGTAAATGGAATTGTAACAACACCAACAGTAAGAGCTCCAATCTTTTTTGCAATTTCAGCAACAACTGGTGCTGCTCCTGTACCTGTTCCACCACCAAGTCCACAAGTAATGAAAACCATGTCTGCTCCTTTTAATGCCTTTTTAATGTCTGCTTCTTGTTCTCTTGCTGCTTCTTCTCCAACTTTAGGATTAGAACCTGCTCCAAGTCCTCCAGAGGTTTCTTTACCAATTAAAATTTTTTTATCACATACACAGCAAAGTAAATCTTTAGCATCAGTATTAAGTGCAATTAATTCTGCACCTTTAATTCCTATTTCAGCCATTCGGCTAAGGGTATTGTTACCAGCTCCGCCGATACCAACAACTTTTATTGCAGCTGCTTTTTTAGCAAGGAGCTCTTCAAGTTCAGTATCAATATCTTTTGTTCTTGAAAGTTCTGGTCTTGGACCTTTTAACCCACTTATGTCATTTTCTTTTTTAATATCAAAAGATGTAGCCATTTATTATCACCCTTTTAACTATTGTTATATTTTATCACTTCCTAATTAATAAATTTACCTTTTTTCTTTATTTTGTTTTGTTTGTTCAACAAATTCTACTTTTTCCAATTTGATATATTTTTTGATATCATCAATTATGACTTTTTGTGCATTTTGAGGTACTGGTTTTTCTTTGGGATAATATATTTTAACTTGTTTGTCTTTTAATTCAATTTTATAATCTGATTTGTTGGTATATAATTCTAAAATAGCTTTTACTTTTTCTTTATCATCTTCAATTTTTTTATGGATTTTTATCTCATATTCTAAAATTTTACCAGCAAGAGGATGATTGAAATCAACAATTACTCTTCCTGCACCAACTGAAACCACATAACCAACAAGGTTGTCAACATTAACTGTCATGCCAGGATAGGGTTTAACCTTTTGATTTTTAAAAAGTCTTTCAGGAATTATTTTCAAAAGTTTTGGGTTCTTTTTTCCAAAGGCTTTTTCTGGCTCAACTTCAATTTTAAATTCATCTCCTACTTTTTTGCCAATTAATGCTTCATCAATTCCTTTGATTAAATGTCCTGCACCAATAACAATTGTTATAGGGCCATACTTTGTTTTTTCATTATAAACATTTTCTTTTTTTGCAAGCTTTTCATCTGTTAAATCAAAAATTCTTCCTTCTACTCTGCCAATATAATCTATGTTTACAAAATCTCCTTTTTTAAGAGCCAAGATATCACCCTATTTTTCTAAAGTAATCTCTATCAAAGAAGTTCTTTTATCATCTTTCTCTTCAGTATCTATTTTAATATTTTTTACTTTAAACCCTTCAGCTTTTAGAAGTTCAGCTGTGTCAACTGCTTTTACAGTGTCTCTTCCTATTCCTTTGATTGTAACCTCGCTTTTTTCATCAAATGTTTTTTTTGCTTGTTCTACATATTCATTTGTTTCTTTTTCACCAACTAAAATTGTTTCCATACAAAATCCTCCTTTTGCTAAGTTATTGCTAAATTAGCAAAAAAATAAGGTTTTAAAAAGGTTATTGTTAATCTCTAGTTGAAAGGATTACAATCTGCTGGCCATACAGATGGAGTGGGAATTAGATCCCATTTATCTGTCCCTCCACAAAGAACTGAATAAGAGTCTCCTCCAACATCTGTTATAGAATCCCCATTATCACAAAATCTCATATAAGTGTCACATAAAACATGACTATCGTACAAACCATAAATAGAAGATGGTATTCCATAGATATCTGATTTTTCCATGTCATCTGGTATTATTTGTATCTGAAGATATGGATGATAATCCTCCCCTTCTCCAAATGTACAATCTCCTGGAGAATCACAATCAATAAATGCATAACAATATCGCATAGATGTTCTTACACAATCCCATATGAATGTCTTTGTAACTGAATTTTCAGGTGCCAATTCAAAACTAGCTTCCTGCAACCAACTATATGGTTCACCAGTAATAAAATCATTGTCTTTTTCTGTACCTAAATCTACTTTTATTTTCCCTGTTTCTGGAAGATTTCCATAATTTTTAATAGTAATTGAAATTTTGACAAAACCAACATCCTCTCTTCCTACGCAACACCAATATGTATCATATCCACCCCCTCTTTTAAATTCTACTTGTATCGCTTCAATTAAAACACTTCTTGGTGTTTCACATTTTTGTTTTTCTTCATTCCACAATTCAGAAGGATTACAACACACACCTGGGACTTTTGGATTGGTGTTCACCTTATTTTCCACAATTGTTTCTTCGGGGTTATTGTATTGTTCTGTAACATATTTTAAACCTGGTTTACACATTTCAGAACATGTTGCTTCTTCATTTCGTTCTTTCCATTTTATAACACACCCTCTTGGGTCTGAAAAAGTTGAATCTGTTGTTGGACATCTTGAACAACCCAAATTACTACAAGAACCTATAAACTCAGGTAATGTTCCATCTGCAGATTCTCCACAATCTTGTGGGCAGTTCCAACATCTTTCTCCCGAATCATATGAACAAATACCATCTCCACAAATTGGAATTTCTGTATAACAAAGAACTCCTTCTCCTTCGCAACCACCCAAAATTTGTTGGGTTGCTTCCCCAATTGGTTGTAAGTCCTCACCAACAAACATTGGAATGATATCCGTAGTACTTAAAATACTTGGAGCCATGTCATATGAAAATTTCCAATTGTATGTGTATCTTGAGATTCTGTGGGTGTTATATTCGCAATAGTTATTATCACACCCTTGACTATAATCTGATTGGTGTTGATAACATCCAGTTACTGCTTTTCCATCTTCACATCTATAATACTTTGCCATATTATCTATTATGTCTGAATAATTACTCCATAACCATCTTACTAAGTTCTCTTTGTTGGTTGTATCTGGTAAGCAAAAAATTGTTTGATCTTCACATTTTGGGCAATCACAATTTGGACCATTTGGTGCAGAACCACCATAACAATTCATTCCATATGTAAAGTTTCTATATGTTGGGTTTCCGCAATTAATAGAACTTGTTGGTGATATCTGAACATTTTCTCTTTTTGAAGCAAATGAAAAGTGCAATGGGATTGATATTCCTGCCACATCTTTCCATCTTTGTAATGGTATTTTATCACTGCAAGTATCAATACAATCTGTTTGTCTTCCAAGATAGTCATAACATATACCTAAATCATCTGGACGTTCATTAATTTCTAATGTAGTTGTAATTGGTGTAAGGGCGCCACCTACATATGTTTGTATGTGATAAACCCCTTGTGGAATGTCTGGTGTTCTAAATGCGCAAATTGCAGTTTGATTAAATGACTTAACTTCACACAATTCAGTTGATCCAATTTTTAATTTAACAACTGCATCTTTACAATTTTGTAAGTTATATATCTGTGCAAGTATTGTATCATTTCCGCAAGCACGATTTTTTGAAAGTTCTAATATGCCAGCACAATATTGGCATCCTGTTGAAGGGGGTTCAATTACATTTACTTGTGCATCATCTGTGTCCTCTATGATTAATGTTGTATTTTTAACTTTCAGATTTATAGTATAAACTCCTGTTGAAGTAAAGGTGTGTTGAATTATTTTTCCATACTCAGAGATACCTCCACCATACCAGTAGTATTCGTCTATAAATCCACGCGAGCCACTTCCGTCTAATTTTATAGGATAATCTTTGCATGCTACTCTGTCAGGTCCTGCATCTGCAACAATTGTACAAGAAGGATCACTTGTATCCCATGTGTACTTGCAAATATTTCCACTACATTGTTTAATCATACAAGATCTATCTGAACAATCTGTAGAAGATATACATTCAACACAGCTACTTGTTGATGAATCACACAATGGTGTGTCCCCTGAACAAACTGTAGTGGCGTAGTTACAAGTTGGTGTACAACTGCCACAAGTTCCACTTCCAGTGCAATACTGAGTACAAGATGCTGTTGAAGTTATTGGTGTTTTTAATACATTGCCTTGGCAAAAAGAAGAACATGTGATTGTGTTTGTTCCGCAAGGAGTAGATGATGGATAATAGCTTGTTAACCCTGTATGTCCTGTTGATGTATCACAATTTGCACTTGTATCGCAATATGTACAAGGATCACCTGCATAATCTCCTGCGTCACAATCGCAATTTTTTATTTGTCCTGTTACACAAATTGCATTTGTAGGATCGCAAGTAAGCCCTGAACAACAAGGTATTGAAGCACTACAACTTTCACCTATTTGAGCACAAGTTGGTGCTACACTTTTGCTAATGCTTATGTTAATAAAAACTATTGCAAGCACTACAAAAATCTTCAATATTTTTGAATTAACTTTTGATTTCATTTTAATCATTATAATCTATGTATCCTTGAACATAATTAGATGTGCATGTAAATGATACATAAGAACCATCGCACCACCAATCTCCTGGTTCTTTGTTATACCCTATGCTTGTTCTTAAGGAATCACTACATAAATATCCAGAAATAACACAATCTTGACAGTCCCCACTTACTGTTGTTGGATATTGGAATTTTTCACCACATCTTGTATAAGTATCTGCTGTAACTGTGTGTGAATCACACAATGGCCACACACCCGTATAATAAACACATGTTGGAGCAGTATCTTGACATATAACAGCAGTGGTACATGAACTAGTACCGCACCCTATAGATACCCCGCTTCCACTTTTAGCATGCCAGCACTTGCTACCTCCATGGCATAAATTATCAGTACCTAAATATGCTGGGAAATAACATTTATCAAATGGACTTCCACAGTTTACTCCAACATAGTATCCTAAAAATCCTGCTGTTCCAGTACAAGTGGGGCAAGGTGGTTGTCCACCCTCTGAGCCACAAGGTACACATGTTCCTCCTGAACAGGTATTTCTATACCCTGGAATTGTACCCCATGCTGAAAAAGCAAAGTGGTAACATCCTTGCGTATCATCGAAATAACCATCTGTGTATTCATTATCACAACAGATATCTCCTGCAAACCCACATTCTACACATATTCCACTTCCATTTGGAGCTAAAGGTGGGCTTGTGTCATAACAGCCATTGTACATTCCTGTATCTGTGTATGGGCATTGTGGTTGATTAAGAGTTCCGCATGGCACACATTGTGGTGTATTGCCTCCACTGCAATATCCTGTATTACATTTATTATTATCAAATGTGGCTCCATCTTCAACATTATCACAACATATTTGGTTATCTCCTCCACAAGTATAGCAATATCCTTGTGTATAAGAGTAACTTCCAGTTGAGTAGGTTGATGGCGCTTTTGCAGTTCCATCTATGCAACCGTTGTAATAATTACTACAATCATCATCACAAGCTTCAAGACCATCCAAACCACAATCATTTATAATTAGTGTTGTTGATGCTGTTTCTCCAGCATCATTTGTATCTCCATCACCATTAATGTCAACTGTTGCTGTTATTGTGCAGGTTCCTGGTGTTGTAAATGTAATAATTTCTGATACGCCCCCAGTATTTATACCGCCAGCCCCAAATGTTTCTGTTGTTACAGAACCGCTTCCACAGCCAGTCCATGAAATTGTGGCTGTTTTTGAGTCGCAATAATTACATAAACCAGTTACAATAACATTTGCAGAACTACATTTCTTAATCGATGTTGGATCTACAACAATGTTGACTTCTCCGACACAAACCTCTTCCCAACATTTATTTTTATAATCACTATCGGCATATGAAGTATTACAACAAGATAATCCTGGGCCCCCAATTCCTTCTCCACAGCATGGACAATCTTCTCCTGGGAAATTAGCACAATACTCTGTTGTTTCTGGTTTACAAATAGCATCTGTACAATCTGCTGGATCTGGTTCTGCTATTGCTCTTGGAGCATCACCACCAGAATCTAAATCAGTAGCATTATATACTTTATCAGAAAATCCTGAGCCAGTATATTCTAAATCAAATGAAGAAATTAAATAACGATATTCTATATCTGCAAATGCTTGGAATTCAACAACATGGAATTGATTATTTGCAGTATTTTTTGTTCCAGTTATTCTAATATATTTAACTTTCATTGGCGTAATATTCCATTCTTCAACACTTTTATGGCTGCCTGTTGTAGCATCAACTAATTTATTCCAATGAACTCCATCAAGCGAACCTTCTATCTTGTACAAATAATATCTATCATCCTTATCCCATAAATGTATTCTTACACTATCAATAACATATTCGTCTGCAAGAGTGATTATCATTGCTTGAGCATCATCTACTCCACCATCTCCATTTGGATCCCATAATACATATCCATATCCATACGAACCATCATAATGAGTTTCATCACCATCAATTACATGTTGTAATCTTTGATTATACAATTCTCCTTCTATGCGAGCTGGTGCTGTTGGATCAGAGTAATCAACTGCTTTTATTTGCGCCCCCCAATAGAGAGAAGCAACATTTTTTTCAACTGGTTTAGAAAGCAATTCTTTATTCATACGATTAATAATCCTTTTAATAACACATTTCATAGCATTGTTATCATTATTAGACGTTGTTGAGCAATCTCCACTAAAATAATCAACTCTCAATTTTCCTTCATCAGTCATAATTGCATGAACTTTGCAATTTCCAGAATATGTATCTGAAATAGATGTTGGAAAACTACAAAGGTTTGGTTCTTCATTTGGATATAAATCAGGATTGTTTTTTATGTAATCTACAAGTACTTTAAAGGGTTGTTGCGGGGATTTACAAAGCGTTGTATCCTCTGTACATGTTTCTCCAGGTGCTAAATCTTTATCAACAGTTCCATCACCATCACTATCAAATTGAGTATCGCTGCATACGCATGCTTCTATGCTACCGTCGCTATAGTGTTTTACAACAGATTGATCTTTATCGATTATGCTTGGAATTGGAGAGTATTGTGGGTCCTTTAAAAAATCTTCAAAATATTCGTCCTCTACAAAACTTTTTGCCTCATAATAAACATCAAAAAATCTGGTTTTTGAAAAAAGATGCACATAGGGTTTTACTTCATATTCCACACTTGGATTTTCTGGAGGAACAGATAAGATTATATAATCTTGTCCAACAGGTATCCATCTTGTTTGGAGAATTCCATCTTCTGTATTTACATCTCTTTGCAGATTAAAATCTAAATAATAGTTAAAATAAATGGGATACATGGTTCCTGCTGTTAATGCATTTAAAACATTTTCATTTGGTTTGGCATAAAATTGTCCTGCATATGTTCTGAATGTTTCCATTACTTTTTCAAAACTTGGAATGCAAGTATAGGAATTAACGCGCCAATAAGGTAGATATTTTTCAGCAATGTAAGGAACATTTAAATCTTTCCTGCCACAACTAAATCCTGCCCCATTGTTAATATTTGGAAAACAATAATTTGGTAGAATTACTTGGCTACCTCTACGACATTTACCTTTGTTAATACCAGCAGTTATACATACTGACCCAGTTGGACATGTACTCCCACAAGTTGGTAATGTGCAATCTTGGCTAGGTATCAAATCTGAAATTGAATATCCTCCAAATGAACCAGTAGCAAAAAGAGATTTATCAACTGCATAACCTCTTTCTTGATCTAACAATTTTTTAAACATTTCCGCGTTCTTGGCTGCAGATATAGCACTAAACCTAAAAAAACTTGCTTGAGATGCAGATTCCAAATCTTTTGAAAGTCCGAGCATACCAACTATTAATATTATTGCTATTGCAAGTGCATACAAAAATGCACTTATGCCATACAATTGGGCTTTTCTTAATCTCATTCTACGCACCTGCCCCCACTACATTTTAAACCCGGATCGCAAAAATTACCTGGACAACATTCTTTTCCTTTAATCCCACAAGCATCTGTATCTTCTGCCACAAACAATTCTGCTGTACCTATTTGTCCAGTTGGGTTGTAAATTGGAATAAAACAAAATTGTTTTATTGTTAAACCTTTTTCTTTGAGTTCGTCCATGATTTCTTTTCTCAAATCGCCAGATATTCTTTTAGATGCTAAATAACCTTCTATATAAGTTGGTTTTTGCCCCAAAGGTGTTGTTTTTAACTTGGTTGTGTAATCAACTAGCGTAGTATTAAATTCGTTTGAAACAAAAATGTATCTTCTATCTCCACCAAAATAATTATACATTTTACTAAATTCTGGGTGTTTGCTTACATTGTCTCCTTCTCTTATGTATTCATCTCCTATTAAGGGAAGTATCATGAAAAAGCATCTTTGATCTATTTCTTGATCAAGAATGGATATCATGCCCTCAAGTGTTATACCATTAACAAATGTATTTAAGAAAAATATGCCACCCAACCCAATTACAGCTACTACAACCATTCCAACTAATGCATCTGGTCCAAATTGCGCGCGTTTCATTTTTTCACATATTTTGCTTTAAATTCAATTTCTGGTAGAGTCATACCTTGATGGTTTTCTCCTTCAAGCAAACAAGTTTGTATGAGCAACACACCAGGTTTTAATTCCCCATTATCATAAATACTAATTGGTATGATGGTTCTTTTCACACTTGAAGCATCAAAACATGTGGTATCCAACTGATTCCATATCCCGATCTGATAGTTTTCTTTGCTTGTGTTTGCTGCAACAGTTCCTTCAAAAACATAAAGTGGTTCATAAACTTTCCATATTGGCAATATCCCACCAGGGTCGGATTTATTATCCTCTATAACGCAAGCCCCTGAAAAGAGATTTGGTGGATGGTCATCATAATTATCAACATAACAATCTCCTTTTTTACATGATTGTGTATATGGATACGCAGTTGTGGATTTACATATATCTGAAACATAACACCCATATGTATTTCCTTCATCATCAACACATCCATTTGCATTCCAGGAATAATCACAACCACACATTGCGTGATAGTCCAAATTACATCCTGCAATATTTCCTCTATTTTTATAATTAACTTTACAGGGTACTAATTTTTTATTTATTCTCCCTAGCAAAGAAGTTACAATTCCTTCCTTAATTGTTGTTGGATTAGTTAAACCAGTCACAAATTGTGGAGTTTCGCCGCTCAAGTCTACAACTGCAATATCATACTTAAATGCTGCACCAGTACCTTTAGCAGCATCCCACACACCTTCCGCTACATCTGCTTTTAAGTCATAATTGTCTTTCCTCATACAGTTAATATGTTCGTAATCAATCACTTTATTTTTATCAATTATATTTGGAAATACTCTGCTAACAAATTTTAATTGTTGGGATTCTAGATTTACAATTATTTCCCTATCCTCATAAGCTAAACAATCTGCAGAAGAAACAATTCTTCTTGTTGCAAGAAGATAAGCTGTGTTTTCATCAAATTCTCTGATTGTAAATTTAACATGTTGTGTCATTGACAAGAGTGAGATTAAAACTATGAAAAATATCATTATTGAAACGAGCTGAAGTGCAAAAAATACAAGTAATGCTTGTCCTTTTTTCATGGATTTTCCTCCAAATTTATAGTTACTCCAAAATATGGTTTGGTAGCAATTGATTCATCAACATAACACTTTCCTATTGATATATCGCATGTACAACCTACTGAAGATATACAACTGACTTGTGTGACAACCTTAATGCTTCTATATTCTAAGTAAGAATCTCTATTATTAAATGAGGGGTTATCTATTGTAAATTCGCATCTCTCGATAGAATTTAATTTAGAAATATCAAAACAATAAATATCTACATCTGTTTGTTGTGTCTCATCCACAACATTTTGTGGATCTTGTGCAACTCTTTTTAAACATACATCGCCGATGTTATAAATTTTTATATAATACATTGGTAGGAGTACTATTTCTTTATCTGTAGCTGTACCACTCCAACAAGAATCATATGCTAGCTGGAGTATTTCGTATATCGGATCTCCATCATATTTTGGATAAACCCAATTCAATGTATCATAAATCCCATCTCTTATCTTTGAGATTAATATTCTTTCTCTTACAATTTTAAATTCAACTACATCTCCATAACCATAATCTTTTAAGTTTGCAAATCCAGGATATTCAATTAACAAAGGATCCTCTAAAACATGACGTGGGAATCTTGCTGGCATTATTGCTTTTATATAATAAACAAAATCACCTTTTCCATAAATTGTCTTTGTTTCTTTACCTCCCTTTTGAATACCAAAATTTGAAATATTCATAAAACCGTTTAAACAAGAAAGTTGCCTCTTAGTTGGTTCTTCCCAAAAACAACCAACATCCTTATTAGAATTACAATCATTTTCATTGAATGTCTCGCAAGCTTCATAAACACCAACCCCATCTCCGCTACAATATGAGAATATGCTTTCACCATCTACTGTCCTATCATAATAAGGTATACACCCCTCATTTTCACATCTATCCTCATCTAATAATCTACACTCATCTACACACTCTGTTCCTGTCCAAGCACATCCTACTAATTTCTGACATTTTTCTTCGGTTTCCATAAACTCGCAGGATACTATTGCCGCATTACAACCCACATTAGAATCATCCGGTTCTACAAATTGACACATTCTAGGAGGCTGATAATATACTTTGATATTATCTGGCACAGAATACGCAACATCTGCTAGGGTTACTGTATCATGTGCAATTACTGCAGCTAATCTTGCCGCATCTGTTAAGGGACCTAAAAGTGCAAATGCAAAGATTAATGAACCTATTAATGCTGCTGCGGGTATTACAATTGCGCCAATTGTCAGGGCTATATCAACTTGGGCTTTTTTTGTTTTTAGCATTTACCACACCAAGTATCGCAAGGGATTTTATCATTTGCATTATACACAGTACTTCCACCTTCAATTTTCATATTAAGAAACCACCCATAATCTTGTTTTTCTAAAATAAATATTTCAAATTTTATTGGTCTTTTTTGGAAGGAATCACCTTTTAATCCAGCAAGCCAAACAAGAGGTTTTCCAAAATAACGAAGCGTACAAGGATACATAGTACCATCTGGTGCTCTATATGTGCAACCAATATCTTCTATAATGCGCGCACAATCCATCACTTTTATTCGTTCAACAGCATAATCATTTCCTTCTTTATCAAATGCATTCAATAACTTATTGTTCGCCCATGTTGTTATTTTTTGAAATTCCTCTTCCCATGTTGAACCTGCGTTAACAGTAATGAGGTTATTATAAGGAACACAATCAGCAAAGAACGAACTTGAATAATCTATCCTCAGTAAACATAGACACGCATCCTGCAAATTTCCAATATTTGGTGTTGTACATTTTTTAATTGCAAATTTACCATCGTTCCCGATATCCTTTAATTGCTTTCCATCATAAGACCCACTATAAAGATAATCTGCTGTTTCGCGAGGTATAATAACAGCTGCATACGCCCTTTGGTCTACATCAGTTCTTAGTTTAAATGGTGTTAAAGTTTCTTCTCCTTGTGTCATAGCTTTTGCCATTAGTGCTTTCAAATCATTAAATGCCTGTTTATTGTTTGCATCTTCAACTGCTGTTGAAATTGACGAACCAAAATAAATAAAGATGAGCAAAATTACGACAACAATTATTATTCCCCCTATTATTTCAATCCAATATTTTGTAAATCCTTTTTTCATCTTTAAAAGGTTAATCATGGACAATCACTTGAATATACATTGTTTTTATCTTCTTTAAAATCTCCTGCTTTCAAACTCGGATGGCTATAAAATTCCATATAATAATCTGGACCATAATTTGCAATTGGGCGTTGCATAGACATGGAATCAAAGAATATTTTTCTTACAATGTAATCTCCAAAGAATCCTGATTTCTTTGTTGCTGGATCAATCCAAACAATGACTTTTTCCTCATGTGACATAGATGGAAGCACTGGAAAACCTCCTTGCCCAGATGGTGCGTAATATCTGCAGTTTAACTCATCAACTGATTTGCATTGAAGAACAACTATTTTTTCAACAGCATTTGATGTAAGCTCATCTGCTGCTTTCTCATTCCACTTATTTATTTTATCTATTTGTTCAGCCCATTTTTCTGCTTTTCCTGTGCCCGCATCAATCAATATCTCTCCATTTGAGGATAATGGATTAACTCTTGGTATTGTAATTGTATTGTGTGTTGGATTAACACAATACTCTTTTTTGAATCGAACTCTTATGAGGCACCAACACAAATCGCTATCATCCAAGCAATTTTTAATTCTTCCTTTTGAAACTTTTGTGGTGCATGGATAATACTCTTCACCAAAACATTCATCTAATAAATCAAGTTTATTTGCAAAATCGCTTACAAATAATCCTATGGCATATGTATTTGATTTTGTTGGCGCAGACAAACTTATATATGCTGTTGTTTCTGCTCCTTCTGTACAGGTTTTTGACATAACTGAGGTAAATTTATTAAATGATTTTATATTTTCCATATCTGTTAAAAACTGCAAGAATGGACCTGCAAATCCACTGAAAAGTATAATCATTAATCCCACTACTATCATCGAACCTATCATTTCAATTATAAATGGAGATAGCATTCCTCTTTTCATGGTCCTGAAATCACCCCTCCAGATGTGTTGTTGATTAATTCATGAGTAACATTTCCAATGTTTCTTTCAAAAAGCCCAAATCCTGAAAAATGCCAAATTAAAATAATAATTGAAATTATTAATATGATTATTAAAAAGATTATAAATGAAAATGGTATGCTTATTCCTTTCATTTTTATCAACCAAAAAATCCAGTTACCTCTTCAGTGGCATTTTTGGACACATTCCCACCGATGTTAAATATGTCAATTGATGCTTTGCTGCCCTCTCCAATAACTCCAAAAACATAAAGAAGCACTACTGCTAGTATAATTATACCTAATACTAAGACGATGATTACATGGATGGGTAATCCCTGTGCTTTTTCTCCAACTCTCATTAGTATTTTCTAATACTTATGGATATATAACTTTTAAGAAAACAAAAAATTAAAAGAAAAAATAAAAGCTTGGCTATGTTTAAGGTGTTACTGTTGCACCGCTACAATCCAGTTGTTTTTGTATTCCATTTGCAAAAGTTACATAACATTGTACTCCATAATCGTAACAATTAATCTCTTGTGTTTGTCCTTTTAATGCTTGTGAAATACAGTATTTACTATTAACTGAACCTAATAAATCGTCTGGGTCTTGACCTACTGTGTATTCCATTGTATTTGCTTTTGTTTGTAATTTTGCACAAGCATCTTCACAACTGGTTCTAAATTGTTGTGGTGCTAATGCACTTCCTGCAGAACTCCCACCCGCTACTACAAATCCTGCTGCTAAGATTAAAATCAAAATAGCCAAAGCTGCTATAACAATAAAATTTATTGGCAATCCTTGTGCTTTCATCATGCTTACCTCCTTTTGATGTTAATTTTAACTAATTATATATTAAAAAGGTTTTCTAAATCAGAACCTACGGTTCTGATACATCCTCTTGTAGAAGGTTAACATGAAGATGTTGTTCCACTACAAGAAAGAGTACAGGTAACACCATCGCTTGTTGTTATTTCACAAGTTGTTATTTCGTCGCATCTCAAATCTTCACCAAGTCCTTTTACAGATTGAGTTAAGGAACAAAATGGTGAATCCGAATTTGAATATGGGCTCGTTGCGCCTTTTGCTAAATTTATTTCTAAAAGGCATTTTGAATCGCAAGCATTTACTGCTGTTTGTGTGTCAACTGCTTCTGTTCGAAATCCTTTAAAGAAAAACATTGTGACAACTACCAAAACTAAAATAACCATAATGGTGATTACAATAAAACTCATTGGCATTCCTTGAGATTTCATGATCAACAACACGCAGTTCCATCAGGTTTATCACAATCAAGGTAATTACAGCAATTTACACCTGCTTTGTTAGATGTAGATTTATACGTACTGCAACTGATTCCTCCTTGATTTAGCTTTAAACATTCTGCTTGACACTTTCCATATATCGTTTGTTCAGTTACTCCCTCTTTCCCACTACCAAGTCCTTTAAAGAAAAATAATAATACTCCAACAAGTACAACTATCACCAATATTATCAAAACAATTGTTGTCATTGGGAGTCCTTGTGCTTTACTCATCATCTTACCTCCAAATTTTTTAGTTAATTGATTATTAAAAACATTTCTAAGTGCAGGATGCACTCCCACCACTACATGTAATTAAACATGCTGGGGAAACGCTTTCTACTTTGCAAGACAAATAACTATCACAATTAGAATCACAAAAGCCAACATTATTTGCTGCATTGCTTGCTGCTGTAGTTGTTGTTGGCTCTTGCGATGTTATTTTTGCACATAATGCTTGACACTTAGCAAATATGTTTTGTTCTCCAACTCCTGTTTTTCCTTGCCCAAAACTGCTAAAGAAAAAAATCAAAACTGCTGCAAGAGTTACAATTACCAAAATGATTAATACAATTGTTTGCATTGGAAGACCTTGGGATTTCATTAGCAACTACTCCTACAAACATTATCTTCACACAAAGTTGTAGCTCCAGTACAGCTAGCACAAGTTGGGGTACATTCACCTGTTTTTGAACAACAATATGGTTTATCACTTGGACAACCACCAAAAGCTGCTGAGCCACAGCGTGCTTCTCCTGTTTTATTAAAGCTGATATCCAAAAAAGTTTTTGTAGATTCTTTTCCACCACTGAATCCACCAAAGAAAAATATTGCTATAACTGCTAGTGCAACTATTGCAATGATTATTATTACAATTGTTGTCATGGGTAGTCCTTGTGCTTTCATATTTATCACATCCTTATGCCACGCTCTCTGCAGAGCCAAAAAGTTGCCCTATCAAGCTTTTGACTTCTGCCCCATATTTCATTCCTAAAATAATAACTATAACTGCGATTACTACCATCAAGATTAAAATAATAATTTGGCGTGTTGAAAACTCTATTGAGGCTTTCATTGTAATCCTCCACCACCACGAATTATGTTTAATTTATCCACAATAGTTGTTGTTTGGGATTCGCTTTGTTTTCCAAAATAAATAAGTAAAAATAATACAACTGCCATGCCAACAACTAAAAGAATTATACTTATTATTGTTGCAGAGATTCCTTTTTTTGAAATTCTTTTCATAATTTTTTTATAAATTTTTTTAAACATGTTTATCCCCATTTGAATACTTTACTAAAATTGGTTATTTTATTAAAAGCTTCGCTCCCACTAAGTTTTTGTCCAAAAAACAAAACTAAAACAACAATTATTGCAAGTATGGCTATGAAAATTATTAAAACAACCATATTGCTTGGGGCTTCAAGTGCTTTTTTCATTTTAACATCCAATATCATTATCTGCTGCTAATACGCAACCATCACCTGTTTTTTCGCAAGTTACATCTTCATCAAAACACCAGTATACGCTATCCCATGGTGGGGTTTCTCCTGTCCAACAATCTGCATCTCTTATGTTCTCCCCATATGGCATTTTATCCAGATATTTTATGAACAATCTCCCTTTTTGTATATATTTACCAGAATAGTAAGTGTCATCAACTTTCTCTCCCCCACCAATTAGTGCACCGCTAACATAGAAAATATAATCGTTTGTCCTTGTTATTGTAAGCCGCATTCCTCCGTCTGTGCTCTTAATCTTGTCCCAATATGTTATCCCACAACCATCAGGATCACCAGGGTCACATTTTTTATTGCTTGGGTATTCATGCGTTTTTAGATAATAAACAATTTCTTCGATAGTGACTCCTCTTTCAAGGTTGAAGTTTATTACAAAACAAGTTCTTGGGTTTGGTGGTGTTTTTCCTGTTAATGGATCAAACTTTCCTTTTGAAAACATACCCCAACAATCAACACTTCTTTCAGCAACTTCTCTCATAAAAACTTCTGGGGAAGTCAAACTATCACCACAATCCTTCTCAAAATCCCCTATTTTTATTGTTGGGTTTGGACAATGCATTAAGGGTAATCCAGAAAAAACAACCAAGATTGTATACAACAAAAAAGCTATGAATGCAGCATAAATTGATAAACAATATATGTTTCCTGGGAATGCTTTACAAAAGGATCCATAAATTACAATTAACAATGCCATTACACCAATCATTGCCCAAAAGAACAACCAAATTAAATTAACTAAGATACCCCTCACATAAGATGTCCATGTTATCAATGTTGTACAAATTATTGTTTGAAGATTTGAAATTAATCCTGCTTTCATGATTAACATTATCCCTATTGCTAGTGAAATAATTGCCAAGATTAACATTACAACTGTTTGCAGAGCAATTCCTTTTTTCATATTTCCTCCACACACCATACTATTGCATCATGAGGTGGGTCGAACTGTCCAAATGGCCCTACTGAGATTCCACCACATGGTGCACTTGATAGCGAGCCAGTCCAATCAAAGTCATGCCTATCTAAAAACATGACATAGACTCTCGAATCTTTTACTTTGCAATCTGCCCAATCATCTGGGTTGTTCCCTTTAAAAGTGGAACCACAATATAAATACAATTTTAAATCGGGTTCCTTACCTAATGGCCATGACGCATTAAAAAGCCTGTACGTTTCATCAAATACGTGCTTCATGTTATCCTCTGTTTTAATGTAGGTTTCAAGAGTAAAACAAATCCTTGGGTTTGGAGGGTCTATACCAAAAAGTGGATTTAATTCTCCTGCGCCAAGCATATTATAACAATCAATTGTTCTTGATGCAATTGTTTCAATAAATTTGTCAGAATCTACTGGCTTGCTTCTAAAACCAACATCGATTGTTAAAGAGGGGCACATAAGGGGAATTTTTGGGAACATAGTTAAAATGACAAATAGCATAATTGTACTACCAATTCCTAAATATGAAAATGCCCTAGTCAATGTTCCTTTTGCAACATCTTTTAAAATTATTTTTGGAACTTTTGTGATGCCTCTAATTCCTGTTTGAAATAATGCTCCAGCACCACCGATAAGTACAGTAAAAATAGTTATCATTGTCAAAGCAATGCTCAAAAGTGACCAAATTGTTTTAATAAAATAATCCCGAGTATATGCTGAAAAGGTGCAAAACATTACTGCTGTTTGTTCTTTAAATGCTGCAAGCAGTCCTGTCTGCATTAAAACAAAGATGATTAACACTAAAAAAACAATTCCAACTATGAATTTTACTGCAGTTTCGAGTGCAACTCCTTTTTTCATCAGAACCACCTGCGGGTTCCGATACCTCCCGCATCCTTTTTTCATTTATTCACCTGTGAGTACTTCAAAAATTCCAGAGCCGAAATTATAAAGGGTTTCACCAGATTTTTCAGCTGTTAATCTTGGAATAACAATTATTATAATAATTGCAACTAGCAACAAAAATAAAATAATTTTGATAATATTCCCTGTTGAAAAGTGCATGCCTTGTTCTTCAAGTCCTTTTTTATTTAGTTTAACCATTCCAACACCAATCTCCTGTTGGTATTCCTAAGAAATTATCAGTATAATTGTTTTCAGTATATTCTGTTGTTTGTAAAAGGGCCTTAGCAGCAATATAATTATCTCCTTTACAATCTAGATTTGTAATTTGACTATTTTCGATATTACATGGAAGGGTTACTTGAGTAAACCAACATTTTCCTTCAAATGAACCTTCAACTTGGTGAGCAATGAGTCTTGGACGTGATGTGAAGGTTATGCTCTTCAGTATTGGTGTCTGACTTGTATCTGTTGTTTTTAACATTGCTTTAAAAAATATATTTCTACCTTCAATTAAATCAATTGTTCCTGTATTATCTTTATCGCCAAATGGAGAATCTTGCCACTCAGTATTGCTCCACCCAGCTATTGTATCTGTTTCATACTGAATGCTAATATCAGTAATTCCAGGGGAAACCTCTTCTTCCCATTCTACTTTTGTCCAATTAACATCCCTTGGAAGATTTCCAATTGCTTGAGATTCATATTCACCCGTAAAATAAGATTGGATAACTACATCACCAGCACATTCCCACTCTCCCACATCATTAACTAGCCAATTCCCACAAGAAGTACCATCTCCATCTGAATCACAAGTAATCTTATTCCCATCCTCATCATAACACCCATTATCATCACAATGATCAATAACATCTTCAAAACCAGGTGGCACCTCTGAAATAGCACATTTTGTTCCTACACAAAATCCAGATAAACAACAATCAGATATAGTACAAGATCCCCCATTCTGTTCTTTTGGTTTAAAAAAGTAACATACTTGGTCTGCACCAGGTGTCAATGCATTACCATCTTTATCATAACAATATCCTGTATAACTACCACTAAGACAATATCCATTTGGTGGATTAGGATTATTGCACTGTCCAAATTCATAGCCACTATTTGTAGCTTGTATATTGCAACAATTCTCATCACATGTTGAACATTCTCCACAATTAAACCAACCAATGTTTATTATTCGTTGAATGTCTGATGTTTGCATTAAACAAGTACAAAATGGGACCCAACAACCACTACTTTCTCCAAAACATTGTTTTTCACAACAATCTCCTCTACAAACAAATCCCCCACATTCAGGTAGAGCAACACAGGAGTATGTGGTTCCATCTGATGTAGAACAATATTCATTACCACCACAACCACAATCTTCCCAGCAACCCATACAGTTTTCTCCATTTGCCTCTTCGCAGATACCATCTCTATCACAAACATATCCACATAACAAATCATCTACTTCATCACAATCATTTCTATTTGCACAACAAACTTTTCCTTCTGTGCAAATACAATCATTTGGGGAGTTACCACAATTTTCGCCTCTATTCATGTCACAACTACCATCACCTCTGCAGAAATAGCTATCACTACTTTGAGTACATGTTGAACCAGATGGACATCCACAATCTGCAGAACAGGTGTTACAATTTTCAAATATATCGCATAAACCATTTCCGCAGCAATCGCCACAATCATCTGGACATAACAAGCAACTCTCAGAATCGCCACATACGTCATCTCCACAAGTAGAATCATCATCGCTAGCGATGGGATTAGCAATGCTAATTGTTAGAAAAATTACTACAAAAAACAATATTCCAAAAATTATCTTTCTTTGATTCATCATTATCATCCTTGACAAATAGTTTCTTCCAAAGTTAAATAGGGGGGTATTCTATCTGTTGTTAAGTTAGTTGAGGACCCACTTGTGAAATCAGTTACAACGTAAGTTGGATAATACTGAACAGTATCATCATTCTCGATATTAGCATCTGGGTTTCCAAAATAGGCGTAATATTCAACTTTTGCACCATCAGAAAGGCTGTCAACAACAAATTCAACAACAGCATAAGTACAATAACCATCTTCATCTGTTTCATAAGATAAAACATTTCTTTCAAGAGGAATATTATCTGAGGTTGTAATAACAATCTCTTTTTCACAATCTGTTATGTTTACATCATATCCAAGATAATCATCACTTAAATTTAATTCAACAAGGGCTGTTTCACTTGTAATATCTGTCCCAACATCGTTTTCTAATTCAATTGTAACTCTATACTTCCACTCTTCGCTATACCACCCACTTGGCTGTTTGGATCTATCAGATTCTATTGTAAAAAGGCAATCGTCTCCACCGCTATCTTTCATCATAACTTCTCTTCCTTCTTTGTTTGTCATTGATAATGAAACTGTTGCAGTTGGACATAATTCTAAAACATCATCACCTGTAATTGAAACTGTGGTTGTTGTTAATGGAATACTTCCATCAAAATCAACACTCAAAATACTGATATTCACTTCCTTCTCAGGGGGAGATACGCAAAAATCATAACTCTCTTTGAATGAACTTGGTTTATCTTCTCCTTTAAAATATGTTTTTGAATTTGGGTCTTTATCTGCTGTTAAATTGATCTCAATTTCTCCGTGACAGGGGGTTTGTTGTGGTTTTGTAATAATAAATCTACCTGTGTTTCCATAACTAAACATATAATCTGTGGTATTTTGAACTATTATACTCTCAAAAATAACTCCATCCCTCTCTCTTTTTTCAGTCATATAAAGAAGTATTTGAGAGGGGACATTTCCCTCATATCTAAAATCCACAATCCATTTTGAATAATTGAGGTCTTCCATATATTCAGATTCACAGCTTTGTTTACAGGATTCACAATTAGATTGTATGTCTGCTGAACAATAATCACAATTTTCATTTTTAGGATGTGCGTCACAACTGTGAATCTCTTCACATTTTTCTTTGCAACTTGATTGATTAATTGTTTCTTGAGTAACATCAAGAATAATGATCTTTCCAGGGGTTGAATAATGTGGTTTTCCAATCAAACTTGAAACTGTGAAGTTCACACCCAAATCTTCTGCAAAAGATTTATACGATAAAAAAATTCCAAGGAATAACATTGCAACTGCAATTCCACTTATAATTAATACTAGCATTACTCCTGTTATTGCTTTCTTGTTCATTTCTTTTTTAAACTTCCTCATGCAAATTCACCAAGTGCAATTGCAACTTTTGCCATTCCAGCAAACGCAATTGTTACTCCTAATGCTATAAAGAAATAAATAATTATTGAAATAATTAGTGCTTTTTGAATAGAATCCAACTCTTGGATTCTATCATCGCCAAATTCTATTTTACTTGCTAAAATTGTTGATATAACTACAATTTCAATAAGATAAATTCCTACAACAATTTGAAAAATTGGCAAGGGTATTGTATTTGACATCTCAAAAAACCCAAATGCCATTGAACCCCCTAAACCTGCGCCACCAACAGTTCCTGGAACTTCTGCTGCTGAGGTTGCTGCTGATATTTTCTCACCCAATACTGAAAGAATAATTAATATCATTGATGTCAAACCAACAATAATTCCTGAAATCAAAGGTGCGATAAAAGAAGATTGAAACTTTAGAGTTGAAAGAGTTTCTGAAAGAACATCTCTTATTTTTTCTTCAATTCTATGTACTGATTGGAGATAGTGTGCAATGTGCATTAATGAAGCTGCTGCAACTTCTTCAGATTCTTTTGTGGATTCAATAAAAATCTTCATAACACTTTTTATTAAAGAAGATGGGTACATTACAATAGCGCCATATTTAGAATCAAAAATTGCTCTTTTTAGGTCCATGCCAAGTTTGGACATGTTGTCTGCAATTCTTTTAATAAATAAAGCCACATTTGATTCTTTCATGGTTGCTGCTGTTTTAAGCATTGCAATTTCTGCTGGAACACCTTCTGATAATCTGTTTCCTATTTGGAAAACAGCATATGTGAAATCTCTTTCAACACCTTTTATGTCCTTCCTTAGTTTTACTCTTATTCCTGAAGCTAATTTTGCATAAACAGCAATTCCCATTCCTATTGCCAAAATTAAAAATAATGAAAACAAAACATCATTCTCGCTTGGAACAGGACTTCTCATAAAAATCAAATACCAAACAAATGGGATTACGAGGACAAAAAAAGTTAATGCTGCTGGTATTGCTGCATGAACTGGTTTACCAAATAGATAAAAATGGTCTTTTGGAGGAACAAGAGGGTGTCCTTCGAGATTTATTTGTGGAAATGCTGTTGGTCTTGTTGAAAGTATTTGCATTATCATTAATATAACTGCTAATGGAAGAAGTATATCATAAAAAACAAAAAGTGATGATGGGGTTAAAAGATTTGCAAGAAATGCACCAATCAATGGGAGCATGACAAGTCCCATTATTGGAAGTGTTATACCCAGCATAAAAACTGCGGAGATTGGGGTTCTTAAATCATTTACATAATGAACCATCATCTCATATGTTCCATCAAGAATTCTTTTTAATGCTTGGTCAAGCATATTAATTCTTCTTTCTTCGCTAATTTGGACTAATGATGTTTCAATTAAATATATAGAATCCACAAATGCCTCATTATACTCTTTCCATTGTTTTAAATAAGCATTAAGTGCTTCTTGAATGTCTGCATACTTTTTTGCAGAAACATCCCAAAGCATTTTTCTAAAATCCATGCCAAGCGGACCTTCAAGATTATCTGCTGCAAATCTTACTGCTGCTTCAAGATTAGAAACTGTTTTCATGTATATTACAATATACAAAACTGAAAGTATAACTTCAGTAGATGCTTTTGCCCTTCTTATCTGAACAAGTTTTTGAGGGTAATCTTTTAGATAAAAAAATGCAAATAAACCAAGTGCTATTAGAGCAATACCAAACATTAATGAAATTATAAAAAAGAAAACACCAAATACTATTGCTGCTACAAATGTAAGAATTGCAAGGGACATTGCATCTTCTGCGGTGACAGCATAGTTAAAGGATTTGAAAATATTATCTATCTCTGCTTTTTTGTCTGGGGGGACAGGGTATTTAAATATCTTTCCAGCAAACTGGGCAAGTTTTTCATAAAGCATTGTGGCTTTTGTTTTTTCAGAAATAAAAATTCTGTATTCCCTAGTCAAAAGTTCTTCTGAGAGTTCCCCTTGCTCTGCTTTATATTGTTCATAAAGCTTACGAGCAATTTCTTTTTCCCTCATTATGTCTCTCCTTTTTTAATTCTTGATTTTAACCAAACTTCAAATTCTCTTAGAACTTCTTTTGATTCAGGATATCCTGTTTCCTCTCTTAAATTATCAAATATTCTATGAAATATATCATTTGCTTCAACAACAAAGTCAGCTTCTAAAAGTCCATTTGGTCCTGTTATTCTGCCTGTTTTTTCAGCATACTTTCTCAACATATCTTTTATTTCTCCACGCAAAACAATGTTGTCCCAAACTAAATCCCATTTACCAACCCATGCTCTTACTTTTGATGCAATTGATTTTACAACTTCGCTTTCACCTTCAATCAAATCTCTTGTTGGTACAATTTTATCTTCTTTTGCATCATACTCCATTAAATTCATAAATCCCCCTTCTTTAAGAGGGTCTTCTTCCCAAGTTTTTCTTATTTCTGTTATGTGAGTTGTTCTTCTTATCTCTCTCATCTGGTCTGGGGTTCTAAGTTTTCCTGCAACCACAACTATATCTGTTGCTTTGAAACTTGTTCTTGGAACGCCCAAATCATTTACAACTCTATCAAATACACCATATGGAGAATCTCCATGTATTGTACCTGCTACAACATTTGCAAGAGCACCAACCCTCATAGCTTCATAAAGCGCTCTTGCTTCTGTGCTTCTTACTTCACCCACAATCAACGCAGAGTCTCCTAAACGAAGAGATGTCCTTATGCCATCCTCTGCAGAAAGTTCTGCTTTTTCTCCAACAATTGCTGAACGTACTTTCATTGGAAGGATATTATATCCTATATTTCTCATGTAATTAACTGGAAGTTCAAGTGTATCTTCAACAGTAATAATTCTAAACTTTCGCATTATTTCAACCATTAATGCACCCAACAAGGAGGTTTTACCAGCACCTCTTGTTCCTGCGATGAGCATTGAACGTGCACCATCAATTAAAAATGAAAGAAGTCCTGCTGCTTCTTTTGAAAGCGTTTTATAGTGTATGAATAAAGGTAGTGTCCATGGTCTTTCTCTATGCTGTCTAAATGCAAAAGAATATCCCCCGGGACTTAATGGATTCTGAATTATTGCGGTTCTTGCTCTTGCAACATTTGGGATAAATAATTCGGTATCAAGAACAGGATTTGCTTCATCTAAGGGTCTTCCTGAAATCATTCTAAATCTTGATGCCCATGAATCTGCTTCTCTTCTTTGAGGAATAATATTAGTTTCACATTCGCCATATTCTGCATGCTTTATGTAAATTGGTAAAGTTCCAATTGGTGCATTGATGTATATGTCCTCAACTTTTGGGTCGCTAAGAAGAACTTCAATCATTCCAAAACCAACAGTAAGTCTTACAAGAAGTTTTGCGAGCCTTTCTACTTTAGTATATGAAATTTTGATTCCTTTGTTTTTTGCAACTTGGGTAATCAAATCTTTTGCTATGTTAAAAAATATCGAACGCATTCTTTCTGGGTCAATAAATTCTTCTTCTTTTGGCTTGTATCTGGATATAATCTGTCTTGCTTCATCAAGCAAAACATATTCATCCTCTGCTAATTGAAACTCTGGGGATAGAACATGGTATCTTAATCTAACTTGATTTGGGAGTTTTAAAATAGAAACTGTTGATTTCAGCTCTTTGCCAATTGTATATGTTGCTATTTCTTCAGCCATTGTTGGTGGTTCTGCTTGCAATCTAGTAAACATAAAATTTGGACGTATTAGTGGCTCAAAGAATTTAAAATATATGTCCCTGTTCCCAACTTTATATCCTGGTAAATATGGTTTGGCAAGTTTGATTAACTCTGTTTTTTCAAGTCTTTCTATGATTTCATCAAGAACAGCTATAAATTTTTGTAAACATTTTTTATATTTTGATTCATAAAGTTCCATCTGTGCCTTTTTTTCTCTCTTAATCCTTATTGCTGAAACATAAGCACCAACAGGGTCTCTTTTTAGTTGCTCCATTACAATTCTGCGTATGGTATGCAAAAGTTCTGGATAAAATTTTTGGCAATCTGGAGAGTCCAATCCAATTGATTCTTTTTTTAATATCTCCCTTTGTTTGATTAAATAAACATAAACAGAAGCAATTTCATTCAAAAATTTAACTTGTTCAAAGGGATATATGTAATTTCTTTCTGCTTGGTAAGTTATTGTTGTAACTGCACCGGTTTCGATAAGAAGGTTAATTGTTTTTTCCATGCATTCTCCGCTATCTTCTAGAGATGGGTAAAATGGACAACCAATTGTATTGATTACAAGATTTATCTCACCACCTTCTCTAACTATTTCATAATCAAAACACTTTTTTTCTTGTTTTACCATGCTCAACCTCACCAAAGGCATTATTTTTTTAACATATTTATATTAACACTAAGATATTAAATAGTTAATTATATAATCTTAATTAGTATTTTTAAAAAGGAGAGAAAATGGCAAATTTATTAGGTAAACCCCAACAAAAAACACAACCACAACCTGAAATTTCAAATATTTTAAAAAAAATAGGGCAGCTTAGTGAAAGAACTCGTCTTCTCGAAGAAAGAATGAAGCAAACAAGAAGCAAAATACAAGTTTTAGACGAAACATTTTCAGCTAAAATAAACGATTTAAGGGATGCAACAAACAATTTTCAAAATCAATTAATCTCATTGCGTAAAGAATTAAGTGAAACAAAAGAACTTTTAAGAAGAGTTGTGAAAGAACTTGGTTCTACTGCAAAATTGAGTGATGTAAAAGTTTTAGAAAAATACATAAATATGATTGACATTACAAGACTTATAACAAAAGAAGATGTTGAAAAAATTGTTGAAGAAAAATTAAAAAAGAAAAAAAGTTGAGGTGAAAAATTTGGCTTTTAGATTACCATTCGGCAAAAAGAAAGAAGAAGCTCTTCCTGAGATGCCTGAAACTACAATTCCTGTTTCACAAGTTCTTAGTATGAGGGCGCAAGGCATGACAAATTCTCAAATTGCAAATCAGCTTAGGGCGCAAGGATTTACATTAAGTCAGATAAGAGATGCTATTGCTCAAGCAGATATAAAAAGTGCTGTTGTACCTACAGGAATGCCTCAACAACCAATGCAAGAAATGCCAGAGATGCCACCTATGCCAGAATTACCACCAATGCCGCAAGAACAACAAATGCCTGGCCTTCCAGAGATGCCACCTGTTCCTGAGATGCCTCCAATGCCAGGAGTTCCAAGTACACCACCAATGCCTAGTCCTACTCAAAAACCTGTTCTTCCAAAAGGGGCAGTAGGTATGGATGAATTAGTAGAGGAATTACAAAGAATAATCGAGAACATTATTGAAGAAAAATGGAAAGAAGTTGAACAAAAACTATCTGGGTTGAATGCTTGGAAAGCAAAAATAGAAGAAAAAGTTAATAATCTTGACTCAAAAGTTTCTGAATTAGACTCAAGAATTGATGATTTCTCTAAGACACTAGTATCGAAAACAGAAGAGTATAAAGACACGATGGGTGAAGTAAGCACACAAATGGAAGCAATTGAAAAGCTCATGGGTAAGTTAGTACCAAGTTTAGCAGAGGAAATAAAAGAATTAAGAAGTGTTGTTGAAAAAATGAAAAAGAAATAATCTCTTCCTTAGAAACTTTTAAGAAAAGTTTCATCAAAAAAAGAAAGAATTAGCTTTTAGGTACATAGACTACGAAGAATGTAGCAATTGCTAAAAGCCCCAATAATACTATCGCACCTAAAACTTTTGGATGGGAAATCATGCATGCTACTGCCCTTCCACCACTAATTGCTGTAAAATCGCATGTTGCTTGAGATGCGGGTGTGTATTCTGCAGTTACTGTCACATTCCCTTCAGCTGCCGCTCCAGCTCCTGCTTCATAAAGTCCACTCCCAAACATCTGCCCCATTACATAAAATACAAATATTAAACTTACTATCACTAATAAAGCAATTATAAATTTGCTTTTGAGCACATCTTCAACCCTTAATCCGAAAAATAAGAATATCATTAACATAAAAAATACTATTATAAACAATGTTGCCATGAATGGTGCTAAATTCATTAAAAATTTACCAGCACCAGAAAGTGCCACAATTAATGCGATTGCAAAAGATATGACTGCATTAATATTTGCATCTTCTGTTAAAAATTTTGTTTTAAGCAAAATTGCATATGTTACTGCAAATACTAATAAAAATGGTAGGAAAAAGTCAAATATGTCTGAAAAAAATCCTAATGTTTCGAGTAATGTTGCCATTTTATATCACCTATTTCCATCCCTTGCCAAATATCCATTTTGGGAGTTTTAAATAATCTTTTTCTGGTTTTTTAGTTCCAACAATTGCCCAAATTATGCCAATAACAATTATAGCAGCCATAATCATCGCCACATCATCATCTGAAATAGAAACTCCTGTACCCTCTGAAATATATCCTGCTGCTGAAAGTTCTGGTGCAACAGCAGAGTATGTCAAAAATATTACAATTATAAATGCGACAATTGCAATAAATGGTGCTGCTCTTAATCCACCTTCAAATGCATCTGGTGAAAGGAATGCAATTACCATTAGCAATCCTAAAATTGCCATAATTGCAATGCCTATGTTTGGGAAAAGTTTTGCAATTATAATTGTTGCAAATGCACTGCTTGCCACAAAATAAGAGATTACTGCAGCTACAATGAATGCAATTCCTCTTGATTCTTTAAATAAGGGAAGTAATTGCAACAATAGGTATATTATACCAAATGAAATCAAAAGGGTTGCCCAAAAATAAACAGGATCTATGCCTATTGGAACAAATCCTTGTAATAGTTTACCCATACTTGATAATATACCTGAAATTGTTACCATTTTGATTCACCCTTTTTTCCTCCAGCTTTAACAACAATTGCAAAGGCACCAAAACCAATTATTAACATTATGAGTAATGCTATGTCCTCCTCAGTTAAGAAACTTCCAGCTCCTGCTAGTGATTCATTTAATCCTAATCCGAAATATAGTCCTAATCCTAATGCGATTACAACAAAAATAAGGGCTCCAGCTTTTACCCAATCGCTTTTAAACAATTCTCCTACATCTCCGCCATAAACCATTGCTGCGAGCATTAAAAATGCGACAACAATTAGGGCAATAAAACCAACCCATGGTAAAAATCCTGCAACACCTTTTAATACCCAACTTGTGGTTGAAGCTATGAGGGCAATAACAAGGGCAATAATTGCATTTATGTCTTTTCTTCCCTCTCCAAAAACTTGGGTTTTTTCAAGAGCACCATAAATTATTGCAAAAAATAGTATGAATGGTAGGAAAAAGTCAAAAAATCCTATTTCTCTTAAAGTTTGAATTCCGCCCAACATCAAAGATTCTTCAGTCATTATTTCACCCTCATCATGATTATTTGGGTGCCCTCTTTTTTAAATGTCCATGTATACCCACCTTTTAATTTAGAGCACGTATGTCCTTCTTTACGTTTATCTAATTTTTCATTACAAATTGGACATGTTGTACGTTTTGTAACATTGTAACTACGCTCAACTTTTATTTTTCCTTTTTTATCTTTTTTTTCAATCCAAACCACAGATTTCCATATGTGGTCAATTTGTTGAATAAATCCTGCGATAGCATTAATATCTGTATTCAATTTAATGAGGTATTTTTCTAATTCTATTATTAATTCACCTTCACTTCCAGGAACATGGGGATCTGTCAATCGTTTTAATTCCAAAACTTTTTCTTTAATCTTTCCGATATTAAACATCCTCCTTGTTCTTCCTTTAGAAAGCAAAAGGATTAATTCTGCTAATAATTTTCTTTTCTCACCAATCCTTAATTTTACTTCTTTTTCTTTTTGTTCTATTTCTTTTTTTAATGATTCTGCTTGATTTATATACTCGAGTGTCATCTCAGCAGCATCTCTTAACTCTTTTAATTTCCAACCAGGAACTCTTGCATCTTTTATAGCGGTTAATGCTTCAATATCTTTTATTTTCTTTTTTTCTATTTGCAATGAATCCAGATTTTTCTTGATTTCATCGATTAATGGGGGTATCCTTTTTTCAAGGGAACGCTCATGCCCATAATCTCGTAATCTTTTTAAAAAATTAATTGTTGAATCTACCTCTTTGGGTGAGCTTAATCTAAGTTTCCACCTTCTTGCCCAATCGTTTAAGAATTGATATATTCTTTCGTAGGCTTCATGTTCATACTCTACTGTTTTAAGTAAATCGCTCATTTCATGAACTGCTTGTTTTTCTTCTTTTTTTATTCGTTCTACATCTTCCTTAATTTCTTCTTCCATTTGAGATTCTTCTTTTTTCTTCCTTTTTAAAAGCTTGGAGAATAATCCTTCTCCTCTTGGAGCTAATCCTCTTGTTGTAGCTCCAATTCCTCTTCCCCATCTCCAAGTTGCAAGTATTAATCCACCAAATAAAACCACAAATGCGATAAATGCAAATATAATTCCAAATGTCTCAAGCATTGCAGCCATTAACAAAGCCACACCAGAATATAATGAGATCAGGGTTATGGCAACAGTCATTAAAAATACTATTTTATTCAAAGTATGTTCTTCAATATTAGCTTTATCTGTTAAAGGTTTAAGAACAATATATCTTAAAAGGAAATATGTCAATACACCAAGTATAAGCATGGAAAGTGTAACTGGAACAGCAAGCATTACTGCCTCTGCACCACCAAGCGCTCCAAGGATATAAATCCAAGGTGTCCATATGTATAATAATACTTTTTCAACCATAGTTGGTTCAGCCATAAAACCACCAAATTTTTACATACTTTTTACAATTATATAAATTCCTATTATATTTATATGTATTTAACTTTTGGCAATGTTGGATATGTGGACTTTAATCTGTTAATAGCTAAATCAATTGGTGTTTTTGGCAATTCCTCACCACATACCATATATCTCAATAAATCTTCTTCTTTGATTTTATCATTTATTCCTTCTAACAGTTTTAATAATTCTTCTCCATCTTCTGATACAGAGAATTCTATTTCGGTTTCAACAACATAATTTTTTCCCTTAAATCTAATTTTTCCATTTGGGTAATACCTAAGAAATTGTAGGGCAACATATGCATCTCTTGGTTGAGAATTGATTGGTGGGTTGTCAATTATCAATATGTTAGGATCATAGATTGAGGTTTCTCTTTCTTTTTTTCTTCGCAATTGTTCTAACTTGTTCATTTTTAATGCAATCACTGCCATACATTTCGTATTCGGAGTATAGTGCCTCTCTTGAAGGATTTCAGTTACAATATCCTTTTCAAATTCATATATATTCATCTGTTGAAGTAAAAACCATTTTCGTTTGAATGAATTTTTTATAGCATTTCTTGGACAAGAACAACTAAGGTTATCTAAATAACTATCAGAAGTAACTATGTTTCTTAAATCTTTGAAAATCATTCTTACACCAACACATACATAACATTACGAATTAAAAAAATTTTTTAAAATAAAAAAAGAAAATTACTGTATTCCTTGCCCTACATTTACTGTTCCTTGTTGTTTGTCTTTTTCAATTTGTGTTACTAAATCATCTGTACTTGGCATTGGCATTGGGTTTTGATATGTTGAAAAAGCTGCTGCAATTAAATCTTTCTCCCCAAATCTACCAACAAGGTCTTCTAACTTATTTCTTGCATCTTGTTCTCCAAGTATATCAGACATACCATATTGTTTTGTTGTCCTGAATCTTTTTCTAAATATTTCCCCAGGTAATCTTATCTTTACTTCTCCATGTGGGTCTGGCACTAGTTCTCTTACTAAGACACCACAAGAGCTATACATCTCCTTTCCACTTTGTGTTTTTTTCTTTGAAAATGGAAATCTGTGTTTTTGTGCTCCACCTAAATCAATAACTTGTACCAAATTGAATGAACCATAAGGTTTTTTCCTTTCCTCTGGTAATAACCTCTCTGCAAAATCGTATGCTGCAAATAAAGCTGCTTTTTTTCCCATACATAAATGTGGATCTGCTTCAATATCTGTAATAGCAGATTCCCTTTGGTCTATTGTATATCTCCCTGGGAATGGAGATAATGTCCATACTCTTGGTTTTTTTCTTTGGTGTGTTGGACATTTGTATCCAGATGGATTCATTCCAATACATTCTGGCAAAACTGTTTGTTCTTCAAATGCCATTGTTGGGTCAATTTTCGTTTTTTTATCAAAGTACATTTTCGTGAGTCCATATGCAATTGTCCCACCTGCTGCCATCCATGGAAGTGCTGCTAATAATTGGTTTGAAAGAGATAGACTCTGTGATATCTCTGTACCAACTCCTGCATTGGATGCGCTATCTACTAATTTGACACCTAATTGTGTCAAACCAAATGCATACAATGGTTTTGTTACTCCATTCCAAAGTATTTTTTTTGCTTTTTGTAAGTATTCCATACTTAATCACCACCTTTTTTGATTATATATAGCGCTAATGGATATATCCCATCAACGCCCGAGATTATTCCACCGTAAATCTCGTTTGTCGGCACAAATCTAATTGATTCTCCTTCTTGTTTTCCATTACCCAACACTGTTTTCTGTTCAAATTCATTATCTTCTGTTTTTATTGCATAATCTAACCCCATTTTCAATAAACCTTCTAATTTTTTACCTTGGTAGGGTATTGTCAATTTTACATTGGTTGTTGGGTTTTGTGTTTGTATAACACCACTTATTTCTGTTCCTTTAAAACCTCCTGCTCCTGCAACTAAAAGAATCTTCTCTGATTTCACTATCTCCTCTAATCTACTTTTTTCATCCCCTAACTCTTTTTGAGCCTCAAGAATCTGAAGGAATAGGTTGTATGCTTGTATGTAATCTTGTTGTTCTTCTGTTGTAGAATATGTGTTTAATCTCTCTTGAAACTGATCATAAAATTTTGCTATGCCTTCCTCAGTTGGCCTCTGGTCACTTAGTTTATTCTTAGTTATCTCTATTTCGTCTTTTAGCTTTTTTGGATCAAAAAGGTATTGTTTCAGTAACTCAACTAAGTGTAAAAAGGTTTTTGCATCATATAATTTTTTCTCATTTTTAGAAGTTGAATCCCTATCTACTACTCCTACTTCAGTTTGTGGTTGTTCGGGTTTTGAATTCTTAAGTTCTTTTTGTCTATTATCGCCATACCCGACTATTGCATTACCAACATCGATTTTGTTTCCTACCATTTTTAAATCACCTTTTAAATTTCATATCCATACATTATTCTTTCCAAATTCAATTTTTCTCCTTTTTTAAGATAAACATCTGCTATAATTTTAACAGAATCATCCTCAAATTCAACCTTAGCTTTAAAATGTTGAATCTTCTTACCTGAGGAATCAATAACTGGAATATACGCTATGGATGGTTTTGCTTTTTTGAAAATATCATAATTTTTACCGCTTAAAAATAGTGCAAATTCATAAATTTCTCCTTCTTCTAGTTTATCAACAATTGAACCACTTATTTTATCATAAAAAGCCCAATCTACTTCGTTGGTATCAGTAGGTTCTATTCTCCCTATTAATAAATTCTCCAATCTAAATTCTGGTTTTTTAGTAAAAATTCTTTTAAGGAAAGGCAATTGATTATATTCTTCTAATTCTTTAAAATAATTCACAAATTGCCCCATTACACTGAGATAAACTTCTTTGAAAACATCACTTTTTGCAATTTGTAGTGACACTAATTTTGATGCTTTTAATCTAACTTCTTTGAGATTAATCTCCTCTTTTATTGTTTCTGCTAGCTTATCAGAAACATCTTTAAAGTCTATGTTTAATTCGTGTTTTGTAGCAAGATAAAAAACGAGTTCCTTTTTAATCTCACCAAAATCCAATTTCTCTTCTAGTTCATTATAAAATGTTTTTTTAAGTGCATCGATTAAATTCTCAAAATTAAGTCCAACAGTTTCAAGAATATCAGCCAACGGTACCCCTGCCCCGAATTGTTCTTTTAGTTTTTGAGAAAGAGTAGAGTATGCATCTTCTTTAAGTTGATTTACATCAATACTTTCAAAAAAATTGGAAATTGTTTTTTGAATGATTTCCTCTTTAAATTCTTGGATGTTTATATCTAACGCTGTGAAAACATCATCTAACTCTACATCTTCAAGTTCATATTGTTCAGCAATCATTCTCAAAATTTCTTCTTTAGAACCTGAAATATTAAGATAATTTGCAATTGCTTTAAATGCTTCCTCTTTGGACATATCATTAAACATATCACTTATACCTTTGGCTTCAGAATTGAAATCTTGTATAAGTTGTTCCATTTTTTCTCCCACATCTTCTTCTACCATTTTTTCTATTTCTTCTATGGTTTTATCTCCATCTGTAGGATTTGGCATGTTGTCACCCCTTGATAATAAACTAAGTTATTAGAGGAAAATCTTATTTATAAATGTTTCTGTATTGACTACTTAATAGTCATGAAAAACATCGAAGAAAGGCATTTAAAACAAAAAATGGTTCAACTCATTATGAAATGGCTATCAAAAAAGACATTGTTGCCTTTGTTATTGGCTGGAATATTTTTATCCTCTGTATTAGTGGTTTTCTCAAGTGGTGGACTCCAAAAAAAGCAAGCAGTAATTATAGTTGATATGGGGCAAGGGCAGGTTTATCAAGGGAAAATTCAGATTAATGAAAAAACAACAGCACTAACTGCACTTTCAAGTTTTGCATACTCTGTTGAAATTGAAAATGGGAAAGTGTATTGCATTGCTAATTATTGTAACACAAATGTAAGTGTATGGAAATTCTATAAATTAGAACAAACTTCTTTAGGTTCTGTTGAAAAAGAAGTTAATCAAAGTATTGAAAATTATAAAGTTGAAGAAGGAGAAATCCTTGTTTTTAGGTATGAATCTATTTAGATTTCTTTTTTCTTCTGCCCCGTCTTTTATTTAGGGGTTCTACCACAATTTTACATCCGCAATTTTGACAAATAAAGGTAATTGGTTTTTGAAATTCTTGGGTTATTTCTCCACTTTTCTTACAATTTCCACAAGCATATTTTATATTGACAATGTTTGTACCTGTTGGCACCCATGCAACTAGTTTTGTATTGTCATCTAATATTCTTCTTGTAAAAAAAGCGCATTCATCCATGCTTTCTGGTTCTTTTAACATGATATTCACCTTTGTTATAGAAATATTTAGTAGTTAAAAAAACTATTGTCCCAAAAATAACCATATAAACTGCTGTGTATGGGAATGGTGGTTTTTCAATTATGAGTTGTGTTGTCTGGGTTGGTGGTGTTTTGTTAATTGATTGTTTTATGTATCCTGGGGTTTGAGCGTAATAACTAAAAATCCATAAAAATCCAATTATTACAAATATTGCCCCAAATCCAAAATAAAAATACCATGTTTTCTCTGAAATTTTCTTTTTAGTCATATTAGAAACATATCAGTATTACTTAATATCCATTTCTATATGGAACGCAATATATACTTTGTCTTTTATTCTGCCAAATACCCCTGTTACTCCTGTAACTTGAGGCATTGGTACATATGGAACAAGTCCTTGCTCTTTTCGCATATATTCTAAAAATCCTGAGCACACCATTTATAACCACCCCAAAATAGTAAATATTATATATAGTAAATTTATAAGTGTTTTGTTGACTTATGTCAACAGGGAACAATGATGAAGTGTTGACACCCAATGAGGCGCAAGCCAATGAAATACAGGGTAGCTACAGAGTTCCCCGCACCTTTTTAGAAAAAAGCTGCACCAAAAAATTCTACACATTTTTAGAAAAAGTTTGATCAAAAGTGCAAACATTTTTAATTCTGGATTGTTTTAATCTAACTATGGAAATACCTTATGAATTAAGCGTAAATTGGCCATGGATTGTGCTTGCAATTGTAATTATAATTGCAATTCTAACTTTGAAAAATAAAATAGTGAGACGGAGATTACATTCTTTATTTGGATGGCCACCAGAACCTTAGGAAAGCTTTTATTTAATTAATTTTTTGGGATTCTTATGACATTTATATTATTCAACACGCTTGGGAGAAAAAAGGAAGAATTTAAACCGCTTGAAGATAATCTAGTTAAGATATATACTTGTGGGCCAACTGTTTACAATTTTGCACATATTGGGAATTTTAGAAGTTATGTTGCACAAGATATTCTAAAGAGATATCTGCTTTACAAAGGTTTCAAAGTAAAACATGTTATGAATCTAACTGATATAGATGATAAAACAATTAGGGATAGCCAAAAAGAAGGAATTTCTTTAAAAGAATTTACAGAAAGATATACAAAAGCTTTTTTTGAAGATTCTAAAAAACTAAATCTCTTGCCAGCAGATATTTATGCAAAAGCAACTGAACATATTGAAGATATGCGAAAATTAATTCAAATTCTTCTTGATGAAGGATTTGCTTACAAAGGAGAAGACAATTCAATATATTACAACATTTCTAAGTTTAAAGAATATGGAAAACTTTCTGGTATAAAAGTTTCTGAACTAAAAGCTGGAGCAAGAGTAAAACAAGATGAATATGAAAAAGAAGAAGCAAATGATTTTGCACTTTGGAAAGCTTGGACTCCTGAAGATGGAGATGTTTTTTGGGATGTAAAATTTGTGATTAATGGAAAAGAAGAAACAATTCGCGGAAGACCGGGTTGGCATATTGAATGTTCAACTATGAGTATGAAATACCTTGGGGGTACATTGGATATACATGCTGGTGGGGTTGATTTAATATTCCCACATCATGAAAATGAAATTGCTCAAAGTGAGGCAGCAACTGGAAAAATATTTTCAAGGTTTTGGTTCCACAATGAATGGGTAATTGTGGAAGGGAAAAAAATGTCAAAGAGATATAAAAATTTTTACACCTTACGTGACATTTTATCAAAAGGTTATAGTCCTAAAGCAATTAGGTATCTTTTAATGAATGCACATTATCGTTCGCAATTAAATTTCACATTTGAAGGACTAAAAGATGCAGAAACAACAGTTAATCGCTTAATAGAATTTATTGACAAACTTGATGAGATTAAAAGTAGTAATTACAATGGAGACATTAAAAATTTAATTGAAAATGTAAAAGAAAAATTTGAATCTGCGATGGATGATGATATCAATATGCCTCTAGCACTTTCAGCAATTCATGAGTTTGTTTCTGAAATAAATAAAGCAATTGCTCAAGGAAATTTTGATGAAAAGAATGCAAAAGAAGTAAAAAGTATTATGTTGGAGTTTGACAAAGTTTTAGGTGTATTAGAGCATGAAAAAGTTGAAGTTCCAGAAGAAATTAAAAAACTTATCGAAGAAAGAGAAAATGCGAGAAAAGAAAAGAACTTCAAAAAATCAGATGAAATCCGCGAAAAGATTAGACAAATGGGTTGGGAAGTCCAAGATACACCAGAAGGACCAAAGGTAAGAAAGAGATTGTAAATCTAAATAAAATGTCTAATAAGAAGTTGCGAGTGTGTTTTTGGTGCAGCTTTTTTCTAAAAAGCTGCAAGGAAAAGAATTTAAAACAAACCTTTCTATTTTTAATTTAAGCGGGGTTGGCAGAGCAGCTATGCGGCGGACTGCAGTTCGTCAGCGGCGGATCTGGCTGAGGCGCCCGATGATGTGAAGAGATCCGTTCAGGGGGGTGCGACAAGCCGAACCTGGGCGATTCCTCTTAGATTCGCTCGCTATTCCCCCACCCCGCTTTTTAGTTAAATGGTGGTAAAATGGAAGCAAAGATAATCTATAACTGGGATGAATTCCAAAGGGAATTTGAAAAACTTGAAGAGCCAAAATTCTACATAAATCTTGATACAAGTGACAAAGGAAATGTTTTAAGAATATATGCAGAAACAAAAGATGTTGTCTTAATATTCGAGCCCGAGGACATGGACTTAAGAAAGTGGAAGAAAAAGCTTGATGATATGAACATTGAGTACAAATGGGGGAAAAGCCCTGTAAAGATAATTGAAAATGGATGAGGAATTTTATATTTTTAAACCTTGTAAAACAACTGCTGCTTTTCAAGGTACTTTGAAAAAACAGATATCCTTAGATATGAATTCTGTTAAAAGAATTTTAGAAAAAGAAGGTTACAAAATTGAATTGGCTCTGAATGATTTAGTCATAGCACGAAAGGGACATATTGTAAATATCTATAACACTGGAAAAATTCTGATTAAAAATATTGAAGATGAAGAAAAAGCAAAGAAAGTAATCGAATCTATTTATAAAAAAATAATAAAAGAAAAAGATTAACAAGCTCCGGCTGCTTGTGTTCCTTCTTCTGAAAGTGTTTGTTCACATTCTGCTATTGGTGTACTAAATCCTGAACAAATTGCATCTTTAAATGCCTCTGAGGTTCTTTCACCATAATATTCTGCGTCATTAATTATCAATGTTGGGGAGCCCCTTACATTATATTGTTCTGTTAATGCTTGGTCAGCTTCCATAAGCGAAATTCCTTCTGTTGCAACACAATTTTCTATAACTGTTGTATCAATTCCAACTGCTTCTGCTTTTTCTTTCCAACATGTATCTAAGTTGTCTTTGTTACAAACACCATTAAATTGTTCAATATAGTTCCAAAATGTGGTTGAACCATAATTCTTCCAAATACAAGCTTGTCTCATGTTTTCATTTGCTTCATATTCTCCATGTAACGAATTAACCTTTCCATCAACTACACTTACAATAAAGTGTGGCTCAATTGCAACCTTGTCTCCAAACAATTTAACTACATCAACCATAGCATTTTCTGCTTGTTGTCCATATGGACAGAAACTCATTACAAATAACCTGACTGTTGGAGTTTCTGCATCTGGCGCATCAAAAGGTTCATTTTGTTGTTGTGGTTGTGTTGGTTGTTGCATTGTTTGAGACATATCAATTGCTGTTGGAAATAATAATTTTCCATCCCCACTCACATATATGTCATTAGTTTGTCCTTGAATTTCAATAGAAACTTTGTACACCCCATTTCCACTTGCACTATTTAAGAATTTAGCTTCAATGCCTGGTGGCAAAAGATTGTTGTTAATGAAATTTACTGTTTTTTGCCCAACTGAATTCGCATCTCCTGCGATAAGACATCCTGTTTGCTTTAATGCAAAACTTCCAACTAATGCAACTGCTAAAACAATTGTTAATACTTGAAAGATTTGCAGCTTAGATATTTTTATTTTGTTTTTTTCCTTCAAATCTCACACCCCTTTTGTAGTATTATAACAATCTGAAATAAGATAATGTTTAAAAAACTAACCATTGTCTCGAATAAATTGTTTAAGTTTTTCTGCAGACATTTCTCCGCAAACAGCCTTATCTGTTTTAAATGCATAAAACGAAGGTACTCCCAAAAATCCACAATCTCTTTCAATAGATTCTGCATGCATTAAAAATGTTTGTTTATTTGTTTCGTTGTACCATACTTCTATTCTTTGGAATCTAACACCAGTTTCATTTTCAACTTGTTCAACAATGGGTTCCATTTTTGCGCAATGTGGACAACCTTCTCCATAGAACATAACAAATTCACCAGTAATTACACAAACATTTTCAGATGGAGTCACGTTTTCTACCATGGGTGTAAATACACAATTTTGTGGATTTTGCATATCACAAGTACCATGTACTGCTAAGTTGTATATACTATACCCCGTATATGCCATACTTGAGAATAAAGCTATTGTAAAAATCCAAGATATAAATTCAAAATGTTTATGTGTAAATCTCGCAAGTTTTGGGAATTTCATCAATTTAGAAACTACTCTTGTTTTCATCTTTTGGTCAAATCCGGTTTGGCAAGGACGAAGAGTTATTCTTCTAAAAACACAATCAAATGCTTCTTTAGCAATTTGTCTATGCGAAACGCTGAATATCCCTAGAACTCCAAAAACAATCAATGCAACAATGCAAATCATAACTTATCTCTCTCATTTATTGTTTAAAAAGTTATCTTTAACCACAATCTATTTTAAATTTATATCTGTTAACATAAGTATGAAAAAATTTTTCCTTTTTAAAAAGATGAATAAAGAAAAACGAAGTAAAATCATCCTTGCTAGTTCATTTTCATCTTTGATAATTATGTGGTTGATATACTTTTTTGTTAATCTCTTTGGGATTAAAGGAGAACAATATGATAACTTCTTTATATTTATGGTTATAATGTCTTTAGTACTTATTGCTAATTTGGTTTATGCGGTTAAGATGGGGTTGAAATGGAGAAAGTAATAATTGTTAGGTATGGAGAAATTGGGATAAAGTCTTATTGGGTTAGACGAGAGTTTGAAAAAAGATTAGTAGATAATATCCCGAGGGCTCTTTTAGAAAATAAAATAGAATTAGAAAAGATATGGCAGAGTGGTGCTAGAACATACATCTGGTGCAAGCCAATTAATAAGGCATTAAAAGTATTGAAAAATGTATTTGGGGTTGTTTCATATTCTCTTGCATATGTTATAAAAACGGATTTAAATGAAATGAAAAAATTTGCTCTTAAACTGTATAAAAAAAGTGGAAAGAAAAAATTCAGAATATCCACACGGAGAATATATAAAAAATTTCCTTTAACATCAATGCAAGTAAGTGCAGAAGTTGGGGCGTATGTTATTGATAAAACAGAAGCTAAGGTAGATTTAACAAGATACGACATTAATATTTGTTTTGAAATAACAAAAAATAGAACTTTTGTATTTTCTGATTTCTACAAAGGGTGGGGTGGTTTACCAATTGGTACACAAGGAAAAGTTCTATGTGTGCTCTCTGATAAAAAAGAATCCCTATTTAACGCATGGTTAATGGCTAGAAGAGGTTGTGAAATTGTTTTGGCTGGAAAGAATAAGCGTTCTTTTGCAAAAAAATTTGAAAAAAAATACTATTATTTTGAAGAAGAATTGAGTTATTATGATTTAACAGATTTTAGTATTGAAAAAATAATTGAGATAGCTAAACGGGAAGGTGCAAAAGCCATTGTTGTTGATAATTCCAGAATCAATGTTTTCGAAGGAAAAACAGATTTAATTGTATTTTATCCTTCTTTGGGATATTCGCCACAACAAATAAGAAAAATTTGGAAGGAATTAGATTTTGATTAGATTTTTATATAAGTGATTATTTAAGAGATATATGGCAAGAACACCATCTACCATCCCGATAGTACTATTTGCTCTATTGGCATTTTTCATATTCTACCTAATAATGATTCCGCCAGTAGAAAGAGCCAGAATTCTTCAAACAGAAGAAGTTTCAGCAACAAATGTTGTTTATATTGAGGATGGTATGTTTATACCAGAAGAGATTACAATTAGCAAAGGAGATTTTGTATTGTGGATTAATAATGATATGACAAAACATAGAATAGTTGGTGCTGATTTTAAAAGTCCTGTGTTGCTTCCAAATGCAAGATATATGCACCAATTTGATGAAAGTGGGGTTTTTGTATATTCCTCTGAGTTTTATCCAGGAATGGTTGGAAAAGTAATTGTTGAGTAAAATGGCAATTAAATTTTATCCATCTATAGAGTTAGAACTAAAGATTAAGGATATTGTTGAAAACTTGGAATGGAACACATAGATTTGTCAAGAATAAAATGTATGAAAAGTTATGGTTCTAAAGCGCGACATACAATTGCTAGGTGTTATGCTCTTTCTAAAATATGGCAAAAAGCACTAGATATAAAGGCGCATTATATAATAGAAGTAATCTCTGAAAATTTTGACAAATTGCCTGAAAATGAAAAAGAAAAAGTTCTCATACATGAATTATTGCATGTGCCATTTAGCATGGGTGGTGGATTTAAGCACCACAAAAATTATGTAACACGAAAGCGAGTAGAGTTACTTCATCGAGAATATAAACAAAAAGTATATAAATAATTGTGTAGAATTTCGACATATGAGGGAACTAACTCTCTTACAACTCAAAGTACTTTGGTTGATAAGCAAAAAGAAGTATCATGGGTATGAATTAATGGAGAGATTAAAAGTATCTCAAGGAACAATTTATCCCCTTTTGCGTTCCTTAGAAAAAAATAGACTTATACGTTCGTTAAAAAAAGATTTGAAAAAAGAATATCAAATCACAAAAAAAGGTGGAAATTTACTTAAGAAAAGCTGTGAGGAATTTTGTGAAATTTATGAAGACATCTTCAGAGAGTATGTCTGTAAAAAATGCGGGGTGAAAAAATGAATGAATCCATAAGGAAGGATTTTCCATTTCTTAAGAGGAAGATAAGAGGTAAACCAATAATCTATTTTGATAATACAGCATCAACTCAAAAACCGCAAGTTATGATTGATGCTCTAAAAGATTTTTATGAAAACCATTATGCAAATATTCACAGAGGGATATATACTCTTTCACAAGAAGCCTCAGAAATGTATGAAAAAGCGCATGACAAGGTTGCAAAATTTATTGGGGCTCGCGGAAGAGAAGAAATAATATTCACACGAAATACAACTGAATCTTTGAATTTGGTTGCACACAGTTTAAATCTTAAAAAAGGAGATGAAGTCATTATAACAGAAATGGAACACCATTCTAACATGATTCCTTGGATGATGCTTAAAGATAAAGGAGTAAAATTAAAGTTTCTTGAAGTTGATAAAAATGGTGAAATAGTTCTTGATAAACTTCCAAGTTTAATAACAAAAAATACCAAAGTGATAAGTTGTGTTCATATGTCAAATTTCCTTGGGACAATAAATCCTGTTGAAAAAATTGGAAAAATTGCAAAAGAAAATGGAATAATCTTTGTTGTTGATGGTGCACAATCTGTTCCACATATGCCAATCAATGTTAAAAAAATTAATTGTGACTTTTTGGCTTTTTCTGCTCACAAGATGTGTGGTCCAACTGGAATTGGTGTACTCTATGGAAAAAAAGAAATTTTAGAAAATATGAAGCCATTTCTTGGTGGTGGGGATATGATAAATGAAGTGGATTATGAAGGATACACCACACATACTCTTCCTTGGAAATTTGAAGCTGGCACAGCAAATATTGCTGATGGATATGCTTTTGGTGTAGCAATTGATTATCTATCTAAAATTGGAATGGACAACATATGGAAACATGAACAAAAGCTAACAAAATTTGTTTTGGAAAAACTTATGCAAATGAAAAATGTTGAGATATATGGGCCTCTTGATTGGAAAAAGAGGGGTGGTTTGGTTTCATTTAATGTAAAAGGTATGGAAGCGCATGATGTGGCTGGTATTTTAGACAATAGGGCAAATATTTGCGTGAGAAGCGGACATCACTGTGCAATGCCTATGCATAAAAAACTTGGTGTAAACGGCTCTGTGAGAGCATCATTTTATTTATATAACACAGAAAAAGAAATTGAAGTTTTTATTAAACATTTAAATGAAATTGTAAATGTGTTTGGGTGATATATTGAATCTAAAAGAGAAATTCATAAAAGAAGTTTTAAAAATTAAAGGAAGTCATAGTTTTGAAACTTCAAAAGAAGATTTAATTGGGTTTTGGTTTGAAGGTGTTGAAGGTGAAGCTCTTTCATTAATTTTAAAAGATGAAGGTATTGAAGCTTCAACAGAATCTCCTTGTATTAAAAAATACAAAAAATCTTCTGGTTTAACACATGAACAAGCCCATGGTTCTTTAACAATAAGATGGGGTGACGCTTTTAATGAAGGTGACGTGAATAAAATGGTAAATGCTATCAAAAAAGGGGTTGAAAAACTAAGAAAAATATCTGGGTGGAAATGATGGAGTATTCAAAAAAAGTTTTGGAATATTTTAGAAATCCAAAAAATATGGGAAGATTAAAAGATGCTGATGCTATTGGTAAAGCTGGCAATCCTACTTGTGGAGATGTAATGGAAATTTATATCAAAGTGGAAGATAATAAAATTGTTGATATATCATTTCAAACTCTTGGATGTGCAGTTGCAATTGCTATGTCATCTATATTAACTGAGATGGTAAAAGGCAAAACTCTTGAACAAGCTGAAAAGATAACAAGTAAAGAAATTGTAGAAAAACTTGGTGGAGTTCCACCACCAAAATTTCATTGTTCTATACTCGCAAAAGAAGCTCTTAAAAAAGCAATAGAAAATTATAAGAAAAAAATTAAGAAGTGAAATATTTCCTAATTTTTTTATCAACTTTAAAGAAATCTAATTTAACTCCTGCGTCAATATATGCCCATGAGATTATAAATGCTTCAAAAGCTTCAATATATTTTCCTTTTTCAAAAAAATATTTTCCATCTTCAAAATAATTTTCTGCAAAGGAATAAAATTCATCCGCATTTTTATTGTTGATTATCTCTATGTTATCAAAAATTTCTTTCATTCTTTCCATCTCTCTTTTTGCAGCATCTTTAATTTCCATTTTCAATTGCCTCTTTTAATTTTTCAGGAGATTCCCCAATTATATCAAATATTTCTTCCTCGAGTGAAAAAACAAGTTTCTCATCAACTCTTTTTTCAGGAGGAACATTATATCTTTTGATTAGGTCATCTAATCGTTCCTTTACACTTACAATTTTATCGTGCCTAGCTCTCAAATCTGCATATTGCATAACCTTTTCTTCCCATGTTTTCAAGTTTTGAATTTCTTTTAAGGAATGCATCCTAACAATGTGGCCCAATTCAGGATATCCTTCTTTAATCAAAATTTTCTCACCATCAAGATGATGGTTCTCGTTCTCAGGCGGAATATGTTCTCGTATCACCTTAGACTTTGCAATATCATGTAATAAAGATGCCCTATCAACTAAATCAATATTTATATCAATCTCTTTTTCTTTAAGTTTTTTAGCAAGATAAACCGCAATTTTATTTACAAGTTTAGTATGTTCAATTATATTTGGAAATGTCTTGTACTTTTCTAAAAGTTTAAAACATTCTTCTCTTGTTGGCAATTTCATACAATCCATCCTCCACCAAGCACAATGTCTTTTTTTATGAAAACTGCTATTTGTCCTGGAGATACTGCCCATATAGGTTCTTTTGGCACAACTTTAACTTTTTTTCCTTCTGGTACAATTTTTACCTTTTTGGGTTGAGTTTTATTTCTTACTAAAACTTCTGCATTTATAGGTTTCTTTGGTGTGTCAATGGAAACCCAATTTAATCCATTAACATAAAAGTGTTCGAAGAATAAATCTTTTCTCTCACCAACAACAACTTCATTCTTTCTTGGGCGGATTCCAATAACATATAACTTCTTATGACTTTTTATTCCAAGCCCTTTTCTTTGTCCAATTGTATAATGAATGTATCCATTGTGTTTTCCTAAAATATTTCCATTTTTATCAACAATATTGCCTTTGCCAATTTTTTTATTAATGTTCTCCTCTACGAAATCCCCTTTTTCCTTATGAAGAAAACACAAATCTTGATTCTCTGGTTTGTTAAAAACACGAATATGATTTTCTTTTGCAATTTTTCTTATTTCTTCTTTTGTATAATCCCCAATTGGAAATAATAGTTTTGAAAATACTTTTCTTGGGAGCATTGAAAGAACATAAGATTGGTCCTTTTTTACATCAACTGGGCGATTCAAAATTATTTTTTTACCTCTTTTGCATAATCTTGCATAATGTCCTGTTGCAACTAACTCAGCTCCAAGCTTTTCTGCTTCTTTAATTAATGCACCAAACTTTACTTTTTGATTGCAAGGCACACAAGGGTTTGGATTTTTGCCTTTTAAACTTTCTTTAACAAAATAATCAATTACTCCTTTTTCAAAAATTTTTCTTAAATCAATTACATAATGTTTAATTCCTAAATCTTTTGCAACAAGTTTTGCTTGTTTTATATCATCAAGAGAACAGCATTTTGAACCTGGGATTGTTTTCATTGTTATACCAAAAACATCTGCACCTGATTTTTTAAGTAAAAATGCGCAGACAGAGCTATCAACACCCCCACTCATAGCTACTGCAATCTTTTTTCCTCTAACTCTTTTTATTAAAGACTTCATAAAGACAGATTTAATTTAGCAGTTTTTAAATATAACGAATTGATATAACTATGTTATGAACAACGAAGAATTAGTTCAACACCTAATTAATCATGGGGCTCTAAAAACAAAAGAAATTATAGAAGCATTTAGAAAAGTTGACAGGGTGAATTTTTGCTTAAAAGAATATAGGCATCTTGCTTATGTTGATCAGCCCCTTCCTATTCTTGTTGGACAAACAATTTCTCAACCAACAACAGTTGCAATAATGACTGAATCTTTACAGCCACATAAAGGAGACAAAGTCCTTGAGATTGGAACTGGAAGTGGATATCAAGCTGCAATTCTTGCAGAAATTGTAAAACCTGGAAAAGTTTATACAATTGAAAGAATAAAAGAGCTTGTTGAATTTGCAAAAAATAATCTTAAAGACTATGAAAATGTTGAGATTATCCATGGAGATGGTTCTAAAGGATTAAAAGAAAAAGCACCTTTTGATTGTATCATAGTTACGGCGTGTGCTCCAGAAATACCTGAAATTTTGAAAGAACAATTAGCATATGGTGGGAGAATGGTTATCCCTATTGGTGAAAGTGAACATTCGCAAGATTTACTTTTAATAAGAAAAAAGGAAAAATTTGAGATAATAAATTTGGGTCCTTTTGCATTTGTGCCTTTGATTGGAAAATATGGTTTTAAATTGACTCAGTAAAAATTGTTTTGACTTCATCGAAGAGTTTTGGAATTTTTTCTTTTGATTCGAATTTTGCTTTTGCATAAGAAATTATTTTTTCAGGAATGTTAATGCCACTAATTTTAATTGCATCTCCAAGAAGAGGACATAGATTAACATCTACCACAATTGGTTCGGCAGTATCCAAGATATCAACTCTTGCATAATCTGTTTTTAAAATATTTGCAACATTAAGTGCAGTTTTGATTATTTTTCGGTTTGGTTTTATTTTTTTCAATTCTCCGCCTGCATAATCAATCTCTTTTGGTTCTTTTTCTAAAGCAGTTAGTACTTCATCTCCTAAAACAAAAACCTGTATCAATTTTGCTTCTGGGTAATATTCTTCGAAAAGCATTGGCTGTTCTAAAACTTGAAGTGCATCTATCATTGATTTTGCCTCTTGTTGGGAATTAGCAAGCATTACTTTTTTCTTATCTGTCGGAACTTTGATTAAAATTGGAAATCTTAAAAGTTTCAAATCAAATACTCCTGTTTGAGGATCATCTGCAAATATTACTCTTGGCACATTTATGCCAAATCTTGAAAGAATTTGATAAAGAGAAAGTTTAGAAGATGCTATGTAAAAACTTTTTGGAGAATAAATAGAAATTGCTTTTTCAGGTAATGCCTCTAAAATTGGGGCTGCAAGATTATATTTTGACTTTGGAATTCTAAATAATATTACATCAAATTTTGAGATGTCTTCATATTCATAAACAAAATTTATTCCATTGTCTATAAGAAGAGAAATACAAGAGATAGGTATTTGTTTAACATTGGCTATCTTTTTTGCTTCTTCTAAAAGCAATTCATCTGTTTTCTTTTTTTGTTTTGAACTTATTAAACAAATTTCCATTTTTACCTCTTTGTTTCATTATGGCAAAATCTAACTATTTTTTCAGCAACATTTTTTCCTGTTTTAGTTTGAGAAATTGCTTTTAAACCTGGATTAAGATTAACTTCAATTACTTTTGGGCCATCTTCGCTTTGAATCATATCAATAGCGCATATTTTTGATTTTACTGCCTCGGCTGCTTTAAAACAAATTTCTTCTTCTTCTTTTGTAAGATTGTAATCGATTGGTTTTCCTCCTAAAAAAAAGTTTGAACGTTTTTCTCCTTTTTTTGCAACTCTTTTGAAACTAGCAACTATCTCATCTCCTGCAACAATTCCTCTAATGTCCTCTCCTGGATTTGGAACATAATCCTCAATCAGCAAATCTTGCTTCAAAACACCAAGGGTTTTGAAAACACTTTTTGCAGCAGTTTCACCCTCTATAAAGAGAACACCTTTCCCACCAAAAGAACTTACAAGTTTGATAACAACTGGGAATTCCATTAATTCTATTATTTCATTTGCTGATTTTTGTGAAGCAGTATACATTGTTTTTGGGACAGGTACTCCTTTTTTCTTAATCTCAAAAATCGTTGCAAACTTATTGTGTGCTATTAATATGCTTTCTGCAGGATATGGCTTTTTAACATTAAAAAAATCTAACATTTTTATTATATGATATCCAAAACTTGCATGCCTTGAATCTATTCTTGGCAAAACATAATCATAATCTAGAAGAGAATCATCCTCATAGATAATCCCAAAATTTTCAGAAACTTCGAGTGCAACTTCTTTTAATGGAACAAATTCAACTGTTTTGAACATTTTTTTAGCTGCAGAAATTAACATATCAGTTGAAACTGATTTCTGTTTTGGGGCAAGTACAAGTAGATTTACCATTTTACTCCATCTTTTTTGAGCGCTCAACATCAACAATAAAATTAGAACGGATTATATCTCTCCCAATAAGAACTTTGTGCTTTAGATTTCTTCTATTTGCAACACTTACTTCAACAGGAATTTTTTTCCCACCAATCTCAATTTTTGCTCTAAATACTGGGCGCCTTACATAGGGTTTATCTCCTGTTGTTGCAGATTTAACTCTAACAAATTTTATTACCGGGCCCAATCCTGCTTCAATTGCAATTTTTTCATCTACGCAACTTCTTGCAGCACCAGTATCTATCTTTGCGAGTGCTGAAACTGTTTTTTTTCCTATGACTTTTACAGGTTCTATCAAACCCACAACAATTTTTTTCATAAGAATCACTTAATCACACAACTCTTTTTCATAAACAAATAATTTGGAATCTGGATTTCATTCTTGTTGGAATCCAGCACAGTATATATTAATCCAATCTCTTTAATTTTTCCTTTTTTATTATCAAATTCTATTGTTATGCCTTTTCGGAAATTTCCACTGGATTGAAGGTATATACCTGCAAAGATATTTAGTGCTAAATCGCGACTTCCAATTAATGCAAATAACACTATGGCTAAAAACACAATTGTAAATCCTGCTGTTAAAACACCTACATAAATTCCAACAATATCAAGTGCAATTGTAATTGCAATAAGGAAAATTAAAATTTTCATTAAACCTGACGAAATTGCTGAAATCATGCTTTTTTCTTTTAATTTTATTGGAGATTTTTCAATTAGATTTCCTACAACATTACCCAACACATCCCCAAACACAAGTCCGCTAATTATTATTATCGCTGATAAAATAACTTTTGGAAGGTAAACTGCAATTGACACAAATGCTTTGGCTAAAAGTTGTTCTCCAAATATAACATGCGCTGCAGCTCCAATAAACATAACATATATTACCCACTTTATCAAATCCCCTATTAATTCTGAAGTTGTTTTTGTATATCCAAATTTATGAAGAATCTTGTCAGTTCCTTTTGAGAGTTTATCCAAACCAGTAATCTTTCCAATCTTAACAATAATCCATTTTGTAATTTTTCCAATAATAATGCCTGCTACTAAAAAGATAATTGCTGTAAAAATTTGTGGTAAATAACTTGATATCCAATCTGTAATTGTTACTAAACCTGTCCACCCCTGTATAAAAGTTTGATTAGCCATGAGATTTAGATATTTTTTAATTTTAAAAATATTTGCTTAGTCCTGTTTGATTTTTTTTATTTTCTAGAAGTGATTTTATTTGACTCTCAACTCTTTCTTGGCTAAAATCATATTCGTCAATAAGAAGCTTCATTAAATTCTCTTTATTTATGTCTCTCCATTCTAATTTGTACTCATCTGTAACATTTGGATTCAAGAACCAATTAAGAATTTCATTAGCATCTACATCACATTCCCATTTAACAACATTAAGTATCTTTGACAATTTCTTTTCTTTTTTAACCAATGCTAATGATTTTTTGGGCCCATAACCCCTAACACCATCACAATAATCTGTTCCAATTAACATACCAATTATTATCAATTGTTTTTGATTTATGCCAAGGGTTTTAAGATTCTCATTTAAATCAATTATCTGTGGTTTGATTAATTTGAATACTCGCGTTCTTGGCACTTTTTTCCTCCCAGATATAGAAAGGTTTCTCACTAAGAATTTGCTTCCAAAAAGAAGTGAATCCCAATCCTGGGAAGCACACGCCCATAACTCCCCTTTCTTAACCATGTGGGATATCTGGGCTTCACCTTCGCTAGGAGCCATTATATATGGAATGCCAAGTGCGTCAAGTAATTTATTTGCATCCTCAATCATCTCTGGTGTAAGTTTTGAAATCTGCTGGGCATATTTCATTTTGTCTTCTATTGTTTTGGCTTTTTCAAAAGCAATTTGTGCTTCATGCTTTCTTTTTTCTCTTTGTTCTAATGTTTTTAATTTAAATTCTGGGGGCTTGCCATCCCAAACATAACAAGGTTTAATATTTTCTTTGAGCAAATTCATTGTTCTTGTAAAAAGCCCGATTAAATGAGAAGTAACCCTCCCTTTGCTATCTTTTAAAAGTTCTCCTGTTCTCAACCTAATTGTAGAAAGGAATTGATAAGTCCAATTATATGCGTCGATACCTATTTTCTTATTTGAAAGATACTTAAGGTCAATTTCTTTTGCTTGGATGATATCTTTTAAATTTACACCCATATCTCTATTTTAGTTTAGTAATCTATATAACTTATTCCTTTTTTATTTTGGATATGGTCTTGGAAAGCATTGTAAGTCCAATTGGTGTTAGAAAAAACCCGAAAAGTGCATTTTTGCTTGGAGTAATATATGCTGCGATTGCCATTATATTAGCATATTTTATATTTCCCAGTGACCCAAGCATATCTATAATATTTTTAACAACTCTTGCTGCACTTCCTTTACTAATTGATGTTTTAATTGCTGAAGAAGAAGAAGGAATGGATTTTCTTAAAAAATTCAAAAAAATGCCCTTGATTAAAACGCATTTAGATGTTTTCATGGTATTTGCATATATGTTCTTTGGATTTCTTGTTTGTTTTATTGTGGTGTATATATTCATGCCAATGGATACTGTTACTCTCTTTTTTTCAAAACAAATACAAACAATCCAATCTATACTTGGTCCGAGTGGTTTTTCAACAACAACAGGAAATATGGTTATCCAAGGTGCGGCATTTTCAGCAGAAGAAAGTTTGAGAATAATCATGGTTAATAACTTCAAAGTTTTGCTTTTTTCTTTGCTCTTTTCATTTCTTTATGGTGCTGGTGCAATATTTGTGCTTGCTTGGAACTCGAGTGTGCTTGCTGTTGCTATGGGAAACTTTATCAAAAGAGAGCTTGCTGCATTTGGAGAACTAACTGGTCTGGGTGGTGTTGGTGCATATTTTAAAGCAGGTTCTCTTGGGGTGGCAAGGTATATGATACATGGTTTACCTGAAATAGGCGCGTATTTCTTGGGAGCCATTGCAGGAGGCATCATTTCTGCTGCTGTTGTAAAATCAGATTATAATGACCCAAGATTTTATGAAATTGTTTTAGATTCTTTCGACTTAATTGCACTTGCAGCTTTACTTTTAATCATTGGTGCACTTTTAGAGGTTGGAGTTACCCCATTGATAATAAGGTAATTTTTTAAATGAATAAGGTGAGTTTATTATATGGCTGAAGAAGAAAATGAGATTGTTGAAAAAAACACCAAAGAAGAAATTGAAATTGATTTCAATAAAATCGCCTCATTTTTTAAAAATAATCAGCGTATTCTTATTTATTTGATTTTGATTCTTTTGTTGATTGGTGGAGCATATTCGAGAACTCGGAATGTTTCAAATTTAGAAGGCAAATATCTTGTCAGTCCAGATGACCCCTATGTCTTTTTAAGATATTCAACGTATGTAGCTGAAAATGGAAAACTTCCTGCAAATGACACTCTAAGGTATTACCCGGATGGTTTTGATGCTACTCGGGAAAATGCGTTTATGGCATATCTTGCGGGTTATTCATTCAAATTTGCAAGTGCTGTGAACCCGGAGGTTTCAATGTTTGACATTGCTGCTTATTTGCCACCTTTGCTATTTGTAATTGCTTTAATCTCATTTTTCTTTTTATTAAAAGAAATATTTAATGATGAACTCACTGCTTTGGTTTCGACAGGAATTTTGGCATTTTCGCCAGCAATTTTATTAAGAACGGTTTCTGGTTTTTTAGAAAAAGAACCAATCTTCTTGCCATTATTTTTTATATCAATGTACTTTTTTGTAAAAGCATATAACCTTTTTTCAGAAAAAAGCTTAACCAAAAAAGATAAAAGAAAAATTTATCTCTTCGCATCCCTTTGTGGAATCTTCACTGGACTTGCTGCTTTTGCATCAGGACTTTTCTTTTTTATTGTAATCTACATTTCTGTATTTTTAATAGTTGAAGTCTTGTTGCAGAAAATGAATAAAAATAAACTTATTATTTACATTCTTTGGTTTATTTTTACTCTTGTAGTAACCTCATTAACAACAACAAAATATGGTGGCTTTTTCAGATTTTACAAACCAATTCAGTTTCAATTGCCAATAATCGCTCTTATTTTTGGATTTGTTTCAGTTGGATTTGATTCAATCAAATGGTTAAGATTAATAAAAGAAAAACTTAGTTTTATCCCAAAAGGTTTGTTATACTCCTTTATCACATTTTTTATTATCCTACTCGGTGGATTGATAGTACTTGGACCATCTGGATTTGTAGCTAAACTTGGTTTCTTGTGGGAAAAAGTGATGATTCCTTTTGGCACTACAAAAATGGCTGCAAGTGTAAGTGAGAATCAACCACCTGTATTCCTTGGAAGAGGAAGCAGCTGGTGGAATATTTTTGGGGTTGTATTCTTAATGTTTTTCTTGGGAGCAATTGCATTATTTCACAAAGAGTTCAAAAGATTTAGGTATGGAAAATATTTAGTTAGTGTATTTCCATTATTTTCATTAGCATTGGTTTTTGAAAACTTTTCGCATGAATTAAAACATAGATGGATTACAATTTTATTCTCACAGCAGTGGTTCTTTATGTTATTATTTGGATTAACTTTCATAATCTTCTTATTTTTAGAACATAAATCTCATGAACATATTGAAAAGATTAATTCAATCAATTTATTAGTCATTGTTTGGTATCTTGTTTCAATTGTTGCTGCAAATGGGGCGGTTAGATTATTTTTTATAATGGCAACACCTGCTGCAATGCTGGCGGGATATTTTATAAAGTGGTGTAAAGAACAAATTCCTAAATTCTCTAACAAAGAAATTTTGCAATATGTACCGCATCTTCTCATCGCAGCCTTTGTAATATTCTCATTTGTTAATGTCTCAAGTGCTGTGGCGCATATGAAACCTGGTTTGGGTATTTGGTATGAATCAATGAATTGGATAAAAGAAGATACTCCAGAAGATGCTATTTTTACGCATTGGTGGGATTATGGGTACCTAATACAAACCATGGCAAACAGAAAAACTGTTGGGGACCCTGGTAATTTCTATAAAGAACGCAACTATGATGTTGGTGGACATGTGTTTAATGCATTTAACAATTCAGAAATCTTATGGTTTACAGATAAATACAATTTAACTGACAAAGATGTTTATCTATTGATTCCATCTGAAGACATACTAAAATTTGTTCAGATAGCTAAATTAGGTAGTTTAAGCGAGGGAACGTCTGGAAGAGAAGTTTATTTCACATTATTTGGAGTTACAGATCCAAAAAAAGACATAATCCCTAATAATCTAAAGGAATACTCAGAGTATCCAATGTTGATATTATATGAACCCCTAACAGGACAACCACAGATTCTAGAAGATTTTAGAATTGGGAATTATGTTTATTCTGGTAATAAAACATTTATCCTTAGATATCTCCAACCTGCTTCGCAAAACAAAACAGGACCTTTGCTTGTACAAATTTTTGATGCCACAACTCAAAAAACAAAAATTTTCCCTGTAAAATGTATTTGTGAGATTAAAAGAGATTGTTATGATTTAAATGAAACTGGTGTTCCAACTTGTGCTTTAAGAATCCAAGGCGGGATATTGAATATCCCCCACAAATCAAAAGATATTTTGTTTACGCAACTTTATTTGCTTGACAAAGAGATTCCTGGTTTTGAAAAAGTTTATGACAATGGACTACCATTGGATTTAAGAACTGCTATGGGCAGTGGGCCACTTATAAGAATATATAAATATAATTTTACAGCCCTTAGAGAAAATGAGGGATGGTAAATGTATTTATCAGTTATAATCCCATCAATAATTGCTTTTTTTGTAACTTATTTTTCAACTCCTTATTTTATAAAATTATTAAAATTAGAAGGGATTGTAGGATATGACTTAATGAAAAGAGGAAAACCAAAAATTCCTGAGATGGGTGCGCCACCTGTTCTATTTGGTTTTCTTGGTGGAATTTTTGCTTACATAGCAGCCAAAACATTTTTAATTGGCTCGATAAATCAAACCCAATTACTACATCTAATGGCCGCAATTACAACATTGATAATAATAACTTTTATTGGAGTTCTAGATGAATTAACCTGTTTAATAAAAGAAAGGGAAGGCAAAAGTGGTTTTGAATTATTTAAAAGAAAGGGATTAAGCAAGATTGCACAATTCTTACTTCCATTCCCAGCAGCAATTCCACTTATGGCAATAAGCGCTGGTGTCTCTATAATGGCAATCCCTTTTTTTGGTGTTGTGGATTTTGGAATTTTATATCCATTAATCATTGTGCCTTTTGCGATTGTTGGTGCTGCAAATGCAACAAATATGCTTGCTGGTTTTAATGGACTCCAAGCAGGATTAGGTATTGTTCTTTCAATCTTTTTAGGAATTTATTCTTATATCAATGGTTCATTTACAGCTGCTCTTCTTGCTTTTGTTTTTGCAGCATCTCTCTTAGCATTTTTAAAATATAATTGGTATCCTGCCAAAATTTTTCCAGGCGGATTAGATTACTTAGTTGGTGCAGTAATTGCTGTCATTGCAATTGTTGGGAATGTAGAAAAATTTGCATTTTTATGTTTTCTTCCATGGTTTGTTGAATTATTTTTGAAATTGAGAAGTAAGTTTAAAGCTGAAAATTTTGGAATTCTCCAAAAAGATGGAACATTAAAAGCCCCATATAAAAAAGTTTATTCACTAACGCATATTGTTATGAAACTTGGAAAATTCAAAGAATGGCAAGTTAGTTTAATATTAATAACATCTGTTGCAATTTGGTGCACATTTATTTTTTTGGTGATTTAGATGTATGGCATACTTGGTATAATCTTATTATCAATCGCTCCCATAAGCGAACTACGCGGTGCAATCCCTTTTGGCATTTCAATTGGTTTAAACCCATTATTCATATTTGTCATAAGTGTAGTATTTAATTCTTTAATTTTTTTCCCGATTTATTTTGGATTAAATTTTTTTTATGAACGCCTCTCAAAAATTAAATTTATCCATAAAAATATTGAACGTATAAGAAAGAAGGGACATAAAAAAATGGAAAAATATGGGATTTGGGGTTTGATATTTTTTGTTGCAATCCCATTTCCATTGACTGGTGTTTGGACAGCAAGCATTATCTCTTGGCTTTTTGATTTGGAATGGTGGAAGTCGTTTGGTGTTATTTTTGTAGGGGTTTTAATTGCGGGGACAATTGTGATGCTTAGTACATTAGGGGTTATAAATCTGATATGGTGAAAAAATGGGTGATAAAATGGAATTAATAGTTTTACTTTTGGTTGTTAGTGCTGCAGTTATGGGTGGCATTGCACAGGTTTTGTTAAAAAAAGGAATGAATGGGGTTGGGAGCATAACATTAACTGAGATGACAAAACAATTTGTTAGGATAGTGGCAACAAATCCATATGTTTTTTTGGGATTGCTAATTTATGTTATCTCAACTGTGATATACCTTGCAGCACTTTCAAGAGGCGAACTAAGTATTTTATACCCAATTATTGCAATTAGCTATATTGTTGCAGCGGTTTTTGCAGTTTTATTTTTAAATGAAAAAATAACTTTGATTAGGTGGGCTGGCATAATAACAATTGTTGTTGGTGTTGTAATGGTAGTGTGGAAATAGTCATTTTGTTGAGTCAATTGTTGTCCAAATTTGGGCGATATCCTTTTTCTTTATGTTTAAATTCCACCATGCAAGAATCCATGCAAGAATCCTAAAGAAAAGCAATTCTAAAAACCAAATTTTTTCTTTGATGCTTTTTGCAAACTTAAATCCATCAAGAACATATTTGCTTTCATTTGATAAACTTCTTACTGGATTAATCTTAAACATTTTTTTAAATTGATAAAATCCTGCCATTGTTCTTATCTTTTGAGCAAAATAGTCTTTAAGATTCATTGGTGCTTTTTGGTAAACTATTGCATCAGGAACATAAACAA
>JAJRVP010000006.1 GCA_024277205.1 archaeon
AACTTCTCCGCTTGCAATTAATCCAAGAACTTGCATTCTTAAAATAGGCTCCGCTGAAAGTTTGGAATAAATTTCTTCTGGATCGCCTTTGACATATTTTTCAAAAATTTCATCTTTTTCAATTTCTGAACGAGCAATCATTAAAGCTCTTCCTTCCCTATCGAACTTCGGACGCCCTGCTCTTCCAAACATTTGCTGCACTTCCAAAACAGGAATCCAATTACTCCCATAATCCGGAGAATATCTTTTTAAATCTCTTACAAGAACTGTGTGACTTGGAAGATTAACGCCAAAAGCAAGAGTTGGAGTCGCAGATATTAATTTAATTATTCCTTTTTTAAATGCATCTTCAATCATTCTTTGTTGTTTTCCGACAAGTCCTGCATGATGAAAAGCAGTCCCGCTTTTAACACAATCACTTAAAACTTCACACTGCTTTGTTGGAGTTTCTAAAACATGGAGAATTTCATAACTTAATTTTTCAAGTTTCTCTTTTTCTTGCTTTGTTAAATATTTTTCAACAACAATCTTTGCATTTTTTGCAACAGCTTCTGCATTTCTTCTGCTTGAAAGAAAAACAAGAATTTGTTTTTTCATATTTAATGTATCTTTTATTATCTGATGTTCTGGTATTTGTGCTTCTGGCAAATTAACAATTTTATCCCCCAAATAAAGTTTGTTATCAAGATAAACTCCATATTCAAGTTCAACAGGACGATAATTGCTTTTAACAAGATTTGCATCAAGCCATTCAGCTAACTCTTTTGCATTTTGTATTGTTGCAGAAAGAGCAATTATTTGTGCGTTTTTGCAAAACTCTTTAAGCCGAGTTATTAAAATTTCAAGAGTTGGTCCTCTATCTGGTTGGTCTAAAACATGGATTTCATCAATTATTATGGTATTAACTTCTCTTAGCCAAGGAACATTATGCCTCATGAGAGAATCGAGCTTTTCATTTGAACAAACAATTATATCTGCTTTTTGGAGCCATGGGTCGCTTGAATCATAGTCTCCAACTGAAAGCATCACATTAAGAAAAGGGTATTTTTCCTTGAACTCATTGTATTTTTCAGAAGCAAGAGATTTCAATGGCGTAAGATAAATTGCTTTGCCTCCTTTCTCCAAAATATTTTTTACGCATGCAATCTCTGCAACTAGGGTTTTTCCAGATGCGGTTGGGCTTGCAATAACCAAATTTTTCCTATTAAGAAGTCCTTTTTTAATTGCAAGCTCTTGGGGCGGGCGAAATTTTTCAATACTTAATTTTTCAAATAACTTCTTAGGAATTTTATCTTTAATATCTGAGAGCTTCATCTTAATTAAAGAATTTACAATTCATTTTTAATCTTTGGGGTTTTGTCAAGTAATTCCAGTAAAGCCATATTTCTTTTTAAAAATTTCAGAAGAAGAATAATATTCAAAAGAAATATTTCCATTACGGAGCACTATATAACATAAGGGGTGATTTAGATTAATCTCCTTCCCATTTATCTTTATAATTTCTTTATCAGGATTTATTTGAAACATTTTATTTTCTATTGAAAGGTTAAATGGTTTTCCAACAACATATACTCTCTCTCTTGGATTTATAACAATCTCTGCTTCTTCACTTAGTAAAATCTTGTAAACATCACTAGGCAAACCTTCAATTTCTTTTGTCGAAACCAGTATTCTAAGCTCTGACAAGAAGCTCACCTTTTACAATTTCTTGTTCCAAAGAACCTGGGGTAACAACATCTCCAAAGGAATGGTTCCTAACAGACGTTCCCTTATAGTAGCGTTCAACCAATTTCAATGAACCATCATCTAGTATAGAAACAAGATACAATCCTGCATAGAACTCTTCTTCGCTTCTAGTAAATGGTGGAAGGATTACATTAAAAATTGGAATCTGCTTATTTTCAATGCTAATATTTTTTTGTTGTCCTTCTATTTGCAAAGAACTTTTATGTAAATGTCCTGACAATATATATAGGGACTCCAATCCATAATCATGAATTGTTTTAATAGCCATCTCATTTTCTTTTCCCCTGTTAAAGAAAAATGGAAAATGGCGATAAATTATTCCAACTCTCCCTTCAGAAGTTTCAACACAAGAAATATACATTCTCAAATCTGAAGGTTTTTCATCAATTACAACAGGTCTAAATATGGTGTTTTCTGTATTAAAAACACCATAACCATATTTTCTTGCAATTCTCCTATCTTGTGTAGACATCTCTTTGCTAAGAAAACTATTCACTCTAGAAGTAATTAAATCCAAACTTAATCCTTCTACATCATGATTTCCAAGAACAGATAAATAAGGAAAAGAATTATCCATTGCTAAATCTTTAATTCGTAATGCATATTTTCCTGAATTATCTCCAAGATTTACAAATAAATCCGCATCAGTTTCTGATAAAATCATATTAATTGTTTTTCGAGGAGAAAATGGACGCAGATATTCATAGTGAGTGTCTGTAAGAACTAATATATCTATTACTGAACCCCCCATTAAAAAATCCAAAACATTCATAGTTTATATTTTTATTTGAAAAAATGAGATAATCGTTTTATAGCAAAAATTTTTTCCTTTCTTCCAATTTTTGCGTTTTCAATTGCATCTCTTAGAATTTCAATATTTTTGTCATAAATGGGTTTATCAATAAGGTGGGGAATTCCATCTTTTCCACCATGCGCAAAAGAATATTTAACAGGATCTTTCCAGCTTGCTTTTGTTCCATAAATTAAATCACTAATTAAACTTAAGGCGCGAATTGTTTTTGGGCCAATCCCTTTTATTGAAATCAATTCTTCATAATTTTTTGGCTGTGATTCATGCGCAACCAAGATAAATTTCATTGCTCTTTTGGACAAATCTTTTTTTAAAATCTCGTGCCTTTTTGGAAGAGTTAAAATGTTTTTGCCTTTTACCAAATCAAGAGTTGCCTGACGAGTTTCTCTGCTTTCTTTTGCAGTCAAATTAAGCACATCTTCTTTTTTAGTGTCAGAAACAATTGCATTATGCGGCTCTTCAACAAATGTTTTTACATCTTCTGAAAGCCAATGGTAACGACGTGCCCATGACTCACTCATGCCTTGTTGAATAACTGCCCACTTTCCTTTTTCTGTGAAAATGAAATTGTGATGATAAAGTTGAAATCCATCTTGAATAAGTGAATTGTCAACTTTTGCAGAAAGCTTACTTGCTTTTACAAGATTTTCAATCTTTTTTGTTGATAAATCAAAATCTGTGTTTTCAATTTCACTTGGTGTTTTCCTGCTTGTTGCTCCTTTTCCACCACAAACTTTTATTCCAAGATTTTTTTCATTTAAAGAAACTTTCAAAGCCCCTAATACAGTTGTAGTCAATCCGCTCGAATGCCAGTCAAAACCAAGAACACAACCAAATGCCTGAAACCAAAACGGGTCTGACAATCTCCTGAGAAATTCATCTTTTCCATACTCATTAATTATTATTTCTGCAATCTCACCAGAAAGTTTTGTCATTCTACTGAAAAGCCAACGCGGTGCTTTTCCATAATGCAAGGGAAGATTTGCTACGCCTGTTCTCATAAAAAAGATTAATCCAAAGAAGTATTTCAGTTTTAAGGCATTGTCCAGTGTCCAGTATTTGTGGTTTGAAAAAGCTTTTTAATTAAGAAATGGTTTAAAAATAACATGAAAACTAACTCCAAAATGGCAAAAAAAGCCCAATATGCTGTGCCAGTTATCCTTATAGGAATGGCAGCATTAATATTGATATACTTAATTTTAGTCTATCCTGAAGAAAAAGCAAAGATGTTGGGTATTGAGATACCTAATGAAACTTCAGGGGTTACTGCTTCGCCTCTTGGAGAGGATACAAAATTAATTTTTAGCAGTGGAGAAATATCTGAAATTGGACGCTCTTCAGGAGAAAGTGTTTTCAAATTTGATATGAATGATATATACATTGCATATCCTGCTGTAGAAAAAGTATTAGATATGCGGGAGATTACTCTAAAAGTTAATGCCTTAAAAAGTGATTCTTCTTTATTTGGTGCTAATAACATAAATATTGAAAACACAAAAGAAGTAATCGTAAGATTAAACATAACAGATATAAAAGGAAGCCCAACTTTAATCATTCTCTTAAATAATTCTAAAATATTTGAAAGAACAGCACAAGTCGGGGAAATAAATGTAAGAATACCTCAAGCTCTTCTAAAAGAGGAAAATCCAATCAAATTAAAACTAGAACATAGTGGTGCATTTTGGACATCGCAATATGCAACGATCAATGTTGAAATCATTCAGGTTTTTTACAATCCTGAAAATCCAATAGCACAACAGGTTGTTACATTAGGACAAAGCAATATGCAAGGTAATGAATTAAGGATTTCATTTAAACCTACAAAAGCAATAACAGATGGAGAATTAATTGTTAAAATAAATGGCAAAATCATATTTTCTGGAACTGTAAATGAAAATCAGATTTTTTCTATTTCAAAAAGACTTGATGACAGTGGTATCCAAATAGGTGAAAATGTATTTGAGTTTGAAGCGGATAAAGGTGGAGTATACAACTTAACTAATGTAAAACTTGAATTTGTAGCAGTTGCAACACCATCTGCAGTAAAAATATATTCATTTGACATTCCACAAGAAGATTTAGAATCTTCACGAAAAATTGTTTTGGGTTTAAAAGTTGATAAAATAATTAAACCTGGATTTGTTTATGCTCAAATTGGTAGTGGAGGACCTTTGTATTATTTTGATAATGCAGATCTTGCCTCGGGTGCGTGGTCATATACAGAATTAGATAAAGAATATCTACAAGAATTTGGAAATAAAATTATTGTTAATTCACCAAATGGAAGGTATAGAGTAACTGGATTAGTAATAATTTTGGTGTAGGTGAAACAATTGCCAGGATTAGATGATATTGAAAAAATTGCAGTACCTGAATTAGGAATTGCTGAAGAAGCAATGGGTGCAGCAGAAGGTGGTGGGAAGGGAAATGATTTTAACAAAGAATATGAAAAAGCGTTTGGCAGAGGTAGGGGTGGAGGCGGTGGAATGCCGCATATAGAGTGGACAAAAATTCTTTTGATTCTTGCTGTAGTTGGAATCATAATCATTGTTGTTTTTTGGTTCTTCTCAGTTGGGGGAGGACAAGCTTCAGCAGGTTTAGGCACTAGAGTTGGCATGGGAATAGGTGCTATTTTTGATTCTTATGCAATTAAAAGTTTTATGAATACATTATCAAATCCATTTGGAATCCAACCCACAAGTGGGCAATATGAAGAAGTTCAATCAACTCAACCAAAAACACCACCACCAAATCAAGCATTTAGTGTTGAGATAAGAGGTGCAACAGACACTGTCTTGCTCGACCAAAAAGCCCTTATGTTTATTGTAAAAGTTAATAATCTCGGAAGTTCAAAAATATCAAAAATGGACATCTCTCTTGACTTGCTTCCACCATATTCTGGTTGTCTTGTTTTTGATTCTAATGGCGATGGAATTTTTGAAAGTGGCAAAGCAGAGATAACTGACATTGCACCATTTTCATCAAAAGAAAAAGTTTTTAGTGGTGGAAAAATTGATGGGGAATGTGTTGCTGATAAACTTGGTGGCTCCAAGTTAAAACCAAAAATACCTGTTGGAAACATGTTTGCTTATGCAAAAGCAATAACTTATTACCCAACAGCATCTAGATTAGCTGTTGAAAGAATAAAAGAAGATTACGGGATTCTTCTTGTTAGAAATGATGTATTAAGACAACAAAAAACAGGTGCTATTTATCGTTCAGGAAGTGCTTTAACAATTGATATGGATATTGGTGACCAACCCATTTTTGATTCTGTTACAGAAGCTGGACTTTTAATGAGATGGCAAAATCTTGGAAAAGGAAAGATGCCAGTAGGTATGAAGCCTTTCTTATTTATTGTTACTCCAGATAAATTTGGAAAGTGCTTACCAACTGGAATTGAATCTCTTTGGACAATAATTGCAGATGGGGAAAGAATAACATATAAACTTGGTAGTTGGTTTGGTGGTGCAGAATTAGAAGGTAGTGAATCGGACCTATTTTGGTGTGATGTAAGTGGTGCTTCTGGTGTTGCTTCACCAAGTATAACATATGACGAAGAAGGAGAACTTATTTACGAATGCCCAATTGGTGCATATTACGATAATGGAGAATGTAAAACAATGGTAAATTGTGTACTTTGCGATAAACATCTTTCAGAACATTGGTGCGATCCAAACAAAGATGTTTATAAACAAATAGAAGAATACGCCCCTCATGCAAAACCCATATTTGATTGGATGTGCAGTTTGGTTGACAAAGGTTATCATGTCTGTGGAACGAGCACATTAACAGAAGAATTTAATGTTTTCTCATGTAGTTTAAAATTACCAGGTCCAATTAAAACAAATGAGAATAGAGTAACAGAATATATAACTGCTGCTGCTATTTACCCATATGAAGTCAAATCTCCTTCATTAGGTATAAAAGCATATTGTATAGAATCTCAAACAGACATATGTGAATCATCATGACAAAACTCAAATATGTTTTAATCTTAAGTGTGTTTTTCTTAGCATTAGCTTTTGGATGTATTGGTGGTGGAGAATCAGAATTTAATGAAACAAAGCTAGAAGTTGAAGAAGGGGTTGGCATTGTGGATACATTAAAGATTGAGGAACTCAATCCAGGATTAGATGGTTATGTTTCTTTAACAATTAGAAGCAATCTTGGTGGAGAAGGAGCATCAAATGTAATAATAGGAATTGATAATGTCAAACCTTTCAAAATTGTTGAGTGTGGAGCTGACAGAGATCCAGAAGAAATAAGAGGTGAAAATTGTGCTGGACAACTTGATAAAGACAGAAACTTGCCATTTAGAATGAGGGGAACTGCAAAACTTTTCCCAGGAGAAGAGCTTGATGTCTTTTGGAGATTAAAAGCTCCTTCAAAGGATGAAATATCTGATATTGCTCTAAAACATCCCCTATATTATGATGTAGAATATGATTATCGTGTTAATTTCCACCAAAGTATTATATTTATGTCTCAAAATGAAATGCTTAGAAGAAGGCAAGCTGGTGAAGATTATATAATTGAAGGCGAATCTGGAGGTGGTGCTGGTGAATTAAGATTCACAGGAACAACACAACAGCCAGTTATTTATTTCTTTGATTATGAGCCTGGTAGTGAACAAGAATCTGATTTCAATTTTGCACTTCAATATTTTGTTGAAAATAAAGGAAAAGGATTTCCACTATCTGATGTTGTTTTACTTTTAGAATATCCTGCAAATAACAAGATTGAACCTGATAGCAATATTCCAGAAGGAAGTGATAAAACCAATTATGAAATATACGGTTGGCACAAATGGAATGAGTGGGATGGGAAAATAATATTAGCAGATGGCACTACGAGTGATTGTAGAACAGGAGATATAAGACAACCTCTTATAAATTGTAAAGGTTGGGTTGAGCAAACATTTGGTGAAGATTTCAAAAAAGTTGAAACAGATAAAGTATTAGTTAAAGTTGTAAAGCGGGAAGATTTTGTTGATTCATTCTCAGTTTATGCTCCAATGGTTATGACAGGACAAGAAAGAACATTTTTAAGAAATAGCAATATTCCATTAAAAATATACTCATTTAATGTTTATGCTATGTATAGATATTTCATAGAAGGTAAAGAATATATTACTGTATTTCCTGTAAGAGGAATATAAAAAAGGAGGTAAGGAACCATGAAAAATCAATTATTATTTGTATTAGCTGCAATGTTTGCAATAGTCTTTGTCTTTGGATGTATTGGTGGCGGTGAAGAAGAAACAGAAGGGATGGCTGGAGCAGGATATACACTTAATGTAAATCCTCAACAAGTTATTGCGGGCGGAGTTATAACAGTTGATTTAAGATTGCAAAATATTTTTGAAAAAGATATGGAAAATGTAGTTGCTGAAATGACTGGGCTTCCAAAAGGAAAATATACTGGTGCAGAAGAGCCTATTGAGATTGGAACAATTGTTGCTGGACAAGAATTTCCAGCAATTTGGACAATAGAAACACCAGACACAGAAATCAAACAAACAATTACACCAACAATAGAAGTTTGTTTTGACTATACAACAGACTTTTTCTTTGACACATCAATTAGGCCAAAAGAACTAGCGGCAGAAGAAGTTAGCTTGCAAAGCAGTTATTCTTCAGGGCCAATAACAGTATCTCAAATTGGATTGGATAATATATTCATCAAAGAAGGAGATACTACATCAGTAGCAGGTTCATTAAACATTCAAAACAATTGGCAAGGAAAAATAAAGAAAATTAATAAAATTAGCATTGATGTTTCAACAGATGGGTTAATTAGCGATGCTACAATAGGATATGCAAAATGTGGTGGAACTGATACAGAGATAACACCTTCTGGAACAGATTGTGACATATTGGAAAATGAATTAGCAATTGGTGATGGAATAACTGGAAAAATAACAATTACATTAGATTCTGGTGCAAGCACAGATACAATTGAAATTGAAAGAATTAATGGAAAAGCAGAATACACATATTGCTATGATATACCTGTTGGAACAATAACTGTTTGCCCAGTGGGACAAAGGTGCTAAAAATGGATAAGAAAATCTTTGGATTTTTTTTATTGTTTTCCTTAGTTTTATTTCTTGGATGTATTGGTGGTGGTGAAAAGCCATCTTCAGAAGAACAAGTTGGTATTGTAAATAAAGGAACACTTAATGCTACAATATTGATTAATGGAAAACCAGGAGATTCTATCACATTACTCTCAAGCCAAAGCGCACAAATTGGATTAACCCTAAAAAATAGTGGTTTAAGAACTCTTGGAAATGTTACTGGAATGTTGCTTGGCTGTTTAGAATCTGACTTAGATAATCCAGGAGATATTGAACCAAAAAGCGCACAATATCTAAGCTGGACCGTTACAGCACCCCTATTAGGAACAAGTGAGATTATAAAATGTCCAACTTCTATAAGAATTTGTTTTGATTATGACTCTAGCAGTTATACTGAATTGGTATTCATTCCTGAAGATTATAGAGAAGCACCCCCAGCACCAAATGCTGCAACAGCAAGTGACTTTTTTGCATTTAGTTATAATTTTGGAGTTATCAGGGTGTTAAAAAGTGGACTTAATGAAATTGTTGGACAAATCTCAATAAAGAATGTTGGTCCTGGATGGGTTGATTACATAAGGTATCAAGGAACTAATCTTCAGATTTACACTGTCAAGAAATTGACAATAGATATTTCAGACATTGATGGTGTTGAAATAGTTAGATACGGTGAATTAAGCCAAGATAAACTAATTGAAAATGGTTGGCTTGATGATAATAAAAAAGTACTAACAATAACAGAAGAAAATGCTGGCAACTACTTGTATTTCTTAAAGATGATTCAAGGAAAAGAATTGGTTCCAAGGATTGTATTAAACATAACAAATCCAGAATTATTCCAAGATAGTGTAAATGTTTATACAATGGATGTCGATGTAGAACATGGATATTGCATAGATATGGCAACAATAAATACAGAAATGCGTGGACGTTAAAATTCACCAAGGGTTTTTTGTTTTTTAATTTTCATTTCTTCTTCAATTTTTGGTTTTCCATAAACCCCGTCATAACCAGGTTCAACCTCTATCCTATTGTCACGATTTAGAATTATTGCCTTTGCTAATCTCTCATTTACAACTTCTTTTAACATAGATTCTGGCACATTTAACAAAATGTTCATTTCATCTCCAAAAGCATTAATTAATTTTTTATAAATTTTTGAAACTGTTTCTGTTTGAACACCACTATTGTAAATCAGAGCAATTATTTCTTGAAGTGGAAGTAATTTTTTAAATGGAATTGCATCCTCTGGAACAAAGCCGGGCGGCCTATCTGCAAGTTGTTCAACTCTATGTAAAACACCCAATGTGAGTGGCTTGTGGCAAACAGGGCATAAATTGTGATTTATTATTGCTTGCTTTGGATTCATAACAATACCACATTCTCTGTGTCAATCAAAATGATACTTTCCATAGGCAGGCTCAACTTCTATTGTAAAAAGAAATTTCTTTTTGTCTTTTGTTTTAATTGCATTTATCATTTCAGAATATGAGGGTTTTTTAAGTTCAAACACATTTGCTTCTCTTCCCAACCTATTTGGCCATGGTGAATGAGAATCACTATTGCTAATTAATGCGAATTTGTCAAGTTTAGAAATTCTCCAATTCATCTCTGGGTCACTGCTTAAACCTGTTTCCAAAGCATGTATGTGTTTTAGTTGGTCTTTGTAACAATCCTCAATCCTATCAAAACCAGATTTGCTTCCAAAAAGAGAAAACCATGGTGTCCAAATATGTGCTGGAAAAACAAAATTGTCCTTTGAAATATTCATTACCATTTCTACAAGTTCATATGAAGGAATGTTAAAAATTGGGCGTCCATCATAGTCAACTCTGCCATGTTTTTTCAGTTCATCTGTAATCTGTTCTGCAATTTCAAGAGTTGGAGAAAGGATTACATTGTGAATTTTTCTAACTTTGTTATCTTGCTTGTATATAGAAGAAATTTCAACACTTGGTATGAAGTAAGTATTATCATATTTGTACAGATCTCCTTCTTTGACAAGTTTAGTTTTTAGTTCTTTAAACCAGAGTGGATGTGTAAAATCTCCTGTTCCTAAGATGGTTATTCCTTTTATCTTAGCTTGGGCTGCTAAGTGTTCTATGTCCATACTTGGACTAGTTGCACGAGAGTACTTAGAATGTATGTGTAAATCAGCTACTATTTTCAAGATTTCACCAAATTATCCAATATATGTCAAGGGGTATGTTGGTTTTGGGGCTTTTTTAATTAATCTCTTTTTCATGATTCTTGGTTTTATTTTTTTAATTTCTTTTAGTTCAATGTCAATTTCTTTTGTTTTTATTTTAAGCCCAAAATAATTAACCAAAACTTTCAAGATTTCTTTTGCAGCATGAGTTCCTAATTTATTTGCCTCAATTGTGGTTTCTGCAAGCAATGCAAAACCTTTCATACCTTTTAATTCTCCTAATCCCAATAGCAATCCTGCTGCACCGATTACTATTATAGAACCTTTTCTGTCAAATCTTACTCCTAATTTTTTAAGTTTTTTAATATAACTCTTATCTGTATAAGCACCAAAAACAATTGGCTTTGGAATATCTACTCTTGAAGTAATTCCTCCAAGAGTAACTATTTCTTTAACTTTGAAAGATTTGGCAATATTAAGGATTTCTTGTGAAAAGGCATAGCTTGCATATTCATCTCCTGGCTGGACATCTCCAATAACAAAAATAAAATGATTTTTTTTGGATTTGTAATAATAAAACTCTAGTTTTGGCATTTCTATTTTGTGGTCTTCTCCCAAGAATACAGAATTTGGAAAATAATAGGAATAAACTTCCATGAATTTTTTTGCTTGTAATTTATTGATTAAGTAATCTACGACTATTCTTGCAACATTACCTACACCAGGCAAGCCTTCTATTAAAATTGGCTTTTTGAGAACTGGTTTTTTTCCAATTTTTTTAACAATAAATTCTTCAGTCATAATAATCCCTCTTTTTTCAAGATTTCTTTTCTCATTTTTCTCCTATACTCCGCAATCTTAATCTTTGGAGAATATCTTGGTGGTATTCTAAATATTGTGGGTTCTTTACATCTTGGGCATTTTTCTTCGAGTGTATATTCTTTACAATTTTGACAATATCTTATTTTGTTCATTTACACTCGCCCAGTAATTTAAATTCAACTTTTTGCTTATCTCCAAATTCAATTAATTTGTTAGTAAGATTCTCAATAAAAGTTTCGCCTTCTTTATAATTTTTTGCAGATAGTTCAAGGCGATATTTTGGAGCAGACACATATTTTACTTCTGCTACTATTTTATTTTCTTTGGCAATAGCATATATTTTTTCAAAGAATTTTTTTAATCTTTTAACTCCATCCCCTTCAAATGATTTAACCTCAATCTCTCTACACATTTTAACAAATTGGGATTTTAACTGTTCTGAAATTTGAGTATAAATTTCCTCTTTCCATTTTTCTGGGATGTCTAACTCTTTGATTATTTCTGCACCTTCCTGTTTAACTGCTGAAGAAAATTCTGCAAATGAGCCATACTCTTCTATGATTATGGTGCCTATTTTTTCAAGTCCTTTTTTTGGTTCTTCCTTTAATTTTCTTGCAATTGCTTCTATAAGCTTTTCCATTCTTTGTTCTGCTTTTAGCTCATTAAGTTTTCTTTTCGTTTCAGAATTTGTAACTCTTTTTAAAGAAACATCTATATGTCCAT
>JAJRVP010000007.1 GCA_024277205.1 archaeon
AAAAGGAATTTCTTTTTTTCCTTTTTATATTCAAGGAGAGATTAGCATGTATTCCATACTAGAATTAAAATCAAATATAAGAGTACCACCCCAATTCCTTGGGAAAAATCTAAAAGAAGCTGTAAAATCAGCTATTGAAAAAGAATTCATAGGAATGTTAGGAAAACATGGGATATTCCTAGCAGTGCTCGATGTAAAAGAAATTGGTGAAGGAACGATTATTCCAGGGGATGGTGCAGTTTATTACCAAACGAGTTTTGAAACTCTGGTTTACAGACCAATTATGCAAGAGGTTGTTGAAGGGTTTGTTTCAGAAATAACTGAATTTGGAGCATTCATCAGAATAGGTCCAATTGATGGATTAGTTCATGTATCCCAAGTTATGGATGATTATGTTAATTATGCAGAAGCTGGTGTACTCCAAGGAAAAGAAAGCAAACGTTCATTAAAAGTAAAAGATAAAGTTAGGGCAAGAATCATTGCAATAAGTTTAAAAAATATTCGTGGCGCAAAACTTGGATTAACAATGCGACAACCAGGGCTTGGAAAAATTGAATGGATAGAAGCAGAAAAGAAAAAAGGGGAAGAAGAAAAACCAGCAAAACCTGAAAAAAAGAAAAAGACAAAAACAACTAAGAAAAAGAAGTGAGATAAATGGTAGAAAAAGCATGTAAAAAATGTAAACGAATAACAACTGGAAAAAAATGCCCAGTTTGTGGTAGTCAAGAATTAACCCAGCATTGGCGCGGTTTAGTCATAATTATTGACCCTGATAAATCTGAGATTGCAAAAGAACTTAACATAGAAATTCCTGGAGAATATGCCTTAAAGGTGAGATAATGGAAATAAAAATAATGAATGAATATGAAAACAAAGTAATTGGAAGAAAAGAAATTACATTTGAAATAAATTATACTCAAAATCCACCAAGTAGATTGCAAGCAAAAAATGAACTTGCAAAACAGATAAAAGTTGAACCAAATTTGGTTGTAATTAAAAAAATGGCAAATGTTTTTGGATTAAGAAAAATGATTTGCAATGCAAATGTTTATCCAGATGAAAAAATATTAACAAAATTTGAGCCAAAGTACATAATCAAGAGATTAAAGAAAGCAGAGGAAAAAGGTGGGGCTCAACAAGAAACTCCAAAACAAGAAGAAACTAAACCAGAACCAAAAGAAGAAAAGAAAGAGGGTGAGCAGTAATGGGTAAAAAGAAAAGAGCAAGAGAAAAGAAAGGTAAGAAAAAACCAAGAAAAACAAAATCATCTAAAAAGTGGGAACTTTATGAAACAAAAGAAGGAAAAGTAAAAAGAAAAAACAAAATTTGTTCAAGATGTGGCAGTGGAGTTTTCATGGGAAAACACAAGAATAGATGGGCTTGCGGAAAATGCGGCTATACTGAAATGGTTAAATCTTAACTAATTTTTTCTTAAAATCAATTATTTTTCCATTTTTGATTTTTATTCCTTCGGATTCTAAAATTTTAATTTTTTGTTTAATACCTCTATTATATCCCCCAATGTTACCATCACTACAAACAACTCTATGGCATGGAACTTTCTTATCAAAATTCTTTCTAAGTAAACTTCCAACAACACGTGGATGCAAGCCAACTGCATCTCCAAGAAGTTTATAAGTAGTTATTCTTCCTTTTGGAATCTTCTTAAGAAATTTATAAATATTATTTCTCATGTAAAACAACAAAGTAACTTGCATTTAAATTTACTTCGCCACATGACGTACAAACATGAAGATATTCTTCTACCAAAATCATATTTTCCCACCTATGTTTATTTGCCCGCCTATTAATTCCTTTGTTAAGTATAGTGCGTGCATCTTTAACACTTTCTTCAATAAAACTCAAATCATCTCCACACCGACCTACATAGCATTGAAGATCTAATATTTTCCCAACATATCTCTCTCCATTTTTTAAGGCCACTTCATATCTCCCAAGGTGAAAAGGTAAATGTAAAAGTGTTGAAAGTCTACTAGCTAAACTAACAGGTTTTATCTCTTCTATCTCTGGATTCTTATAACAATTATCCTCCAAGATAGAAGATAGATCATATGTAGGAGGCATTAATCCACTTAATGGCCCATCTATTGTTTCACCCATAGTATCACGAATGTTAAATAGGACAATAATTTATAAAATTTACTACGGAAAAGTTTATATAAAATCATAAGATTATGTAATACCATGATGTGCCACAACCATGCTTATAAAATTCTTGAACAGACCTCTGATATAATTAATGGAATACTCAATATTTTAGATGGTGTTTACGAACGAAAATATCCATCACCATGCAGAAATTGTGGCATAACAATGGGTGAGAATAACATCGTATCTTATGAAGGTCCAAATGATGTCTGGAGATTTCTTGATGATTTGGTTGAAGAAAGCGAAATAATGAACACGCACTTATTTCCAAAAGTAATGCCAAGCTTATATCCAAACCCCACATCAATACACCTAGCAAGGATAATTGTCAAAAGATCTGAAGATTTAACTCCAGAAGAAATACTAAAAGCGTATGATATGTTAATAGGACATTATGCAAGTATAGGAAAACTAACACAAGAACAAACAGAAAAATTAATGAGTCTCCACGAGGAATATATAAGATCGCGAAACTAATAAAAACTACAAATTACTTCTTATGAAAATGATTTGTCTCGGAATAGAATCAACTGCGCATACTTTTGGTATTGGGATTGTCAGTGACTGGAGTGAAGTTTTAACGAATGTTAAATCAACATATGTGCCTCCAAAGGGTTGGGGAATTGACCCTTCAAAAGCAAAACAACATCATGAAGATGTTGCTGAGTTATTAATAGAAAAAGCACTAAGAGAAGCACATATAAAAAAGCCAGATTTAATCTCTGTGGCTATTGGACCAGGATTACCACCCTGTCTTCTTGTTGGATTAAAAAAAGCAAAAGAACTTTCAAAAAAATGGGATGTCCCTCTTGTTGGAATTAATCACGCAATTGCACATCTTGAGATTGGAAAACTTTTTTCAAATTTTAAAGACCCTGTAATGCTATATGTTTCTGGCGGAAATACACAAGTTATTGCATTTGAAAATGGCAAATACCGTGTTTTTGGAGAAACAGAAGACATGGGGATTGGCAATCTCTTTGATAGTTTTGGAAGGCTTGTTAATTTAGAATTTCCAGCAGGACCAAAGATAGAAGAATTGGCAAAAAAAGGCAAAAAGTATATTGAGCTCCCCTACTCAATAAAAGGAATGGATGTATCTTTTGCAGGAGTATATACCCATCTCAAAAGTTTAATTAAAAAACACAAATTGGAAGACGTCTGCTTTTCACTCCAAGAAACTTGTTTTGCAATGCTTGTTGAAGTTTCTGAAAGAGCAATGGCACACACTCAAAAAAAAGAATTGATTCTAACAGGTGGTGTTTCTGCAAACAAAAGACTGCAAGAAATGTGCAGCATAATGTGTGAAGAGCGAGGTGCAAGTTTTAGCGCCCCACCAATTGAACTAGCAGGAGATAATGGTGCAATGATTGCGTGGAATGGAATACTTGCAAAAAAAGAAGCAACAAAAAATTATGACAAAATTGATATAAATCCAAAATGGAGAGCAGATGATGTTAAAGTTTCTTGGATATAAAATAGAGAATGATAAAGGATGGAATGTACAAAATAGCAGCTATTAAAAAGAATATTTTTGGAGATGTATTTTTTAGTAAAAATCCACTTACACTTGTTCCTGCAAATATGCCGAAATTAGCCAAACTTGTCAAGATTGCATATTCTGTTGCAGCAACCTTTTTCATAGTTATATCCATAAAAAGAGCGCAAATAACAGAAATCAATCCCCCAATGAAAAGCCCATACAGAATATATATAATTGGAAAAGATGTTAATGTTGAAAATAAAAATGCTAAAATTGCTGATGGAACTAATGCAATAAAAATTGATTTCACTCTACCAATTTTATCACTTAGCGCTCCAAAAAGATATGCACCTATTGCATTTGAAACCCCACTCAATAACGAAATAACTCCAATTGTTGTTGCTGAAATTGTCAGATATATCTTCATGTAGTAAGTTGCCATGCCAGAAATAAAACCGGATGGGATGTCTACTAAAATTGCAAATAGAATAATCAAAATCATTGCCCGATGTTTAAATGCGTGTTTTAAATCTGATAAAGAAATCTTCCGTCTTATTATCTTTTTTTCTTTTGCAAAGAAAACAATTTAAATTAAAAACATTATTAAAATTCCTACGCTTAAAAATGCAATTGGAAATGAAATTGTTGAAATTTTTGTTAAGACAAGAGAACCAAATGCAAAACCAGAAAGTTGCCCAAAAAACATTGAGCCATTAATTTTTCCTCTTTCTTGAAATTTGGTAGTTTCAATTGAAAAAGCATCTGTTGAAACATCAAGCAGGGCAATTCCTACACGTGCTAAAAACAATATAGTTGTAAATACAAAGATAATACTTGGAGATATAGAAAATAATAATGCGCTCATTGTGGCGCCAAGAATTCCACCAACCAAAATAAAATACCTTCTTCCCTTTGATGAATGATAATCAACAATTGCACCCCAAACAAACTTAATCACCCATGGAATTGTTGTTAAGCCCATTACTAACCCAACAACTGGAGCATCAAAACCTTGGGATGCAAGGTATAATGGAAGAATAACTGTAGAAAGTGCCCCCATTAATCCTTCTGGAAAATAAAGAATTCCAAAAAGAAAGCACTTCCCTAAGGTTGACTTGGTTAAATCCATAAAGATTTTCAAGCAAATGCAATTAAAAAATGATTGTCATAACTAATTGATAACAAATTTTATAAAAACCAATCCTCTTACAAATTATGGGGGTGTAAATATGAACGAAGCTTCAATAAATGATATTACAAACTTTTTAGGTCACCTTGGAAGATACGAAAACCAAGTGGACAATATACGATTTATTTCAAAGTTTAGAGAGTTCAGCAATATACTCCCATTAAGCGAAGGATATAAAAAAGAATTAGAAGAATACCACAGATCCCTAATTGATGGTGAATCACCTGAAGAATTAGAAGAACGCATTCTTAAAAATGCAGAAAATGAAATCTTCCCAAATCTCAAAAGTACAAAAGATGAAGCGGAAAGTAAATTAATCGAAAAAATAAACGAACATATAAAACAAAGTGGGCTTACGGAATTATTTGGAGAAATTAGATTAGATGATATATCGATAGAAGAAACGAAATCATTTGATCAGATAGATTATGCAACTTTTAAGAACCCCGCCTTAGCTAGACGAAAATACGACATGAAATGGTACAACTCAATCATTTCATCAAGGGATGGATTGGTTTCCATCGAATTTGGATATGAAACAATTTACAGGCTAAAACTACCCGAGGAACTTAAAGCAGAAGAAAAGATAGGACATGTTTCAACCATACTGCACGTAGATTATTACTATGGTGGATATCTTGTGTTCAGTTCTCCAGAAGAACTAATAAAACCATACAATCTAATTAAAAATCATCCTGAGAAAATACTAGAAATGCTCCGATCAGCAGAGTTCAACGAAGTAATGGTGCTTGAGAAAAATGGTTTCAATAAAGAAGAGCCACATCACCCTGATGCAGTTAAGGAGTTCATTAAAAGGTATGGCTTAGAAGAAACAGTCAAAAAGATTCATGAAGAAAAACATAGAGAATATGAACAACGCCTGGAAGGATTACGTAACGAATTATTCGAAAATAATTAAACTGATTCTTACCTTTTTATTTTTATGAAAACTTATGTTGGTACATCTGGGTGGAGTTATCCCTGGAATCCAGATGGTTTTGATTGGTATGCTAAAAATTCAAAATTAAATGCTGTTGAGTTAAATTCTAGCTTTTATAGATACCCATTTCCAGCATATGTAAAGTCTTGGGCAAAAAAGGGAAAAGAATTAAGATGGGCTGTAAAAGTAAATCGTTTAATAACACACATTTACAAATTTTCTGAAAAAGCACATACAAGATGGAAAAGTTTCAAAAAACTTTTTGAACCTCTTGACAAGCAAATTGATTTTTACTTATTTCAGCTTCCACCAAGCACAACACCAAAAAGTTTAGAGAAAATTGAAAAATTTATTAAAAAAATAAAACTCAAGCAGAGATTTGCTATCGAGGTTAGAAATGAAGAATGGTTTAATAAAGAATATCTTAAATGGGCAAAAGAGTTAGGCATAACTTGGGTTTCTGTTGATGCACCAAAATTCTCACGTGATATTTACAAAATAAACAAATTTGTTTATGTAAGAATGCATGGGAGAAAATTTTGGTATTCTCATAATTATACTGATAAAGAATTAAAAGAAGTTGTTAAAAAAATAAAAGAGAAAAAACCAAAAGCATGTTATGTATTTTTCAATAACGACCACAATATGTTAAAAAATGCAAGAAAAATGAAGCAGTATTTAGAAAAGATTTAAGAAAATTAAAAGAATTAATAAATTTATGAAAAATCAAGAAATAGCAAATATATTTTATTCCATTGCTGATATTCTTGAGATGAAGGAAGTTGAATGGAAACCTATAGCATATAGAAAAGCTGCACGTTCAATTGAATCCCTTTCTAAAGATATAGAAGAGATTTACAAACAAGGTGGGCAAAAAGAATTGGAAAAAATCCCGGGTGTTGGAGAAGGCATTGCTAAAAAAATAATTGAATATCTCAATACAGGAAAAATAAAGGAATATGAAAAATTAAAAAAAAGTATCCCTGTGAAAGTTGAAGAACTTATGAATGTTGAGGGAATTGGACCAAAAAAAATTATTTTGTTCTACAAAAAACTTAAAATAAAAAATTTAAAAGATTTAGAAAAAGCAGCTAAGTCAGGAAAAATTAGAAAGCTTCCAAGAATGGGTGAAAAAACAGAAGAAAACATACTAAAAGCAATTGCTTTTGCTAAAAGAGCTGGAAAAAGAAAAATTCTTGGATATGCCCTTCCAATTGCAAATGAAATTGTTTCAAAACTTAAAAAATTAAAAGAAGTTAATCAAATCCAAATCTGTGGTTCTACTGTAAGAAAAAAAGAAACAATTGGTGACATTGATATTCTTGTAACAACAAAAAATCCGAAAAAAGTCATGGATTACTTCACAAATATGGAAGGGGTTGAAAGAATTGTTGCAAAAGGTCCAACAAAATCAACAATTGTTTATAATTCTATTGAAGTTGACTTAAGAGTTGTTAATCCTAATAGCTTTGGCTCAGCAGTTCAATATTTTGTTGGTTCAAAAGAACATAATGTTGTTTTGAGAAGAATTGCAATTTCCAAAGGATATAAACTTAGCGAATATGGTTTATTTAAAGGAAATAAAAAAATAGCTGGAAAAAATGAAAAGGAGATATACAAAAGACTTGGGCTTAAATGGATACCTTACGAGTTAAGAGAGAATAGGGGAGAAATTGAAGCTGCTAAAAAGAATAAACTACCAAAACTTGTTGAGATGGAAGATATTCTCTCAGATTTACAGATGCATACAAGATATAGCGATGGAAATAATACTGTAGAAGAAATGGTAAATGCTTGTAAAAAAAGAGGATTGAAATATATAGCAATAACAGACCACATTGGACAATTAGCAGTTGCAGGTGCAATGACTTCAAAAGAAGTTAAAAAACAAAGAAAAGAAATTGAAAAATTAAATTCTAAATTTAAAAATTTTAAAATACTCCAAGGTGCAGAAGTTGACATAAAACTTAATGGTTCTTTAGCTGCTGATAAAAAAGTGCTTAAAGAATTAGATATTGTTCTAGCAGCAATTCACTCAGGACTAAGAAGGGGCAAAAAAGAACAAACAAAAAGAATTCTCTCTGCAATAGAAAGTGGATATGTTAATATAATTGCCCACCCAACTGGGCGTTTGATTAATACAAGAGAAGGATATGAACTTGATTGGGAAAAAATATTTGAAGCTGCTAAAAAAAACAATGTTGCTCTTGAAATAAATGCATACCCAACAAGATTAGACTTAAATGATATACATGCAAAAGCTGCAAAAGAAGCAGATGTTATGTTATCAATTGGTACTGACTCACATTCTGTTGAGCATTTAAGGTTTTTAGAATTGGGTGTTTATGTAGCAAGACGTGCGTGGTGTGAAAAAAAGAACATAATTAACACACTTCCATTAAATAGGTTTAAAAAGAAGTTGGGAATATGACAGAAACAATAAAGCCAACTAAAAAAGGATTAGAAAAGGCAGTACAAATCCTTAAAAAAGGAGGAGTTATAATATATCCAACTGAAACTGCTTATGCTCTTGGATGTGACCTAACAAATAAAAAAGCAATTAAAAAAATTTACAAAATTAAAAAAAGAACAAAGAAAAAAGGATTAACAGCTATTATTTCTGATATTTTCATGGCAAAAAAATTTGGAAGAATCTCTAAACTTGAAGAAAAACTTATCAAAAGATTTATGCCAGGCCCATTAACTTTAATCATCAAAAAAAAGGAAAAATTTCCAGACTTAGCAAACAAAGAATTTGCATTTAGGATATCGAGCAATAAAATTGCAAATAAATTGACTAAGTTATTTGGCAAACCAATTGTTGCAACGAGTGCAAATTTATCCGGAAAAAAACCAATTTACAAAATAAAAAAAATAAAGAAAATTTTCAACAACAAAATTGATTTGATAATTGACGTTGGTGACTTAGAAAAGAAAAAAGTTTCCACTATTGTAAAAATTGAAAAAGGACAAGTGAAGATATTAAGAAAAGGAAATATACCGAATAACATATTACAAAGTTAGGCATACAAAAAATTTCTTCTTTTATTTAAAATTTCTTCAATTCTCAATTTATCTTCTGGTGAAACTAATTGAGAATACCGAGCTACAATGTATCCCCCATCTCCTAACTGAATAACAATGTCTTTATCAATATCTAAAAGAGCAAGAGTTCCATCAAGTTCTTTTAAAATAGAAGTTATACTAACCCAATCTAACGAAGAAATTTGATTATAAAGTTCTCCAGGTGTTAAAAAATATCTTTTAATGGTTTTTCCTTCAACTTTCATTTCAAGCAAATGTGCTTCTTTTTTAATTAATTCACTTGTTGAATTACCCATAAAGATTAAAAGAATAAATTACTTTTTTAAGATTATGCCAGCTAATTTACCAATAGAGTATTATAAACTTGAGGAAGAGTACTCTGCAACAAAAAGCAAACAAGGAAAAATAAAAATTCTAGAAAAAATGCTCTCTGTAATACCACAACATAAAGCAAGTCAAAAAGTCCGTGGAGAGATTAGGAGAAAAATTTCAATTCTCAAAAAAGAACTACAACTTGAAGCTAGGAAAAAAAGAGGCGCTAGAAAAAGAGGAATTAAAAAGGAGGGGGCTGCCCAGGTTTGTTTAATTGGATTGCCCAACTCCGGGAAATCCTACATCTTAAACAAACTTTGCAATAAAGATATTCCCTCGACAGAATTGCCTTTTGAAACTAATAAACCTGAAGTTGGAATGCTCGATATTGATGGGGTTCAAATACAATTGATTGAATTGCCTTCAATTTATCCAGGTTTTTATGAAAAGAGGGGTGAAGAAAGAAATCTCATACTTACGTGTGACTTGCTTTGTTTTTTAATAAATAGTGAAAAAGATTTGGATTTCATAAAATCTGAAATAGGTACAGAAAAACAATTTGTCATAGCCAACTCTAAAGATTTGGATTCTCTTAAGAAAAAAATATGGGAAAAACTGAACTTAATTAAAGTATACACAAAAGAACCTGGCAAAAAACCAGAAAAACGCCCGGTTGCTTTAAAATGTGGATCAACAATTGAGGATGTTGGAAAAGAGATTCATAAAGACTTTGTAAAAAGATTCAAATTTGCAAAAGTTTACAGGAAACATGCAAAAGTAAAAGAGAGGAGAGTTGGTTTAAATTTTGTATTGGAAGACGGAGATATTGTTGAATTTCACATAAAATAATAATTACTAATTAGCTTCAAAACCTCCCAAAATGAAATCTTACCAGCATAATATTTTTCTATATGTTCTAGTATTAAATAAAATGGGCTTGTTTCTTTCTTAGTAGATATGGCAAAATAAGAAAAACCTTCAACTTTTGCAGAATAATAAACATAATCTTCATCTTCATTTACTAATTCAGTATACTGTTCTTCCCAATTGTTATTTATGAGTCTAAAAAGGCCAATCTCATTCTTGTCTAATCCATTTTCTTTTAGCCATTGTTTAGAAACATTAAATAAAATAGTCGCATATTCAACATCTTCCTCAGATAAGTTATATGTTTTTATTTCAAAATAAGTATAAGCATTGTCCAACTTTAGTGGGGGTTCTACATTTTTAGTAATTTCAATTCCACCTTTTTTAATTTCTGATTTAAATTTAATTGCGGCAATTGCAAAGTCAAAACTCTTTTCAAATTCATAAACCTCCTCTGGCAAAACATTTTCAATTGATATAATTGGTTCCTCTTCAACAACTGTTAAAACTGCTCCCCCTCCACCAGTGCCACCCCCACCACCAGAGCTTGGTTTTGAGATAAGGATGGTGTATGTAATATTTCTAGAATAAGTAATATTTTTCTCACTTATGCTAATGTTAAATGTGTAAATACCAAGTTCAGCATTAGTAAGTTCAACATGTGCCATAATAGTCTTATTTTCAAATGCAGAAAGATTGAATGCTTTATCTAAGTTAATCAATGCATTTTTTAGATTAGTAGTGTATGACATAGAATATTCATCAGTATAGTTAAATAGATTTTTTATAGTGAATACTATGTCAAAATTATCATTAAAAAGTACCTTGTACTCTTGTTTTTGAGTTGTAATGTTAAATGGAATTCTAACTGTTATCCTTTTAGAGAGATTTACTGGAGAATATGCACCACTTCCTTCGAATATTATATCCAACATGGTATAATTTTTTATTATATCTTGTGGAATGGTGAAATTTGATTTAAATTTATTCCATTTATCAAATGTTGTATACAAAACTTTTTTATCCCCACCATCAACCTTGTATTTTATAACAAATCCAAAAGCATCACTTTCATTGACAAACAAGCTTCCATTAAATCTAACAACATCACCAGGATAATATTCTACCTTATCTGCACTTATATTTAAATTAGTAGATATATATGGGATTGCTGCATTAGTAATCTCGTAAAATATCCAATTGCCATATTCGTCTGTTGCATTAATTCTCAAATCAATTGGTTTCTCCATGACAATTGGTATTTCAAAAGAGTATTTATTCCCAAATTGTGAAATATTTAACATAGTCCAATTTTCATTTTTAAATCTAGACTCAACAACTACAGAAGAAATATTATTTTCATCCTCAAAAACAAGAGAAACATTTAATGTGTTGTTTAGTCTAAATGCTGGGGTATAATTTAATTCTTTTAGAATTGGAGGATTTATATCAATATTATCTAAAGAGATTCTTTGAGTTATGATTATATTTTTTTGAATTGGGTATCTCAATGGTATTGTAAAATTAACAATATACTCTCCGGTTAAATCGTATGTCAAATAACTAAATGAACTCCAATAGTTATGTTTAGTATAGTTAAATAATAATGCCCCATTATGATAAATGAAAACTTTTGGCAGTGGTGTAGTGAAATAACCTTGATTTCTATAAATGTAAGAATTGTCAATACCATTAACTAAAGGCCCTGTTGTTTTAAGATATAATGCGTTTCCTTCCTTTGAATTTTTAAAGGATGCGGGCAAATAAGGTGATTTTCCCAAATGAAAACTTAAGTTTTTTGGGGTTGAATTAATCAATATGTCTGTGGGTCTTGTCCATTCAAATTGTGTATACGAGAGTTTTGGGAAATAGTTTATTGTTGTCATGGGTCTAAGCTTCCAATTATCCCCAACTAAGTAAAGAGTTCTCTCTAATGGCACCTGAATCTTTCTCCAAATACCAAACTCTGAAAACCATATTGGTGAAAGCCAGAAATTGGTTGCTGAAAAATGTCTAACTGGATAAAACCAATACAAATATGTAAAATCAGAATAGTTAAAATAACCGGGGATATCATAATAAATTTTTATTAAAGAAACGGGTTCCAAACTCAAATATGTTTTTTGTCCAGGATTTGCAATTCTCCAACCACCAAAATAATATTCATCTTGCAAAGTCATCAATCCATTTCTTAATGTTGGCGTTCCATAAAATTGTAAATAAATTTCACCCCCAGAACAAACTTTTGGAGAGGTAAAAAATCTTCCAGTGCTATTTTGAAATTCATTTAACATAAAATACTGCAATCTATAAAATTCACCATCAAAATTGCATCTTAATATGAACTGTAACTGTTCAAGTTTTAGAATTGTATTATCAAAACTTTTATTTGGATAATAAACAACAGGTTCTTCTTCAATATTAAAAACTCTTGTAACAGCATCCCCATAATTTAAGCTAACATTTTCCCCAAAGATATAATTGTATTCTTTGGCTTCATCTCCAACACTACCCACAACAATAAAATTATACTTTCCTTCTGGCAAAATAAATGTATAATTATATCCAAATTCCAATCCAAACAATGGATAATTCAAAACCATTTGGCGATTAGAATAATTAGATGTGTTATACAATATAATTGCAATTGGTTTTAGAAGTTTATCTCCATCAGCAACACCAACTGTCAATTTTGCATATCTTAAAAAAGATATTGGCAATGAATAGGATGAATTATTTGACTCTATTAATAATTTTCCAGAGTATAAACCCCTCATTGAATCATTTGCATTTAATGTTATTTTAACAATTGAACTTTGTCCAGGCAACAGCATAACATTAGTTATGTTCAATTCAATAGCATCAGTGTAATTATCCCCAAAATCTCCCACAATCATATCTGGTGTTAAATTCAAAGATAATTCATAATCTTCCAAATTTGTTATTTTCAAATTAATAGATTTGTTGTCCTCATTAGTCAAAATTCCAAAATCTAATGTTGGTGGATTTGTATAAAATTCAGCATCAATAGCTTTTTGAACATTTATTAAACCAGCTCCTTTTTTGTAAACAGAACCACTAATATCTTCTGCAGTTGAGATGAATACAGATTTTATTATTTCAGGTGTCCAATCTGGATGAGCTTGTAATAACAAAGCTGCTGCGCCCGCAACATGGGGTGTTGCCATTGAAGTTCCGCTTATTGCCATATAGTATTCATTTCCACAAGATTTTCCATATCTCAAACCTAACCATCCATTAGAAGAATTTGCAGCACATATATCCACTCCTGGAGCAATTACATCTGGTTTTAATCTACTATCTCTTGTTGGTCCAGCACTACTAAAACTAGCTGTTTCATTTGTATACTTATCAAAAGCCCCAACAGTGATTACTTTTTTTGCAACAGCAGGCATACCAACAGTAAACATACCCTCTTGCCCAACATTCCCTGCTGCCACAACAACCACTACGCCATTTTCAACTGCAAAATCAACAGCTTCTGAAAGGGGGTCTGTTCCATCTCCATTCCAAGAAATCCCCAAACTCATACTTAAAACGTCAAAATGGTCAGAATAATTTCCATCCCCATTTGGATCTATAACCCATTCTATCCCATTTAGTATTTGGGACAAATAACCAAAGCCCTGACTATAAAGTACAACCCCTATTGCTAAATCCGCACCAGGAGCAACACCAGTAAATGTTCTATTAGATGCATTTCCAGTACCACTTGCTATGCTAGCACAGTGGGTGCCATGTCCATTAAAATCTTCAGTATCACTAAATATGATAAAAGATTTCCAAGTTATATTTTTGCCATAAAAATCAGGATGATTAAAATCAATACCAGTATCTAAGATAGCAGTTGTGATTCCACTGCCATTTATAGGTTTATTATTTATATCTGTTAAATTCCATACTTCATCTGCATAAATTCTTGGCACAGACTCATTTAGATTATAATAATATTTAGCATCAAGATATACTCCCTTTACAAAATTTAAGGATGCGATAGTAGTTATGTTACTCTTGTTTAAATCTGCAGCAACAGCACAAAACATGACAATGTCACTTTTAATTGTTGAAACATAATTTGACAATTCATTTTTAACTTCTGCAAAAATAGTATTGGAAGATGTCGCTTGTTGCACTCCTATTCCACTACTCCCACCACTACAATCCATAAATATGACAACTGGTAAAATACTTGAATTATATCCTTGCTTCTTTAAAAATTCAACATCAAAAAGCAATGGATCAATAATAACATTTCCATCTTGTTCGCTAATGTATATAGTTAAATTATCCTCTGTTTGAGCTATTAAATCTCCTTTACTAGAAATCCCAAAACCCATCTCTTTTTCTCCAAAAATTAAAATCTGAGATGTATTATTTAATTCATATGAGTAAACCTCTTGAGAAGTGAATACATATTTTCCATCTTTGATAGGATAGAATACTAGAAGAACCATAGCAACAAATATGAACATTACCAAAAATATTTTTTCTTTCCCCTTCATATTCTCACAAAATCATATATTATTTATAACTTTTTGGTAGCAACTTATTTTATCAATTAAGTATATATTATACATGAATTTTAAAGTATTTATGCATTTCATTAGTCGTGGTGCCGAGGCAATTTTGTATAAAAAAAACGATTTTCTTATTAAAAAAAGGATTAGTAAGGGCTATCGAATAAAAGAACTTGACAATAAGCTTAGAAAAGAACGTACAATTAGGGAAATAAAGTTACTTGTAGAATCAAAAAGAAATGGTGTATGTGTACCAACTGTAATTGAGAAGGACTTAAAAAATTTCAAAATTGTAATGGAATTTGTAGATGGGGATGTACTGCGTGATGTGTTGGATAAACTTACAAAAAAGAGATTGAACATGATTTGTAAAAATATTGGAGAGTCAATTACAAAAATGCACAATGCTGGAATTATTCACGGTGACTTAACAACCTCAAATATGGTTCTTAAAAACGATCATGTATACTTCATTGATTTTGGGCTTGGAAAAGTTTCAGATAAAATAGAAGAAAAAGCTGTTGATTTACATCTATTAAAATGCGCTCTTATCTCAAAACATAATAAAATCTGGGATATTATTTTTAAAAAAATTATTGAATCCTATTCTGCAAAAGGTAAAGAAAAAATATTAAAACGGCTTGAAGAAATAGAAAAAAGAGGCAGGTACGCTGAAAGATAATTTATTCTAATCTAAATTCTTTTTCTAAAAATTCCTCAATTTCTCCAAAATCTAGCTTGTGTTTTTTTATTTTTATTTGTGGTATCT
>JAJRVP010000002.1 GCA_024277205.1 archaeon
GAAGCATCTTTTCTTTGACTAACTTTTCTTATATCATAATCAAGTTTTTTGAATTTGGCTTCAAAATCTTTTTTAATTCTATTTAATTCTATCCTAGTTTCCTTTGTTTTTTTGATTTCATCTATGATGGGTACTAAAGATTCTTTTATTTTTTCAAATTCTTTTACAAGTATTTTAATTGTAGGTTCTATTTCTCTTACCAATTTATCACCTATTTACCTCGCAATATTTTTGCAATATTTTCTGGTGTAATCTTGCATAGGTTCATTCCATACCCTTCTTTTAAGGTTGGATGGAATGTTTTTTGAAATATTTCAATGTGGAAATGGAAATCCTTTTCATTATTTGGTTTAAGATGAAATGCTATTCCATATCTAAATGGGGTTATTACAATACTTAACCTAGTTAGGATGTTTTTAATTGTTTCTGCTAGAGTAAAAGTTTCAAATTCATTTAACTCACTTATGCAAGCATAATGTTTTTTTGGAATAATCCATACTTCATAATTATTTTTTGGAGAGAATGGAACAAAAACAACAAAACTTTCATTCTCAAAAATGAATCTTGGGCTTTCCTTCTCATTTTTTATTATATCACAGTACATGCATTTTTCATTTTTAAAAAAGTAATCATTAAATAAAGCCATTTTCATCTTAGTATATTCTGGTATTATCGGAAGAGTAAACACTCTAGAATATGAATGGTCAAAATCTAAATGAAGATTATCTTTTATTATACCAACAAATTCGACTTTTTCAAGACTGCGCAAGTACTTTACGCGATTTATATAAATAAGTAGTACATCTTTAATCTCTTCAGATGTTAATTCATGGAGTTCTTTTGTATGGTCACGAGTTTCTACTACAATTTCACTCCAACCATGCGCACTAAATGATTTAAAAAAACCATTTTCTTTTAATTTGAACATGGAAGGATGAGTTAATGGGTATGGATCAACAATACTTCTAACAATCCAATTTCCTTTTTTATCTTCAATTCTGTATGTTTCTTTAGTTTTTTCCTCAGATACTGGACACAATGCACAACCCACTGAAGATGGTTCTATTGGAGATACTAATGACCACTCATTAGCATCATAAGATTTCCTTATTTCATTCTGCATGCTCTCAACTCCAAAATTTATAAAATTTCACATATTTAAATATGCTATGGGAAAGGTATTTAAGGACAAGCCAATAAGCGAGATAACCCTTCGTAAATTTGAGAGGCCCATAGATGAAAATAATGAAGAACTAATAAGAAAATTTTGTATTTCATTGGGGTTATTGCAGCCCGGGGATTCAAGAGATGTAATTGTTGACATCTTAAAGATTTTGATAAATGCAAAAAAAGAACGGCACATTTTAACTTCTAAACAAATAGAAGAAGAAATCAAGAAAGTAAGGACTGGTGGGGTTGCGCCATCAAATATACGCAGGCAATTACTTCGTTTAGAAAGGGCAAATATTATTGAAAAAAGAAATGGGTATCGCATAAGAGAATTTTTGGATTTATCAGAAATATTAGAAGATATTAAAAAATTTGTAATTGAACCCACATTTGATAGAATTAAAGAATATGCAGAACTAATTGATAAGATGTAATTATTTTTCTGCTTTCTTAAATAATCTCATAGCTTTTGAAAGATGATTTGCAATTTCCTTTCCGAGAGGGGTTAGTTTAATTGTTTTTAATCTTCCTTTTTTATCAAATTCTACCAATCCACTATTTTTCATTGTATTGAGAATTCTAACGGTGTGAGAATAAGTGCAATCAACTTCTTTTGCAAGAACAGAAGCATATCTTAATTTATTATCTTTTGCTAGATTTACTAATATGTTTACTGGTTTTTTTCTCAAGAAAAATGAATATAGATTTTTTTTCTTAGCACCCATAGATTTAACTATGCAGTGTGGCTTTAATAAATCTTACTATTGAGATTTTTTAATCAAAATTTTTATAAAGAAAAGATTCAAGTGGGGAGCGTTTTTGGTGCAGCTTTTTTCTAAAAAGGTGCAAGTGGGCCCGCTGGGACTTTCAAGCACCCACGAAAGTTTTCTCTTTCGTGCACGTTTCTCTTTTTCAAAAGAGAAAGGTGCTTTTGAACCCAGGTTCCAGCCTCCGCAGGGCTGTGTTCTATCCAAGCTAAACTACAGGCCCAAATTTTAAAAAGAAGTTTAGTTTATAAATGTTGATTTGTGTTTCTTTTCAGTGACGAAAAATATATAATGGCGCATTGTTGCATTTTATTTATGTGTGGTATTATTGGATTAGTTAGTAGAACTGATATTTCTGGGGATTTATACAACGGATTATTAGAATTGCAACATAGGGGACAAGATTCTGCAGGATTTTTTACATATGATACTCTTAAAAAGGAATCTTATTTGTTAAAAGGAATTGGATTAATACAAGAAGAGATCAAACCTAAAAGAATTTTGGAAGAGCTTGAAGGCGATTGGGGAATTGCACAAGTTAGATACCCAACTATTGGAAGAACTAGCGAAGTCGAAAGAAGAAGAGATGCGCAACCAACCTATGCAAGCACTCCTGGATTTGCAATGGCACACAATGGGAACATTGCAAATATTGTTGAGATTAGAGAAGAACTTATTCAAAAAAGGAGATATATCGAATCTGAGTGTGATGTAGAAATTATTAACCTATTGCTTGCAGAGGAAGTTTCAAGAATTACAGATTCAAAAGAAATAACTCGCGAATCTCTTTTTGAAGGTGTAAGGAGAGTTATGCAAAAACTTCAAGGTAGTTATTCTGTTATTTCTATAATTAGAGATGTTGGTTTTTTAGCATTTAGAGACCCGCATGCAATAAGGCCTTTGGTTGTTGGTGTAAAAACAGATGGTAGTATTGGCTTTGCTTCTGAGAGTGTGGCTCTTGAAAAAATAGGTTATCGCTTATTTGGGGACATAAAGGGTGGATATGTTGCGTTTATCCCAGAAGGAACATTAGAAATGCATTTAGAGAGATTAGTGGAAGAAAAACCAGCATATTGTATGTTTGAGAGAGTTTATTTTTCAAGACCAAGTTCTGTAATAGATAAGGATAATGTTTATATCAAAAGATTAAATCTTGGTAGAGAACTTGCTTTTGAAATGCAGGAGAAATATCCTGACATTGTAGATAGGATTGATAGAATTGCTCCTGTTCCGGATACACCAAGACCAATAGCTTTGAATCTCGCAAGAAAGCTTGGAAAAGATTTTATTGAGGTGTTTGATAAAAATAGGTATTCTGGGAGGTCTTTTATAAAACCCGACCAAAAGCAAAGAAAAGCAACTGTTATGAATAAGTTAAGTCCTATTATTGATGAAATCCATGGTCATTCTATTGGAATTGTAGATGATTCTATTATCAGAGGGAACACTTCAAAAGTTGTTGTTGATATCCTAAAAAAAGCAGGAGCTAAAGAAGTCCATTATATTAGTGGTTGCCCCCAAAATAAGTATCCTTGTCATTTAGGAATTGATATGCCAACCCATGAAGAGTTAATTGCTCATAATATGGATGTTGAGGAAATAAGAGAATATATTGGTGCAGATTCCCTAATATACATTTCTATTGATGGATTAAAAAGAGCAATGGCTGGGAAAAATAGAAGTCAAGATTATTGCTATGGTTGCGTATGTGGGGAATACCCAGTTCCACCCTGCGAATCTTATAAAAAAGCAAGAATAAAAGAAAGAGCTACTTCTTGAGATACATAGGTAGGAATGCTTCGAACAAAATGTATTTTTTGGAATTTACATCTTCTTTAATTAATTCAAAATCCTTTTTCTTTGTGAGGTAATATGGAGAATGAA
>JAJRVP010000008.1 GCA_024277205.1 archaeon
CAATCACTGAAATCTCTTTTTTGGATAAATGTGACTTTAAATCGTCAAAAATATCTCTTTTTATATATTTTTCAATCATACTTGTATTATAGCAGGGTAAAACTAAAAGTCAAGTTGTATTTTAGTAAGGTAACATACATCAGAAGCTATGGTTTTCAAGATCAAATACCAAAATCCAAATACCACATCAAATCCAAATTTTCAAAAGTCAAATGGGAAGAACGGCCGAGGAGCGAAAACCCAAATTGTCAGGACGAAAACCGGAACCAAAGGAACCCACAAGGACCCGTCCAACATCAGAATGCCAATACGAATAGAGAACCTGAGCGGAAGCCAAATCACCAATTTCACTATCAGTTAACCATGTCCAATTATTGTGTTCTGGATGTTTTTTGTTTTCTTTTGTGAATTCTCTTTGGAAAATTAGATATTCTGGTAGTGTGTAACCTTGTAAGTTATTTTCTTTTTGAATTTTTCTTGCCTCTGTGTATTTTGTTTTTAGTGTTTCACCTGGCATTCCTCCATCATCTTTGTATAATTGAATGTAAATTCCTTTTGGACGGTTTTTGGTTCTTATTCCGTCTGGGAAATGTGGCTCTACTGAACCCCAAATATCTATTTTTCCTTTTTTATATTGTTCATTATCATCCAACCCCTTCATTGGCTGATTAGCCTCTGTTTTTAGTATTTTTAAAGTTTTTTGTTGAGTTTCTACTGATGGGAATATTTTCATTCTATTAAATCCATGTTTTTCTATTTGTTCTTTTAGTTTGTTTATTTGTTCTTCTGATAAAGTTATTGTTTCTGGCAATTCTTTTGTCCATTCTGCTAGGTTTAGTTCTTTGTATAGATTTATTGATTCTTCTAAGATTTGATTTAGTTCAAATTTTATTTCTTTTCCTTCTGGAGTTGTTGCTTGGATTGTTTGGTCACCAAACCATTCTTTTGGAGTTTTTCCGCTTTCTTTTATTTTTTTCTTTATTTCTTCAATTTCTGCTAAGGTTTTTTCTTTTTCTAGTTCTTCTGGAGTTTTTTCTCCATCAGTATCAGGACCACCACCCTTTTTATCTCTACCTAAGCCTTTTCGCTTAGTTTCCTTTTTTGGCGGAATAAACTCAGACTGCTCAACAGTAGCACGAATTTTTTCCTTGTCTTCTTCTGATTTGAACATTTTTTCAATATAGTACTCAAAAGCATTTTTCCACACTTCATTAATATCTCCTCGATAAAATTCTGCCACATAACGCAAAAGTTTTTGACCTAATCGTGGATTAAAATAAATTTTTTGCGCTTGCCTGCCCATAGAACGATCTCTAACCTTAGACTCCAACATTTCTCTAATTTCTGTATATTTTCCTATCCAATGAATCATCCCTGGGATATCTTTGAGTTCAGCCAATGGAATGCCTTCTCCTGCAACTCTATATTCTTTTTGAGAAATATCTACTTCTACATCCATACCTACCATACCCAACATTCTCTCTTGTTCCATTTCTTTGCTCATTTTCCCGGCAAGTTTATGAAATGTCCAACGGCCAAATTTCTCCGCAGACAAAACATCCCTCCCAGTAAATTCTTCACCGTCCTCAGTCCCTGGTGGATTTTGTGCAGCAACTAGCACGAGGTCAGGATGAACTTGTATCAATTCATTATCATTTTCTGTAAGATTTATTGTTTTATCCCCATTTAAAATAGAATCTATGATAGGGTTAATTCGTCCACCAATTTTACCTCCTTGAAAATTATATTCATCTAAAAAAAGCACACCTCCTTCACGAATAATTTTTGTAGCATATCCATCAAACCATTTTATTTTTTCTTCCCCATCCTCAATAACTATATCTTTGTGTCCTATAACATCTGTTAAATCTGTGCTTTCTGAAAATGAAACAAGTCCATAATTCATATTTAAATCCGCACACATTCTTTTTACAGCAGAAGTCTTGCCAATCCCTGTACCGCCCTCAACAATCAGTGGTTGTTTGAGTTTCATGGAGGTGGCTAACTCCCTCATAAGAATATAGTCTTCTTTTGTATAAAAATAATCCTCAAAAGCTTTTTTATTTGGCACTAATTCTCCGCCACTGCCTTTGGGAACTTCCACGCCTAAATACACACAAGAATCTTCTTTTTCTTGAAAATACTCACCTGAATATAACTCTTCTGCTTCTGGAGTTTTGCTTACATCTCCATCTTTTTTATCTGGTTCCTTTTTATCTGCGCCCTCTGGTGTGATTGCTCCAAATTGTTGATTTTGTTCTTTCATATATTTATAAAAAATTAAACAGATTCAATTCCTCCCACATATTCAAATAATCCCTGTGGGCTTTTATCTACTTGTTCTCTTGTTAAAATTAAAATTAGTGGACTTTCTTTTGGTAAAAAGTGAATGGTCTTAAGCCCTGTATGATTTTTCCTGTCCATCATACTTACCATTCCATCATTATAGTGGCGCACAATTCTCCAAATAAGGTCATCCAACTTATCATTTGGCTCAATATAAAAAGTAGCTTGTTTATTTTCTAGATTATCCATCAACTCTAAATAATCTTTGCTCCTTATATAATCTTTTTTTTGCAATGCAACTCCAACAGTTGCTACTTTTTTACTGTTAACATCCTCTACAATTATCAATCCTAGCTCACCCAGTTTTGCACTTATGTCAACAAACTTATTTATTTTTTCTATATTTATCATAATTTTATTTTTAAAATATTTCTAATTATATGATATCACACTTTTGTTAAAGTTTGTATTGTTGAATTTAGTCATATTGTTCTTATTTTCGTAAAACTTTTAAAAATGCTTCGGGTGGGATTTCTACTTTTCCAGAACTTGCCATTCGCTTTTTGCCTTTCTTTTGCTTCTCTAATAATTTTCGTTTGCGTGTAATATCTCCACCGTATAATTTTGCCGTCACATCTTTTCGAAAAGCACTCAATGTCGCTCGAGCAATAACTTTACTACCCACCGCAGCCTGAATTGCAATTACAAAATTTTGGCGAGATAAAACATCTTTTAACTTCTCCACCACTGCTTTACCTTCTTTTTGTACTTTATTTCTTGGCACAATTCTTGAAAAAGCTTCTACTACTTCACCTGCCACTAAAATATCCATTTTTACTAAATCACTAATACGATAATCAATCGGCTCATAATTCATTGATGCATATCCGCTAGAAACACTTTTTAATTGGTCATGAAAATCAACAATCACATCCATTAGTGGAGCTTCAAAAACTAATTGCACTCGCCCAGCATCAATATATTCCGTTGATTTATATTCTGCTCGTGCGTTTCCCATCAACTCCATTACACTGCCTAAATATTCGGAGGGCGTTACAATTTCCAACTTTACATAAGGCTCTTCGATATTTTCAATTTGCGAGGGGTCTGGCAATTCTGTTGGAGAATAAATATTTATAATTTCACTTGTATCTTTCTTGCGTATTTTATAAACAACGCTTGGTGTTGTTATTGTTGGCATTATATCAAATTCTCGTTCTAATCGAGCTTGAATAATTTCTAAATGAAGTAATCCTAAAAAGCCACACCGAAACCCTCTCCCTAATGCTTGATTACTCTCTGGCTCAAAGCGAAAAGCACCATCATTAAGTGTTAGTTTATC
>JAJRVP010000009.1 GCA_024277205.1 archaeon
AAAGCATCTTCTTGTTAAAAATTTGATAAAAATGAAAAGTGATTGTGTTCATCAACAACCTTTTTGCAAGCAAAAAGCTTGACCAAAAAGTGAATTCTGATTTTCTTAGTGTTGATTATATTCACCTATGGCCCGGGTAGTTTAACGGTAAAATGGGTGGCTGTGTCTCGACCTTTTTGGGAAAAAGCTCGACCAAAAAAGGTTGTGCAGCAAGCCCTCCTGTCGCGGGAAACCCTTTTGCAAGCAAAAGCGTTTGCGGAAAATCTTGCATGGGGTTCGCGAATTCGACTCCCGCCCCGGGCCCTTCGCACCCTTTTAGAAAGAAAATTTACATTAAAAGAAAGTCATGGTGTAATTTGCCAAGTAAAGAAAGAAATTTAACATATAAATCCTTTAAAGAGGTGAGAGAAAATGCCGGTTAAAGGGATGCGGGACTTCCCGCCAGAAGAAATGATTTTGAGACAAAAGGTTTTTGCTATTATTAAGAATATTTTTGAGAAATATGGATTTGAACCATTTGAAACACCTGCAGTTGAATTGGCAAAAACACTTAAAGGAAAATATGGAGAAGAGGAAAAATTAATTTATGAATTTGAAGATAAGGGTGGAAGAAAACTTGCATTAAGATATGACCAAACTGTTCCTCTTGTCAGGTACATTGTTGAAAATCCTGAAATTCCAAAGCCATTCAAAAGATATGTTATTGGAAAAGCTTGGAGAGCTGAAGAAGTAAAAAAAGGGAGATATAGAGAATTTTATCAATGTGATATTGATACTGTGGGTGCAAAATCAATTTTAGCAGATGCAGAAATTGTTGCATGCTCACTTGATGTTTTAGAAAAATTAAATCTAAAAGATAGTTATATTCGTCTTAATAACAGAAAGGTATTGACTGCAATTGTTAGTTATGCTGGTGTAAAAGAAGAAAAAATAATACAAGTAATAAGAACAATTGACAAACTAGATAAGCTTGGAAGAAAAGGAGTTAGAGATGAATTAAAAAAATTAAAATTAAAAGCCACTGAAATCAAAAAGATTATGGAAATTATATCTATTTCTGGAAAGCCAAATGAAGTTATTTTAAAAGCAAAAAAGATAATTGGAAAAATAAAACAAGGTGTTGAAGGGCTTGGTGAATTGGGTGAATTACTTAAATATCTAAAAGAATTTGGTGTTGAGAATTATGTTGTTGATTTAAGCTTGGCAAGAGGATTAGATTATTACACGGGCAATATATTTGAAATAATGAGCAAAGATAAAAAAATAGGTAGTTTGGGTGGTGGTGGAAGATATAACGAGTTGATATCTAAATTCAGCAATGGAAAAATTGATTTACCTGCTGTTGGGCTTGCGCTTGGTATAGAAAGGATAATTGAAATAATCAAAGAAAGAAAAATTATGCCAATAGTGAAATCTGTTATAGATGTTTATATCTTGCCAATTAATCAAAAAGTTTTATCAAAAGCAATCAAAATTGCCAAAACATTAAGAGATGAGGGATTTAATTGCGAAATTGACTTAATGGGTAGGGGCATCTCCAAGCAATTAGATTATGCTTCTTCAAAGGGAATCCCAAAAGTTGTAATTGTTGGGCCAAAAGACTTAGCAAAAAGAAAAGTTACTGTAAAGAATATGGAAACTGGCAAAGAAGAAAAAGTAAATGTTAAGGACATTACAAAGGTGTTATAGTGATAATAAGAAAAATAAGGGAAGATGATTATAACAAAATCTTGGAAATTGTGGAGAAACTAAAAGTAATTGATGAAAAAAGAGGATGGTTTACCGAAGAAGCGATGAAAAAATTAATTCCAATTGATATAAAAATCCAAAGGGGTTTTGTTGCAGAAGAAAAAGATACCATTATTGGATTTATCACATATATATCGAAAAACGGAGAACCATTCATAGGATGGATTGGTGTTGATCCAGATTTTCATAGAAAAGGGATTGGCAGGGCGCTTGTTGAAAAAGTTTATGAAGTGTTAAAGAAAATTGGTGCAAAAGAAATTTATGTTGAAACCCCTTCAAAAAAAGAAGGATTGGGAACATCTTATGAGGGGACATACAAATTTTATGAAGATGTTGGATTTGAGTTAGTGAAAATATTTCCAAAAGAGGAAAGAGAAGAAAATTGCGATATGGCTCTTTTAAAGAAGAAGGTGTTATAATGAAAATTGTTATTTCGCTTGGGGGCTCTGTAATTGTTCCAAAAGAATTAGATGTAAAATTCTTGAAAGAATTTGTTAAATTAATTAAAAAATATAGGAAAAAACATAAATTCTCAATTGTTTGCGGTGGTGGACATACTGCAAGAATATATACTCGCAAAGCAAAAGAGTTTAATCTCTCTACAAAAGAAGCGCATGAACTTGGAGTAAGTGCAACACATCTAAATGCTCAATTTCTTGCAAAAGTTTTAAATGCCACATTTTCAAAAGAACATCCTTTAAAAATTGGTAAGATGAAAGGAATTATTGTTTCTGGAGGATACAAGCCTGGGTGGACAACAGATACAGATGCTGCTTTAATTGCAAAAAGTATGAAAGCAGATATTTTAGTTAATATCACAGATGTGAAAGGGATATATACAAAAGACCCAGATAAGTATAAAGATGCAAAATTAATCCAAAACATGAGTTGGAAAGAATTTGAAAAAATGTTTGGCAAAAAAATTACTGGTGCTGGAAAACATTATGTTTTTGACCCTCTTGCGGGCCAGATATGTAAAAAGAATAAAATAAAGGTTGTAGTCATAAGTAAAAACTTAAAAAACCTTGAAAATTTATTAAAAGATAAAAAATTTGTTGGAACGGTGGTTGAATGATAGATTTTTCAATAATATTAGAATTTCTAAAAACGAATTGGAAAGATATTGGGATAACAATAGGGATTGCAATTGCAGCACTCATAATTGGAAAATTCATATATGTAGTTTTAAGAAAATCTCTTGAAAGATTAACAAAACAAACAAAAACAGATGTTGATGATAAAATACTTGCTGCAACAGGAAGAAGTATTTATGCAATTCTTTTCTTTGTGGGATTGAAAATTGGTCTAGATTTTACTGGTATTTTAGATGCCCATGCTGAAATTTTGGGTAAACTTTTTGGTGTTGTTTGGATAATTATTGGTGCATTCCTAGCAACAGAAATAACATCAATTTTAATTTCTGTTTATGGTAAAAAACGTTTTGGAGTTGGAACCGCATATCTAATTCAAAGACTTACAAAAATAGGAATTGTTTTTGTAGCATTTATCCTTGTGCTTAATAGTTTTGGAATTGAAGTGAGCCCATTAGTTGCAAGCTTAGGAATTGCTGGAATTGCAATTGCATTTGCACTTCAAGATACTCTTGCAAATTTCTTTAGTGGGTTATATCTAACTGCTGACCAACCTATTCGCCCAGGCGATTATATTAAAGTTGATGATAATATAAGTGGAACTGTGTTAGAAATTGGGTGGAGAAGCACAAGGCTCAAAACATATGATAATAATATTTTAATTATTCCAAACAAAAAACTTGGTGAAAGTATTATTACAAATTATAACTTACCAGGTTCTAAAATTATTATGAATGTTACCATAGATGCTTCGTATGACAATAATCCAAAAAAGGTTGAAAAAGTAATTTATGAAACTGCTAAGAAGATAAGGGATAAAATGGATGGTTGTGTGAAAGATTATAACCCTGTTGTTAGGTTTTATGAATTTGGAGATTTTGGATTAAAATTCAAAGTATTCCTTGAAGTCAAAAAGAGAGGAGACCAATTTGTTGTCGGACATGAATTAAGAAAAGCACTTTATGATGCTTTTAAGAAAAATAAGATATCGATTCCATTTCCAACACATGAAATCTTTCTTCATAAAGCAAAGTAATTTAAATTAAATTTCTTTTTTATTCTTGTGGAACTAAAAGAAGTTTGGATAAAACGACAAAGTGAAATAGTTGATGATGTGGATGTACTTAAAGAATATGTGTTTAAACCTCTTCTAGCATCAATTAGAATTAACACTATAAAAATAAAACGCGAAGATGCAATAAAACGATTAGAAGGACGAGGTTGGAAATTAAAACAAGTTCCTTTCTATGAAAATGGTTTTGTTTTTGAAGAGAAAAAATATGCTGTAGGAAATACAATTGAACATTTTTTAGGATATATCTATCTACAAGAAATTGCATCAATGATTCCACCTCTTGTTTTAAACCCTAGTGAAAATGACATAGTATTAGATGTTGCTGCTGCACCAGGCTCAAAAACAACGCAAATGGCACAAATAATGAATAATAGAGGCGCAATAATCGCAAATGAAAAATATTTGAAAAGGATGTTCTCTCTTAGAGCAAACCTTCAAAGGTGTGGTGTGGTAAATACAGTATGTACAAGGATGGATGGAAGAAGGTTTAAGAATTTAACAACAAAATTTGATAAAATTCTGCTTGATGCTCCTTGCACAGGAACCGGAATAATAATGAAATCTCCACGAACTGCTAAAACATGGAGTGTTAAAACATCTATTCTTGCTTCTAATCTTCAAAAGCAGTTAATCTCCTCCGCGATTTCCTCTTTAAAAGAAGGTGGTGTTTTAGTTTATTCAACATGTTCGTTAGAACCTGAAGAAAATGAAGCTATTGTTGATTATGCAATTAAAAAATTTGGTGTTTCTGTTGAAAAGATTAAATTAAATGGTTTTAAGGTTAGAGATGGTGTTACAAAATGGGAAGGTAAAACATTTGCACCAGAAATTAAAAATTGTGCTCGAATTTATCCCCAAGATAACAATACATCTGGATTTTTTGTTGCAAGGTTAGTAAAATGAAAATATTAAGTAAAAAAGAAGCAAAAGAAATTGAAAAGAATTTAGTTGAAACATATGATTGTGAAATAGATTTAACTAAATTTGTTATTCTTTCTACTAGCAAAGAAAATAAAATTTGGCTTGCATCAAGAGAAATTTTTGATATGAATCTCGAAGAATTAAAAATTAGTTCCATTGGCATGTACTTTGGAAGAATGGACAAGGGAAAATTAAGACTAAGTGTTGAAGGTGCACAAATAATTGGAAAAACTTCAAAAAAGAACATTTGTGAAATAAAAGAAGTTTGGGACTTCTTGAGGGGATTTGATATAAAACCCCACAAATTGATTAAATGTGAGGAAAACCAATATGTAATTGTAAAAAATGAAACTGATGTTTTAGGTGTTGCAAAACTCCAAAATGAGATTCTAAAAAATGTTTTGCCAAAATCTAGAAAAATAACAAGTCTTGTAAAGTATGAAGATTAATAAATACTAAATCTTTTTTCTTTAATATGCGAGAATTTATTTTATTTTCAAATCGTGGAAGAACCAAGGGGGATTGGAAAGATTTAATGGCAGCTGGTAGAATGGATATTGTTTGTCATTCTGTTATTGCTGCATTTTTCTTAAGTAATGCAATTAGAAGTGATGTAAAACTGAATATAATCTTAAATGGTCCTCCCGACCCACCAAAGCACATCGAGTTTGTTTATGATGAAGATTTACCTATTTCAAAAAAAGATGTCGGAAATCTAATTCGCTCAACATTATGGAAATACAAACCAAAAAAGAAGATAAAGGCATTTCCAGGTGTTTTTATTGAAAAGAAAACATTAAGAAAATTAATTGAAGAAAAAGAATCCGACGAAATATATTATCTTGATAAAAAAGGAGAAGATATCTCTAAAATTAAATTTGGAGAAAATCCAATTTTTGTTTTTGGGGATCACGAAGGTATACCCAAACAAGAAAAAAGATTCCTGAAGAAGAATGCAACAGCAATTTCAATTGGACCAAACATGTATTTCACTTCTCAATGTATTTCATTTCTTAACATCCATTTAGACAGGTGCTTCTCCAAAGGATAACAATATAAATTATATTCTCTTTACTGCATTTAAAGCCCCGGTAGCTCAGCCAGCACCTTTTCTTAAAAAGAAAAGTTGCACCAAAAGAAGGGGTGGTGGAGCAATTAGTTAGAGCGGCAGAAGTTGCCGAATCTCGTAAACTGCAGGTCGGGAGAAACCCTTTTGCAAACAACCTAGCGACTCTGTCACTGGGCGTCGAGACAAAGTCTCGCCGAAGCGTTTACGGAAAAGGGTTCCCGAATGCAAATCTCCCCCGGGGCTTTTTTCGCTTTTTATTTAAATCATCAAATCCTATCCTTTAATATGATAAAAATTTATACAGATGGTGCTGCAAGGGGAAATCCAGGACCTGCTGCAGTAGGATATGTAATCTTCAAGGGAGATAAATTAATAAAGAAAAGTGCAAGGTATATTGGCAAAGCTACGAATAATATTGCAGAATATCAAGCAATAATAAGTGCATTGCGTGTAGCCCCAAAAAAACCAATTCTAATCCTTTCTGATAGTAGATTAGTTATGAATCAATTGAGTGGGAAGTTCAAGGTAAAAAAAGAACATTTGAAAAAACTTTATGGAAAAGTAAAAGAATTGTGCTCAAAACTAGATGTGAAATTTAAGCGGGTACCAAGAGACACACCTGGGATTGTAATTGTTGATACTTTAATAAATAAAGAGCTGGATAAACATATGTGATTACATTGTCTTTCTGTCTTTTAAAGTGAGCATCTCAAAGTCTATTCCTTGGCCTTTAACAATTTTTGTATCATTAAGCAATTCTTGAGCTGGAATAAATCTCCAAGAATGGTTGTTGAATCTAATACCATACCAAGGCTCTCCACCAAATTTTGCAGCATAGTTTATTACATTAAGAACTTCTTCTTGTTTAATGTAGATAATATCTTTTTTGCTTGACTTGCATTCGATTATCAAAAGCTGACGTGGACGTCCTGCAATAATATCTGGGGCATTATCCATTTTTCCACTGCCACTTATTCGAATCGCACCCCAACCTATTTCTTTAAACATTTTAACAAGTTCTCTTTCCATGTTCGCGCCTTTTCGCATCATAAGGCATCAACATTTATTTCAAAAACAACAACAGGATTCTCAAGATTAAAATTTTCAAGAACTTGTGGGTGGATTTCTCCTATTATACCAATTGATTTTTTATTGAAAATAATTTCTCCGCAGCGCCCTTCTATAAAGGATGGGTGTTTAGTATGTTTAATTTTAATTTCTTTATCTAACTGCTTCATTAAAGTATCAAGAGCGCTTTTTATTTCTGTGAAAGTTGCTTTTGAATGTGTTACAGCAGCACACAAGTGGTTTTCTTGATTTACATTATTATACGCTTTTGGGTCTGGCAAAACAATTGGGCCTATCTCAAATACTCTTTGTGGAAATTCAACAGTTTTGTTTATTTCTAAAAATTTTATTACTAATGGCAAAATTGCATTTCTCAAATTAGAATAATTGCTGCTAATTGGATTTATTACTTCTATACTTTTACCTTTTGTATTCATTTTATCAAATAAGATTTCTTTGCTAGTTAAAGTAAATGAAAGAATTTCTTGGAATTGCATCCCAATCATTATCTCTCTAATCAAATCTTGTTTTTTTGTTTCATCTAAAAGCCCACCTTTTGTTGCAATTCTTGGCTCAAGCGGCTCTATGTTATTGTAATCATATGCAATAGCAATATCTTCAACAATATCAACAGCATGCATTATATCCTTTCTGTAAAAGGGAACTTCAACAACAATTAAATCATTAATAGAATCTGCTCTTGTAACTTTGTAATCCATTTTTGTTAATAACTTTCTCATCTCAGGAAGAGTTAAACCAAGCCCCAATGTTTTATTTATATAACTTGGTTTAATCTGGAATATACTTGACTTAAATTTTGGTGACCTTTCAAAACCACATTCACCAACATAGTTATATTTCAATCTAACTGAAAATACTTTTCCACCCCTTTCTGCTAGACTCATAACAAAAATATTCAATGTATGCAAAACAGTTTCAAAATCTGTGCCTGTTGCTTCTACAAAAAGATTCTTTGTTCTTTTAGTTACTTTTCCTGTTGTTTCAGAATTTGTAATTGGTGGCATTGAAAGTATTTGTTTTGATTCATCTATAAAAACAGGATAAAGTTTTCTTCCTTTCAAAAGTTTGGCATATTCAATCCCTTTTGGATGTTTTTTCAAAATCTCTGTTAAAGTCATCTCCTCTTTAAATCCAAGTGGGGTGAATTTCTCGTCTGGCTTAACTCCAATATATCTTATTTTCTTTCCTTTTATTTTGTCAAAATCATAAACGCCAAGTGCGACTTTTGCTCTTTTTCTTCCATAATTTTCCCCAAGCTTTTCTTGATATTGAATTATGCTTTTTAGAATATCTTCTGTAATTTTCATATTTTTAACAACAGCACAAGCAACATAAGGTCTAATGTTTTTAAGATTTTTATCTACATGAACTGTAATTCCAGAAGGTTTAATACTATACTTTTTAACTGATTTTCCAAAAATTTTTCTTAATGCTCTTGCAAGCCCTTCAACACACCATAAATCTGGGCGATTTGTATCTTCAAGTTTAATTGACATCTTATCTCTTTCAATTTTTTCAACATCTGCTTTTAGATACATTAAAAGAGATTCTTTAATCTTTTCAGTGCTAAATTTTAATCCAGATAACTTTTTCAAATCCTTTAATGAAACCTCAATTGTTGGCATTTTTCCACCTAAATTCTCTAATCCATTTTAAATCAGTTGAAAAGACTTGTCGCATATCATTAATATTATGTTTTGTCATGAAAAGCCTTAATATTCCAAGTCCCCATGCAATTACTGGAACTTCAATTCCAAGAGGTAGTGTTACTTCTGGTCTAAAAATTCCAGCACCACCAATTTCTATCCAACCTTTTCCTTTCATGTAAACATGAAGCTCAACAGAAGGTTCTGTGAATGGAAAATATCCTGGAACAAATTTTATTTTTTTAACACCACCAACTTCCATAGCAAACATTTTCAAAACTCCCAAGAGTTCTCTAAATGTCATTTCATCACCAAGAATTATTCCATCGAGCTGGTCAAACTCTGTAAGATGTTTCCAATCAATAACATCTGGGCGGTAGACTCTATCTATTGTGAAATATTTTCCTGGAATTTTCAAATCTTTTGAAAGTAGTTTTTTAACTGAAACAGCAGTGGTGTGGCTTCTTAGAATAATATCTTTTGATTTCCTTTTATCAAATGGATATCTCCATCCTTTTGAACCTGTTTCCCAACCATCTTCGTGAACTTTTTCTATTTTATCCAAAAGAGATTTATACTTCTTTAAATCTCCACCAGCTCTCTTGATAAAATAAATATCGTGAATTTCTCTTGCTGGATGGTCTTGTGGCATAAATAATAAATCATTGTTAAAGAACGCAAGCTCAACAAGAGGTCCTTTCATTTCTTGGAATCCTAATGAAATCAATTTTTGTTTTAATCCCTCAACAAATTTTAGATATGGTTGTTTCTTTCCTAAGAAAATTGGTGGACTTGGCGCAGAGATGTTGTACTTTCTAAATGTTTTACCCTTCCACAATTTTTCTACAATAATCTTTGGGGTTAACAAATCTATTTTTTCTTCTAATTTAACTTTTGGAAGAATCTTTTTACCTTCATCAGTTAAGTAAATCGTTTTTATTGTTGTTTCATCTTGCTCAACCAACCCTCTTTCTTCTAAAAATGGCAATGCTTCCCTTAAACCTAATGGAATCTCTGCGAGATATAACCAGTCTTTAAGCATGGGGAGCAAATCATCTTCTCTCCAAGGATTTTCTAATCTTTTTTTTCCAGATGAGGTTATACTAATTTTCCCCTCTGAGATTTGAATTAAATCCTCTTTTTTGAGAAAACCAATTGCCGCATTAAATTCATTTTTATCTAAATCTGCCTTTTTTTGAATCTCTTGAAAGCCTAATGGTTTATCTTTAATTGCATTAAGAAATCTTTTTTCAGGCATTCCTTTTTCTGCACATTTTTCTCCAACTTCAGTAAGTTTAAACCTTTCTTTGATGTCTTCTTCTATTTTTAATATTCCTTTTTCTTTTAACCATTCTAATGCTCTATTTATGTCTGATTCACTTAATCCTGATTTTTCTTTTAGAATGTTAACAGTAATTCCTTCACCAAGCTCTTTTATAGCTAATAGAACTTTTTTTTCCAAATCGTGCAATATATCAACATCAATCATATCAAAAAAGAAAACAAGAATACAATTTAAAAGTATTGCTATCGTTCACCTTTCTTTTTAATCAAATGTTTTGTGAAAAATTCTTTTTCTTTGTCTTTTGTTATTATTTTACAAGAAAGTAAAATTTTTGGTTTGCTACAGCTTTCTAATTTATCCCCTACTTTTCTGTACCACATTCCGTTTATTTCAATGTAGGTTTCTCCATCTTATCCCATACATTCTTTCATAATTAGAAAGAGAAAATTCAACTATATAAGCTTTTATAAAGTTCGTTTAAAAGCTCATCAATTTTTACTCTTTTTTGTTCCATTGTATCTCTATTCCTTACAGTTACAGTGTTGTCCTCTAATGTTTGATGGTCAATTGTGATGCAAAATGGAGTTCCAATCTCATCCATTCGTCTATATCTCCTTCCTATAGAACCTTTCTCATCATAAAAGCATAAAAAGCATCCTTTTACAAGATTATAAACTTCTCTTGCTTTTTCTGGCAATCCATCCTTATTAACTAAAGGAAAAATTGCTGCTTTATATGCTGCAATTTTTGGGTGGATTTTTAAAACAATTCTTTTTTCACCTTTTACCTTTTCCTCATGATAAGCATCCACTAAAAAGGTTAAGAAAACCCTATCCAAACCCGCAGATGTTTCTATAATCCATGGGATAAACTTCTTTTTTGTTTCTTCATCAAAATATTTTAAATCTTTTTTTGAAAATTTTTCATGTTGAGATAAATCCCAATCTCCGCGATTGTGAATCCCTTCTATTTCTTTCCAACCAAAATCAAATTTGTACTCAATATCAACTGCTTTTTTTGCGTAGTGGGCAAGTTCTTTTTTAACATGTTCTCTCACTCTTAGATTTTTTTTGTTTATACCAAGAGAAAGATACCATTCAAATCTTGCTTTTTGCCATTTTTCAAAAAACTTTGAGGCATCCTCTTTTTTTACAAAGTATTGCATTTCCATTTGTTCAAATTCTCTCATTCTAAAAAGAAAGTTTCTTGGAGAGATTTCATTTCTAAATGCTTTTCCAATTTGTGCAATCCCAAATGGTATTTTTTGTCTACTTGTATCAACTACGTTTTTAAAATTTAAATAGATAAGCTGGGCTGTTTCTGGACGCAAATATGTTGTTTCACCATCCCCAGGCCCAACTTTTGTTTTAAACATGAGATTAAACTCGTGGACATCTCCTAATTCGCCTTTGCATTTTGGACATTTTAATTTATTTTTCTTTATTAGCTCATTAAGTTCTTTTTCTTTTAATCCTTCAGTTTTTATTTTTAATTTTTCTTCAATAAGGTGGTCTGCTCTAAATTTCTCTTTGCACTTTTTACACTCAACTAAAAAATCAATAAATTCATCAACATGCCCTGATGCCTCCCAAACTTTTGGATGTGTAATTATTGCACCATTTATACCAACAATATCCAGATTAGAATGGACAATGGCTTTCCACCACTCATTCCTTATGTTATTAATCATTTCTATACCAATTGGGCCATAATCAAAAAAACCTGCTAAGCCACCATAAATTTCAGAACTAGGGAAGATTATGCCTCTTCTTTTACAAAAAGATGTCAACTCTTCAATACTTACCATAGATTCAAAGAAAAGTTAAGCAAATTTAAAAGTTTGCGTTATTTGTTTTTCTCAATGAGATATGTAGAAATGGTTGCGCCGCATAGAATTCCAGCAATAAGTATTGTTATGCTCATTGCCAATTGAGTTTGCCTATCCATTTTTGTAGTTGGTTCATAATATTTTTCTATGTTAACCTCTTTAGGAATTAAAGACTTCCCAATTGTAGCTTCAACTAAATCTTGTGAAATCTGTGCCATCTCTTTTGAATAGCTTAGATAGATTAGGGATTGTACTGGTTCATTATACCTTAGGGTTTTTCCGAATTCTAAATAACTTAATGCTAGTATAGGTAACAATCCTTTTTCTTCTGCTTTTTTAATAGCTAATTTTGCTTCATTTTCAAGTTCGCTGATTTTATCTTGAACTGTTTCATTTGTAATTGCTCTTGATTCCATTGCAAGATTCGCCTCAGCTCTTGCTTTTGAAGCTTCAAAAAGTGCAAAAACATATTTTTGTTCATTAAAAGCAGTAATTGCGCTTTCAAGATGTTCTTCTGCTTTTGTTAATATTTGATTGTTTGCTACAGTGCGAGCGTATACTATAGATGTCTTTGACTGTTGTATCCTTTCTTGAGCAATATCTTTTACATTAGATGGGTCAAATTCAAGAGAAAGATTTCCTTTAAATTCTGATATAAGAGTTAACCAACTATATGCTGTGTTTTTTCTTACTTCTGCAAAGGCAGCAAGGTATAGTGCTCTATTAAAATCTTGTTCAGAATATGCATCATATGCACTATTTAGAATATCCTCTGCTTCTCGTATTCTATCAATAACAACTGAATAAATTTCAATGTCCCCATAATCATCTATCTTTCTATTTTTCAAAAATAATGTTTCAAAACTTGTGATTGCTGTATTCACTTTTGAAAGTTTGTCCTCAACATAATCTTTTGTTTCACCCATTTCATAATATTCAACTTCATTTATTACATATCTCGATAAGATTTGAGAACGAACTGAAAAACTTGATGCTGAGTAAAAATTATTCTTTTCATAACTTTGAGCTGCTTGTTCCAAATAAGTATTTGATTGCTCTAAGTCATTTTTAATTTCATCTATTTTTGAAAAAGTTATGTCTGATGAGTTCAGCTTGTTTTCAGATTCTTTATACATTTCTCTTGCTTCGGAGATTAAGTTTTTACTTAAAACTTTCATTACTTCATTATATTTTTGAGATGCAATTTCAGCACTTGTTACTTTTTTAATAATGATTTGGTAACCAGTAAGATATTTATATGCTTCAATAATGTCTCTTGCTTCAATTATTTCTAATCCCCAATTTTTTTTAGCTAATGTGGTTATGTTAATTGTTTCTCCTGTTTGTTCAACATAATTGATTCCTTGACCTTTCGGAATAATAAAAATTTTGGCGCCATTTTCATATGCTGCTTCTGCTTTTTCAATAATAGAACCTACTGGTCCAATACTTCCTGCAGGATTAATCGTTCCTGTAATAAATACATCTTGATTCATTTCAACACCTTGAAGCGCTGCAAGAGTTGCTGCTGTCATAGCAGCTCCTGCTGAAGGCCCACCAATTATTTCAAAATCAGATTCTATAATATAATAAAAATCATATTTATCACAATCCATTTCTAGAATTTTGCATGCGACCTCTTTTGCCAATCTTGCTGATGCTTGAGTATCTACTTGGGTAAGTGGTTTTATCTCAACAAAAACTCTTCCGCTACCTTCGTGGACTTCAACTGTTAGATTTGCAGCCACACCTCTTAGTTCGCCATTATCCAATTCTCTAACACCAATAATTTTTGTATGAGAAACATTGTAAGCACTAACACTACTTAATGCCAAAGATAATATAAGTAACAAAGCTAAATACTTAAGATTCATGTTAATGAAAAATTCTAAAATGCTTATAAAGATTGTTATTGGTCTTTTTCCTCAGCTCTTTTTATCTTAACTTCCATGCTAATCAATCCCTCAAAATGAAATCCTCAATTACATCTTTTGCTTTTTCTCTTTTTTCTTGATGTTTCAAAATGAATTTTGTTATTTTTTCAATCACAATTTGCTTTAATTCTCCTGTTAAAAGTTTTCCAGAACGATAATCGTCTTCAATTTTCTTTAATTTTTTATCATCTGGTTCAAAAAAGTATTTAAGATATTGGAATGGGATATCAACATCTGGATTGCCACCATACTTTCTATGTGCTTCAATTGTTTCTCTTCCACCTGAAAAAGCATTTTTAATCTTTTTTTCAATCTCTTTTGGAGTATCTGTTGTAAAAATTGCTGAATTTGGTATTGAAGCTGACATTTTTCCTCCCTCAAGCAATCCTGGAAGTAATTTATTTTGAATTGAAGCTGGCTTGTAATATCCCATCTTTGGAAGCACATCTCTTGCAACTCTAAAATGTGGGTCTTGGTCAATTCCATGTGGGATTAAACAAGGAATGTTTTTACCTTGTTTTACAGATTCTAAAAATGCTGGAACTGCCTGCATACTTGTGTAAAATATTTGCCCAATATTTGAGGAATTTTCAAAACCAAAAACAGCTTTCGCAGTTGAAAAGGTTATATGCTTTGCAACCCTAATCGCTTGCTTGTAAAGTGTTTTTGCATAATCTGTATCAATTATTATTTTTGTTAATTTCTTATTAAAACCAAGGGCGATTAAATCAAAAGCATTTTCATATGCAATCTTATTTGCTTGTTCAATCTTCAAATTTTTTTTGAAAAGAAATTTTTCATCATCTGTTAATTGGAGATAGCATTTAACTTTAAATTTATCTTGCAAATATTTTGTAAAAGTTAATGGGAGTAAATGTCCAAGGTGAAGATTTTCAGATGGGCCCCTTCCAGTATAAAGATAAAATTTGTTTCCTTTTTCATATTCGTTAAGAATAAAATTTAAATCTCTGTGTGCAAAAAATATTTTTCTTCTTAGCATAAAATGAATTTCACCAGTTACTTTCTTGAATTTTTTTAAGATATTATCATCTATTAGAGAGACTCCGAATTGCTTTACAAGCTTATCATAATCTATGTTTCCTTCAACTTCCCATGGTGTAACTTTAAATGCCATCTTACATCACTTTTTATTAATCAAATTTAATATATTCTCTTTGATTAATCTTTCTCTTTTTAAGAGAAAGATTATTTAAATGAAAAAATATTGGATTATTTGGTGATAAAATGCTTGTAAAGACATTCCCAGAACTTTTTGCATCACACAAAATATATGATACTGTAAAAGATGTCCTTTCAAAAAATTTGAGAGAAAAAGATGTAGATTTGGTTATTAGAGAATTAATTAGCTCCGAGGCAAAACCAGAAGATTTTCTTAAAAAACTTGCATTAATCTTAAGGCGGCATGTACATGCAACAAAAGCAAGCAATATAATAATGAGAATAAAAGAAAAATTGAAAGGGCTTGTTGATTTTGGAATTCAGCCAGAAAGAATCATGATTTCAAAGAATGGTAAGGAAATCTTAAAGATTTATGTTCAAAATAAAACAGAAACAACTTTGAGATTCAAGGTTGGGATTCAGCAAATAGACAGAAAATATACAGCATTGTTATATGACCCTGTCAAATCTTTTGGATATACAAAACTTATTAAATCTCAAATTATCAATCCTGGTAAAATGGGTGTATTTAAATTTGTAATAAAACCCGATATTTTTGGTATTCAAGATTTATATGAATTAAACAATAAAAAAGAATTGCTAATCACATTAGGGGTGCAAGTTGAAGCAGATGGTGTTGATGGATTGCGAACATCTGTTGTAAAAGTGCCTGTGAAAATTGTGAAAGTAAAAATAGGAGGATAATATGAAAATTTCAGAAGTACAAGATGGAATGACAGGAGTCCACATAAAAGGAACAATTAAAGATATTGGGGCAATAAGAGATGTTAAAACTCGTTTTGGAAATCAAACAAGAGTAGCAAATGCAACATTAGAGGATGAAAGTGGAACTTTAAAATTAACATTATGGGGTGACCAAATAGAAAAAATAAAAGTTGGCGACACGGTTGAAATAATTAATGGATTTGCCCGTGAGTGGCAAGGTGAAATACAAGTTAGTGTTGGCAAAAGAGGCGAATTAAAAATTTCTTAATTTTTGAAAATGAAATGCAAAAATTGTAAAAAAGAATTAAAAAAAGATTGGAAATACTGCCCTTATTGTGGGGAACAAATAAATCTATTTAGAGTTAAATTTCCAAAGTTCTTTTCTCATGAAAATGAAATAGAAAAAGAAATGGAAGAAATGTTTGAAGCTCTTGGTTTTCCAGGAATTAAAATAAGTTTTAGGACACAAAGTGGGCCAATAAATCAAAAAGTTGTGAAAAAAGAATTCAAGCCCAAAAAAATAAAACAAATTCAAAGAAAAGTTGATTCTGTTGAAGAACCAAATGTTAAAATTAATTATTTGCCATCTGAAATCCATATTGAAGTTCTACTTCCAGGTGTTTCCTCTATAAAAGATATTGTGATTAGAAGATTTGAAGAATCTTTGGAAATAAGAGCTTATGCTGGAAACAAAATGTATTTTAAAGTAATTCCTGTGAATAAAGAATCTCGCATATTACAAGAAAGTTATAGAAATAAAATTTTGAAACTAGTTCTAAGTAAGTAAAATAATATTCGCTATGTTTAAATATGGTTTAGGTTTTAATATTTTAAAGGGAGGTGGGATGAAAATGGCAAAGAGGAAGAAAAAAGCGCCAAAGAGAAAAGCAGTAAAAGCAGACAAGAACATTGGATATTGGATATTTTTAGTAGGTATTTTTATAGCAATTATTGCAGGATTAGTAACAACTGAAGGTGTAAACCCAAGTGTTGTTTGGGTATTAGCAGTTTTAGGTTTGATTGTTGGATTGATTAATGTAACAATAAAAGAAGAGGTGCCATTCTTAGTAGCTGCATTGGTATTAATAACTGCTGCTGGATACTTAGCTGTGATTCCATTCATTGGACAAACATTAGTTACAATTTTGTACTACATAGTCACATTCGTTGCACCAGCATCAATTGTTGTGGCACTTAAAGCGATATACCACTTTGGAAAATAAAGAAATCTTCTTTCTTTTTTTATTTTATTTAACAAGAATTAAGGCCTAGTCCATCTTATCTCATAATAAGTAACATCGCCTTCATCATCTACAATCCCAATCAACAATTTTTTTCTAACAGAATGTGCAACTCTCATCATTGCAGCAAATTTTCTCCAATCAAACATTTCTCCTTCTTTAACTGCAAACAAAACCCACTTAGCGTGTTCTTGTCCAGGAGTTGTTCCCCTTTCATAAACTCTAAAATCAGCACCATATTTCAATGCGGTTTTTGTAATATACCCTCTTTTTCTAATATCTGAATAAACAGCATATCTTGTATAAAATCTTGGTTCGGATTTTGTGGCTTCTTTTACATATTTCTTAAAATTCATAACCCTACCTTTTTGACTTTTGATGATGATATCTCCTTTTTCCATTAAATAAAGAGCTTCAACAAGAGCAAGTTCTAATTTATTATTAATTATTTTACCAAACCAACCTTTGTTAAATAATCTATTTGATGCAGATTCATCTTCAATTATTACTTTATCCCCAACAAAAACTGCTTCTGCTACTTCTTTTGCCATAGGTTAAAAAAGAGAACAAATGTTTTTAAGTGTTGCTAATCTGGACATTATTTTTTAAAAAGGATTCGAGCGCACAAAGTCCTTTGTCACTCATTTCTTCTGATAATTCTCTTGCAAGTTCAAAAAAATCTTTATTAACATTTTTGAATATAACAACAGGTTCTTTATGAGTAGAAAACATTGTGTGGAACATGGCATCTAAAACTTCATTTCCAACAACTATTATTGGATAATAAGAATGTTCGCCTATTTGACAGATGGCAACAGAGATATCTCCTTTAAATTTTTCACTTTCAACTTGATAGATGGGTGTTTTAACTTCGTTCTCCCAATCAACAATTTCTATTTTCCATTCATCTGAAAGCTGATAAGAAATTGTGAAATATGTGGGACTGTTTGTATAATATCTTTCAATACTTTTGCGTGGGATATTTATGTTATTAAAATGTATTATTTTATTAACTAAATCAACAAAAATTGAAAATTCATATTTCATTTTATCATCTGGATTTGGAATTGCAATCTTGTCTCCTGGTTTTGCGTCATAAGAAAGTTCTAATTCTAATGGAGAAAGTCTTTGTTCGATAGGAACCTCTGAAAATTTTAAATAAGATTTTTTAAATTCCTCGATTGTTTTTGGATTTTCAGACAATGCAGCAATTACTCTGCCTGCATCTTCATAAGAAACTCCTGCTTCTAAGGTAGTGATAACCCCAGATAAGTAATTGTTTCCATCTGTAATTGTTAACCTACCTTTTCGCATCATTGGTTTTCTCTCCAATAATTTTGTGGATATCTTGTAAGCTTTTGTGGGTGTGTCTGGTTGTATGCTAAAACTTTTTCAGTCCACACTTTCTTTTTTATGTTAAAATAAAGAAGATATAATGAAATTACTGCACCAATAATTGCTAATGCAACCAAAGCAGGGAGATATACCTCTCCAGGTCCAAATGCAAACATACCTGTAAAAATTAATCCTCCTGTTGTTCCAACATAATTCAATTTTATCTCTTTTTCAAAAATGATTTCATTCTCAGCATAAACAGTAAGATTGATTTCATAATCTTTCGTTTCATTTGGTATGATTGTAAAAATTATTTCTTTTTCTTCATCAACATCTAATGTAAATTCGTTTTCATCAATTGTATAGTTTGTTCCGTTTGGTGTTCCAATTTCGATTTTGTAATCTTTTTCTGCTGCACCAATGTTTTTAATTGTAAATGTATAGTTAAATTCCTGCAAAGTTGTATAATTAATCTCATCTTGAGAATTATTCCAACTAATTTCAGTTTGTTCAGATTCTGGTTTTGTAACTGTTAAACTAACTTCTTTTTCATAACATTTGTCTTCTGAGTTGCAAATGGTTACTTTTGGATTATATGTTCCAACCCTTATCTCTTTTGGAATGTTAAATATTATATTCAAATAAAATTCCTCATCTGGTTCTAAAAATAACAATCCATTTACTAATCCTTTTTCATCAATCTCATAATAATCCCAATCTGAAACATTGATGGTATATACATCTCTTTGGTTTCCTGTATTAATTATTATTACACCCAAATCTGAATTTTCTCCAGCATTGATTACTTGTTCTGTAACATTTGTTGTAACAAAAAAGTATTTGGTTTTTTGAGAGATTAAAAATGTCTTTATCACTTCATCTTCTGTATTCTCATTGTATATCCTAAATGTAACCTCAATTGAATCTTTTTCAGGAATTTCTAAGAAAAAGTTCTCAACAGCTGTCTGTCCAGGTTCTACAAAACCAACATCTCCTTTTTTAAAAACAAAATTATCAAAAACATATTCAAATCTGTACTGACTTAATGTTGTGCCATGATTTTTAATGTATAATTTGCCTTCTATCACATCTCCTGGAAAAAATGTTATTTGAGACAAGACAATATCTGATATTTCTAAAGATTCTTTAAATGCAACAGATTCGTCATCTTTTATATTAACTTCAAGATAATCTGGGGAACTTAACAATTCTTGTACATTAGAGCCATCCACATATGCCTGAGCTACAAGGATAAACTTATCTTCACCAAATGCGGACAAAGCATATTCCTTCTCAATTGTTTTGCTTTCTCCTGCAGGAACTGTTACTTCAAATTTTTTGGGGTTTTCAAAATTGTTTTCTCCTTTAAAATAAATAGTTATATCATGGTCAGCGCTATCTTCATTTTCTACTAGAATACCAATTTTTATTTTATCATTGTTTATTGAATAATCCAAAAGATTTACTTTTATGTCCCTATCACCCACAGAGTTATCAACACTAACAATTTCAAATTCTTTTGAGACATCTCCTGCTTCTATCCTTACAACATAATCTCCCTCATCATCAATTTCTATAGTTTTGTAGAAATAACCATTAAAAACAAAATCATTGTTGCTTGATTTACTTATGTAGTTTAAAGAATATGAATCAACTACATCTCCTTCAGTGTCTATTACAACAAGTTCTAATTGAGATGGAGATATTGCATTATTTTCATTATTGACATAAATATATCCAAAAACAAGAAATTCTTCGCCTTCATTAACAAGAATTGTGTCAAAGTCATTATGTTGTGGAAAAACATCCATTTTTATATTATAATCAAGTGCATGTGCAACACCAATAATTAATAAAAACATTAAGACTGACAATATAATTTTACTACTTTTCAATTACATCACCCCTAAACAAATCCTAGGTTTTTGAGCTTTATAAATATTACT
>JAJRVP010000010.1 GCA_024277205.1 archaeon
AATCTCTTCTGCTAGAATATATCCGGTTTCATCTGCACTCAATGGTTCGCCTTCATCATCAACAAATACAACCCTATCTCCATCTCCATCAAATGCAATCCCCAAATCTGCATTATGAATTCTTACTTCTTGTTCTAAGTCCACAAGCATTTTTGGTTTTGGATCTGGTCCTCTTCCAGGAAAGTCGCCATCTGGCTCATCATGAATTGTTATCACTTTGCAACCAGCAGCTTCAAAAAGTTTTTTTGCAAAATGAGATGTAGCTCCATTTCCAGGGTCTATAACCACAAGAAAATCTTTTGGGAGTTTTAGTTTGCTTGTTAAATATTCAATATATTGTTGTTGTGGAATTTCATCTTTAACTTTTGTCACACTTCCATTTTCTTTTAAAAATTCTTCAGAAAAAAACAATTTTTTGATTTCAGGAATACATTCTGGGAAGCCAGTACCATCTCCCTTTCTAAATCTAATCCCGCTGTATTCTGGGGGATTGTGAGATGCAGTAATTTGAGCACCAGCATTTGCATTAACATGATTGCAATAAAAGTTTAGAACAGGAGTACATTGTAATCCAATATCAATTACCTTTAATCCAGTGCTTTTTAATCCATTGATTAAACTTTTTTTAAATTTTTCACCATTTTTTCTTGCATCTCTTGCAACAACAACAGTTCCATTTCCATTGAGAAAAGTTCCAAATGCCTTGCCTATTTTTTCAACTGTTTTTTCATTTATTTCTTTTCCAATTATTCCCCTGATGTCGTATGCTCTAAATATATTTTCCATAGAATCACAAAATTCTTTGTTTTTTATAAACATTGTTTAAATAATCTGATATGGATTCAAATCCATTCTTTTTTGATATCTTTTTAATTATTTTTTGAATTTTGGTACCATATTGCGCAGCTTTTTTCTTTCGTAAATATATTTCTTCTGGTAATCCAAGTTCTTTTGCAACTTTCCTTAAGATTATTTTCTTTTCTTCTTTTGATATTTTATGTTTTGGATGAATGTCTAATGCAATTTCAACAACTTTTTTATCTAAAAATGGAGTCTTTACAATTAATCCAAAGTGTTCACATATTTTCGTATCTCTTTCAACATCCTTTTTAATCTCTTTAAGGCGTCTTAAACACTCTTCATGAACCCCATCAAATCCTCTTTCTAATGCTTTTTCATGACTTTTGTATCCTGCAAATAGTTCATCACTTCCAGTTCCTGTAAAGATGGTTTTTAGCCCGAGAAGAGAAGCATATTTCGCAGCAAGATAGATTACACAACCAACAGAAACAGTAATTATATCACTTTCTTTTGTAATTTTCATAACTTCTGGAATTGTTTTTTCTACAAGTTTTTGAGTTAGATAGATGGTAATATGTTTTTTAAATAAATCCTTACTAATTTTTTGAGCAGTTAAAACATCTTCACTATTTTTTTCACCAACAGTTATTGGGATTACATCCACTTCCAAGTCATTTAGGATTTTTCCAACAATTGAAGAATCTAAACCACCAGAAAATAATAGTCCAACTACTTTTTCACCTTCAAGTTCTTTTTTAACAGCAGATATCAATGCATCAACTAATTTTTGCATAATTATTTTAATGTTTTAAATATTTAAATAGAGTATGCGACCAATTGAGATACTACAAAGAGCAGTATGGGATCCAAATTTTAAGAAATTAAAAAATTTTATTATTGTGATAAAACATAGGGGTGCACCTGGAGATAAAAGAGAAATCTTGGGTGAAAGAATAAATAAAATTCAAAAAGATGGATTTTGGTATGTTAATGAATTTGATGAAGAAATATTTATTCCAGCACATAGAATAATTGAAATTAAAGAAAAATAATTCTCCACTTTTCCCCAATTTTAATTTTCTTTTTTAAATCTGTTGTTTCAAAAACATACATTGCTGGTTTTTTGGGTTCATAAAACCAAAAAGGTTTAGTTCTCTTTACATCAACAACTTTTAGGTTTTTGTCTAACCAAGCAACAATTGAAGGTGCACAAAAGAATGTGTGAATTGTAGTCATTATTTTGCTTTCAGAATCCAATTTCATTAATACTTCGCCTTTTTTTCTAAACATTAAACCAACAGAATGTTCCCAATGTGTTTCTAGAAGTTTCGTCTTTTTGCTTATTACTTTATTTCCACTTTTTATTTTTACGAATCTCATTTTCAGAAGTCTTTTAGAGGAATATCTAATTCTGTTGTTTTTTGTATTACTCCACGATTTCTAAGGTATTCTCTTGCTAATATGTAATATATTAATGATAAAGATTTGTTTCCTTTGTTATTGCATGGAACTACTAAATCTATGTTTTCAGTAGTATTATTTGTATCACAAAGTCCGATTACTGGGATATTTGCTCTTACAGCATCTTTTATTGCTTGTTTGTCTAACCATGGATCTGACACCACAATTATCTCTGGTTCTGTAAATCCTGAAAAAGAAGGATTTGTCATTGTTCCTGGTAAATATCTTCCAGCAATTGCTTTAGCACCTGTTGCTTTTGCAAAGGATTTTACTGCTTTATGTCCATTATCTCTTCTACAAACAACTAAAATTTTATCAGGTTCATATTTTGCAAGAAGCTTTGCAGCCATTCTTAATCTTTCATCAATTTTAGCAATATTAAGTACGCACAATCCATCCGGTCTAATTTTATAAATGTATGGCTCCATAAATCCCGTTTTGAATTTTGCACCTATGTGGATACCAGATTGCAAATACATATCAATTGAAACTAAAAGGTCATCTGCCATTTTACTCACCTACTATTTCGAACAATCTATTTATTTTTGAAACTCTTTCCCCACCAACCAAACCTATTTTCATAATAGGTATTTGCATTCCAACTGCCAGGTCTGCTAACACATTTTCATTTGTTTCTCCAGACCTATGTGAAATGATTGGTGTATATTTATATTTTTTTGCTAATTGGACGAATTCTATTGTTTTGCTTAAAGACCCAATTTGGTCTGGTTTTACTATGCAAGCATTACATGCACCAAGTTTTATCCCTTTTTTAAGCCTTTCGGGATTAGTCACAAAAAGGTCATCACCAACTATTAATGCTTTTTTACCAATATCTTTTGTTAATTCAGCAAAACCTCTGAAATCATCTTCTTCTAAAGGATCTTCAATATAGTATATATCGAATTTTTCTTGTAATTTTTTGACAAAAGCCATTTGTTCCGAATTATTTTTAGATAATTTTGGCAAACTAATTTTTCCATCTTTTCTTATAGGAGAAACACTTCTGTATATATACTTTCCATCTTTGTAAAATCCAGAGGCTGCAATATCTAGCCCTATCTTAGATTTATTATCATATCTTCTAAGTATTTCAAGAGCTTTTTCATCTGGGACATTTAGAACCCATCCACCTTCAAGATCTTTTCCCCAAAATCCCCAATCTTTTCCAATTTCCTTATGAAGTTTTAAATTTTTATCAATATCCTTAAGTTTTTGGAGTACAAGAAATTCCTGGAAAGTGGGTGATTGTTTTCCACCATGCTTTCCACCACCAATAATTTTATTTAGTAACATGGGTAATTTTTTTATTTTTGTAAATAATTTCCAAACTGGAACTTTTTTATCAGCAGCTAATGCCTTAAGCAAAGAAAATGAAACAGCAAGAGTAACATTACCACCAAACTTTTTGGTTTTTTCTTCAAATTTTAAAATATCATTTAGCTTATTGAATTTTGTTTTTTTAAGAAGAGGTTTTACTTTTTTATTCACATTTTTAATTGCAGAATTGATTCCACCAACAAAACCCTTGACCTCATGTTTTCCTTTTGATGTTCCTTGTGGTGTTGATGCTTTAAATTTTCCTTTGTCTGTTTCAATTGTTACTTCAATTGAATATATCCCTACTGAATTTAGTATTTTTCTTGCAGATACATTTTTTATTTTCAATTAAACACCTCAAACTCTTTTTGTAGGTTTTATCCTACGAACTGTTATTGGCAATACTCCTTGTTCAAATTCTTTTTGTGCAATATGTATTGGATTTGATGTATCTGCTTTAAGGAGTAATGGTGCACCCATTGCTACTTGTAATGCACGAGCACCAATTATTCTGGCTTTTTCATATCGCGTATATTTCATTCTATCACCCTATACAATAAACTTTCTTAATTCATTAGTTTTTTCCATAGCAATTTCAATACATTTGTTAATCTCTTCTTCTGTCATTCCACCCATTCCACCTTTTTGCAATGCATTTATTGTACCTGTTTCATCAATTGTTATTGTTATTCTTCCATCACTGACATTTTCTTCATCAACATTTGCATCTACAAATAGTTTATCTCCTATTTTTGTAATTGTGCATGCTATAGGTTTATGAACAATTGGTAATTTTTCATTTGTATGTTCTTTGTAATCGACAGTTCCATCTTCTTTTAACTTTGGAAATTTTGCATCCATAAGTGCTGCAAGTGCTGCTAATGCTGACGCATCTATTAGATTTCCATCGTGGTTTTGTACATAGATATCTATGAATGCAAGCCAAACTTTTTCTCCAGGTTTGACACATAATTTTTTAACATCTATTGCACCACTTTCTCTTATACCCCTATCTACAATTCTTGCGAGCTCTATTGATTTTTCTCCTGGAGCACCAGGTTCAAATTCTGGTGATGCAAGAGCTGCAAATTCAGCAGTCACAATCATTGTTCCTTCATCAGGTCTATCTGGATAAGGTTCTCCTATCTCAAGTTTTACTCCGCAAACCACTTTTGTTTTTCCAATTGTTACAGTAGCACTACCTTCTGCATTTTTAGAAACACCATATTCTATTTTGATGGGTTTTCGATATTCCAATAAACCCCGCCCATCAACTCGTTTTTCTTTTTTACTTAGTTCCATAACATATTTTTTAAAATTCACTCCATCTACAATCATTTTATTTCACCTTTAACTAATTGATTAGCAATTTCTATGGCTTTTTTAGCCAGATTTTCATTTATTATATTTTCATTTTGGACTCTTTCAAGTTTTTCCATATCAACTATTTCTCTTTTACCTCCTTTTTCAACTACATCAATTTCCAAATCAATATATCTTGCAAAAGTAGGATAAACCTCTATTGGGGTATTTATATTCAAATATTTCCCTTTTTGATAACCCTTTTTATCAAAATAGGTGTGCTCCACAACCCAATTATTTGGTTTGAATTTTGTTATTGCATAATCTCCTGCTTGAATTTGTCCACCAATGCCATCATATCTTCCACCAGCCCAGAGTTTTCTTTTTATTACGATCTCTTCATCGTTTGAGGATTCAACAATTCCTTTGAATAGGATATCACGCCCATTTAATTTTTTTTGTACAATTTCATAATACATCCCAGGATTTGGTCCATTTTTCATTAAAACTTTGTTTAATTTTTGAGAGATGATGTCATAATCAATATTTTCTAATGCTTCTGCAAAATCAACAACAATGGAATAATTGCCAGATTTTAAAAAATGGTGCCCTGGAATTGTATTAATAACTTTTCTTCTTAAGTTATCTAATTCTTTTTTAGTAATTGCTCCAAAATCAATGTGAAATATATTAATTCCTTCTTTAATCAATCCAGGTTCAGACATTTTATTAAAAATTTCTTTTATTTCCTTTTCTTTCTCATAAAGATTTTTTATTTCTGCTCTTAATTCTTCATCACTTCTTTCTTCTGCTAAAGCTTTCCACAAAACACCCCATCCACCATTTTTGAATTCATCACTTATCTTTGAAAGTCTTTCACGCACTTCATCATTTTTTATGTGTTTTGAAACTTTTGCAAAACCATCTTTTATTAAAATTGCATTTTCTCCAAAGAGCCTTAGTTTTGTGGATAATATCTTTTTTCCGCGTATTTTTCCTTTAACTTGAACAAGGACTTTTTCTCCTTCTCTAAGAAATCCCCAATAGTTTTGTAAGGTGAGTACTCCTTCTTCATTATCTCCTAAATCAACAAGGATATTTTTGTTTTTAGATTCAATTTTTTTAATTTTTCCACAGTAGATAGAACCTGTCTCTAATTTCCTAATAGCAATGTCAAAAAAATTATTTTTCATCATGTCTACTATCTCTTTTGCATGAGCACCACTTATGGTTACACCATTTAAATCTTCTTTGTCATAGATTAGTGTTGTTGCAGAGCTGTTGTCATTAATCTCAAACCTTTCTATAATTGATTTTGATGGTTGTACTACATCAATCCCATTCTCTTTTAGAAATTGGGTAAGGGCTGTAGTATATATACCCCTTATTTTTACTTTCATCTACTCACCACTTGTGTTATATCTATCTTTTAATGCCTTTTTTTGGACCTCGTAGATTTTTTCACAACTTTTTGTTCCAAGTGCAATTGCCTCTCTTAGTTTATCTTTTGGCATTTTACCATCAAGTTGCAATAATGTTATCTTTTTCATTCTTGGCATGTATGCTAATGGAATGTCTGTTGTTCCTTCAACATCTTCTTCTTCCTTGTTCAAATCTACAACAACCTTGTTGTTAACATGTCCAACTGCAACAGAAGAAACAATGTCTTTCATTGCAATTCCCGCATCAGCAAGCGCCATTGAAGCAGCAGATATTGCTGCACATCTTGTTCCTGCATCTGCTTGAATTATACTCACAAATATTTCTATTTGTGATTTTGGATATTCTTTTACAAATACTGCTGGTAAAAGCGCATTTTTAATAACCATGCTAAGTTCAATACTTCTTCTGTCTGGCCCAGGTCTTTCTCTTTCTGGTACAGAAAAAGAGTACATGTCATAGTAGCATCTTAAAATTGCTTTTTCTGGGTCTTCAAGATGTTTTGGATGAACTTGTTTTGGTCCATAAACACCAGCAATTGCAATTGTTTTTCCTATCTTAAACATAGCAGAACCATCGGCTTGTTCTATTACACCGACCTTTGCTTCTATTGGTCGCATTTCATCAAATTTTCTTCCATCTGGTCTTTCACTCATTTTTAACACCTTTTTCTAACATTTGTTTAATTGTATCAGTTAAACCTGATGTGTGGGCTTTTTCTTCAATTAAATCAACTGCCTTTTCAACAAGATATTGTCCTTCAATTGGGCCATTTATCCATATGTAGCCATTTTGCCCAACATTTATTTCGCAGTTTGTATATTCTTTTATCATGCTTACCATGCTTCCACCTTTCCCAATTAATCTTGGTACTTTACTTGGCGAGATTTTTATTACACGCCCACCTTTTAATTTTCTTAAGCCATAATCTCTCATGCTTAATTGGATTAGTTTTGATTTGGTTACATTAAATATGTTTGCAACCACAACATCTCCAATGTCAAAATATTTACTCAAATCACTTCTTAGAAGCTCAACTCTTTCTCTTACTGCTTCTCCAACAGGGAGATTGACATCATATGGTGCTCCTATGTCAACTGTCCATCCTGAGAATCCAATATTTGTTACAACACCAATTACAGTATCTCCTCTTTTTGGCATATAATATCCTCTTAATGGGATAACTTTGATTACGTGTTTTTTTACTTCGACAATTCCAAGTTTTTTTGCATAAATACTCTCACCTTCTCTAAATGTTCCAAGGGAAGGTAGAAAATCCATTCCTCTGGCTATTTCTTCGCCAGGAACTACAATTTCTTTTTCATTCACTAATAACTCACTCATCTATATCACCTTATTTTTCATCTATTTGAACATCACCATGGGTTTTTTTGTTTAGTTCATCTATAAAGTTTTCTGCCATCTTGGCAGGCATTTCTATTTCAGCTTGCAACGAACCACTGCCAAGCCAATTCTCTTTTAGTAATTTTCCATATTTTCGTAGAATTCCATAACAAGAACCTGTATGCCTTGCGGGAATAATAACTTCAAATTTTCTTTTTTCAAAACTTATTGGTAAGACAGGTCTTAATTTTTCAACAACAATTTGTATTTGTTCTTCTGCTGATTTAAATGGATCAAAATTTATGTGGGCTTGTTCTATTGCAAGTTCAATTCTTTGTGGAGGAATAGGGAGTTTTGTCCTTGGGTCCATTGCTGCCTCTGAAATCATTGAAACAATCTTTTTTTTCTTTTGCTCAGAGAGTTTTCGTTTGTATTCAGCAGTTAATTGCACTTCACCCTCTTTAATTATTTTTGCTGCTATTTCTTCAATGTTATCAGTTCCAAAAGTTTCATACAGATGTGGTGCTACTTCTCCTTTTTTAGCATCCTTAAATATATTCCTAACTGCAAGAACATCGTTTATGTCTATTTTTTCACCCTTTCTAAATTTAAGGGCAAGCTCGCAATCAACCAATATTTCAAAGTTTTGATTGTCTTTTTTTAATTTAGCTATAACAGCATCTTCTATGTTTACCATACTCTCACTGAACTATTTTTTAGTGTATTTGTCAATCTCAGATTTTTCAAGTTTTTTGAAACCACTGTTCTTTTTTGAAATTATTGCTATATCAATTCTATCTTTGTTAAATCTTGTTCCAAGTGTTTTTTTCAAAGCAGAAATACCAATTTTTACTCCTTGTTCAACTGTCATTCCTTCTTTGTAATTTTCATTTAAGAATTTGTTTACAACTGGTGCACCTTCACCAATGCTTGTTGCTTTGTATTCAAAGTATATTCCACTTGGCTCTGTTAAAAACAATCTTGGGCCACTTGCATCAATTCCACCAATAAGCAATGCAACGCCATATGGTCTTGCGCCACCATATTGTGTAAAAATATGCTGTTGGTCACACACATCTTTTACTAAAGAAAGAACATCTATGGGTTCGTCATATGTTATTTTATGGCTTTGTGCCTTTGTTTGTGCCCTCTGAATTAAAACTCTTCCATCTGACATTATTCCTGTTACAGCAGCACCAATATGCTTGTCAATTTTATATATTTTTTCTACACTTTCTGGAACAATTAATTTTTCAGCTATTCTTTTATCAGCAATTAATACAATCCCGTCTTTACAAACAATCCCTATTGCTGTTGCGCCCTGAGATACAGTTTTCTTTGCATATTCAACTTGCAAAAGTCTTCCATCGGGCGAGAATACAGTTATTGCCCTATCATACCCCATTATATCGTGAGGTAGCATATCTGTCATTTTATTACCCCCTTTATTTTTTTGAGAGTTCCAAAAACTTTTATTGTTTTGAATATTATTGGTTTTTTGTTAATCTCTTTTATGAATGCCATTGAAAGCTTTGCTTTTTGCACGTATCCATGGTCAATCTGGAGCACATGTTTGTTTCCTTTTGAAAATTCTTTCAAAAGTTTAGGATGTGCCTCACTTAGCCCAAATTCGCCAAAAAGCTCTTTTATAGCTCCTAAAATGGCATTTTCTATTAAATCACTCCTTATTTTACTATTTGAAATAACTTCAAAGAGTATATATCTTTTTCTATATTGTTTTTTCAAACTATTCTCACCCCAGGCATTACATATTTCCCTTTCTTTTTAAGTTGTTGCCTCTCACATATTTTATTTTGAAACACATAAAGTGCCTTTTTTGCTTCATTTCTTTTAAGCCCAAGAATTTCACCAAAAGCAATAAGTTCGCTTGTTCCTCTTAATTCCCATTTTGTTTTTGCTCCAGATACAATTATAATTGGAGTTTTGTACTTTTTAGCAAGCTTTATTGTTTGTTTCATTTTTGCAATTGTTTTTTGTGGTTCTTTTGAGTTTAGTAAATCATTAAAAGAAATTACAACAGCAATATTTCTCTCTGCCATTTCTTTTATCAAAGGATATTTAACAAAAGCATTTATGCCATCAACTAAACATCGTTTAATTGCAATCCTTTGTATCTTTTCTTTTGGTTTGACAAGTAAAAGAAAATCTGCTTTTGATTTGGTTTTTTGCTTTAGTTCATTTCCATTTTTAGCAATTATTTTTTCTCCTCTTAAGATTTTAATTTTTTTACTCTTTGCTTCTTTGAATACGCAAGCTCCTTCAAATCCAAGTTTTTGCAAAATTTTTTCATCAAATTCTTCAACCCAAAAATCCCAAAACATATTTTGTTTAAGAAAGAGAATTTTAATAAAACTTCGCAATATGGTAAACTTTAAAAAGGCAAATAAGTAGTGTTATTCTATGGCAAAGTTTAAAGAGGCAGTTGCAAGGCTTTTTACAAATGTATTTGTATGTAGGACATGCAAATCCAAAAGAAGGGCAGACCCACAAAAAGTAAAACTTGGCAAAGTTAAATGCAGGAAATGCTTTTCTAAACAACTTAGACCAAAACACAAAGAAGTAAAAGGTGCTGGTGGGAAATAGTTAGACATATTTTTCCAATATCTTTTTGATTTTTTCTTTTCCGACAGTTTCAATTAATTCAAACAACCTAGGTCCTCTTTCTTTGTTTAATAGAATTTTGTAGCACATTTTAAAGAATTCCTTTCCGAGTCCGCTTTCTTTTCCAATTTCATAAAGTGTGTTTTCGTCAAGAGAATTGATTTTTTCAATTAGCATTTTAACTGCTTTTTTCTCTTCTTCGCTTAGTTCAAGATGTTTTTCTTCATGTATTTGGAATTTGTATTTCTCATCTGCATATTTTTCTGCCCAAGCTCTTGCCATTTCAATTAGCATTTTTATTCTTTTGTTATCAAATTCCGACATTTTTTCTTTTAAATGCCCTGTTTGTTTTAGCTTCTCAAGCACATCCTCATCTTTTTTGTAAATTTGAGATAAGAATACAAGGTACTTGAATGGAATCTGAATTGGCAGCTCTTTTGGCATTTCAATCATAGAAATTTCATAAACTCTTTTCAAATGTTTTTTTCTTTTTTCATCAATTTCTTCCTTATCAAAATAAACCCTTTCTGTAAAGTAAAAATCTTCATATATCTTGAAGATTTCATCATCCATTGGGACTGCAAACTCTTTATTAGGACGGGTTCCAGCATAGAAAAATCTAACAATTTCAGGAAGATAAATTTCATTTAAATCCTTTAGTGATATAACATTTCCAAGAGAGCCAGACATTTTCCCTCCTTGCCCTTTCAATATGACAAAGTCATACATTTGGTAGATTGGTGGCTCATAATTGAAAATTTCTTTGGATATTATTGAGCTTGTATCTCTACTTCCTCCCGGAGTTGAATGTTCTTTTCCTCCAGGTTCAAAATCAACTCCGTAGAATTTCCAACGCATTGCCCAATCAACACGCCATCTTAATTTAACAACTCCCTGCTTTGAGAAATCAATTTCTTCCTCATTTCCACATTTGCATTTGTATTTTACTTTATAATCACCATTATAAAAAATCACTTTTGTAGAATCCTTTCCACATTTGGTACAATAAATTTGAATAGGATACCAGTCTTCTGGTAAAGGCTCTTTTCTAAACTTATTTAGGATTTCAATAATTTTTTCTCGTTTATTTAATGCTTCTTTTATGCCATCTTTATATTTGCAGGAGCTATATTCTTTGCTTTCATAGATGTATTCTGGATTTACTCCAACAATTTTTGCAGCTTCTTCAAACTCTTTTTCAAAATGTTCTGCATAATTTTTATGACAATCCCACGGATCTGGGACATTTGCTACTGGCATGCCAATATAATTCTCCCAATCTTTTGGTACATTTGCAGGCACTTTTCTAAACCTGTCGAAATCATCCCAAGAATGGATACATTTCACTTTTACACCCTTCTTGTTAAGGGCTCTTTTTACAATATCAACTGTCATCTCTTCTCTGAAATTCCCTATGTGGATTGTTCCACTTGGAGTAATTCCACTAGTGACTACATAGACTTCTTTATTTCTTTCAGCAACCTTGTGCGCAATCTTATCTGCCCAATAAATTTCTTCCATGTTAACCACTAAACTTTTGTTTCATTTATTAATTTTTACATTAAATTAAGTTTATAAATTACATAAGTTTTGCTATTTTCATGAATTGGGATTTAATTTCAGCAATCATATTCTACTCTATAGTTGCGCTTCTCATTTACAAATACAGACATAAGTTTGAAGTTATGCAGAAAATTTTTATTGTTCATAAGACCAAAAAGGGACTTAATCTAATGAAAAGTTTGGCAAAGTATCACGTTTTCTGGAAAATCTTTTCAACAATTGCAATTCCAGTTGCAGTGTTTTTTATGGTGATTACTGGAAAATTACTGTTTGATAATTTGATGAAAATTGCAGCTGGTGTTGGTGCTGCTGGTGTTGGAATATTAATTCCAGGTGTAAAAATACCAGGTTCACCATTTTTTGTTCCATTTTGGCCAGGTATAATTGCTATTGCAGTTTTAGCAGTTGTTCATGAATTCGGACATGGGATTGTAGCTGCTATGGAAGGTATTAAATTAAAAGCAACAGGATTTGGATTCCTCGCAATTTTACCATTAGCATTTGTAGAATTAGATGAAAAGCAAATGGAGAAAATGGAACCACTAGCAAGATTACGTGTTTTTGCAGCAGGCCCCTTTGCTAACATTGCTTTATGGCTTCTATTGTCTGTGATATTGTCTTTTACATTTGTGCCTTTTACAAGTAATATTATTGTAAATGATGGATTAAACATAAGTGTTGTTGAGCAAGGAATGCCAGCAGAATTAGCAGGGCTTCAGGTTGGGGATGTTATCACTTCAATTAATAATAAATCTGTTTTAGAGGTAAAGAATTTTTTAAGCGCATTTGAAGGTGTTGAGACTGGAGATGTAATAACAATTGAAACAACGAAGGGGATATATGAAGTAAAAACAACAACACACCCATCTGATAATTCAAAACCATATGTTGGGATAACTGTTGTTCAAGCATCTCATATCTCTGAAACTGCAAAAGAAAAATATGGATTTGGATTAGATGTAATTTTGTGGTTTTTTGAAGTATTCAAGTGGATTGCATTATTGAACTTTTTAGTAGGCATTATGAATTTCCTTCCTATTTGGACATTAGACGGTGGAAGAATCGCATATGATTTATTTGGTTATGTCATTAAAAACCAGAAAATCTTATTTTCATTGTTAAATATAATCTTTGCATTTTATCTCACATTGATTATATTAAATCTGATAGGACCTGCGATATTTCCACTTATATTTTAATTAAAAGATTTTATATTTAAGTTCATACATCAAAAATAGTAGGTGAAAAGACAAATGGGATTGTTAAATGGGCTCAAGGCATTAACTGGTGATAAAAAGAAAAAAATTGAATCAAAAGTTAAGAAAGCAAAAAAAGTGGTTAAAAAGAAAGCGAAGAAAATAAAAAAAATTAAAAAGCAAGTTAAAAGAAAAATTGTAAAAAAAGTAAAAAAGACAAAACCAAAACTAAAGAAAAAAATAAAAACTAAACTGAAAAAGAAAGCCAAAGCCAAAAAAGCTGTTAAAAAACCAAAGAAAGTTGCAAAGAAAAAAGTTGTAAAAAAAGCTAAAATTAAGAAACCCAAAAAGATTAGACTTGAACCTCCAAAACCAATGTCTAAGGCACACGCTCAAAAATTAATTGCTAGAAAAGATGCTGTTGAGTTTATTAAAAAAGTGGCTGGGGAAGAAGGGCTACAGGTTTTTTCATATTTGATTAAAATTGGAAAAGAAATTGATGAATTCACTCTTGCTGATAAAGTTAATCTTCAAATTAATTTTGTCCGTTCTTTGTTATACAAATTGTATGAACAAAAGTTGGTTTCTTTTTCTCGAGAGAGGGATAAAAAGAAAGGATGGTTTATTTATTCTTGGGTGGCTCATCCAAAGCGTTTGAAAGAGATACTTCTAATAGAAAAAGATGAAGAAATAGCAAAATTGAAAGAACAAGCTCTTGATGTACAACAAGTATTTTATTGTGAATCTTGTGATAAAAGTTATAGTTATGAAAGTGCAATTGAAAATATGTTTTTCTGCCCTCTTTGTGGTAATCCTTTAATTGCATTAGAATCTAATAAGATAAAAGAAAAAATTAATCATAAAATTGTTAAGATATTAAAAGAGAAACAAGAGCTTGAAGAAATTTAAGAATATATTGAAACAGAATTCGAATCTTTTATTGGTTCTTTTATATTTATTTCACCAAGTTTTATTGCGCACGATTTTCCTAAGTTATGAGGAACCAAAACCTCTATTTTTTGTTCATTTTTTTGTAATTCAAGCAAAAATGTTTTGATTTTTGAATAAACTACAATCTCTTTTTCAGTTTGAAAAATAGCATCGCATAGAGACACATTTGTTGGGATTATTCTGTTCTTCTCAAAAATTGGTTGAAATGCTCTGTGCAAACCCTGCCTTTCAGCAAAATCTTCAAGAGTTAGCATTCCCTCACTGGATAAATATCTATATATTTCATCAGGAGCATCCTTTTGAGATATGCGTAATTTAAACATAGACCCCCTATCCTTAAAAACTAAGTTATATACTAATGCTACAAAACCATCTTCTTGAATAAAATATTCTTTTTTAACAGAAGAAAGTGCCATTTTTTTCATTCTTTCTGGCTTTTTTATTGTTGGCGTTTTAG
>JAJRVP010000011.1 GCA_024277205.1 archaeon
AATCTGGACATGATTGGTGGCATGTTTATCATGGTTGGAAACTTGCGAGAAAAATTGCAAAGGAAGAAAAAGCAGATACATTCGTGGTTGAACTTGCAGCACTTCTTCACGACTTAGAAGACCATAAGTTTGTAAAAAAGAAACAAAATCTTGCAGAAAAGTTTTTGAAAAGTTTAGGTGTTGATGAAGAAATAATTTCTCAAGTTTCTTACATTGTTGATAACATTTCATTCAGCAAAAATGTTTTGAAAAAATTAAAAACAAAAGAGGCAAAAGTTGTTCAAGATGCTGACATAATTGATGCTCTTGGCGCAATAGGAATTGCAAGATGTTTTGCAACTAGTGCAAAACTTGGACATCCAATTTATGACCCAAACATAAAACCAAAAAGTAATTTAAAAAATTATATGGGCTCACAAACAAGTATTAATCATTTTTATGAAAAGCTTTTGCAACTTGAAAAATTAATGAACACAAAAACTGGAAAAAGAATTGCCAAAGAAAGAACGAAATTTATGAAGCAATTCCTAAAAGAATTTTTCAAGGAGTGGAGCGCTTAAATGCGAAATTGCTATTCTTGTAAAATGTCACGCTTTTATTTTTTGTATTATATATAACATAGTATCCATTGTGTAACGCACCAACTGTTATTGTTGCCATGTGAGCATCCGAGATATCTATTGGGGTATTTAATTCAATGTCTTTAGTTATAAGCACTCTTTTTTCGTTGCCCACAATTAATGCTTTTGCAAGTTCAGGATTGTGATCATGTCCCCTAAACATAATATCATATCCTTTTCTTTCCATTACTTTAAAGTTTTTCTCGTAATCTTCATGAGTTTCCAATCTATTCCATAGATCGTCCGGCTCACCACAATATTCACCATAATAAGCCCCATGCATCATTATCAAATTTTCATCAGGTAATGGGATACTTATTCTTCTTGCCGCAGTTCCTTTGTAATCTGGATATTTTTCATTATATGTATTATCAAATGTTGATGCAATCAAATCACTTAATTCTTTGTTTGCTTTCCACTCTCCCCACATCATGGGAGAATCAATGTCTTGTTTATTCATAGTTCTTGAATAAATATATTGTCTATTAATGTGTGCGTAATCGTGGTTGCCAGGCACAAAAAATACACCTCTATCTTTTTCAAGTATGTCTGCTAATTCTTCTACAACATATATTCTATCCAAATCCCCCAATATGCAGAATAGATCTACTTCTTCACGTATTGTATCATATATTTGTTTAAGGGATGCACCATGAACATCACCAATAAACATCGTTTTCATATTTACTACTAAAAAGTAGTTATTTATAAATATTATTAATTTGGGTGCAGAACAAATAATTAAAACACAACAATCAAAATTGTAATCGCTCCAAGAATTGCAGTTCCAATCGCAAACTTCTTTATGTCAATTTTGTATTTCATCAAAAGAGGACCACTGATTAGATAGAAGAAAATTATTTCTCTTAACAAGAATCTAATTTTTAGTGGTAATCCTAAAAGCTGCAATGGTGTTGCACCAATTATTATAAATGAAATTACACTTATAAAATCAAAAGCTACATCAGCAATCCAAGCATACGTTAAAAACCTCAACTTTTTGAATTTGAACCAAAAAGTAATGTATGCTAAACCAATTAAAATCTCTTCAAAAATTCCTGCAATTGGAAAACTTGCAGAATACATTACACGAGTTTCAAAGCTTGCGATGAATCCAATTGAATTTGTTTTTAATTGAGCAAAGTAATATGCAAGATGCCGCATTATCTCTGGAATAAGAACAATTACAAATAGAATTGAAAAATCTTTCAAATTGATTTTTTCTTTCACATATCCGAGCTTGCCTAAGATTTTTTTGAATTGCATTACTATTTTTATTTATAACAAATATTTAAAGATTTTTGTATCGAAATATTTTTATATAAGTTATTACTTAATAGTGATATGGAATTACTTAGAAAGGATAAGTATTATTCAATTGGAAAAGAGGAGGAGCTTATTAAATTTGTTAAAAAAGTTGCTAAGGGAAAAATCCCATATGGTTCTGAAGTGCATGTTTCTCAGAAGATTATTGATTACTTAGAAGATGAATCTAAATTGACCGAACTTCTTTCAAGTGGTTCACTATTATTTGCAGAAGTAGGGACGTTATTAATATCCCCATTGGCAATGTATTCTGGGATATATGCAAGGGCGCATGGATACAATCCAACAGCCAGCTCTTTTTTAGCTATTGGGATATTATCTATTCCTACGCTTGTTGATGCTATCTATTCTATGTATACCGTGGAGGAAAGACTAAGCAATGCTAGGGGTACCGTAAAAGAGTATCTGAGTAATCTAGATAAATATGTTATCAATATTAAATAAATAAGGAGTCAAAATCTTTTTCTATAGTGCATTATCTCTTTTCTAAAGAACTCTTTCTTCTGGGTTTCTTTTCATCAACTTTTCTTAACACCCTTTCACAAGCGAAAGCGCGCCAGGAAAAGAAAAAGCTTCTTTCTTTAGCGCAGGTTTCTTAGCATTTTCTCTTTAGAAAAGAGAACATGCATTAAGAGAAATTTTTCTGTTCTTTTGGTAAAGCTTTTCTTTTTAAGAAAACTTTCTTGGTCAAGCTTCTTTTTTAAAGAAGGTTGTAGGAAGGCAACAACTAGTGTTTGGTTGCGCACAAGGAATTAACCTTGCAACTTCACCTTTTATATAATAAAAGGAGGTGATCCAGCCGCAGGTTCCCCTACGGCTACCTTGTGACGACTTTACCCCTCTCGCTGAGCAAAGATTCGAGTCCCACTAACCGAAGTTAGAGGGAGTCTCATCTCCACCCAACTCGAATGGTATGACGGGCGGTGAGTGCAAGGAGCAGGGACATATTCACCGCGCCATGTTGAAACGCGGTTACTAGGGATTCCGTCTTCACGAGGATGAGTCCCAATCCTCGATCCGAACTGAGCCTCAGTTTAGGAGATTGGCTTCACCTTTCGGTGTTGCAGCTCATTGACTGAGGCATTGCAGCCCGCGTGTAGCCCAGGGCATTCGGGGCATACTGACCTGACGTCGCCCTCACCTTCCTCCTGCTTACGCAGGCAGTCCCACTAGTGTGCTTTCCGACCCGAAGGTGGGAAATAGCAACTAGTAGCGAGGGTCTCGCTCGTTGCCTGACTTAACAGGACGCCTTTACCGCACCTTCTTTGGTACAGCTTTCTTTCAAAGAAAGGTGTCACGGTACGAGCTGACGGCGGCCATGCACCACCTCTCAGCGCTTCAGGTAAGCCCGTTAGACTGACCTTCATCATGCTGTCGGCCCTGGTGAGATTCCCGGCGTCGAATCCAATTGAACCGCAGGCTTCACCCCTTGTTGTGCTCCCCCGCCTATTCCTTAAGTTTCAGCCTTGCGACCGTACTCCCCAGGCGGCCTGTTTAATGCCTTCGCTTCGGCACTGCACACTGTCGAACAATGTGCAACACCTAACAGGCAGCGTTTACAGCTGGGACTACCGGGGTCTTTAGCACCGTCTTTCCGCACACGCTTTCTTGGAAAGAAAGGGTGTATCTAATCCCGTTCGCTCCCCCAGCTTTCGTCCCTCACCGTCGGACCCGTTCTAGCCAGGCGCCTTCGCCACCGGTGGTCCTCCTAGGATTACAGGATTTTACTCCTACCCCAGGAATACCCCTGGCTTCTCCCGGTCCCTAGCTTGGCAGTATCTCTGGCTCGCCCATACGTTGAGCGCATGGATTTCACCAAAGACTAACCAAACCGGCTACGGACGCTTTAGGCCCAATAATAATGATCACCACTTGGGGCGCCGGTATTACCGCGGCTGCTGCCACCGGTCTTGCCCACCCCTTATTCGCCAAGCTGTTTACACTTGGCAAAAGCCCATGCTTTGCATGAGCACTCGGAGTTGCTCTGTCACCCTTGCGGGCATTGCAGAAGTTTCGCACCTGCTGCACCCCGTAGGGCTAGGACCCTTGTCTCAGTGTCCTTCTTGGGGCCCTCTCTCTCAAGACCCCTACTGGTTTTAGGTTTGGTGAGCCGTTACCTCACCAACAGCCTGATCAGCCGCAGACCTATCCTCAGGCGGAACTTAGGAGAAAGCCTAAGCCCTTTTTGGTGTTGGAACATCCCAGTATCCAACACCTATGTGGAATTAGCTCCAGTTTCCCGGAGTTATTCCCCTCCTGAGGGTAAGTTGTCTACGTGTTACTAAGCCGTTCGCCGCCAGCAGCACCCTGCCAGCTGACTTGCATGGTTTAGCCCAACTCCGAAAGCAGTGATCTCCAGCAGGATCAACTGGAGTTATGGTCGCTTTCGAGCACAACCAATTTCACTTGTTGCCTTCCTACATCATAAATGACCATTAGCCATTTACTCATCACCCTCTTTGTGCCAGCGCGCAATGCACCGGCGAGGGCATTGTGACTCCTTTTCCGTCAACGCTTCGACGAGACTTTGTCTCGACGCCCAGCGACAGAGTCGCTAGGTGCGCGAAGAGGAAAGGGTTGTCAGGAATGGAAAAGACTCTTCACTCTTAACCTTAATAGGTAATGTCAGAGTCTTGGCCAGGGATTCCTGACAAAGACTAGGAGATTATAAATACATCTCTCCCGTTGTCGTCACCACGCTTTTATAGAAATTTTTTTATTTATAAAGATATCGATGATTTTGTATTGGCATTTTTATATAATTCAATGTATTTTCTTATTACTTTTTTAGAATTATATTTGCTTGCAAGCCTATCTGAAAGTTTTGCATATTTTCTGTAATATTTTTTGTTATCCTTTAAATGTTTAATCTCTTTATCAAAGTTTTTAGTCATTATTGCAAAATTTTTGAAAAGAGATTTAAATTCTTTTATGTTTCTTAGGACAATGGGTTTTTTGAAAGAGGCAGCTTCTAAAATTGCAAATGGGAAATTATCTTGGTGTGTTGGCATAAAGAAAACATCACACGCAGAGTAAGCACCTATGATGCTATCAACATACCCAGTGAATATAACATTTTTTGGAGCATTTTTAATTAATTTGTTTAATTTGAAATAACCTGCTGTTAACATACCAAATGGTCTTGTTCCAACCCATACAAATTTTATGTTTGGTAATTTTTTAGCTGTTTCAATAAAATCCTCAACACCTTTTCTAGGTTGAATCTGTCCAACACAAAGAACTACAAAATCATCTTTGGATATATTAAACTTTTTTCTAAATTGTCTTGCTTTAATTGAAGAATTTTTAAATTTGTTCCTATCAACAAAATTTGGAATAACAATTATTTTATCTTTATTAACACCAATTTCTATTAATCTTTTTTTGATATAGTCTGAGATAGCAACAACACAATCAAATGAATTATATATCATTCGCAGATAAAGTTCAGTAAATTTTAAAAAATATTTATCAAATGCTAAACTATTCAATACAGATTCAGGTATAACATGTGCAGTTATAATAGAAAATTTCGATTTTTTTGCAAGCAACAATGAAAGAGGACCAATTGTTTGTGAGTGAGAAACGTCAAATTTTTTAGTAAATGAAAATTTGTTTATGTTCAGTTCAATACTTTTGTCGTTCTTTAATATCCTTTTAATTTCTTTAAAAAAAGTATCAACACCATTTGCTTTAATACCAAATGTTGTTTCTGAGATTAAATTCAATTTTATTGGCATTCTTTCACCATGATAATGCGGGGGGAGGGACTTTCAAGCACCCACCAAATCATTTCTTTTGGTGCAGCTTTTCTTTTTAAGAAAAGGTGCTTTTGAACCCTCGCGGGCATTGCTCACCAAAGCACCAAAGGGTACATTAGCTCTAAGCCACAGGATATCCACGACCCCTTCTTTTGGTCGAGCTTTTCTTCCAAAGAAAAGGTCGCTTAAGTCCTGCCCCTTGGACCAGATTCCCACACCCACCTTCTTTTTAAAGAAGGCAACGGGTTTCTTGGGTACCCCCGCATTAATAAAAATGTAGTAGAATATGTTATTTAAATATTTATGCTGCCCTTTTTCTTTCCTGCTTTCGCTTTTTCTTTCTTTCTTTAATTCTTTTTTTTCTAGTTCTCCATCTACATTGTCTTCTTTTTTTCCAAACTCTTGAACTTCTTTTCATTTTTTAATCACTTTTTCCAATAAAGGTTGCCTTTAAAATATTTTTGATTAATGCTCCGTCCGGGATTTGAACCCGGGTCATCGGCTCGAAAGGCCGACATCCATAGCCAACTTGGACATCAGAGATGTCGTCAGCTTTGACCGGAATGTCTCACCTTTTCTTTTGGTGCAACTTTTCTTTGCAAGAAAAGGTGTCTAGACTAACGGAGCTTAAACTAAACAAAATTTAAAGCGTTTTTAAACCTTTTGTTAATTCTATCAAGCAACCTTTCATTTGGTTTGTACTTTATATTTTTATAAATTTTGATTAATTTTTTCACGATTCTAGTAATTGAATATTCTTTTGCAGATTTTTTAGCATTTTTGCTCAATTTTTTGTAAAGTTTAGTATTGTTCATTACTGCTTCTATTTTATTTTTTAAATCAACAGAATCATTTGGTCTAAATTTAATCCCATTTTTGTAATTTTTAATTACTTCTTTGACACCATATTTATCTGCACCAATTACTGGTTTTCCAAAATACATAGCTTCAATAAAAGTAAGCCCTTGTGTTTCTGTATCAGATGGACTTACAAATATGTCGCAACCAGAATAATAGCTTGGAAGTTTTTTATCTTCAACATATCCAACAAAAATCACATTTTTAATTTTATTTTGTTTAACATATTTTTTGTATTCCTTTTCAAAAGGACCTTTGCCAACAATTAATAGATAGTAATTTTTATCTAACATTTTAAATGCATCAAACAAAATTTTTAGTCTTTTTTCAAAACCCAGCCTACCAACATATAAAATTATTTTTTTAGAATTTGGAATTTTATGTCTGCGTCGTATATTGATTTTTCTTTGCCTAGACATAAATGAGAAATCTATCGGACTTGGAATCACAGCTACATTTTTGAAACCTTTCTTTTTAAGCAATTTTGCAGTCTCTTTTGTGGGGGCTATTGTTTTTTTGCAATTATTAAAAAAGAACCTTACATAGTTCCAATTTATTGTGCTAAGCACTTCTTTTTCAATTTTTGTGATATGTCCATTGCGTAAATAACCAATATATTCTTCGAGATTAGTGTGGAATGTTCCCACAATGGGCTTTTTGAATTTCAAGCTATATATCATACCAGCAATACCAAGAGAAAAGGGTGAATGAACATGATAAATATCTGGCTCTTCTACTTCTAAAAATGCAAGTAATCTCAAAAGAAATTTATCTGGTAAAACGATTTTATAACCAGGATATTTTTTGAATTCTAACCCCTTTATGTAATAAACTTTTGCACCAAAGATTTCTTCAAGTTTTGTTTTATCTCCAGGAGCAAAAACAACAACATCAATCCCGTATTTTTTTAATCCCTTTATTTGATTTAAGATTGAAGTTACTACACCATCTTTGTTTGGTAAAAAGGTATCTGTGAATATAGCAACTTTCATTTTAATCCCATTAAACAAATAATGGCCCGGCGGAGATTTGAATTCCGGCAACCCTTTCTTTTGGTACAGCTTTTCTTTCAAAAAGAAAAGGCGTCTCCGGACCTCTGGTTTTCCGAGACTCATGGTAACCCATGAGTGTCATATAAGACTTACGCAACTTTTTGGTCAAGCTTTTTGCTTGCAAAAAGATTGCAGCGCTCCAACCAGGCTTCGCCCCCAACACCCTTTTCCGTGCACGCTTTTTTAAAAGGGTGCTTGTTAAGCTACCGGGCCATACCATAAAAAAGAAGTATAATTCTTTTAAAAGTTTACGTCTGCGAACCCCAAAGGATTAATCCAATTCCAATCATGATTACAACTAAAAAATATATTGTTTGAAACTTTTCAAGTCCTTGTCTAAAATCATATCTGTCTTGGGGAGATTCTATAAAAACATTTAGCATATCACTAAACAAAGAAAACCAAATAACCATCCCTATTACAATGATTGCAACACCAAAAAATATTTTTCCCATGCCCACATGATTCACCTATTCAAACTTACCCATTGCAATTAAACCCGCAATTATAACTGCGATACCAACAGCAGGTCCCCAAAATCCCCACTGCTCTTGTATTGCATTGTAGGTTTTAATGTCAATTCCAATTGAAAATAAAAAGTCTGGAGAAACAAATGTATATATAACAAATATACCTAAGAACATAATTAAAGCTCCAATTATAATTCCACGTGTGCTTACCATAATAATTCTGAAAAATTTATTATTAATAAAGTTAATTAAAGCGCCCGCGGCAGGACTTTCAAGCACCCACGAAAGTTTTCTCTTTCGTGCACGTTTCTCTTTTTCAAAAGAGAAAGGTGCGTTCGAACCTGCGACCTACAGCTTACAGCCAACCCTTTCTGTTGTTCTTTCCGTGAACGCTTTCTTTGTAAGAAAGGGTTCTAACAGGCTGCCGCTCTACCGCCTCGCCACACACCCTTACTCTTTTCCGTGCAAGCTTTTTCTAAAAGGGTGCGTTTGAGCTACGCGGGCACAAAAAGAAAGAAGTTTTAATTCATTTAAAAGGTTTTCTTTCAGTCATATCCATCTCCAGTACAATGGATACATCTGTAGTTAATTTTTTCAAAACATTCTTCACAGTAGGGCATTCCGCAAAAAGGACAAAAGTTGTTTGTCTCCTTGCCACACAAATAACATTCATCAGATTCTTCAGAATAATATTTTTTCACTTTATGTTATATTCATTTTAGAAATATATATGTTACTAGTCAAACATTCCTGGTGGAATCACAACATCATCTTCATCTTTTTTCTCTTCTTGATCAAAATAAGTTTTTATTTTTGGTTTCCATGTTGTTTGGGTTTCTTCTTTTTTTGGAGTATGATGATCTCCAAGCATTATATACCCTTCTTGCCAATGCTTTTTCTTTTTTCTTAGAATTATGAATATAATTAAACCAGTTACAATGCTTGCTATTAATGCAATTATCGTGTACATACCAGTTTTTAATCACAATATAGATATAATATTTTCTTTTTTTAAAAAAAGAATTAGTCAATCCAGTCCTTATTTTTTATTTTCTCTGGCAAGTATTTTTCAGAAACAAAACTAATTCCTCTTGTAATAAGAGCATCAAGTTCTACTTTTCCTTTCATTTCCTTCATAAGTTTGAATTGCCTTTGCCATCTTTTATCTTCTTTAAACCAGTCATATTCTTTTATTTGAGATAATCTTTTCAAGTCAACTTCTTTGAATTTAATTTTTTGTTTTTCAAGTTTGTATTTTTTAATGTCTTCTGCAGTTAAACCTAAGAATTTTGCTTCTGGTATTGCAAGTTTTCTTGAAATGTGTGCTAAAGCAATTGAACCAAATTTAAGAACTGAATAGATATACCATCCATATGGGTCAAAATCAGTTAAAACATAAACTGGAAGTCCATGTTCATCATTCAATCTTCTTAAAAGTCTTCTAATTCCTCTTGTTGCTTGTCCTTGAGAAGCAATTATTACACACTTGAGCTTTTCCCATACTCTATCCTCATGCAATCTTTCCCACATTGCTGCCTTTTCCATGTAAATTACAAATTTTGCATCAACTTTTTGGAATTCTATTCCTTCTGTATTGGATGGAATAGCCCAACCACCACTTCCTAATTTTGACCAATCAATTATATCTCCTTTGTCTTTGATTATGATTTTTCCTGCTGCAGCCCCATTTTTGTTTGCATTAATATGCAATTCTTCTCTTGAAGCACCAGTAATTAATTCTAAGTCTTCTACAGCTTGATTACTTTCTGTTTGTTCATCAACAATATCTATTTTTGTTCCTGGAAGTGTTTTACGCATTGCGTAGAAAACCTGTCTTAAGCTTAAGTGCTTATCAACATTAAGAAGTTCTTTTGCAAGTGCTGCAACCTCAAGAGTTTGAACAAATTTTCTTATATGTGCGACATTAAAGAAATATCTTTTTGAAGTTGCATCTCCTAATTCAATGAGTTTTGTCTTTGGATTAAAATGAACATTTGACAATGACCTAATTGGTACATCAAGATATGGATTTTTTCCTTCTTTAATTTCTTTATAGAGAAGTTTACCTAATTCTTCAAGTTTTTTATCAATATCTTTTCTACTTTTCATTTTTTTCTCCTTCTTTTGATTTTACACTACTGATCTTATCTAAAACATTTAGCAAACTCTTTTTGATTTCTTCTTCTTTTACATTTGTTAATTTTGATAATGCTGTTGCGAGTTCTGGCATGTATGCTTCAAATAAACCAACTCTTTGTGCTTTTATTCTTTCTCTTATATTTGCGCTTAAGTATGATTTGAGTTTTCTTGCACAATCTTGTAATGCTAGTTTCATTTCTTTTATTATATCTGGATAACTTGCAATTGCACTTTTTCCTTCTGAAGTATATGGAACCCAAACACTTGCAAGATGAATTAATATAACATATGGTCCCATTGGAACTCCATTTTGTGCAACACTTTGAACTTTGTATTGTTTCCAATTCATTTCTTGTATTGCTTTTGTTGTTGCACATCCAGATGCATCATAAAGTAATGGAATCTTATTTGCATATCTTAATCTTTGAGCCATTCCCTCACTTTTGATTTCTCCACCATAAGCAATTGCAGCTTCAACTAAAAATGGAATGCCTTTGTAAACCGTTGGTTTTCTTGAAATAACAGCAACAAATTCTGCTTTTGTGTCAGCAAGAATACTTTTCCTAAGAGCGTCTTTCCCAATTGGGCTTAAGCAGTCAGTTGGTGGTCTTTGCAAAGGAGCTTTGTGCAATGCCCTTAATAGTTTTTCTATTTCTTGCCTTGTTAAATCATTTGGTTTTTTATTTGAGTCAATATCTAGCTTCTTAAGTATGCTTTCAGCCATATTTGAGCTGACCCTTGATAAATCATGAACTAAGAAAGATTTGATTGTTTTTGCTTTTGTTGCAAGTAACAAATCTTTCAATTGTCCAAATTCTAAGCCGTGTGGGTGCGGTTTTATTTCTGTTGGTTCTCTTGGCAATTTATTTGATGTTCTCTTAAAAACATGTTTCTTTTTGTTTGGCTCAATTAAAATAAAACTTGCATGTGGGTTTACAATTGAGGTTCTTCTTATGAATTCGAAAACAGATTTTTCACCACTTTCCCTATAATCTGCCTCAATAACCAATTCAATTTTTGTTCCATGTTCATAGTCAAATTCATCTGTATATTCTTTTGAGTGGACTATGGGCTCATTATTGTCTGCTATTGAAAGAGTTATAGTAACTGCCTTTTTCTTACTTCTAATTTTAGAAGTTATCTTAGCAGGGATACCTGTTGTTTGCTGAGCATATAAAACAGCAGATGAAATGCCAATCCCCTGTTGTCCACGAGATTGTCTTAATCTATGGAATTTAGAACCATAAAGGAGCTTACCAAAAACTTTTGGTATGTTTTCTTCTACAATACCAGGACCATTATCAGTTATACTAACTTTATATTTTAGTGTTCTCTCTGCAACTTTTGCCCTTTCATTATCAACATAAACTTGTGGCTTTTTTGCACCTGTAAAAATAAGTTTGATCTGTCTCCCTTCAACATTGTATAGCTTTGTATTTCCTTCAACTTTTGAAGCTCTTAGTTTTTTTCCAAGAAGCATAACATCCCAATTCCTTTTTCCTGTTTTTATTAAGTCTGCAATTGGTACATCACTACCAGGAGGAATAATTACAAGCCCATGTTCTTCTTTGCTTATTTGAATTTTTATCTCTGGAAATTCAATCTCTCTCTTTTTCTTTTCACATTCATGAGCATATTCTTCTGTTGCATCAAGAGAATTATCAACTGCTTCCTTAACAACCATGAGCATTGATTTAAGAGGATTGTCAAAACCAAGGAGGTGCTTGTTTTTTTTAAAAAATTCAGCTACAGAAACAGCCTTCATTTGGCTTCCAAGTTCTTCAGCAATGTCAACATATTTTTTAATAACCAAATTTTCACCAACCCAAAAGTTCTTGTTTTTTCCACTTTTTTCTTTCGTTTTCAAGCATTGTGAAAACAGTTGAATGTTTACTTCCTGAAAGCAACATTTCAATTGCTTTTTTGGCAGTTAATACTTTTTTAGTTTCACCAATTATACAAATTGTTTTTCCATAAACCGATATATAACTTTCTGTTAATCTCTCAATTGTATCCTTTGCCTTACCTTTTTCTCCTATTACTCTCCCTTTTAGTCTTTTCATTGCATTTTCTGTTCTTGCCCAGTTTCTTAGCTCAATCATTTCAAAACCATAATCTTCCTTTAAAAGCAAAAGTGCTTTTTGAGGTGAGAAACCACGACCAATTGCTTTGATAATTTGTTTAGTTATCCATGTATCAAAAGAGCTTCCTTGAATTGTTACCTCACCCTCTTTTGTTATGATAAGTTTTGTATTTGTTTTTTCTTCAATTTCCTTTTTTGTTTTACCATTAGTGCCTATGAGTACAGCAATTCTCTCTTTTGGTATTTTTAATACCTGTTCAAACTTTTCCATTCTTCCTATACTCTTGCCCTAATATTTCTTTATAAACTTTTTTGAATTCTGGAATTTTTACACCTAATTTTTTAAACCATTTTAAAATATTGTTAATATCATTTTCTAACAATTCTATTGCTATGGGGTGGTCTTTTAAAACACCCTGACCTATGTCTATTATATATGGTTCTTCTTTGTAGTTTAATATATTATATTCGCTCAAATCTCCGTGAATTAAGCCTGCTTTTTGATATAAATCCTTTATACTATTTAAAATTTTCGATAGCCACGATTTTGGCTTTTTTGGTGTAAAAAATTTAGCAATTGGAGCCGAAATTCCATTTTCTCCGATAAATTCCATTATTAAGACATTATTCCTAGAAATTATTGGTTTTGGCACATTTATGCCAATTTTTGAGGCCAATTCTAAGTTTTTTAATTCTTTTTTTGCCCAAGCAAATACAATGTCCCTTTTTCTTTTTTTGACTTTTTCAAATCTTTTATCTCCATGAATATATTTCCACATGTTTTTGAAATTGCTTGTTTCAATTCTATAGATTTTTATTGCAATATCTTCATCATCAAAATTTTTACCTAGAAATACATTTGCTTCTTTACCAGTCGAAACTGGCCCAATTACATAGTCAATATATCCATCACTAGAAAGCTTGTAAATAGTTCTCATTGTGGATTCATCAAAAACTTCTTTGAATATTTTGAACTTTTCTTTTTCCTTTCGCATATAAAGAAAAAGCAAGATGGAGTTTATAATGTTATTCAAAAAATAATTAAATAGAAAGTTTCTTGGTTTCATTGGTGAGGTGTATGAATACAATTACAATTGGTGGAAAAGCAGGTGATGGAATAAAAGCAGCAGGAAAACTTTTTGCAAACATTTTGAGTGAATTAGGATATTATGTTTTTGTACTTGATGATTATCCTTCTTTAATAACTGGGGGGCACAATTTCAACAAGATTTCTTTTGATAAAAAACCAATTTTCAGCCATTACAAAGAAACAGATGTATTAGTTGCTTTAGATAAAAAAGCAATAGATAGGCACAAAAAAGAATTGAAAAAAAATGGGATAATAATTTATGATTCTAACTCAATTAATCTTTATGGAAAAAATACAATTGGTGTTCCTGCTCAAGACTTTGTTAAAGAAATAAGTGGAATAAAAATAATGAGAAATGTTGCGCTTCTCGGTGTTCTTTCATATGTCGTTGGTATTGATTTTGATGTTGTAAAAAAGGTTTTGAAAAAAATCTATCCTAAAGCAGCAGATAAAAATATTGCAATAGCTGAAAAAGGATACAATTTTGCAAAAGGGAAAGTTAAGCAAATCCTAAAACTAAAGAGAGTAGGAAAGCCAAAAGAATTAATGACAGGAAATACTGCAATCGCATATGGCGCTGTAAAATCTGGATTAGATAATTATATTGCATATCCAATGACACCAGCAACATCAATTCTTCATTATTTAGCAAAAAATGCAGATAAGTTTGGGATAAAAGTAATACATCCTGAAAATGAAATCTCTGTGATAAATATGGCATTAGGAAGCGCTTATGCAGGAGCAAAAACAATGATTGGGACATCTGGCGGTGGATTTGCTTTAATGAATGAAGCATTAAGTTTAGCAGGAATGTCTGAGACACCAATTGTTATAGCAGAAATTCAAAGGCCTGGACCAAGCACAGGGGTTCCAACCTACACTTCACAAGCTGATTTAAATTTTGTATTAAATGCAGGGCATGGAGAATTTCCAAAAATAGTTGTTGCTCCAGGTACAAATGAACAAGCATTTTACAAATCAGCAGAAGCATTGTACCTTGCTTGGAAATATCAAGTGCCTGTTATAATTTTGGGAGATAAGCACTTAAGTGAAAGCTTGAGGACAATTGAAATTAATGACAAAAGAGCAAAAAAGGCAAAAGGAAAATTCTCAAAAGGGGGATTAAATTACAAAAGATACACACTTACAAAAGATGGCATTTCTCCAATTGCTTTTCCAGGAATGAAAAATACAGTTGTAAAATCTTCAAGTTATGAACACGATGAATTCGGGATTACAACAGAGGAGCCAAAGCAAATTAAAGCAATGCAAGAAAAGAGAATGAGAAAAATCAAATTAATGGAAAAAGAAATAGAAAAATTAGAATCTGTGAAAGTTTATGGAAAAGGCAAAAAAGTTATTGTGACTTGGGGCTCTTCAATTGGAGCAGTTCTTGAAACTGCAAAATATTTGAAAAATGTAAAAATTGTCCAAATTCTTTACATGCTCCCATTTCCTAAGAAATCTGTTGAAAAGCATTTGAAAGGTGCAAAAAAAATTGTTTGTGTTGAAGCAAATGCAACTGGGCAGCTTGCCAATTTAATAAAATTACATACAGGCATTGGAATTAAAAATAAAATTTTGAAGTATGATTCGCGAGAATTTGAACCAATAGAATTATTAAAAGAATTAAAAAGGTGGTTAAAGTGAGATTAGGAACTTATGCTGAAAATACATGGTGTCCTGGATGCGGCAATTTTGGAATTCTTACCGCAATTAAGAATGCAATAAATGATTTAGTTTTAGAAGGAATTCCAAAAGAAAAATTTGTAATAGCAAGTGGGATTGGTTGTCATGCAAAAATTGTTGATTATGTTAATGTAAATTCTTTTTATTCAATTCATGGAAGAGTACCACCAACATTAACAGGAATGAAATTAGCAAACAAAGATTTGATCACAATTGGCTTTGCAGGAGACGGAGACATCTATGATGAAGGAATTTCTCATCTTATTCATGCTGCAAAAAGAAACACAGATATAACTATGATAATTCATGATAATAGTGTTTTTGCATTAACAACAGGACAGTTTACAGCAACATCACCAAAAGGATTTAAAGGAAAATCAACACCATTTGGAAGCATAGAGAGCCCAATTAATCCAATGAAACTAATGCTTGTTTCTGGAGCAACTTTTGTTGCAAGAGGTTATGCAGGAAAACCAGAACATCTTAAAGAATTAATTAAAAAAGCTGTAAAGCATAGGGGATTTTCTTTTGTTGAAGTTTTACAGCCATGTGTTGTATTTAACAATACTTATGAAATATACAACAAGAAAGTTTATGATTTAAATGCAGAGGGACATGACATATCAAACTTTGAAGCAGCAATGAAAAAAGCAGACGAATGGAAACAAAGAATCCCAATTGGTACATTTTATGAAACACAAGCTCAGGTTTTTGAGGATCATTACTAACAATGTGATAAGAGAAATAAAAAAGAGTTACATCTCTCTTAGAATTTTTATTCTCTTTTCGATTGGTGGATGTGTTGAAAATAGTTCTCTTAATTTGCTTGTTCTCTTTGGGTTTGATATGAACAAAGGAGCAACAGCATCACTTACTTTCAGTCTACCCTGATTGTATTTTGCAATTTTCTCAAGAGCACTTGCTAAACCTTCTGGATACCTTGTTAGTTGTGCGCTTGATGCATCTGCTAAATATTCTCTTTTCCTTGAAATTGCAAGTTGTATTAACTTTACTGCTATTGGTGCAATAATGGCAAGAACTATCCCAATAATTAATAAAATTCCACCTTCCCTGCTTCTTTTTCTACCAAACCAAAGTGAGCGAAGGAAGACATTACTCAAAATTACAACAAGCCCAATTATTACAGATACAAGAGTCATGAATCTGATGTCTAAATTTTTAATATGTGAGAGTTCATGCCCAATCACACCCTCAAGTTCTGTTCTGTTTAATTTTTCAAGTAATCCAGTTGTAATTGCAATTGAAGCGTGCTTTGGGTCTCTTCCTGTTGCAAATGCATTTAAGTCTGGATTTTCAATCACATATACTTTTGGTGTGGGAATTCCAGCTGCAATGCTTAATCCTTCAACCACATTTATCAGGTGAGTGTACTTCGGTTTTGTTGCTGGTTTTGCATTGGTTATTTTAAGAATAACTTTATCCCCATAGTAGTAGCCGACAAAAATCTGAATAATTGCTATTAACGATGCAATTGTTATGAAGAAAAATGTCAGTTCTGGATTGTATATCTGCCCAATAACATAAGCTAATAAAATAAAAACAGGAACAACTAAACAAAACAATATAATTGATTTTATCCTGTTCTTTCTAGCTTGGTCAAAAAAACTGACTTTTGCCATTAGAATTTCACTTTAACCTGCTTTCTTTCCACATCTTTAATTTTGAACATTGGTTTTTCTTTTTTACCCATAAACTTTGCAAACCAAACGCCCGGAATTGTTTCAATTAAATTATTGTATTGTAGAATAGCATCGTTGTAAAATTGTCTGGCATAAGCAATCTTACTTTCTATTCCCGCTAGCTCTTCTTGTAACATTAAGAAATTTTCACTTGCCCTAAGTTTTGGATAATTTTCTGCAACAGCAAAAATTGTTTTTAATGCATCTGCAAGTTGGTTTCCAGCTTTTATTTTTTGCTGGGGTGTTCTAGCTTTTAGCACTTCAGTCCTTGCTTTTGTTACTTCATTGAAAACTTTTCTTTCATGCTTTGCATAACCTTTTACTGTTTCAACAAGATTTGGAACTAAATCCGCCCTTTTCTTTAATTGAACGTCTATTTGTGCCCATGCATTGCTGATTACATTTTCTAAGACAATTATTCTGTTAAAGTAATATACAAAAAATGCAACAATTGCGAGTGCAACAATTAACAAAATCCACATATTTATCACCTAGAGTTCCTCTTCAAGCCCTTTAAGAAGCCCTTTCTTTTTTAAGATTTCTACTTGGTTTTTTCTGTATTTATATATTACATCCCCTTTTGTATCGGGCTGAAATTCCCATGGTTTTATTAGAACAATATCTCTTTCTCTGAGCCAAAGATGCCTTGTTAATCTTCCAGGAACGCGGCACACTCTTATTTTTCCATCCACACCCTTAACTTTCATTTTTGCATAACCAAGGAGTTGTTCTATAATGCCAAGCATTTCTCCTTCTCTTGGCAACCTCACTCTTACTGGAGTTCCTGTATTTTGGTAGTTCATACAAATTAAAAAAGAAGTTGATTTTATAAACCTTTACAATTATATTGTAAATATTTGTGCATGGGGAATTCCATTAATCTCTTTAATTTCTTCTTTTTTAACAATCCCTTCTTCAATAGCTTTTGTTACAATATCTCTTCCAACTAAATTTGCAATGGTTGCATTTTCTAAGGATTTTATTGCAGTTTCTATTTCTACAAGTTCGCCTTTAAAGAAATGCTCAGATATTTTGAAATTTCCAAATTTTTTCCCTAAAAGTTCTTCATCACAAATAGCTACAACAATCTCTTCTTTAGCACCCTGAGTTACTCTTTGAATTTTTATCCAGACTTTCATCATTTCCTTAAGAGTTTATATCTTTTTAAAAAATGTGGTATGCCAAGCACAAGAGTGACGATCCCTAATAAGAATATTGTGGTATTCATACTAAATGTGTCTGTGATGTAACCTCCAGATATAACAAAAATTGCTGCAAATAAGTCAATAGTGAATTGACTTATTGATAATACTGTTGCTCTATTTTTTGGAGTTATATGGTGGTTCATATAAGCATCCAAAATCTTTTCTTTATAATCTCTGGAGATGTACAGCATTATTACTGCTATTGCTGCGATTGGTGCATTAATGATCGACATGATTACAAATGCAAAACATTGAATCAATATTATGCTAAGAAGTGATACCTTTTCTTTTATTTTTCCTTCTATTTTATCTGCAAATGATGCAATAATCCCTGATGTTCCATGAATAATTGCAAATAATCCCCCAATGCTTAGGATGCTAAACCCAATTTTAACTAAATATGGTTGGCTAAGTAGATTTACAAAAATACCCATTGGAATTGTAAGGATTACTCCAAATATAATAAACCAACTTACGTGTTTGTTTTTCATTGAAAATCTAAGAGAATCTATAAAATGTTCATAATGTTTCTTTAGAGAAGTTGTTTTCTTTTTAACATATGGTTCAGCTATTGAAAGAACAATTAGCGATGAAATAAAAATGAGAATTGCGTTGATTATAAAAGGCAATCGAATATTAATATTGAACAGAATGGGTCCTATTAATGCACCAGTAACCACAGTGATTGTTATTACTTTTCTTATCTTACTTCTTATTTTCAAGTAATCTTTTTGTCTTTTTAGTTTTCTTAGAGATTCGTACAATAATGCAGATTGAGAACCAGAGCGGAATGCATCTGCAATACCTAAAAGAGAATATCCTAATAGAAATGCGTAAAATCCATTACCAAGTCCAATAACAAAATTACCGATACTCCAAACTAATGTAGCTATGAAAACAGTTATTCTATGACCAAACAAATCAGCAAAAACACCAGATGGAATCTCAAGAAGTAAAATTATAATCAAGGAAGCAGCTTCAAGAATTCCAATTTGAGTGTAAGTTATGTTAAATGCCCTTATGAATAAAATCCAAATAGCAATAGTAAACCAAAAACTTGAAAGGATTCTGAAGGCAAAAAATTTTTTGATGTTGGCCTCAATGTTCTTTTGCCACAACTACCTCACCTTTGGGACTGGACGCCTTGCTTGGCATGCCATGCAATGTAACATTAGAATTCTATCTTCTTTTTCAAATTTAGTGTCTGGACTCCCACATTCTTTGCATTTTACATATTCTTTGATATATTGCTGCATCTTTTCATTTACTAATCTATTCTTAAATTTCCCAATAAATATTACTCTATTTCCATCAATTGTTCCAGAAGTTGCAAGTTCTTTTGACAAATATTTTATGATGTGATTTATGTCTCGATTTAAATAATTTGCAATCGCATTCAGGTTTTTAACAATTGTCCTATTCCCTTCAATAAAAGAATCAACAGGAGGTGGATTAAATCTTTCACCCCTATCAGATTGTTTTGGTATTTTCTCATACGCTTTTTTCAATAGTTTTTCATAATCCATATACTACCAACTTTTTTACGCATTAATAAATGTTTCAGTCAATTAATATCTTTTCTTCTATTCTTGAAAAAAGAGTGAAGATTATTGCCGAGACACCAAGAATGATTAATGTGATATTAAGAGACCATTCAACTGCCTTACCAATTATTGGATTTAATACAATTAATACAAACGTACTAAACATTGAAATAGATGAAATAATGGTTGCTCTTTCTTTTGAGGGGATATATTTATTCATATAACTGTTAAATGCCGGCTTCCTTCCAAGCCCAAAACCCGCTGCCAAAATGATTGAGATTAACACGATAGGAATATAATTAGTTAAGCCTGCAACAATGAAACCAATTCCCAAGATTAATGCACTTATGGCTAAAAAACTACTTTTTGAACCAACCAACCTTTCAACTTTTGAGTAGTTGTTGATGATTATTATTTGCGACAAAACTAAAAGCGCATGAACAATACCAAAATATGCAACATTTATTCCAATCCTTTGTAGCACTAATTGGTAGGTCCATATCAGAAAGTATGAAATCGAAGCAACAAATATATAATCTAATGCCAAAATTTTTAGCTCTTTATGCTTTACAAAAAATTTAAACCCCTTTACAAGAACGTCTACATATCTTCGTGATTCAATCTTTTTTCTTGTTTTGGGTTCTTTTATTGTTAATACAATTAGTGCTGCAATTCCTGTAGGAATGGATGTTAATAGCATTGGCCATTGTAATCCAAGATTAACTGCAATTACGCTTCCGATAATAGGCCCGACAAATATTCCTGCAAGATGAAAACTTTGCCATCTTCCAAATATTTTTTTGGATTGTTTTTCTAATTTTACTTTTTTTAATGAATCATATAAAATTGCCTGGTCTGCTCCAGAAATTAATGCTACGCCCAGAGCAAACAATAATTCTCCTAATAGGAATACATAAAAATTTGGAAAACTAGCATATATAATTGTGGCAACAGCATTTATTCCTGCTCCTAAGAAAATAGATACCTTTCTACCAAGATAATCTGCAACCGCACCTGTAGGAACTTCAAATAAAAATATGAATAGCATAAAAAAGGACTGCAGTATAAGAATCTGGGAAAATTCTAATTTACCCCATGTCATAAAAAACGGAATTAAAACAGCCCCTATAAAATGGATTCCACTAAAGAATTTTATTAGGTACATTTTCCAGATATTATTCTTATAATCTTCTGAAATACTCATAAAATCTAAAATTGAGAAAAAATTATAAGTTTAATTATTCAAGAAGTTTTACTTTTCCTGGGCGAGGTTCAAATAGTTCGCCTTCATTCATTAAATCTGTTAAAACACTTTCAACTACTTTTTCATCTCCAATCTTTTCAATTATTTTTGAAACCTCAGCACCTTCACCCTTGTCAAGTTCTTTTATTAAATTAACAACTTTTTGGCGCGGGCTTTCAAAAAGTGTTGTTTGCCCTTCTGGAAGCTTTTCTTCTACAACTTCTTCTTCAATAACTTCTTCAACAACTTCATCTTCTTTTTTAGTTTCAACTTTACTTTCTGTTTTTGGCATTTCCTTTTTTTGTTTTATTAATTCAAGTTTTCTTAAAATCTCCCAATTTGGATTGTCTATTATAACAACAATTTCTGGTATAACATAGATCTCATCTTCATATTTTCTTATTCTGCCAATCACATCAACAATGTTGCCAATTTTTACTTTCTCAACTAAATCAAGTTGGTCTTCGAATGAGCGCACCCTAATTGTTTCTGTGCCATCATCAATTATGAAGAATCCATATTTTTTGCTGTCAGAAATAAATTTTGAAACAACAGTTCCTAAAATTCTAACTCTATTTACTTGCAAAGTTCCAAACTGCACAAATCCATCTTCTGTAAAATTCCCATTAACAATGTCAGTAATAGCCATCTTATACGCAGTCCATCTTTTAGCCATAGTAAAAAGATAGATAAAGAAGTATTATAAAATTATTGCTATAAAACGCCAATAACTAAAGGTGCAAATCTATAGAAAAGGAATGCATTGAATAAGACATTAAGAGCAAAGTATGGCAAATATTTCGCCGGAAATCTGTGGAGAACAGTTTGGAACATAATAAAAGCAAAATGTGAAAAAATTGTCAATCCTAACCCAAGCAAAAATATGTTAATTCCAGAATATAAGCTGGCCAAGGCACCAATTAGGCCAAATGTTGGCATTACAATTATCCAATACGGATTTATTCTTCTTGTAAGAATGTTATGGATAGCAATCAATATCATACCAATTAAAGCCCCTGGAAGAGCACCAAAAGAAATTCCAGTTATAATTGTAGTGAATGTTGCAAGTTCTAATCCAAATTTTTTAAGTTTTGTTTTTTGTCCAAAGTAACTAACAGCAATTGTTAGTGCAATTAGTGAGATTATTATCATAAATGACTTAAATATGAAAGTGGGAATTGCAATAATAGGAATAATTGCTAAAAGTTTTGGATTAAATTTAATTTTTTGAGCCCAGTCTTCATTATGTTCGCTTCCTAATCGTGGAAGAATGAATTTTTTGAAACCCATAACTTTTTATTTAGTTTCAATCTTTTAAATTTTGGGGTGACAATTTTGGAATATACAGAAGAAGAAAAAATTGTTTTAAATCACTTTTTCACAAATTTAGATAAACCTGTTTTCTTTGTTAAAAATATGCATCCAGAAGTTTGGGCATTAATGCAGGCAATGTATTCCCGCTCAAAAAAAGGATTGCGCCAAAATTTTCTTGAATTATTAAAACAAGATGAATCCAACTTTAAGGATATGGTTGAGATTCTAAAGAACAAAGAAGCCCAGATTAAAATGGATAATGCAATTAATAAAGCAATCAAATTTATGGATAAGTGGGTTCTTGGGTTTGGACATGCATCTGTTGCAGAGGGTGCAGTTATTGGAATCGGATTGGAAGGAGTTAGTATTTTAGCAACAAAAGTAATTGAAGATAACCGCCTTTCATCTTTCATAGAAAAATCAACTCGATATGTCCATTTTGATAGAAATTCTTTTTACACAGATGAGAAGCTAAAAAATTCTGAATTTGGCGAAGAAGTTGAGAATTTAATTAATGAACTTTTTGATTTTTATGAAAAACTCCAAGAACCTGTTTTAGAATATGTTAAAAAGATAGCGCCAATAAAACAAGGGCAATCTGAAAAAGCATGGGAAAGGGCTTGTGCTGCAAGAAGATTTGATGCAGTTAGATATATTTTGCCAGCTTGCACAATGACAAGTTTAGGTTGGACAGTTAATGCAAGAGAATTAGCGCATGGAATTAAAAAACTTCTTTCTCATCCAATAAATGAGATGCAAGTAATTGGGCAGATGTTAAAAGAAGAAGGAAAAAAAGTTTTGCCATCTTTGTTAAAATATGCAGATAAAAATGAATATATCTCTGAGACAGACAAGGAAATGTTTGAGCTTGTTAAGAATTACAAATTTGAACAAGGAGAGAATGTTCCTGTTAAATTGATTGCATATTCTTCCGATATCGACGACTTAGTTGTGGCTGCAATCATCTACAAATACTCAAATGCCTCCATGGAAGAAATACTTGAAAAAGTCAAAAAAATGGCAAAGGAAGAAAAAGAGAAAGTATTTGACAAATATTTGGAAAAGATGGGGCCTCACGATTGGCCAATGAGAGAACTTGAACATGTTTACTTCACTTGGGACATCTTAATGGATTTTGGTGCTTTTAGAGACTTGCAAAGGCATAGAATTTGCACTCAAACACCGCAATTAACAACAACATTCCATGGGTATTCCATACCAAAAGATATAATTGATGCTGGATTTAAAGAAGAATTTGATGAGATAATGCAAAAAGCAGACAAACTATTTAGGAAAATTTATGAGAAATATCCTTATGAGGCGCAGTACATTGTGCCTCTTGCTTTTAAAAAGAGATATTTGATGACTGCAAATTTGAGGGAGATGTATCACTTGATTAAATTAAGAACAACACCACAGGCACACGAGTCATATAGAAACATTGCACGCCAGATGTTTATAATCTTGAAGGAAAAGTTCCCACTTTTGACAAAATACATGGTTTGCAACATGAGTGACGAAGAACTCGGCAGGTTAAAAGCAGAATTGCGTTTGGAAGAGAAGATTAAGAAGGGGTTGATTTAACCAATAACTACAATGTCTGAATCAGGAGAATGAAATGCTCTTTTAAATTTTTCAAAATTAATTTTTAGATTTTTACCTAATAACGCATCATTGCAAATAAATCCTTCGTCATCATATCCTTTGATTAAAATAAAATGTCCTTTGTAACCTGCTTTTCCTGTGAGAACATTTCTGTTTACTGTGGCTATCACAAGTTTGTTTTTATTCAATTGCTCTTTAATGAATTCAACATCAACCTCTTTCTTTTCAAAAAGATTATTGGATAAGACATATTCAACAGCGCTGTCGTAATTGTCAACATCATATTCATCCCTTTCTTCTTCATTGTTTAAATCCATATTGGCAATTTTTTTGAAATATTCTGCATCATTGCCTATTTTTCTTATTGGAACATTGCTATAATACTTTACAGGTATTTTAAGTTGGTGAAAAAATCGAGTGATATAAACTTCAAAAAACCACGTTTTTGGTTTATATCTTAGCATAGAATATAATTCTGAAAATGAAATTGGCTTGTCAGGTTTAAAATACTTATAGACCATCATAACAGTAGGTGGTCCTTGACACGAAGCGTATCTTTCTTCTTTATCTTCAACAAAAGGAACATTTTTGATTATCATTTTTAGTAAAACTTAAACTTTTCACACAATTCTTTAACTTCTTGTTTGATTTTCTTTTGAAGCTCTTCGTTTTCATAATCATTGATTATTTGAGAAATCCATTCGCCAATTATTTTCATTTCTTCTTCTTTCATTCCGCGAGTTGTTAAAACAGGAGTTCCAATTCTTAATCCAGATGGCTTAAATGGTGTTGAAGGATCATAAGGAATTGTATTCATATTTGTAACTATTCCTGCATTTTCAAGAGCAACTGCAACTTGTTTTCCAATCCCAATTTCAATTGGTGTCAAATCAATTAAAATCAAATGATTGTCTGTGCCACCTGTCACAAGTTTTATCCCATTATCCATCAACGTTTCAGCAAGTACCTTAGCATTTTTTACAATTTGATGAGCATATTCTTTAAACTCTGGTTTCATTGCTTCTGAAAATGCAATTGCTTTTGCTGCAATTACATGCTGGTGTGGTCCACCTTGTAATCCTGGAAAAACAGCCCTATCGATTTTCAACGCAAGATTTTTTTCTCGCTTTGCTTGTTTTTCATCTAAACCTTCTACATTAGCAAGTCTATCCTCTTTTTTACAAAGAATTAAAGCACCCCTCGGCCCTCTTAATGTTTTGTGAGTAGTAGTCATAACAACATCTGTAAATGGAAGTGGAGAAGGATGAGCACCGCCGACAATTAAACCAGCAATGTGAGAAATATCTGCCATTGAATACGCACCAACTTCTAAAGCAATTTCATGAAATTCTTTAAATGGAATTGTTCTTGGATAAGCAGTATATCCACTGATAATTAATTTTGGTTTTTCTTTTATTGCAAGTTTTCTTATTTCATCCATATTAAGCATCCCAGTTTCTTTGTCAACAACATAAGGATATGATTTGTAAAACTTTGCAGAGAAATTTACAGTGTGTCCATGAGTTAAATGCCCACCCATGTCAAGTCGCATACCCATTATTTTATCTCCTGGTTTTAAAAGAGCATAATAGATTGCTGCGTTTGCAGGACTTCCAGAATAAGGTTGAACATTTGCATGCTCTGCTCCAAAAAGTTTTTTTGCTCTTTCAATTGCAATTGTTTCGATTTCATCAACATTTGCCATACCTTGATAATATCTTTTTCTTGGATAACCTTCTGCATATTTATTTGTTAAAAGACTGCCTGTTGCTTCAAGAATAGCTTTTGAAACATAGTTTTCAGAAGGAATCATATTAAGAACAGATTTTTGCCTTTCAACTTCTGATTGAATGAGTTGATATATTTCAGAATCGCATTTGGCTATGCTCTCGTAGGTTATATTTTCACTCATCTTGGCATTCTCCTTAACACACCATGCTTTGGCTCAAATAATTCACCTTCTCTTTTCATCTTTTCAATTATTTCTTCAATTTTAGATTCTTCAAGCCCTTTTTCTTTTGCAGCATCAATTACATCAGCAAGAGGGACATTTGCCCCATATTTTGCTTCAAGTTCTCTAATGATTTCGCGCATCATAATTATTCTGCTTCTTTGGGATGTAGTAATGCCTGTAACAATTCTATCAATGTCTAGCTCACCAGTTTCAGTATCCATCCCAACTTTTTGAAGGCAGTATCTCATAATTCTTATTGCTCTTCTTGCATCTTTTCCCTCAACAACATTACTAAGTCTAATCCGTGCAGAAGCCTGAGCAAGTCTTACCATTGCTTCTAATTGTCTTGCAGAAATTGGAATTGGTCTAATTCCTTCTTCTTCACCCTTTTTCCTTTGCGAACGTAAATTAACAAAAAATGATTTTATCTCCAACATGGCATCCGAAGATAATTTTGGTTTGCAATATCTTTTTGCATAGGCAATATATTTTCTCATTATTTCTGGTGCAATTTCTGGAACTAATTCTTCAGGCTTGCTGAATGAAGACAGAATGTGGTCTGCTAATTTTTCATCTTTTTCCTTATTAGGAATATCTCTAATTGGAAATATTAAATCAAACCTTGAAATTAATGTTGGTGGCATATCTATCTGATCTGCTATTGCTATGTATGGATCAAACCTTCCAAGTTTTGGATTTGCAGCAGCAAGTATTGTTGTTTCTGCTTTTAGAGTAGAATGAATATTTGCTTTTGCAATTGTAATTGTCTGCTGCTCCATAGCTTCGTGCATTGCAACTCTATCTTCTTTTTCCATTTTATCTATCTCATCTACACAACAAATCCCTTTATTTGCAAGTACAATTGCACCAGCTTCAAGAGACCACCCTCTTAGAAATTCGTCTTTAACAACAGAAGCAGTAAGCCCCGCCCCACTTGCTCCTTTTCCAGAGACATAACGTGCTTTTGGAGCAATTGATGCAACATATTTTAGCATTTGGGATTTTGCTACACCTGGGTCTCCGACAAGAAGGATATGGATATCTCCCCTAACTTTTGTTTTGTCAGGCCTTTCTGTTTTAACCCCACCAAACAATTGTAATACAATTGCTTCTTTAATGGATTCATATCCAAAAATGCTTGGTGCAATAGAATTAATAAGTTTTTTATCAATCAAAGGATCTTGAGACATTTCTTTAATTATTTTTTTATCTTCAGGTGTTAGTTCTAAATCTTCAAATTCTTTTTCAGAAGGTTCAATATTATTTGCTTGCATTATTAAATCAAACCTTGTGCTTTTAGAACCCCTATCTACTATTGGAATTTCTTTAATAATACCAGTAACAACAACGCGAGTTCCTGGTGAAGTTTTCTTTTCAATTTTTGGTTCAACTAAATCTTCTGTTAAAAATATACTAAGTCTTCTTGGTTGGGCTTCTGTTAAAAGTTGTTCAGGCGATTCTTCAACTACAATTCTTTGAGTATCAACAAGCTTTTTATCAACTAGTTTAAATCTTCCTTTTCTACCACAAGAACACATTGTTGGCTCTTTAACAGTATTTTCTGTTTGTTTCATATCAATTTGGGTTCCACAAACAGGACATTCAAATGTTATAACTGTTGAAACAGGCCTAACATCTGAAGCTTGCCTTATCAAACCTTCAATCGAGATTAGTTTGTTTATATGTTTGCTTCGGATATCCCTTATCAAGATTCTAAGATTTTCTGGAAGATTGCAAAACCTTATGTTTAACTGCACCTCAGAAGCCATCTCAATTCTTCTTAATGCAGTTTGAAAAAGTTTAATTGCATCTTCTGGACTTTCCAAAAGAAAATCAGTTAATTCTGGATCAAATTTATCTAATTCTCTAAAATCAATTACAAGAGAATGTCTGCCCTCATTTATTACTCTACTTAACTCTACTAAGTATTGTTTAGAAATAAATTCTTCAAACTTTTCAATTATTCCTTCTTCAAAACTAATAGCTTTACTATCCATAGTATAACCCTTACCTTAATTCAGACAATTTGTCTTCTGGTAAGAAAATTACTTATTTAATTTTTTAAGAGTTTTAACTAATTTAGTAACTGCATCTTTTATTTCTTTTTCGTTTTTGGCACCAGTACAAACAATTTTACCAGTTCCAAATAACAAGAATGTTATATGGGAATTTGGAACTTTATATACAAGCCCTGGAAATTGTTCTGGCTCATACTCTGCATTTTCTAGTTTAAATGCGAGTCTATCCAGATTTAGTTTCATGTTTACGTCTCCAGAAGCAACCATGTTTTGTATTGTAATGTCTGGTTTTTTGCGGATATTAATCTTAACTTTTTTCAATTCTTTAATAATCATTTTTACCGTTTCACCCACTTCTGCTTCTGATTTGGCACCAGTACAAACAATTTTACCAGAAGAGAATATAAGTGCTGTTTTTCCTTTTGCAAGTCTTAAAACTAATCCTGGAAATTGTTCAGGATTATATTCTGTATTTGGTAGTGTTATTGTAACCTTTTCTAAGGGTATATCGTGGTGCAGACTTGCAGAAGCAACAACATTTTGGATTTCAACATTGTATTGAGAAGATATTCTTTTTGAAGTTTTTTTAGGGGTGCTTTTTTTCACACCTTTTTTAGTTTTTTTAGAAGGTTCTTTTGTAGATTTTTTACGTTTTACTTTTTTAGCCATTTTATCACCAGAAAATTTGCTGTTGTATAAAGTAGAGCAAACTTTATAAAACTTTTTTAAAGATTCTTGGTGCAGCTTCTTTCTAAGAAGGTGCTTATTATGCGGGGTTAAGTCCAATTGCTATTTCATTTCCCTTAACACTTACTTTTATATTTGCTTTTTCAGATGTTTCTTTGCCAATTTTTAACATTATAACTGTTCCAGTTCTTTGTTCAATTTCATCAACATATTGTTCAATCATTTCTTTCAATTCCTTATCTAATGCAACCACGGCTTTTGCTTTATCTGTTTTTTGAAGTTTTAGTTCTTTTCTTAAGTCCTGAATTCTTCTTATTATTTCACGAGCAAAGCCTTCTGCTAAAAGTTCTTTTGTTTGCTTTAAATCCAAATATAAATTCCCATAGTCAAAATTAGAACCACCCCATTTTTGTGGCAATTCTTCTTCAATGTATATCTCTTCTGGTGTTACCTCGTATTTTTCTTCGTCAACTTCAATAACTACTTTTCCATCATTATCCAATTTTGACTTTACTGCTTCGGGGCTCATTTGTATTAATGTACCAACAATTTTGGGCACCTTTTCTTTGAATTTTTTAGCAAGTTTGTTATGATGGACTTTGATTTGTAATTTTACCCATTCTGGTTTTCTGTCTATAATTTCTATTTCTTTGACATTGCATTGCTTTAGAATTATTTCTTTTGCAAGTTCAATAGCATAAGCTTTGTCTTTTGTATAGATTAATACTTTGCTTAAAGGCCATCTTACTCCAATTCCTTTTTTATCTCTTATAGAAAGAATTGCAGTTATTACATCATTGGCAATTTCAATGCTTTCTTCTATTTCTTCATTTATCATCTCTTCATTTACACTTGGCCAATCAAAAAGTTGAATAGATTCTTCTTTAAGTTTGAAAATAGATTTTAAATTTTGATACATTTTTTCAGATATGAATGGCGCAACTGTTCCAAACATTTTTAGTGTGGTAAGCAAACTTTCAAAAAGAGTAAAGGCAATTACTTCTTTTTCTTGTTTTGAACCAATTACAGATTTATCTCTCACAGATTTGATATAAAACCTACTTATGTCAAGGAATAATTTTTCAATTTCTCCAGGAACATCATTTAATTTGTAAGAATCATAATATTCACTAACTTTTTTCAAAGTATTATTCGTTCTTGATAGGATGTATTTTTCTTCAAGTCCAAGCCCAGGATTTTTAGGAATCTTAAGTCTATTTGTTTTAACAAAATCAATTAAAAAATTACATATATTCCAGAGAATTGTTAAATTTCTAAATTTAACTTTGATGTCTTTGAAATTGTAATTCATATCAACTCCAGGTTGGGCAGAACCCATCATATAATATCTTACAGTATCAGTGCCATATTTATCCACAACTTCATAAGGATCAATTATATTTCCTAAACTTTTTGACATTTTTCTGCCAGCAGCATCATTAACCCAACCCGTCATATAACAATTTTTAAATGGAAGCCCCAATCTAGTAACTCCTGCAGTATCAAATAAAAGATTAAACCACCCTCTAATTTGTTCTTTTGCTTCAAGAATAAAATCAGCTGGCCAATACTTTTCAAATAAATCTCTTCTTTGTGGAAAATAAAGAGATATCCAAGAAGTACATCCTGCATCAAGCCAGACATCAGCAATGTCAGGGATTCTCTTCATTGTTCCTTTGCATTTTTCGCATTTGAATGTGATTTCATCTATCCACGGTTTATGCATATTTTTTGGTTTTTTACCAGAAAGTTTTTTCAACTCATCAAGAGAACCAACCACAATAAAATGTCCGCAAGAATCACATTTCCAGATTGGAATTGGGGTTCCCCAATATCTTTGTCTAGTTATTCCAATATCTTTTAGATTTGCGAGCCAATTGTCAAATGTCTTTTCACCAGCCCATTTTGGAATCCAATTCACCTGTTTATTCCATTCCCTTAACTTGTCTTTTATTTTTTCAACTGCAAAAAACCATTGTTTTGTTGTTCTAAATATAACCGGTGCTTTTGAACGCTCATGAAACGGATATTCATGTTTATATTTTACTCTTGCAACAAGAGCACCAATTTTCTTAAAATGTTCAATGAATTTTTTGTCATCAAATCTTGCTCTTAATCCTTTAAATTCACCCATTTTGTCAGAGAAGTAACCTTTTGAATCAACTTCATTAAAAGCAGGAAGCCCATACTTTTTTCCAACTTCTTGGTCTTCAGGTCCACAACCAGGTGCACAATGAACTAATCCTGTTCCAGATTCTGTATCAACATATTCTTCAGAAAGCAAAACTTTGAATGCCCACTTATATTTCTTTTTCAATTCTTTTAAAACAGGCACTTCTTTTTCAAGCAAAGGTTCATATTCTAAACCTTCAAGTTCTTTTCCTTTAACTTCTTTTATTGGTTTTAATTCTATTTTTGAAACTTTTGAGATTTCATTTAATAAATCTTTTGCTACGATCCATGTTTCTCCATCTGCTTTTGCATAAACATAAGTTATATTTGGATTTGCCATTACAGCAAGATTGTGAGGAATTGTCCATGGAGTGGTTGTCCAAATTATTAAGTATGTGTCTTTTTCACTCTTAACTTTGAATTTAAGGTAAACCGAGTCATCAGTTACTTCTTTGTATTCAAGCTCGTGTTTTGCAGCAACAGTTTCGCTTTCAGGACACCAAGCCATTACTTTTTCTCCTTCATAAAGGAATCCATTTTCCCACGCTTTTTTAATACCCCACCAAACACCTTCCATGAATTCTGATTTAATAGGTTGATAAGCATTTTTGTGGTCAAACCACACACCCCATCTGACGTAATCTTCTGTCATTTTTTCCATTGTTTCTTTTGAGAATTTTTCACACTCTTTTACAAATTTATCAACACCATAAGCTTCTATATCATCCTTTGTTTTTAGCCCAAGCTTTGCCATGACTTTTCTGGAAGTTGGAAGTCCATGCATATCCCAACCCCCACGGTCCCAAACATCAAAGCCTTTCATTCGTTTATACCTAAACAAAGGGTCTTTAAGAGAAGCATAATTCCAGAAATGCCCTACATGGAATTTTCCAGAGGTATATGGAGGTCCACATAACCAATAAAATTTTGGACCTTTCTTTCCTTTAGCTTTTTGCTTTTCATATATTCTTTTTTTTAGCCAAAAATTGAGTACTTCTTCTTCAACTTTTGTTGGGGCATACGGTTCCATACAATCACCAAAATACTTAAATTCTATAAAGATTTCCATTCATTTATAATGCTTGCGTAAAAGTTTTAATTAATTGAATTTTTCATTAATTATCATGTCTGAACTTGAAATATGGACTGAAAAATATCGTCCAAAGAAATTAGATGAAGTAATTGGCCAGAAAGAGATAGTGGAAAAACTTAAGGCTTTTGTTAAAAAAAGAAATATGCCACACCTTCTTTTTGCAGGCCCAGCAGGAACTGGTAAAACAACATGCGCTATGGCAATTGCAAGCGAACTCTTTGGTGAGAATTGGAAAGCAAATTTCTTAGAGATGAACGCAAGCGATGAAAGAGGAATAGATACAATAAGGACAAAAGTAAAAGATTTTGCAAGAACAAAGCCAATTGGGGATGTACCATTTAAAATAATCCTTTTGGATGAAGCAGATGCCTTAACAAGCGAAGCTCAGCATGCTCTTAGGAGGATGATGGAAAATTACACCACTACTTGTAGATTTATTCTTGATTGTAATTATTCGTCTAAAGTCATACTTCCAATCCAATCAAGGTGTGCAATCTTTAGGTATAAACCTTTGTCAGAAGAAGATGTTAAAAAATATGTTAAAAGAATTGCTGAAAATGAAAGTTTGAAGTTAGATGATAAAGTTATTGATGCAATTTTTAATTCAAGTGAAGGAGATTTAAGAAAAGTTACAAATATTCTTCAAAGTTGTGCTGCATTGGATAAAAATATAACAGAATCCATGGTTTATTCTGTTGCAGGCATTGCAAAGCCCAAAGAAATAAAAGAAATTCTTGAATTAGCAATTAATGGCGAGATAATAAAAGCAAAAGAGAAAATGTTTGATGTTATGCTTAAATATGGTTTAAGTGGGCTTGATATTATAAAACTCATAAATAAAAATATTTGGGAAATAGAAATTGATGACAAGAAAAAAATAAAATTGATTGACAAAATTGGAGAATATGAATTTAGAATAGTTGAAGGTGCAGACGAGTACTTACAGATAGAAGCCCTTTTAGCCCAATTTGCTGCGGTTGATTAAAATGTTTGTGGATAAACAAAAACTAGAAAGAATATGTTTGGATGAAATAACAAAAATAGGAAATCTTTTTGATACTTTGAAAATTAACTATTGCGTTTTTGGGGAATATGCACTTTTAGCGCATGGTATAAAAACCAGACATTTTCCAGTAGGTGTAATTTTTGCAGACGTTTCTGCTAAAGAGAAAATATTAGAAATGTTATTCAAAATGAACTACACCATTTATTTCCTTGAGCCAGAGTTAATTAAGGCAAAAAAGGCATCTTCAAGCGGGGATATCAAAATTGAAATTATTCTGGGAAAATTAGAAAATAAATCATTTGTTATAAATTACAAAGGAAAGCAGATGGTTTTTTCAAAAAATATTTTCAATTTGGATACAAAAGAAGTATGGGGTTATTTTGGAAGGGGAAAAAGTGGAAAAGGGTATTTTCGCGTGGCACCATTAGAAGAAATTTACTTTTCAAAAATGAATAGTGATAATGAAGTAGACATAAATGATTTGGAAATAATTAAAGGTTCTGGGAAAGTGGATATTGAAAGATTAATTAAAATATTTAAGAAAAATGGATTGATATAATGTGTTCTTTTGTATGCAAATATGCACCCAAAAAAGTAGAAGATATTGTCGGACAAAAATTAGCTATTTCCAAAATTATTGAATTTTTGAATACCTTTTCCAAAAAAAAGAAAAATGCTCTTTTAATTTATGGCCCACCAGGTATTGGAAAAACAAGCGCGATTTATGCAATTGCAAATGAATACAACTATGAAATTGTAGAAATGAATTCTGATGAAATAAGAGACAAAGAAAAAATAAACTACAAATTGGGTAATACAATAAATACTGGAAGTTTATTCGGAAAGAAAAAATTTGTATTAATTGATGAACTTGAATCTATTGATGCCGGAAGTCTAACGAGAATTATTGAATTAATTAAAAAATCAAAGATTCCAGTTTTGTTAATTGCAATAGACATGTGGGAACAAAAATTTAAATTTTTAAGAAGTTATTGCGAAAAAATTGAATTCAAAAAATTAAGTAAGAGGGATATTTCAAAAGAATTGATTCGCATTTTAAATTCTGAAGGAATAAAATTTGAGCAGGAAGTTATTGAATCAATTGTAAAAAATGCAGAAGGCGACTTAAGAGCAGCAATCAATGATTTGGAAACCGTTTGCGCTGGTAAAAAAGAAATAAAAAAAGAAGATGTGACCCTTGAGCAAAGAGATTTAAGAAAAAATGTCTTCGAAGCTCTTCAAAAAATTTTTAAATCAGATTTTTCGCCAGAACTTTTAGATGTTTTCAGAGTTTCTAATATTGATTTAAATACCGGGATTATGTGGCTTTCAGAGAATATTTGTAGCGAGTATCGAATCCCAAAGGAGATTGCACAAGCATTTGATTATCTTTCTAGAAGCGATGTATTTTTAGCAAGAATAAGAAAGAGGCAATATTGGAGATTTTATACCTATGCAAATATTCTTTCAACAGCAGGCATAAATATTTCTAAAGAAAAAACAAATTTAAGATTTACAAGATATGCTTTTCCTTCAAAATTGCTTAAATTATCAAAAAGCAAAGATATGCGAAAGTTAATGAAATCTATCTCCTCAAAAATTGCACCAAAGTTACATGTTTCATCAGACATTTTTCTTAAGGAATATATCCCAATGTTGAAGATAATGCTAAAGACAAATTCAAATCTAAAAAAAGAATTTGTAGAATTTGCTAATTTGACAAATGGAGAACTAAATGTTCTGGTTGAGTAATCTACTTCCATTAAATATTATTTTTTTTGTTCTTTTGTCCAAAAAGAAGACAGGACTAACTTTTATTTTCTTAGATTTAAAATCATAAGTGTATAATTCATATATCTCCTCTATTTTCGGCCATCCATCTCCCCGTTCTCTTATTATGATTATAATGTCAATAAAGGCAATTGCCGGAGTTGGCAGGATTCTACCTAACTTATTCATGGCTTCATCAAATGTTTGGGCATCTAATGTTACAAATGTTTGGCATTCATTTTTTATATTCTTCACAATTGGTGCCAATTCATCTATATCGTCTGCAATAACAAAATCAGGATTTTTGCGAAGATAATCATCTATAATCTTTTTATGTTTCTTTTTGTAAGGAGTTAAAACTTTGTAAAAAACATTGCGTTGCGGAACTATAATTTTTGGATAATTTTCAAACACTATTGTTTTTGAATCCTTTTTAACAAGTAATGCAAGGGAATTTAATAATTCTGTTCTTTGGAAGTCATTTCCACCAATGATTAAGACCGATGCCCTATCTTTTATCATTTTATTGAGATAATTCATCATAGCAGGCATTGCAATTCCAAGTTTTATTAAGTCCTTTGGTGCAATTGGAAGTCTTGAAATTGTTTTTATGCTCATTTCATTGAATATATCTGAGATTTCGATTAATTTATTATCAAGAATCCCAAGGAATTCTGGAGAATCCCTAATCATTTTGCTTTTTAATTTTAGATTTATTAATGCATTTTTAAATTCATACATACTCCTAAATTTCAAATTTGTTTTTAAGAAACCATACCTTGGATTTTTATGATAAACATATATTGGAAAACCAACCTTTTCACAAAATATGAAATTTATGTTTTTATCATGCCAAATTGATTCGATTTCACCAAACCCACAATAATTTTTGTAAAGGTGATAACTAATTTTTATTTTTTCATAATCTGACAATTCTTGATTTACCTCTTTAGCCAAAGAAATAATTTCTTTTGAAGCAAATGAAAAAAAAGTTTGCATATCTTCCTTTTTAAGATTGCCTTCAGCATCCTTGTCTTTTATTCTTTTAAGAACTTTGTAATAGAATCTTTTTTCATCTTTTTCTAATTCAATTTCTTTTATGGAATAAATTATCTCTTCAGAACTTTGAAGTATCTGCGCTTTAGATAAGACATATTCTTTTCCTTCTTTTTTGAATAAGAGCAATGGATATGATTCTAACTCTATAAAGTTTTTAGCTACCATTTTAACTTAGCACTTTAATCCATATGAATCCGATGAGTAAGATGATAATGCCTAAAGAGATAAGCAAAAGAATTGCCATGTGGGGTGTGAGTCCTTTTTTCATTTTAATGCTTTCACCTTCTCAAGTGCTTTCCTGATTGCCTCTTTTGTTTCACCTTTTTTTAATTGTTCTTCTAAAGACCTCAAGGTTTGTGTTAACTCCCGATTTTGCTCTGCCAGTAATCTTAATTGTTCAGATATATCTTTCTTTTGTGGCTTTTGTAATTCTTCTTCAGGTGGCATTTGTTGTATTGGAACCATGCCCAAACCCATGAATTCTGTCATTTTTTGCATATTTTCAACAAGTTCTGTAATATGAAGCATTAATTCAGTAACTTTTTCTTGCAAGTCAATATTTGTTTTAATAGAAAGCTCAACTTTTTCTGTAAGTTTTTCAACAGATTTTTCTAATTTGTTAAGAACAAGCCTTTGCCCACCAATCTCTTCAATATCTTTTCTTATTTTCCTTAATGTTGAAGCTGGAACAACTTCATGTTTTTTTCTTTTTTCCATAACCTCACCTAGATATTAAACAAATAAAGAATATAAAAAATTATCGAAGAAAAAGGATTACATCATTCCTGGCATTCCACCTTGTGGTGAGCCAGATTCTTTGCTAAGCTTTCCTGCTGCAATAACATCATCTATGCGCAAAATCATTATTGCTACCTCACTTGCTGATTTAATTGCTTGTATCTTCACTTGTAGTGGTTCAATTACATCATTTTCAAGCATGTTGACAATTTTTCCATTTGCTACATCTATTCCAGCCCACAATTTTCCTTCTTCATGCGCTGCTTTAAGATTTACTAACATATCAATTGGATCAAGTCCTGCGTTTTCAGAAAGGGTTCTTGGGATAGATTCCATAGCATCTGCAAATGCATGAGCAGCAAGCTGTTCTCTGCCACCAAGAGATGATGCAAATTTTCTAATTTCTCTTGCAACTTCTATTTCTGGAGCTCCCCCACCTGCAACAATTTTACTGTTTTCAAGAACTGCTGCTAAGTCACCAATTGCATCTTGTATTGCTCTTTCTACTTCATCAACAACATGCTCTGTTCCGCCACGAATTAATATCGTAACTGCTTTTGGGTTTTTGCAATTTCTTACAAATGTCATTGCTTCTCCAGAGATTTTCTTTTCTTCAACAAGTCCAGCAAACCCAACATCTTTTTCTGTTAAATCTTCAATATTAGAAACTATTTTTGCACCAGTTGCTTTTGCAAGTTTTTCAATGTCAGAACGCTTTACTCTTCTACATGCATAAATTCCTTCTTTTGCAAGAAAGTGTTGAGCTACATCATCAATTCCTTTTTGGCAGAATACAACATTTGCACCTGTTGCTTTAATCTTTTCTACCATTTCTTTAAGTTGTCTCTCTTCTTCTTCAATAAATGCCTTAAGTTGTTCTGGTGTATTTATCCTTATTTGTGTATCTGATTCTGTTTCTTTTACTTCAATTGGTGCTTCAAGAACAAGTATCTTTGCATCTTTTACAGATTTGGGCATTTCAGAATGAACTCTTTCTTTATCTATTGTTATTCCTTGGATAAGTTCTGTATCTCCAACACCACCACCAGTTTTTTTCTCAAGTTTAATGTTGTCAATATCAATGATTATTTTATCTCCAACTTTTTCACCAACTTCTTTTACTGCTTTAACAATCATTTTGTTTAGTGTTTCTCTAATTGCAACAGAACCTTTTCCTGTCATGGCTGTTTTAACTATTTTTTTAAGCATTTCTGTATCTTTGGGGTCAACTTTTATTGCAATTTTATCTAGGACTTCTCCTGCTTTTTCTGCTGCTAATTCAAAACCATGAGCAATTATTGTTGGATGGATTTCTTGGTCAAGCAAATCTTCTGCTTTTTTTAATAGTTCTCCAGCAAGAATAACTGCTGTTGTTGTTCCATCACCAACTTCTTCTTCTTGAGTTTCCGCAATTTCCACCATCATTTTAGCAGCTGGATGTTCTATCTCCATTTCTTTTAGAATTGTCACACCATCATTTGTTATAACAACATCACCAAGAGTGTCAACAAGCATTTTGTCCATTCCTTTTGGACCCAATGTTGTTCTAATCGTTTCAGCAACTATTTTAGCTGCCATTATATTAGTTCTTTGAGCTTCTTTACCAATTTGTCTTTTATATCCTTCTGGCAAAATAAAAATTGGTTGTTGTCCTTCTGCCATATTTAATCACCCCTATACCTCATATCTAATGAGAATACATTTTATTAACATTTTATATTGTTTTTAAATTTTTCGAATAAGTTACTCCCCTTCTATTTCAAAAAAGAATTGGCCATAAAATTTACCTTCTGGCCTTGCTTCTGTATATGAAACTTTATATAATGAAGGTTCTATTGGCTCTGCAAATTTAGCTTTAAGTCTTAAGTAATTTGAGGTTTCAATACCGTAATCTACTAATTCCACAGGTTTTTGATTTCCAATGTCATAAACACTTATCTCGCTTCCATCAGAGATTACTACATTAAAAGTTATCCAAATTTGATCTAATGACTCTAATTTTTTATTATGCATTGGTATTGAACCAACAAAATGAGGAGTCATAATCTGAATAGTTTTATTTTCCCAATCACCCACAACCACAATTCCTTGCATTTGGGTGTGTTTTGGAGAGTAAAATGGATACTCTCCAGGTTCAGTGAATGTGTAATTCCAACTTTCGCCATATGATATTTCTCCACTATCAAAAAGCTCATCAGAAATGCCCTTATGGTTTTCAACATATCCACTCACAATTTGATGTAAGACATTTTCATCTTGGTTTTCCCACACAATAGTTGTTCCTGGAGAAACTTTAATTATATTTGGTTGATATGCAAAATATTTAATGATTATTTTTTCTGTCTTTGCTTGAGTAGTAGGAATCTGCTCAACAACACCTTCAACCTTTTCACTAACAACCTTTGTTTTATTTTCAATAATTGGAACTTCCTTTGCACCTATGCACCCAAATATGAATACTGCAATGAGAAGAGTTATAAAAATAATTTTTTTGTCCATTTCCTCACCAAACATTTAAGCTCATACTTCATATTTAAGCTTTACACTTATATTGACATCCTCGTTTCTTGCATAAAGAAATAATCCACTTCCTTTTTTAATGTCTAATGTAGTTTGATAAAAGTTTACATTGTCATCTCCATGTAAGTACTTTTTGGGTTTACATGGAGAGTAGTCATCTTTATCCGCAAGTATATATACATCAATTTTTCCTGTAGAATTAACAATTATTTCTGTATTCACAGAATCTATTGGAAGGTTATCCCAGCGTATTGATGAGAAAGCGCAGAAATCTTCATCTAACTCTCTACTAAATGAATATTCTGTTTGTGCAAAATCTACAACTAAAAAACATTCCCGTTTTTTGCAATAGACAGCTGAACCAGCAACATCAAAATATTTATTTAAAATAATATTTTTCATAGATGTTGTTAGAGGTATGTTGTTAATGTTAATTGAATTAATATCCATCTCAGGACTAATTTCTCCAGTATAGTAATATATGTACCCATTTGAAAGAGAAAAGACATCATTTTCAATAAATCTATCTGCAACATCATGTTCATAACCCACACCCATTCTTGCTAATTCTTCTGCATATTTTTTTGCAGTTTCAGCAAGTTTTGGTTCCCATTTTAATTTTTTGATGCCGACTTCTTCCCTTTTGATATTTATGCCATTAAAAATTCTTCTAGCTATGGCATCTGTATTGATACCACTTAAATCCATTGTAAGGGCATCAATATCCCTTTTAGTGATGTAGAATCTCACGATATTATTATTCATTAGGGCGTCTTTTTTTAGAATAAATTCAAAATTAAAATTTGTGCCATTATATGTACCATTTAAGTATATCGTTCCAGGGTATATTTCTTCTTTTGAGATAATTAATTCTCCATCAATTGTATTGCCTAAAAATTCTTCATTAAGATAAACAGCCCCATTTAATTTTTCTTCAGTTTCATTGACATAGAATACTAATCTAAATTCATTTTTATCGATATTTTGATTATTTGGGATAGTAGTGCATCCAAAAATAAAAGCCAGAGAAATTAATAAATAAATCAATAACCATTTCTTATTCATAAGACCACCATATACTAAAACAAAGATTATTATTTAACTTTTTTGACTCAATAAGAAAACAATATGGTCCATTTCGTAGGGTTCAAGTCTTTTCTTATCAACTATTATAAAATGTTTTTCAAGTTCTTTTTCAATATTTTTGAAAATTTCACTTGGCTTTGCTGAAACATCAATACTTCTTGATTTAATTGCAATCATGGCATATCCACCTTTTTTAAGGAATTTTTTATTTTTAGTTAAAACATCAACTTGTTCTTTAACAGCAACATCTTGGAAAATAAAATCAACTTCTCCAACAAATTCATATTCACTTGGATTTGTAGCATCTGCAAGAATTGGTATCATATTATTTTTCTTTTCAGCAACAAAAATTAATTCTCTCATTACCCGTGGAGATATCTCAACACAAAAAACTTTTCCTCTATCACCAACAATGTCAGAAATATAAGAAGCGCTTTGCCCTGATGCAGCACCAAGATAAAGAACTTTATTTCCTTTTTTCAGAGGAAATTCTTTTATTCCTTTCATTATAGCGGCTGCCCACTTTGAGCGGTGAGGTTCCCAAATTCTGTATTCTACATTTTTATGTTTAATCAATTGTTCACCAAAAGGAGCATAGCCTGGAACCAAGTTAATTGTAGCAATTTTCTTTTTTTCATTTTCAATCCAAAAAATCCCTTCAAACTTAGATTTAGTAATTTTCATTAATTAAAAAAGAAAAAAAGAGATTTTAACTCTTTCGTTAAGCAATTTTTCGTATTCTTAATGGAACTATCTCTCCAGATGAATTAATTTCACTTATTGAGAAATCGTGATGGATTTTTGCTTCATTTTGTCCACCCATATGTGTATTTTCACCAATGGCAACATGAAGTGGAAAAACTTTTTCATCAATTAAAGTATCCCCAGTTGGTTTTCCAATTTCCTGTAAGAAAGAAAGTTTTTCATTTTGTCCTCCACGACCGATTTCTGCAATAACTCTTGTACTTTTTTCATCAAACGTTTTTTCAAAAAGTTCATTGTTAGATGTATCAATGGAAACTGCAATACCATCTTCAAATTTGAAATATGTTCTCGTTAAAACTCCAGCAGGCAGTTCAGAGGGTACATTTGTACCTAATTGTCCATTCACACTAGATTCAATTGGTGCTACAAAAAATTCACCGCAAGGATTATTTGTTATTATATCTGGCATTCCATTTTTAAGATATGTATCTGTTCCAACCCTTCCAACATCTCTAAATATTTGTCTTCCAGCTACTTGGAACTCAAATTTTGTATCTCCAATTTCTAATTCAAAGATGCCATCTTTTCCAACAAGTTGGGTTTCTGATTTTTGAAACGCATATGTAGCTAGTGCCTCTTGTGTTTCTTTTCTTAGGATTTCATCAGTTTTAACCCTCATCGCTTCTAATATTTTTGATTCATATTCTGAAAAAACCATACCAATCTTATTTGCAGAATAAGGTTGTGGTGCATAGATCATATTCCAAGACATTAAGCTACCATCCTCAATTTTACGATTTAGCAATTTACTTGCTTGAGGAGAAAGTATCTGGTTGTATATAGGATAATTCTTCTTTGCATTTTCTGAGAGAGAATATCCCTTTGCACCATATGTAATTGTCCAATGACTTGCTTGTTGAATAGCAGCTAAATAATTTTTTGCAAATACTTCTATTTTTTCTTTAGTTGCATCTGTTAAAATCGCTTCAAGTGCTTCATCCATTGGGAATAAAAATAATATGGAATTTCCCCCGATTTGATTAACCCAATGATTAACTGCCACACCCATTTCAATAGAATTTGTACTAGGATAGACACGAATTATATTTAATCCATTTTCTAAAACACCAATATTTTGGACAACAACCTTGGCAGTTTCTAAATAATCCTCTCTTGGTGTGAAATCCGGATTAATTGCTGCCAATTTTGGCGCATCTTTACTGTATTCTTCTAAAGCAGGAGTTAAATCCCTTTTTAGTTCTTTTGCTGAATAAGGTTTAGATAAAAAATCCATTATTTATCACCCAAGAATTACAAAATTAGATTAAATATAAACCTTTTCATTTTCAAGATATTTTTCTATATTTTTCCTTACATATGGATTAAGTTTTAATTTAAGCGCTTCTTTAGGTTTTATCCATGCAAATTCAATTGCTTCTCTCCCATCAAGTTTCACATTTTCATTTTTTGCTCTGCAAACAAAGTCAAGGAAGATGTAATGCCTTTTCCTCCAGAAGTCTTTTGGAAAAATTGCTTGTTGAATATTTAATAATTTTATAACTTCAATATCAAGCCCAACCTCTTCTTTTACTTCTCTTTTTAATGCAGTTTCCCAATCTTCTCCTATCTCAATATGTCCACCAGGAAATGTCCAAAGATTTCCATTTCTCCATTTTGGGGATTTCATTAAAAAGATTTTTCCTTCGCTATTTAGAATTAAAGCGCCGACAGTTGGTTCAGGAAACCGTTGAGTAACCCTCTCCCCGATTTTTATTTTACTTAAATCCCCATTAATCACAATTGGATGCATTGCAAGAATTTCTTCTTTATAATCAATTTCAGGAATGGGATTCCAGAGAAATATCGTAATTCCTTCATCAAATGCTTTTCCCATTTCAAGAAAAGTATTTCCACCTATTTTTCCTTTTACCCCATCTTTATCAAAGTTGAGAACTAAAATTGCATCAGACCTCTCTATTCTTTTAAAATGTTCTTTTATCAAGTTAAAATGGATTTTTGCAAAGTGGTCTTCTCCATGAGAATCTTTAATATGCTTGAAATAACCTTTTGGAACAAAGACTTCAAATCCTAATTCTTCTAATTTTTTCTTTATTTCAGGAATTTTATCAAAAAATTTTGCACTGCAGCATAAAGCAATTCTCATTTTAATTCACTTACTTTTTCTTCTAAATCTTTTAATAATTCTTCCCATTTTTTTTCTTTTCCTTGAGAATAATAATCAATTTTTGCAGCAATTGAGATCTTTGATGCCAAAAGTCTTGCAAGTTTTCCCCTATTTGTCTGTTTAACTTTGTGCATTAATTCATGGGAAAGTAAAATACCATATTTTGGGGGTTTTGTTCCTTTTCTTATATGCCTGAAAAGTGCTTTTTCAGCTCCGAGAACCTGTATTGTTGAAGATGGCATTTCAGCAAGTTTTTTTAAGCTCCCAGCAACAGAAATTAACTTAGCACCTACTAATGGGCCAGCAATTTTAGAAGTATTTGGTGCAATTTCACTCATAAGTTTTTCAATATAGTTTGATACTTTTTCTTTAAAGGAGATTAGTGATTTTAGTTCTTCTCCAGCAATCCCAATCATTTTCAAATCTTTCTCTTCTAAATCAAAACCCATGCTTTGTTCAGTTCTTTTTTTGCCAACAATTTTTGAGAATTCTTCAACAGAATTTACTCTTTCAACAATCTCTGGCCAATAAAATCCATACCATTCACTTAATCTTTCATAGAACATATTTATCATTTTATTTGTTTCATCAAGCATATTTGATGCTTGTATAACAAGTTTATCTTTTGAGAACCCAAATTTAATTTTTAGCTTTGTTAAATCAATCATAAACTTTTGGAAGTTAAATTTTATTCCAAATTTTTTAGCAAATTTTTCAGATTCAGGACCAAAAATAATATTTTTTTCATATTTTGCCTTAATTGCAATTTTGGATTTAAATTTTTTAATTAATTCTTCACGCTTAAAATAATTTTGAGCACACTCTTTTGGTTTCCAAATTTCTTTTTTTACAAGCTTTCCTTTGTGAAATGCAAATAATCCAAATGGTGCTATTGTAATCTTAACTGGCTCCTTTTCAAACTTTTGTTTCTTTGGCCTTTTTCTTCGCTTAGAACGCTTCATAAATCTAAAATATTTTTAAACATTTAAATAGTTAGTGATAGAAAACTTTTAAAATACCAAAAGATGAGGTTTGAATATGGTTGAAATTGAAATATTAGAAGAAGAAAAGAATAAATTAAAAATAAAGATTAAGGGAGAAACTCATACTGTTTTAAATCTAATAAGAAATGAGTTGTTTAATGAGGATTCTGTTGAATTTGTAGGATATAGAATAGAACACCCAATGGTAAAAGATGCAATTTTCACAGTTGCAACCACGAAAGGAAACCCCAAAACCATTATTAAAAAAGCAATTGAAAGAATTCAAAAAAAGCTTTCTAAATTAGAATCTGAAATTAAAAAATTATAATCATGGTTCTCAAGGTTGTAAAACCAGAAATAAGAATAATTGGCATAGATGATTCTCCATTCAAAAAAGGAACCAAAACCAAAGTTCTTGTGATTGGCGCAATTTTTAGAGCAGGAAAATGGCTTGAAGGTGTTGTTTCTACAAAAGTTAATACTGATGGAAAAGATGCCACAAAAAAACTAATTGAGATGATAAAAAAATCAAAACATTATGGACAACTACAAGTTATCATGCTAAATGGGATTGCTGTTGCAGGTTTTAATGTAATAAATATTGAAGAATTGAGCAAAAAAACAAAAATTCCAGTGATTGTTATTATGAGAAAAAAGCCTAGATTGAATGAAATTAAAAAAGCACTTAAACATTTTAAAGATGGAACAAAAAGATTAAAGATAATAGAAAAAGCAGGAAATATTCTTTCTTGTAAAATTAAAAATAAAAGGATTTATTTTCAGATATATGGTTTAGAAAAACCCATAGCAGAAAAAGTTATAAAGCTCAGTTCAACTCATTCATTAGTACCAGAACCTATAAGAGTGGCACATATGATAGGTTCAGGAATCGTACTTGGTGAAACAAGAGGGAGAGTATAATGGAAGAAAAACAAGAAAATGGAGAAAAAATCCATGACCCGAAAAAAGAATCCTCTATTAAAAAAACTCTTAAAAAAATATGGCATTTCTTATGGGAAGAAGAAAGTTTAGCAAGCTATGTTGTATTCATCCTTATCGCGTTTGTTGGATTGAGATTCATATTCTTTCCAGGATTTTTATTAGTTACAGGATATTCAGATATTGCAGCAGTTGTATCTGGTTCAATGGAACACAATAGTTTAACAGAGCATACCTTCTACAACTGGCTTGAGTTTAATGGATTTAATATGAGTGAAGTTGAAAAATGGCCTTACTTGGATGGGTTAGATGTTGGTGATGTGATTGCTGTTAAAAAAGTGCCGCCAGAAGATATTCATGTTGGAGATATCATACTGTTTTATTCGGATAAAGGGCAAATAATTCACAGAGTTGTCTATATTGAAAAACAAGGAAATAACTACTTTTATACAACAAAAGGAGATGCAAATCCAACAATCACTAACTTAGAAAAAAATATTCCTTATGAGGAAGTTAAAGGAAAACTTGTAGCGAAAGTTCCATATCTTGGTTGGCCAAAAGTAATTTTTTCTAAAATAATTCCGATTTAGAAAAGTTTTTAATGGTATTATAATTTCTTTAGTTTATGTTTTGTCCTAAATGCGGTAGTATACTTGTTAATAAAAAAGGAAAACTCGTTTGTAGCAGTTGCGGAGAATCCGCCAAGCAAGGAAAAATAAAAGAAAGTGGTAAAAAAACCACTAAAAAATCAGTAGCTGTTATGAAAGAAGAACCAGAAGTGCATCCAAAAACAAGAGCAGAATGTTCAAAATGTGGGAATAAAGAAGCATTTTTTTGGACAGTACAAACAAGGTCAGCAGATGAACCACCAACCAGATTCTATAAATGTACCAAATGTGGACACATATGGAGGGAATATAGCTGATGGAATCTGAAGAAAGAAAAAAAAGAAATGTTGCAATTGAGAAAAAAATTTCTGAATTATCTAAGGAAGATATTCGTGTAAAAATAGTTGGAACAGTTATAGAAAAAGATGAATCCAACAACTCTATTGTAATTGATGATGGGGAATCCAAACTTAGAGTATTGCTTGATATTGAAAAATTTAATAATGTTGATATTGGAAAGCTAGTAAGAGTAATTGGCATTGTTGTTCCTGCTCTTGAAGGAGAAACAGTTGAGCTAAAAGGAGAGATTATTCAAGATTTTTCAGAGTTAGAACCAGAACTATATGAAAAATATTTAAAGCTCAGAGCATCTTAATAATATGCAATGAGGTGAAAAAATGAAAGCACAAATGATGGGCGCGAAAGCATATTTAATCATTTTTGGAATCATTCTATTAGCACTAGGGGGTGCAGGAATTGCATCAAGTATGGGAATGATTGACTTGCCAATTGCATTGCCAGGATCCTTATTTGGATTCCCAGCATTGTATGTATTCGGAGGATTATTGGGTTTGGGAGTAATTTTGCTAATAGCTTCCTCAAGAATGATGTAATTTTTTATTTTTAATCTTAAAGGGGTGTGAAAATGTTTAAGGCAGTAATACAAGATGTTTCAATTTTGAGAGATAGTTTAGATTCAATCTCTTCTTTAATCACAGAAGGGTGCTTTAAAATAACAAAAGATGGAATGGAACTTATTGCTATGGATCCTGCTTCTGTTGCAATGGTTATATTTAAATTGCTTCCAAGCGCATTTTTGGAATACAATTCTGAAAAAGAGGAGATTATGACAATTAATCTTTCTAATTTTGTTTCAATTTTAAAAAGAGCAAGAGCAAATGATAGGTTGACATTTGAACTAACAGAAAGTAAATTAAAAATTGGAATGGTTGGAGATTTTAAAAGAAATTTTTCAATTCCTCTTATTGATACACCCCACGGTTCTCAAAAAGTACCAGATCTTTCATTTAAATGCAAATTAGAAATATTTGCTGGTGTATTAAAAGATGGAATAAAAGATGCATCAATGGTTTCAGATTGCGTTGTTTTTGAAGCAAACCCAGATGTTTTTATAATAAAATCTTTTGGCGAGCTCTCTGAAACACAATTAGAACTTACAAAGGATTCTCCAAGCCTTTTGTCTATTGAATCTTCTAAAAATGTTAAAGCAAAATATTCTATTGATTATTTGGAAAGAATGCTTAAAGGTTTAAAAACTTCTGACAAAGTTAAAATAAATTTTTCAACAGATTATCCTGTTAGAATTGACTGCAATAAAGTTGATAAATACCAATTAAGCTTTATTCTCGCACCAAGAGTTGATACTGACTAAGTTAAACCTTTAAGAATCCATTGGTCTTTTCTTTAAGCTCTTTAGTAACTCTATTCTTAACCTCTCTAAATTTTTGCACATATTTTTCTCTATAAACACCAAACAATTTTAATAAATTTCTAACAAATGGATGATCTAATAATTCGTCTAGTTTGTGTAATTTTTCCATTACAGCCAATAAGCCAAGAGTAAATAGTCCATAAACAAAAGGAATAGATAAATCGAATCCATTTTTATAACTGTAGCTTCCACTACCAATTATGATTGTTTCGGATATCCAATCAGCACCAGCAGCTAAAAGTGCTAAGATTAAGGCACCTTCTTTATTTCTATTTGAAATATTTGAGATTCCCCATAATCCAATTAAGATTGCTAATGGCAGTATACTGGCTTTTGACTCTTGGTAGATTTCCCTAGTATAAATTAAAAAGGTTAATAAGATTAAAATGTAAAATATTGCATTAGCTTTTATTGGGATTTTGATTTTATTCATATTCAAAAATATGAATCTAGCAATAATTCCTGCTGAGAAAAATAAAAAGACCAATTCAATTGGTATGAAATTAAATATAAAATAAATCGATTCATGATATGTCCAATGTCCTGTAGTAGTACCTAAAAATTCGATGATGATATCAATAAATGCTACAAATAATCCCATTAAACAATATTTTAAGATTTCTCTTAAATTCCTTTTTCTAAAAAGTAAGATCATAATTGCTACTGTAAATGTTATTGCAAACCCAGACATTATTGTTAAATACATCATTTATCGCCATTGCTTGGATGTTTTATTTCATTCACATACATGAACAATAAAGAAGTTCCAGCCATTAGCATTAAGAGAAACCCAATATATCCGTGATGGATATGTACTCCACCGATTTCATATGTTTTTACAACACCAATTGTGGGAACCATTCCTGTTATATCTCCTAGACCACCAATGTTGTCCCAAAGTAAATCATCTATAAGTAAAAATACACCAAAAGCCAAGAGAAAAACTCTTGATAGTATTCTAAGGAGCAAAAATAGCTTCTTTTGCGAAAAGTTTGAAAGTTTATTACTGAAATTCATGCAAGAAATTAAATTTTAAACATTTTTAAAGGTTAGTATGGGATGTTAAACACAATGTTTTTTATCTTAGAAAGAGCATTTTTCGCAGTTTCTATGTTTAAAACTTCAATTGGTGATTTAGCATTGTTTTCTTGAGTGAGAGTGGGTTCTTTTGATTCAATTTCTTTAACAACAAAACCCGTGATTGAACTTGTAGAAGAACTTGAATGTTCCTCAACCTTTGGAGCAACAACTTCAATTTTATTAGAAATGTAATCAAAACCACTTGGACACATCCAAAGTGTTATGAATTCGTACTTCCCAATATTTTTAGCATCAACTGTATACTCAATAACAATTTCATCTGAAACAGAATTAAATTTCCAATGATTCATATTGTGCTCTTCTCCTAAAAATTCTTGGGCTGATGTTTCAAAATCAACGCCCAATTTTGGAGTTATATCCCAATCAACAATTTCCCAATCTTCTGGTATGAATACAGCAATGTCAAACTTATCTTCGGAATCTGTATCAATTGTTAGAATGACTTTGAAAGAGGTTCCTTTTTCAACTTCTCTTGGCATATCTATTGAAATAGAAGGATCTGCCAAAGCTAGTGGAATGATGAAGATGATTAAAACCAATAGCAATAATTTTTTCATATTAACACCTTACCCCCTCACCCTTAACTACTTAAGAGTTACACATTTATAAATGTTGCTAAAGAGAGTACATCAATATCCAAAATGCTATATATCCCATTATGAGAATGATTCCTGTTTTAGTAGAAATTGATTTTCTTAATCTTGTTATCATAGCAAAGGATAAACAGATTATATTGAGAAAAATCAATGGCATTAACCCTATTTTATAACTCACATCATAAGGAATAGGATTAATTAAAGCAACAATTCCTGGCACAAGCGTTAGTGTAACAATGACATTCCCAAGAAGATTATCAAATGTTAATCTTGAACTTTTAAACACACTTTTAATTATATCAAACAATGGAATTATAAGTAAAAACCCAAAAATTGTTAAAGAAAATATGGCTACAGAAAATAAGTAATTATTACTCATCATAGATACTGTAGCAATTGTTGCAAAAGTGCTTATTACAATAGCAATTAAAGCAGGAATGAACAAAATTTTATGAGTTGGCTTTGTTTTGAAATAGACATATTCTTTTGATTTTCCAGTTCTATAATATATGTATGCACAATAAAATGCAAATAGGATTAAAAGAAAAACTGCATCTGCCCTATCAATTAATTTATCAACTGCTACAATCAAGAATAAAAGGGCAGCAGCCCACATAAAAGTTGAATTTCTATACCTTTCATATTCAACAGGAACTTCATTTTTTAATAAAAATACTCCCATTACAATAGATACAATTGCAAGTGAAAATCCAATTACAGTAGTAATTCCCAAAGTCGGAACATTAAATATATTTGAGAATAGCAATATCAAAAAAACTGGTAAGGATATAACAAAAGAAAGAATGATTGTGCTTGCTAGATATTCTGGAATACCTAAAGAATGTGTGAAATTGGATACTGATTTCGATATAAAATCTAAGGATGAGATTACAGCCGCAATGCTTATTGCAAAAATTAAAATTTCGACTACCATTTTATCAATTCATAAAGTAGTAAAACTTATTAAAAGTTTGCCCAAAGCTTTTCTTAAAAAGAAACGTTGACAAAGAAAGATTTACCAAAAGAAACTTTTTAAAAAGGTTGCATATTATATTCTTTAGCATGCATCTATCAGATATAATCCGGTTTTATTCAAACGATAAAGTAAAATCCCAGCTTCTTTCTCTTGCAAGAAGCAGAGAAGTAGTTGTAAGATACAATGATAGGGTTGGAAAAAGGCCGGATTCATTAATTTATGAAAATGACATAGTCGAACTTGCTAGAAATGGTGCTACTTCATTTCATGCATCTATGGAACGTTGGAAAAACCCACTTTTGTTAAGACAGGATTTAAAAAAGAAAGAATTAGAGGATTTAAGAATTGGGTGGGATTTAATTCTTGATATTGATTGTCCACATTTGGAATATGCAAAAATTTGCGCCAATCTGATTTGCGAAGCACTCGAATTTCATGGCATAAAACATTATTCATTAAAGTTTTCTGGAGGTACAGGTTTCCATGTAGGTGTGCCTTTTGAGTCATTTCCAAAAGAGATTAATGGGCAAGAAACAAGACTTTTTTTCCCAGAAGGTGCGAGAATTATTGCACTTTATTTAAGCGAAATGATTAAAAAACAATTAGCAGACGAAATTCTCAATTTTGAAGACATCAAACAAATCACAAAACGCACTGGAAAGAAATTTAATGAATTGGTAAAAGATGGAGAGTTGGACCCATATAAGATAATAACAATAGATACTGTTGCTATTTCATCTAGGCACCTTTTTAGAATGCCATATACTTTTAATGAGAAAACATGGTTGGTTTCTATTCCTCTAAAAAAGAAAGACATATTTTCTTTTAAAACAAAAGATGCAGAATATAAAAATGTAGAAGTTAATCTTGGATTTCTTGAGGAATTTAGAAAAGATGAAGCAAAACAATTGTTTATACAAGCATTTGATTGGAATATGTCTCAAGAAGTTCAAAAAGAAATAAGAGAGTTAAGTGAGAAATACAACATACCTAAAAAAGCAATAGATAAAGCATTTTTCCCTCCATGTATTCAAAATATTTACAAAGGGCTTGAAGATGGACGAAAAAGAGCATTGTTTATTTTAATTAATTTTCTTAAAAGCGTTGGTTGGGACAACGAATCTATTAAAAAAGAGGTTTTTGAATGGAACAAAAAGAACCCAGAGCCCTTGCGGGAAAGTTATATAAATTCTCAGCTTAATTGGCATAAGAGAATAAAGGGTGCTTATCTTCCACCTGGTTGCAAAAATTCAAACTATTATGTTGATATTGGTATATGCAAACCAGATAGTATTTGTGCAGGCATAAAAAATCCTGTTGTTTATCCATTTAAGAAGATGAAAAGGGTGAAAAAGAGTGGCTGATGTAATTTCTTATGAAGAACTCAGACGTATTCAAACATTAGAAAGAGAAAATAAAGTACTTCAGGATTTAGAGCCATCTTTTTTTAAAAAAGTTCAAGAGTATATCAAAACCAAAGAAAAAATTATTGAAGAGAATAAAAATAGCGATAATGTATTCTCAAAGCAAATTGTAGAGAAAAATGAAAATGAACTAAAAAATATTAAAAAAATAATAGAGGATATATGTGGTAGAAGAAGAAGGAAAATAATTCTTCAAGCTTTGAACAATATATCTGCAAGAGTGCACAATACTGAACATATGTTGCCTGAAGAAGAAGAATTATATAACCGCACAATTGAAATTATTAGAACATATACTGATTCCTTTATCTCAAAATTTGAAAAAGCATTGGAATCCCCAAAACCAGAAATTGAAGAGAAGTCAAAACAAGAAGAAAACAAAGATTTTAAAAAGCTTAAACTTACTGATTCCATTCCAGAATTTTTGTGGAAAGACAATCAAAAGTATGGACCTTATGAAAAAGAACAAGAAGTTGAGCTTCCAAAAGAAGTAGGGGAAATATTAATAAAGGAAGGAAAAGCTATTGAAATTAATGAAAAGTGATTAAAATGAAGATGCCAAAAGAAGTTAATAGATATTGCCCAAAATGTAAGAAAAAAACAAAACAAAAAGTGATACAGGTTAAATCGCACAAGACTCGTGCAACACTTAAAAAAGGGCAGAGAAGACATGAAAGGCGCTCTGGTATTAGTGGTTATGGTGGTTATCCAAGACCAAAACCTGAGAAATCAAAGAAATGGGGTGTAAAATTAACAAAAAAACTTGATTTAAGATATAAATGCTCAGAATGTGGGAAGATGACAATTAGGAAACAAGGTTTTAGAGTTAAAAAATTGGAAATGGTAGGTGCTAAATAATGGAACTTATTCCAACTCCAAAAAGCAAATTTATAAAAGTAAGATGCAAAAAATGCAAAAATGAACAAATAATTTTTGGTAAGGCTGCTTCTGAAATAAAATGCCTTGTTTGCGAAAGTGTTTTAGCATCACCAACTGGCGGAAAAACAAGGATAAAAGCCAAAGTTTTGGAAGTTCTCGAATAACCTTTCTTAAAACCTTTTTCTTAGGAAGAAAAAGCTTTATCAAAAAGAAGATTTTTTCTTTCAGTGCAGGTTTTCTTTCTAAAAGAAAAAGTGCTGCAAAAGTTTTAGAAGTTTTCGAATGAATGTTTATGGAAATCTTTATAATCTGCTTTTAAATTGATTATTCTATGTTCTTTAAAAAAGAAGGCGTACCTGAAAGAGGGGAATTAGTAATCTGTACTGTAAAGAAGATTTTGCCACACGCAGCATTTGTAATTTTAGATGAATACGAAAATTTAGAAGCTATGCTTCATGTTTCGGAAATATCTTCAAAATGGGTTAAAAATATAAAAGAACACATTAGTGAGGGTAAGAGAATTGTCTGTAAAGTATTAGATGTTAAACCAAATGGACATATAGATGTTTCTTTAAAAAGAGTTACAAATTCTGAAACGAAAAGAAAACTTAATGAGCTAAAAGCAGAACAAAGAATGGAAAAGCTTATAGAAGCAATTGCAAGAAAATTAAAAGAAGAACCAAAAAAAGGACTTGAAAAAATAGGCACCATAATCATAGAAGAGTATGGCTCACTTGCAGAATTTTCTTCAGCAGTTAAACAGGAAGGTGCAGAAATAATCAAAGAGTTAGACATCCCAGAAAAATGGAAAAAGGAACTTTATACTCAAATTTCAGAACAGTTAAAATCCCAATTTGTTAAAATGTGTAGAGAGATTGAGGTTAAATCATTTGAAGGGGATGGAGTTAAAAGATTAAAAAAATTCTTTGAAAAA
>JAJRVP010000012.1 GCA_024277205.1 archaeon
AATTCCACCACCATCTAAAAATATTAAATTGGATATGTCTTCACGAGTTTTAACTCTTCTTAAAAATATACAGCTTTATGATGCATTTTATATTCATCTTAAAGGACCGGATAACTTTGCACACGTTGGTGACATAGAGGGAAAAATAAAGTCAATTGAACTCATAGACGAATACTTCTTTAGACCACTTCTAAAAAATATTGATTTAACAAATACAATTATTGTTGTTACTTGTGATCATACAACTTCATCAGAAAAAAGAGCGCACACAGAAGACCCGGTCCCAATTACAGTTTTTGGAGTAGGACTTCCAGACCACATTTCATCCTTTTCAGAAAATGAATGTAAAAAAGGAAGTTTTGGTTTTATGTATAGCAGAGAACTAATGGGCTATTTAATGAAATTAATAAAGTGATTTTTATGATTTTTAAAATTAAAAAAAGAAATGGCAAAATTGTAGATTTTAAAAAGACCAAAATTACAAATGCAATTCATAAAGCAATGCGTGCAGTTGATAAAGGAAATGTAATTTTAGCTGAGAAGCTTTCTTCTCAGGTCGTCAAGATACTTAATAAAAAATTTGCAAAAAGAATACCAACTGTTGAAAATGTCCAAGATATTGTTGAAGAAGTCTTAATCAAGAATAAGCTTGCAGAAGTTGCAAAAGCATATATTCTTTATAGACAAAAACGTACAGAAATAAGAGTTGCAAAAAAATTTATGGGTGTGGAAGATGAACTCAAATTTCTAACTCTTAATGCAATAAGGGTTTTGCAAAAAAGATATTTGTTAAAAGATATTTCTGGAAAAGTTATTGAAACGCCAGGACAAATGTTTAGGCGAGTTGCAAAAGCAATTGCAAAAGCAGATAAAAAATATGGACAAAACGTTAAAAAAACTGAGGGGGAGTTTTATAATGCTATGGTTAATTTAGATTTTCTTCCGAACTCCCCAACCTTAATGAATGCTGGAACAGAGTTAGGACAATTAAGTGCATGTTTTGTAATACCAATAGAAGATTCTTTGAAAAGCATAATGAAAGCAGCAACAGACATGGTTCTTATTCAACAAAGCGGGGGTGGAACAGGATTTTCTTTTTCAAAGATTAGACCCAAAGGAGATATAGTAAAATCAACAAAAGGAGTTGCATCTGGACCAGTTTCTTTTATGAGGATTTTTGATACATGTACTGATGTAATGAAACAAGGAGGAAAAAGACGCGGAGCAAACATGGGAATACTTCACATAACACACCCCGACATAGTTGAATTTATAACTGCAAAAGGAGATGGAAACTCTTTTTCTAATTTTAATCTTTCAGTTGCAGTTACTGATAAATTTATGCAAGCTGTAAAGAAAAACAATAACATTTCATTAATTAATCCAAGAACAAAAAAAGTTGTTGCAAAAGTTCCTGCTAAATCCTTGTTTGATATGATTGTATTGTATGCATGGAAAAAAGGAGATCCAGGAATGATTTTTATTGATGAGATTAATAGAAAAAATCCAACCCCGGAAGTTGGTGAAATTGAGAGCACAAATCCTTGCGGAGAACAACCACTATTACCTTATGAATCTTGTAATCTTGGTTCAATAAATCTTGCTAATATGGTTAAAGATGGAAAGATAGATTGGAAAAAACTTAGAAAAACAATTCAAATTGCTGTTCATTTTCTTGACAATGTTATTGATGTAAATAAATATCCTGTGAAAGAAGTAGAGAAAATAACAAAAGCAAATAGAAAAATTGGACTTGGTGTAATGGGTTTTGCTGAGATGCTTATTCAAATTGGAGTAAAATATGATTCAAATGAAGGACTTAAAGTTGCAGAGTCTGTTATGAAATTTATTGAAAAAGAAAGTCATAAGGCATCAATAGAGCTTGCAAAAATAAGAGGTGTTTTCCCAAACTATAAGAAAAGTATTTGGGCAAGGAAAAAACAAAGATTAAGAAACGCAACTGTAACAACAATTGCACCAACTGGAACAATTAGTATTATAGCAGGATGTTCAAGTGGTATTGAACCTCTTTTTGCAATCTCATTTTTAAGGAATGTTATGGGTGGAACAAAACTTATTGAAACAAATAAATATTTTGAAAAAATTGCAAAAGAAAGAGGGTTTTATAGTGATGAATTAATGAATAGAATAGCAAAAGTTGGTTCTATTCAAAATATTAAAGGGATACCAAAAGATGTTAAAAGAATATTTGTTACTGCTCTTGATATAAAACCAAAATGGCATGTAAAAATGCAAGCAATTTTTCAAAAATATACAGATAATGCTGTTTCAAAAACAATTAATATTCCTCATGATGCAACAATTGAGGATGTGAGGAAAGCTTATCTTTTAGCGCATAAATTAAAATGCAAGGGAATAACAGTTTATAGATACGGAAGTAAAAAAGAGCAAGTTTTGTATATCGGTCCAGCAGAGAAATTAGAAAAAGAAGAATTCATAAGTGCTGGAGCAGAATATGCTGGGGGCTGCCCTTCTCCATTATGTCCACACTAAAATGATAGAAAAAATAATTAAAAAATATGGCGAATTGAAATCAAGAGATAGTGTTTATGAAATAGAACTAAGAGACAAAAATAATTTCGAAAGACTTAAACAGGAATTAGAACAGCACAAATATGAGGTTACATTGATTAAACAAGAAAAAAACATTTTTAAAATAAAAATTACCAAAAATTTATTTGAGAAATTTCTTGATTTGATAAAGAGATATAAAGAAGGCATTCCACCCGAGGATATAAGATATATTGATGAAGAATGAAAATTGCGATAGTTAGTAAATATAAAAATAAAATAAGAGATTTAGTTAGTAAATATTTTAAAATAGTCAATTCAAACCCAGATTTTGTTCTTGCTTATGGCGGTGATGGCACCTTGCTTTTCTCAGAAAATTTATACCCCAACATCCCAAAGATTTTTGTTAAGCACAAATCAAGTTGTAGGGATTGTAAGCTTTTGGATTTAGAAAAAGTGCTTAAGAAGGTTGCAGATGGGGGATATAGATTAAAAGAGCTGATGAAATTAGAAGCTAATGTAAATGGGAAAAAAGTAGTTGCACTAAATGATATAAACATTCATTATTTTCCTCCAGAGGCGTTGAGATTTTTTGTTTATATTAATAGGAAAAAAGTAAATAGTGAGTTTATAGGGGATGGTGTTGTTGTTTCAACATCATTTGGTGCTTCGGGATACTTTAAATCAATAACTAGAAAAACATTTGAGAAGGGTATTGGGATTGCATTTAACAATACAACCAAATTTCAAAAGCCAAAAGTTGTTGGAGAGAATGCAAAAATTGTTGTTGAAATAACTCGTGGTAGTGGTATTGTTGTTGCTGATAATCAAAAACCAATTAAAATCAAAAAAAGTGACAAAATAAAAATCAAAAAATACAAGAAGAAAACAAGGTTAATTCTTATTTAAACCCAACCTCTCAATTTCATTGCATCCACAACTTTTTTAATAGCGAGGATGTATGCTGCTGTTCTGTTATCCACATTTTCTTTTTCTGCTGTAACAACCATTTGTGAAAATGATTTTGTTAATTTTTCATCAAGTTTTTCATCGATTTTTTCTTCTTCCCAGTAATTTCCAGTTATATTTTGCACCCATTCAAAATAACTTACAATAACACCACCAGCATTACAAAGGATATCTGGAATTACAAATACATTATTTTTGTGTAAGATTTCATCTGCTTCAGGAGTTGTTGGACCATTTGCAGCCTCTGCAATAATTTTTGCTTTTATTTTATTTGCATTTTCTTTTGTGATTTGATTCTCCAATGCTGCAGGAACTAAAATATCGCATTCAAGCTCAAGTAATTCTTCATTGGAGATTTCTTTGGTGTCTTTAAGTCCTTTCAAACTTCCATTTTTTTGTTTGTATTCAATTGCTTGTTCAACAGAAATTCCATTTGGATTGTAAATACCACCTTTTGAATCTGAAAGAGCAATTATTTTGGCACCCATCTTTTCAAGGGATTTTGCAGTATATACACCAACATTTCCAAAACCCTGAATTGCAATTTTTGCACCTCTAAGTTCGATTTCCATAACTTTTGTAGCTTCTCTTATATTAATCGCGACCCCAAATCCTGTTGCTTTTGTTCTTCCTTTTGAACCACCAAGTTCTAATGGTTTCCCAGTTATTACACCAGGCGCATGGTGTTTAACAATTTTTTCATATTCATCAAGCATCCAAGCCATTGTTTGTGAATTAGTGTATACATCTGGTGCAGGTATGTCTTTGTTAGGTCCGATAAATTCTGCAATCTGCTTGATGTATTCCCTACTCAAATTTTCTAATTCTTTTTGGCTCATTTCTTTAGGATTGCAAATGATTCCACCCTTTGCACCACCAAAAGGGATATCTGCAATTGCACATTTCCAAGTCATCCAAGCAGAAAGAGCCCTTACAGTGTCAATTGTTTCTTTAGGATGAAATCTAATTCCTCCTTTGGTAGGGCCTCTTGCCCAATTGTATTGTATTCTGAATCCTGGGAATGTTTTAATGTCTCCATTATCCATTTTTATAGAAACATCAAATTTTAATTCGCGCATTGGTTTTTTTAAGAAATCAATTGTTTTTTTATCAAGTTTTAATTTTAATGCGGTTTTTTCAATTTGTTTTTGTGCATTTAAGAATGGATTCTCCATAGAATCGCCCCCATCTAAATAAATAGTAAGAGTAAATAATATATATTTAAAAAGATTGCTGTTTCTAAAATAGTGGTGGTATTATGTATGATATTATAATAATTGGTGGTGGTGTGGCAGGATATTCTGCTGCACTTTATGCAGCTAGATTTAAACTTAAATCTCTTGTTTTAACAGAGGAAAAAGGAGGAAGATTAAAACTAACACATATTATTGAAAATTATCCTGGTGTAGACGCTGTTTCTGGGACAGAACTTATGGATGCGATGGAAAAACAAGCTTTAAAATTTGGAAGTGAAATAAAAGAAGAGAAAGTGAAAGGAGTAATAAAAGAAAATGATATTTTTCGGATTATAACAGATAAAGGGGAATATGAATCTAAAACAATTGTTATTGCAACTGGAGTTGAAAGAAGAAAATTAAATATTCCTGGAGAAAAAGAATTTCAAAATAAAGGCGTAAGTTTTTGTGCAACTTGTGATGGTGCATTATTTAGAGATAAAATTGTTGCTGTTGTTGGTGGGAGTGATTCTGCTGCAAAAGAAGCATTACTTTTAACACAATATGCAAAGAAGGTTTACATTATATATCGTGGAGAAAGAATCCACCCAGAACCAATCACAATGGAACAAATTAATAAAAAAGTAGATGAAGGAAAAATTGAGATTATTAACAATACAAATGTGCTTGAGATAAAAGGAGATGTTATGATGACACACGTTATTCTAGATAAAGAATACAAGGGGTGCAAAGAACTAAAACTTGATGGAATCTTCATTGAAATTGGTGGAACTCCTGGGAGCAAATTAGCGCAAGATTTGGGTGTTGAGCTTGATGAGAAAGGTTATATAAAAATAGATATGGAATCAAAAACAAATGTGCCTGGAGTTTTTGCAGCGGGAGATGTAACATCAACTAGATGGAAGCAAGGAATTATTGCAGCTGCTCAAGGTTCATATGCAGCATTTAGTGCATTTGATTATATTAAATCAAAATAATTTTTGAGAAGGAGAGCATCCTTTTCTATGTTTGGACTTTCTGAAATGATTACTCCTCTTACTTTAAATTCTTTTAATGCTTTTACTAATTGTTTATATTTAAAGTCCGAATCTTTTAGAGTGAGATGATATCTTTCGCCCCTATCTCCATACTCTATTCCAGATACATGGGCATGAATATTTTTTAATCCCTGTTTTCCTAAAACATTTTCAACAGATTCTAAAATTCGGCAAAATTCTTCATAACTATTATATTTCTTTGTTCTTGCATGAACATGTGCAAAGTCAATGCAAGGCATAACATTTTCAATCTCAGAACTTAATTTTAAAATTTCATTTAAACTCCCAAATTGGGTTTGTTTTCCAGTTGTTTCTGGACGAATCCATGTATTAATTCCATCGTCTTTTAATTTTAAAATAACTTCTTTAAGTTCTTTTTTTATTTTGTCGTATACTTCTTGCGAATCTTTTTTCATATAAAATCCTGGATGAAAAGTAAGACTCCAAACACCACAAAGATTTGCAATTCTTGCAGAATCTAATATTCTTTTCTTGCTAGCAGCTAATTTGCTTTTTTCAAGAGAGTTTAGATTTATGTAGTATGGTGCATGGCAGGTTAAAATTACATTATTTTCATGAGCAATTTTTTTGATTTTTGGCGCTTTTTCTTTTGTTATATTTACCCCATATACAAATTCTAATTCCATTGCATCTAACCCTAACTTTTTAACAGTAGCAATACCATTTTCTGTATTTCTAGGAAGTGTAGAAATTGGGATTCCTGCAGTTCCAAAAAGTAATTTTTTCATCTTCAAATTTATAAATGAACACCATTTCATATTTCTTATGGTTTTGAAATTAGTTAAAGTAAATGAACGGAATCTTTCCAAATTGATTGAAGTATTTATTGAGATTGGAAAAGAAATAGATGCTATTATTGATAAACGCAAGGTAAAAAATATTTTTGTAAGGGCACTAGCATCAAATGATGACATCTTTTTAGCTAAGATGGATGGGGTTTTTGTTGGTTATGTGTGGTTTTCAATTAACAAAGATAAAAAGAATAAAAAATTTTGTAAGATAAATGATATCTCTATTAAAGAAAATTTTAAGGAAAATGAGGTAATTTCTGGCATTTTTCAATTTATTAAAGACTATGCAAAAAAGAAAAATTGCGAAATTGTTCAGGCAGAAATTCCAAAGCAAAATCAGGACTCAATCAACTTTTTTGAAAAATTTGGATTTAAAGATAGATACGTTGTTGTAGAGTTGAAATTATGAAAAAGCCAATTGAAAAAATAATAAAAGAATTAGAAAAATTTTATGGCAAATCCAAAAAACCACCAGTTGTTATGGGACACCCTTCTGTGTTTAAATTATTAATAAGAACAATTCTTGCTGCAAGAAATACAGATGAAAATGCATTAGTAGCATCAAAAGAACTTTTTTCAAAATATAAAAATCCAAAAGAAATTGCTAATGCTCCTTTGAAAACCTTAGAAAAGCTTGTTAAACGTGGGGTTTTTTACAAAGTAAAAGCTAGGAACATAAAGAAACTTTGTCAAATTCTTGTTAAACAATATAATGGAAAAGTGCCAAAAACAATGGGCGAACTTGTTAAACTCCCAGGCATAGGAAGAAAAACAGCCAACATTATTTTGAGTTATGGATATGGAAAATCTGAAGGGATTGCTGTTGATACCCATGTCTTTCGTGTAGTTAATAGGATTGGGATTGTAAATGAAAAAACTCCTGAAACAACAGAATTTGCATTGCTTAAAGTTGTGCCTAGAAAGTATTGGTTGGATTTGAATAGGATTTTTGTTTTGCATGGCAGAGAAATTTGTAAGGCAAGAAAACCTAGGTGTGATATTTGTCCAATTAAAAAATGGTGCAATTATTACACTATAGGGGTTAGAATAATCCTTTAAAGAAGTCCATTATTGCCCGAATAACTCCCCCAATTATAGGTAATTCTGTGGTTGTTGGTTCATTGATAGTTGTTGGTTCAGTAACTATTGTGGTAGTTATGTTTGTTTGATTATTAAAATTGACTTTTAATTCAGCGCTTCTTGGACCTTCAATTCCATTTTTGACTGCAGAGATACTATAGTAATAATCTGCATTTTCATTTGCTGGAGTGCTATCTGTATATTCTGTTGTTGTTGGCAATCCAACAACAACACCAGGTGGTATTCCAAATTCAGAGTATAAATATACTTTGTAGTAATTAACCCCCGAAACTGGGTCCCACCCTATTTTAAAGGTGGTAGTGCTTTTGTCTGATGCAAGTAATTGTAATCCTGTTGGGGCTTGTGGCGTTGAACAATCATTATCTTCCAAATCAATTAATCCATCCTTATCATCATCCACTCCATTATTGCAAAAGTTATACCCTAATGTAAATGTTACTTGATCAGCACCAGCAGCTTCACTTCCTTCATTTGGTAGGATTTCATTAACAGT
>JAJRVP010000013.1 GCA_024277205.1 archaeon
AAAAGCGGGACTGCTTTTCATCATGCAGGACTTGTCGGAAAACAACAAAGAATGATTGAAGATGCATTTAAAAAAGGAATAATTAAATTAATATCCGCGACTCCAACTCTTGCTTTTGGTGTTAATCTTCCAAGTCACACTGTTCTTGTAAGAGATTTAAAGAGATATTCTCCAGATTATGGGAGTAATTGGATTCCTGTTTTGGAAGTGCAGCAGATGTTTGGAAGAGCAGGACGTCCGAAGTTTGACAGAGAAGGAAGAGCTTTAATGATTGCTCGTTCAGAAATTGAAAAAGATGAAATTTTTGAAAAATATGTCAAAGGCGACCCAGAAGAAATTTATTCCAAACTTTCAGCGGAGCCTATTTTAAGAATGCAAGTTCTTGGATTAATTGCAAGCGGAGAAGTTTCAAGCAAAGAAAATCTTTTGAAGTTTTTCTCAAAAACTTTTTTTGCACACCAATATGCTAACTTAGAAAGAATTGAAATGAAACTTGACAAAGTTATTGAGCTTCTAATTGGTTATGGGTTTATAATTCCATTAGGGGATAATTTGGCAGCAACCCAAATTGGAAAAAGAGTTGCAGAACTTTACATTGACCCAGAATCTGCACATTTGCTAATTGAAAAGATAAAAACAAAAAGAAAAAGTGAAATGTTTTGGCTTCATACTATTTGTTCATGCACAGAAATGTTTCCATTGCTTAGAGTTTCTCCAAAAGAATTTAATGAGCTACAAAAAATTTATCTTGATTTTGCAAATGAACTTGATGAACCAAATCCATGGGATTTAAATTATGAAGTTTGGGTAAGGGCATTTAAAACTTCACTTATGCTTTTTGACTGGATAAACGAAAAAACAGAAGCAAGGATTCTCGAGGAGTATAAAGAAACTCCAGGTGTTTTAAGAAATCGAATTTACATTTCAGATTGGCTTCTTTATTCTGCATATGAACTTGCAAGAATTAAAAAAGAAAAAGAGATTATGCTTGCACTTAGAAAATTAAGATTAAGAATTAAGAATGGTGTCAAAGAAGAATTGCTTAACCTTCTTCAACTTGAAGGTATTGGAAGAGTTAGGGCACGTAAACTTTTCCGCGCAGGCATAAAGAAAATTTCTGATGTTAAAAAGGCGCCACAGGAAAAATTAGAAAAAATTGTTGGTCCAAAAACAGCAATGAAAATAAAGAAACAGGTTGAGAGAAAAGTTTAAATTTGAGCATAAATAACTATCTTTTAGGGGTGAATACTTTTATGGGGGAACAAATACCTATTGAAACCATTCTTAGAGATGAGGATCTTGGAGATGGAGACATAGTGACTCTAAGAATTTTTGGAAAAGAGACACAAGTAGTTTCAAAGGGGCAAATTGAGGTTCCGCCGTATTTATACAATCTGATAAGGGATTGGTTCAAAGAATATGGTCAAGATAAGACTTGCGTGATGGATGATCAAATTTATGTATTGCATAATGGGATGATATTCAACAGGTATGGGGAAATATTGGTGCCAAAAATAAGATAATATTTTTAAACATTAATTCTATTGTTTTCTCGTGTGGGGGGGTAGTATAGCTTGGACCAGTACGCTAGCCTGGGGAGATCTTTTCTTATGAAGAAAAGCTCTACCAAAAGAAAAGCCCGGAACGCTGGTAACCCGAGTAAGCCTTTTCTTTGGAAAGAAAAGCCTTAAGGGAAAAGAAACCAAAGATGGGTTTCGGGAGTTCAAAAGCACCTTTTTAGAAAAAAGCTGCACCAAAAAAGGGTTTGGCTGGTGCTTGGAAGTCTCGGCCCTCCCATTCTAAAACCTTAAATGCTCCAAATTTCTTATATTTAAAATGAAGCAAACTTATTTAGTTATAACTATTATTATTCTAACAGGTATCTTTATCATAAGTTATTTGCCATTAGACACTGATTGGAATCAACAACAAATAATGAAAATAAATAAGAGCAAAGAATTTTGTTTTTTTGTAGTTAGTGACATGCACAATAATTTTCCAGCATTTAACTCTTTTTTGGAATCAATAAATAAAAATTATTCTTTTGGTTTTGTTGTTGGAGATTCTGCACATACAGGAACAAATGAAGAATTTAAAATTACAACTCATCTACTTAAAAAAATCCCAATTCCAATAATTTTTGTAATTGGAAATCATGAAGTTTGGACAGGAAGCGAGTTTGCATATAAACAGATTTTTGGAAAAACATATTTTTCATTTAATATATCAGATTCGCAATTCATAATTCTTGACAATAGCTTTGGAAGCATAGATGTTGAACAATTTGAATGGCTCAAACAAGAACTAAATAAAAAATATACTAACAAATTTATAATTATGCACATTCCAATTATTAATCCATTTAAAAATATCTACAATACTCCAGACGCCATAATTCTAGAAAATTTATTCAAAGAAAAAAATGTCACCTTTGTTATATCTGCTGATTTGCACAACTATGCAGAATTTTCAAAAGATGGAATTAATTATCTACTAACTGGAAGCGGAGGTGGAACAACAAACAATTCATTTAATTACATAGATGTATGCATTACTAAAAATAACATTGCTTGGGAAAAAATTGATTTTGGAAAACAAAGTGATATAGAACAAAAATTTTATGTTGCAATTTGGCCAGCATTGGTAATTATTTATAAAGCGGTTTTGATTGTAATAGTTGCGCATTTGGTGATGGATTACCTAAGAAAAAATTTGAGGTGAGAATATGAATGTCATTTTCAAAACATTTGCAGATATTGGTGATGATATAATCAATTTTCTCCAAAAAGATAAATGGCACGCACTATTGATTGGGATACTTTGTTTTATATCTCCTGTAAATTTGATAATGTGGCTTATGATGATTTGCTCACTTTACAGAAAAAGAGCGAAATAGTTCAACAAAAAGACGCACACCCCAACCAGTAGCTCCCTTTTTGAAATAGTCTTTATTTGTTTTAGCCCAAAATGTTCCTGCCATATCTATGTGTGCCCAAGAGGTTTTTCCCACAAATTCTTTTAGAAAAGCAGCAGCAGTTAATGGACCTGCAGCACCATTGTCATAACCAATATTTTTTATATCTGCAATATCACTTTTGATTGCCTTGCTATACTCTTCGTACAATGGAAGCTTCCAAACTCTTTCATTTGTTTTTTCTCCAGCTTTGAATATAGAGTTAAGAAGTTTTTCATCATTTCCAACAAGCCCAGCCACATTATACCCCAATGCAACAACACAAGCCCCTGTTAATGTTGCTATGTCAATTATTGCTTTTGGCTTTTTCTTAGCAACAAAATAAATTGCATCTGCAAGAGCAAGCCTCCCTTCAGCATCAGTATTAATTACTTCAACTGTTTTTCCTGACATGGATTTTAAAACATCTCCAGGTTTCATTGCATTGCCACCAGGCATGTTTTCTACACAGGGAACAACTGCAATGATATTTATGGGCAATTTTAATTCTGCAATTGCATTTATGGCACAAGTAACTGCAGCAGCACCAGACATGTCCCCTTTCATTTCATGCATACCTTGTGATGGTTTTAATGAGATTCCTCCAGAATCAAAAGTCACGCCTTTTCCAACAAGAGCATACAAATCTTTTTTCTTATTTCCTCTGTATTCAATTACAACAAGTCTTGGCTCTTTTCTTGTTCCTTGAGCCACACCCAAAAAACAACCCATGCCCATTTTTTCAATTTCTTTTTCACCATAAACTTTTACTTTTAATTTATTTCTTTTTGAAATCTCACTTATTCTGTCTGCAAAAGCATCAGGAGTTACATGATTTGCAGGATCATTAACCAAATCCCTTGCTAAGCTAACATACTTGGAAATAATCTCCCCAACTTGTATGCCTTTTTTAATTTTTTTTAAATTCTTTGCAACAAAGTTTACCTGTTTTACAGGTTTATCTTCTTTTTTTGTTTTGAATTTTTTAAATTCATAAGAACCTAAAAGAATTCCTTCTGTTAATGCTTGGCTTGCTTCTTGCACATTTTTAACATTTGGAAAAACAATTGTAATCTCATCTAATTCAAAATCTTTTGCATAGTTAATTGCTCTTGCACCAAATTTTCTCAGATTTTCAGAATCAAATTCCTTAATTCCGATTTTGATTACCCGTTCTGCTAAATATTTTTTATCTTTGATAATGTCAATTTTTTCTTTTTTGTCTTTTAGAGGAATAGCTAATAATTTTGTTTTTATTCTTTCAGGATTTAAATCAACAACTTTAATTTTCATTTTACTCTTCAATATGGATTATATTTACAGGACAACTTTCTGCAGCTTCTTTATTGCATCCAATTGCTTCAATTTCCTTTTCAAATTTTTCTCCAACTTGTTTTGAATCTTTTAAAAATGCTTTTCCATCATCTTTCATTTCCCAATGTTCTGGACAAACTGAAACGCAAGCACCACAACCAATGCATTTTTCTCGTTCATGAATTATCTTTGTCATATTACCACCCAATCAAATTTTAAGAATCTCTCTAATTTTTGGTTCATTAAAACCAATAATTATGTATTCTTTTCCTTCATCATCTATAATCATTATAACTGGGACTCCCATTTGTCCAGTTTTTTCAATCATTTCTTTTGCAGCTTCCATGTTTTCTGCAACATTTATATCCTCAAATTCAACATTGTTTTGTTTTAGAAATTCTTTTGCTTTAACACACCAAGGACATGTTGGTGTTGAAAAAACTTTTACTTTCATTTTATCACCCGTTCATTACTTAATTTCTCTTAATTAGCCAACAAGTCTATTATAAACTTTTTGCATGCCTACTTGTTTGCAATCCCCTATTTCTTTTATAATTTTTGATTATAGGATGGGTTGGGGTTTTGAATCTAAGTAAGATAGAAGTAATTCTTTTTGTGGAGAGTCAACTTCAATTAGGGCTTGTTCAAGAGCAGATTGATGTTCTTCTAAAAATAATTCTCCGACTTCATTATCGCAATAAAATTTTAGAACTTCTTTTAAGGAATTAAGTCCAATACAAAGAAGATAATTTTCACCATAATTTCCACCAACATATACTGTGTGTTCCCAACTAAGAGCTTTAGATGTAATCTTGTCTCCGTCTAGCCCTGGCCCCATAGGTTTAAGAATAATCCCTTTTTTCTTGCTATGTCTCTCTATTTCCAATGCATAATCTTTTTCTTTTCTTGCAAAATTAACACATTCATACATTGAACTTGAAACACTATTATCAATCCCAATACAAAATCCTGGAGTTAAATACCCGATTTTACCGTTTTTAATCGTTATGGTCCCTTTTTCATAGGATTCAACACTGCCTCTTAATGAAACCACGCTTAGAAATAGTATTGGTTCTTTTAATCTTAGAATTCCTTTTTTAACATTGTCTGAAGATAGGAGCAATTCTTTATTTACAATAGCATCTAACACCAAGGTTCGCAATTCACCATACGGTATAATATTATCTAATTCTAGAATCTCTCTTTCCAATGAGTTCACCCTTACTTTATAGTAATAGCAGATATATATCTTTTTCCCCAAAGAGTTTATAAATTTCATTTAAATAAAATATACCATGGTAAGCCTAAAGAAAGTACTAATGGTTTTTATTTTTGCCATTGCATTATTTGGCATTTTAAATACTGCAAAAGCAGATTTAAGTGATATAGTGTATGGGATAAATGTTATAAATGATAAAGCAAGACCCAATGAGAGATTAGAGTATAATGTTACAATTCAAAACAATGGATTGCAACCAATAAGCTTAAGTCTTAATGTGCTTTTTACAGGTGTTGCTGAAATAACTCCAAGCGTATTTACATTGGAGCCAAAAGAAGAAAAAAATGTTTATGTTGCGCTTACCATAAAACCAGACCAAAAACCAGGAAAGGTTTTGATTAAACTTCTTGTATTTGATGATAAAGGAAACTCACTTGAACCACCAATATTTCTTCAAGGAGAAATACTTGAATCACCACAACCATACAAAGCTGTAAAAATAAGTAAAATCATTGTTCCAGAAAGTTTAGATCCAAGAAAACCATTTTCAATTAGTTTTGATGTTAATAATCCTGTAAAAACTACCACAGCAACATTGGAAATAGTTGGTGAAGATGGATTTGAAATATTTAAAGAAGATAATTATGTTGTTGAAGAGGGAATAAACACAATTACAATTGAGAATCTTACCTTGCCAAGTGATACAGCACCTTGGAATTACACTCTATCTGTTAAATTAATATTTTCACCAGATGTAATCTCAGAAGGAAGAATTGTTGCTAGTGTGTTGCCTTATTCTACATGTGACATAAAAGAATCTGAAAAAGTTTCTCTATTTGGAAAAACATATTCTGCTGAAGTTAAAAATAGCGGAACCGAAACCACAAATTGTGTTGTAACTTCCCGAATTTCTGGGATTGAAAAAGCACTAATGACAACAGTTACACAAGGATATGAATTTAAAGATGGAGAAATTAGATGGGAAATTACAGTGCAACCTGGAACAGAAAAAGTTGTGCAATATCAAACAAATTATGTTCCATTGCTATTAATCCCATTTGCAATAATTATCATTGTTGGAGGAGCGTGGTACTTTACAAGAAAGGTTACAATCAAAAAAGAACTTGTTGATTATAAGAGACATCCAGGATTTATGGATTTAAAAATACAATTAAGAATCAAAAATCTCTCTGGCTCTGAACTCAGGAATGTGAAGATATATGACCCATTGCCAGCATTTATCAAAGAAGTAAGGGATTATGGAACTATTCCTGGAAAAGTAACAAGAAAAGCAAAACAAAGAGTTGTATTGTGGGAACTTGAAAAAATAAATCCAAAAGAAGAAAGAGTTGTTTCTTACAAAGTTAGAACCTCTTTAGAAGTTTTAGGAAAAGTATTGTTTAAACCAGCAAAGATAGAGTATAAAGATGAAAAAGGCATGAAACAAGAAGAAGCCTCGAATGTGCTCGCACTTGAAATAGAATAATCTTTCTTTAAAAGAAAGATAAGAAAAAACTTTTAAAGCTATGAATTTCTACAAAGATTTATCCCGGCGTAGCTCAATGGTAGAGCGCACGGCTGTAGTGTGTTGGTGGAGAAATCCATCGTTGAAACCGTGAGGTTGCTGGTTCGACGCACCTTTTCTTTTGGAAAGAAAAGCTGCACCAAAAGAAATGGTATGAAAGTCCGGCCGCCGGGATTTTAAAACCAAAAAGATTTTAAAATAAGAAAATCACTATCAAAAACATGCCCCGGTAGTCTAGGCAACTTTCTTTGGGAAAAAGTAGTACCAAAGAAAGCTGGGGAAATCTGGCCTAGGATACGAGCCTGTCGGCACCCTTTCTTAGAAAGAAAGCGTGCACGGAAAGAAATCCGTGGGTGACAGACAGCTTGTGACCCGGGACAGCCTTTCTTTTGGGAAAAGAAACGCTGGCGAAAGAAAACTTCTTTTTCGTCAACGTTTTTCTTTCCAAGAAAAAGGTTGCGGGAGTTCAAATCCCGGCCGGGGCGTTTTTGTGATTAAAATGAGAGTTCTTCAACCAAAATTAAGAAAAGGAAAAAAGAAAAAAAGAGTAAAATTAAAACCAAAGCAAAAAATAATTCAAAAAAGCAGGGGACGAAAAAAGAATAGAAAAAGAAAACGCAGATAATTTTCTTAATATTTTGCCCCAAAATACATCATATCTAACGCCGAAAGGTATATAAAGGAGTAAAAAAGTTTTCAGTGGTATGTTAGACTGTATTAATGGCCAATTTAGACAGAAATTTCTATCACATTTTTACTTTTCATCAATCACTCTACCAGGGGCCCGTAGCTCAGCCTGGTCAGAGCGCCTGTTTTCAATTCTTTTCTTATCACATTTGAAAAGGATTGAAGGTGAAGCTTTTAACCAGGAGGTCGGGGGTTCAAATCCCCTCGGGCCCATTTAAAAAGGGGATATATCATGGCAACAAAAACTAAAAAAGGTGAAGAAAAACCAATCGATATATTTAAAAGTAGATTGGTTCCAGATTGTAAGATAATGTCGCCAGAAGAAGAAAAAAAGTTGCTCGAAAAATATAACATAACAAAACAACAACTTCCAAGAATTAGATTAACAGACCCTGTTGCAAAAGCATTAGATGCAAAATTAGGGAATATCATTGAATTTACAAGAACCAGCAAAACAGCTGGACTTTCAAAATTTTATAGAGTTGTAGTGGGTGGGATAAGTGAATAAACAAGACTCACAATTATTATTGAAAAAGTATTTTGAATCCAAATCATTTACAGACCATAATATAAATTCTTTTAATAAATTCATAAAATTTGGAATGCAAAGAGTTGTTAATGAAGTTGGAGAAATTGTTCCTGATATTTTACCAATTGGTGTTCGTGATTTAAGAATTAAACTTGGAAAGATTTGGGTTGAGAAACCAATTATTAAAGAAGCGGATGGCTCGAGAAGAAAAATTTTTCCAGTAGAAGCAAGATTAAGAAACTTGACATATGAAGCACCAATCATGCTTGAAATGAGCATAATCCAAGGTGGAGAAGAAAAAGAAAAACAAGTAATCCATGTTGGGGATATGCCAATCATGTTGCGTTCTAACAATTGCTATTTGCATGGAATGACTCGTGAACAATTAATTGAAGCAGGAGAAGATCCTGATGATCCTGGAGCTTATTTCATAATTAATGGAACTGAAAGAGTAATTGTTATTGTTGAAGATTTAGTTACAAATAAACTTTTGGTTGATGAACAAAAAACAGGAACTTATCCTTATGTTGGAAAAATATTTAGCGAAGATGGACAATATAACATACCACACACATTAGAAAAATCAAAAGATGGAACTGTTTATGTTTCTTTTACAAAACTTCAAAAAATACCAGTTGTAGTTTTAATGAAAGCATTAGGCATGACAAAAGATAAAGATATAATTGAATCAATTTCTACAGATAGCAAATTCTCATCTGACCTCTATATTAATATTTATGAAGCAAAGGATTTGAAAAAAATAGAAGACGCATTAGAAAATATTGGAAAGAGAATGGGTATTATGATTCCTGAAAAAAGAATTGAAAGAGCAGAAGAAGTAATTGATAAATTCTTTTTACCTCACATTGGACATTCAAAAGAATCAAGAATGCTTAAAGCATTATTCTTGGCTCGTGCAGTTAGAAAATTATTACTTGTTTCTTATGGTGATGCTGAAGTAGATGATAAGGACCATTATAGTAATAAAAGATTAAGACTTTGCGGAGACCTTTTAGAAAACTTGTTTAGATTTTCATTTAGAATGATAATTGGAGATGCAAAATATAATTTTGAAAGACTTGTAAAACGTGGTAAAATACCTAATCTACAATCAGTTATACGTTCTCAATTATTAACATCAAGATTAAGAAGCGCATTAGCAACAGGCGAATGGATTGGAGATAGACATGGAATCTCACAGCATCTTGATAGATTAAACTACTTTGCAACACTTTCACATATAAGGAGAGTTGTTTCACTTTTAACTGCAAGCAGAGAGAACTTTGAAGCTCGTGATTTGCACCCAACTCACTGGGGTAGGTTATGTACATCTGAAACCCCAGAAGGTGTAAATGTAGGACTTAGAAAGAACCTTGCAATCACTTGTGAAATTTCAACTGAACCTGAAATTGGAGAGGATGAAATCATTTCAAAATTAAAGAAATTAGGATTGGAGAAGGTAGGATAATGGCAAATGTCTTTTTGAATGGTAAATTTATTGGAACTCACAAAAATCCTGATAAATTAATTAAAGAAATAAAGGAAATGCGTAGAAATGGTAGCATGCCTTCTGAAATAAATGTTTCTTACTATAATGACGAAGATAGTATTTTCATATTTTCTGATAAAGGAAGAGCAAGAAGGCCATTAATTGTTGTAAAAAATGGTAAGTCTTTGCTAACAAAAGAACATATTGAAAAACTTAAGAAAAATGAGATTAAATGGGATGACTTAGTTAAAGAAGGAGTAATTGAATATCTTGATGCAGAAGAAGAGGAGAATGCATTGATTGCTGTTGATGAAAATGATATTACACCAGAGCACACACATCTTGAAATTTCACCAATAGTTATTATGGGACCACAAGCAAACATGGTTCCTTATGCTCAACACTCTTTAAGTTATCGTATTACACTTGGAGCTAAGATGACAAAGCAATCACTAGGTATTTATGCAACAAATCTTCCTGTGCGCGCAGACACTGATGTTTCAGTAATACATTATCCTCAAGTTCCAATTGTTAAAACACAAATGTATGATCTGTTAAGAGTAGAGAATCATCCAGCTGGACAAAATGTAATTGTAGCAATAATGCCATTTGAAGGATATAACATTCATGATGCAGTTGTTATAAATAAAGCAAGTATTGATAGGGGGCTTTTTAGGGCAACAACATATAGACCATACAAATGCGAAGAACTAAGATACCCTGGCGGACAAACAGATACAATTGCTGTTCCTGATAAGGATATAAAAGGGTATAGAACAGAACACGCGTATAGGTATCTTGAAGGGGATGGAATTGTTTATCCAGAGGTTGAAGTAAAACCTGGAGATGTTTTAGTTGGAAAAGTTTCACCACCAAGATTCTTGTCAAGCCTTGAAGAATTGCGTGTTGGGACAGAAGCACAAAGAGAAACCTCTACAACTCTTGCACACGGAGAACAAGGTGTTGTTGAGAGTGTTTTAATTTCTGAAAGTGAAGAAGGAAATAAATTTGTAAAAGTTAAAGTTAGAGATCAAAGAATTCCAGAGCTCGGAGATAAGTTTGCTTCACGTCACGGACAAAAAGGCATTCTTGGTTTGATTATTCCTGAGGAAGATATGCCATTTACAGAAAATGGAATAGTCCCAGATATCATATTCTCACCACATTCAATTCCAACCCGTATGACAGTAGGACACCTAATTGAAATATTGGGTGGAAAAGTTGGAGCCCTAAAAGGAAAGTCTATTGATGCTACTGCATTTCAAAGTATCAATGAATTTGAACTTAGAAAAATGTTAAAGGAAGCGGGTTTCAAAGAAGATGGAACCGAAGTCATGTATGATGGAAGAACAGGTGAACGAATCAGGGCAAGAATTTTTGTTGGAAGCCAATACTACTACAGGTTAAGACACATGGTTGCAAACAAAATACATGCAAGAAGCAGAGGACCAGTACAACTTTTGACAAGACAACCAACAGAAGGCCGTGCAAAAGAAGGTGGATTAAGACTTGGAGAAATGGAGAAAGACTGCTTTGTTGGACATGGTGCAGCTCTATTGCTCAAAGAGAGGTTTGATTCAGACAGGGCAGTTATTCCAATTTGTAAACAATGCGGACTTTTAGCAATCTATAATAAATTTAAGAACAAGACAGTTTGTCCTGTTTGCGGAGATGATGCACCAGTTACTTTTGTTGAGATGGCTTATGCTTTCAAATTATTGTTAGACGAATTAAAATCAATGTGTATTTATCCAAAATTAAATTTAAAACCCAAGTATTGAGGTGTAGAAACATATGATAGATGATGGGATAACCATAAACAAGGTATTGAGGGAAAAGGTAGGTTCGATAGAATTTAGAATGCTTTCCCCAGAATTAATTAAAAAAATGGGTGTAGTAAAAGTAGTTACACCAGAACTATATGATGCAGATGGTTATCCAATTGATTCTTCTCTTATGGATTTAAAGATGGGAGTAATTGACCCAGGATTAAGATGTAGAACTTGTGGTGGAAAAGTTAGAGAATGTCCAGGACACTTTGGATATATTGAGCTTGCACGTCCTGTTTTCCACATAAGATATATCCCATTAATTTATGTTTTCTTAAAAAGCACATGTTCAGATTGTGGTAGAATTCTTTTGCCACAGGTTGAAATTGAAAAATGGCTAGAAAGATTAAGAAATATAAAAAAGATAAGAGGAACTATCAGCAGATTAGCAATTATCAAAGCTATTGTAAATAAAACAAAGTTAATTAAAAAATGCCCACATTGTGGTGCAAAACAAGAAAAGATAAAACTTGTTAAACCATCTTCTTTTGTTGAAGGAAATAAAAAATTAACACCTGTTGATGTTCTTGAAAGACTAAAAAGAGTTTCTGACACAGATTCTGAACTTTTAGGAATATCACCAGCAGCAGGAAGACCAGAATGGATGGTATTAACTCTTTTACCAGTTCCGCCAGTTTCAGTTAGGCCTTCAATAACATTGGAATCTGGTGAAAGAAGCGAAGATGATTTGACTCACAAACTTAGTGACATAGTTAGAACAAATCAAAGATTATATGAAAACCTTAGTGCTGGTGCACCAGAAATAATTATCGAGGATCTATGGGATTTGCTTCAGTATCATGTTACAACATTTTTCGCAAATAATATTTCGCAAGTTCCACCTGCGAGACACAGAAGCGGGCGTCCACTTAAAACTCTTGCGGAAAGAATTAAAGGAAAAGAAGGAAGATTCAGAAGAAACCTTGCAGGTAAGCGTGTTAATTTCTCTGCAAGAACAGTTATTTCTCCTGATTCTCAATTAGATATTGACGAAGTCGGAGTTCCAGAAGTAATTGCAAAAGAACTTACAGTTCCAGAAAGAGTAACAGAATGGAACATAAAAGAATTAAAAGAATATGTTAAAAATGGACCAGACAAATATCCAAGTGCAAATTATGTTATAACACCAGATGGAAAACGTAAGGTTATTTCTGATGAAACAAGAGAAGTATTATTAGAAGAATTAGCACCAGGATATATTGTTGAAAGACATTTGAAGGACGGAGATATTGTTTTGTTCAATAGACAGCCATCATTGCATAGAATGAGCATTATGGCGCATAAGGTTAGGGTGTTACCACATAAAACATTTAGACTAAATCTTTGCACAGTAGTTCCATACAATGCAGACTTTGATGGAGACGAAATGAACTTACATGTTCCACAAACAGAAGAAGCAAGAGCAGAAGCAGAATTTCTTTTAGGAGTGCAAAATAACATTGTTACGCCAAGATATGGGCTTCCAATTATTGGATGTGTACAAGACCAAATTACTGGACTGTATTTGTTGACAAAAACAGAAGATTTATTTTCGCAAAAAGAAGTATCGCAATTGCTTGCACAAGCAAGAGTCACTCAACTTCCAAAGAAACCAGCTTCAAGAAAAGGTGGAATTAATTATTATAATGGAAAACAAATATTCTCAATGATTCTTCCAGAGGTAGATTATAGGGAAAAATCAAAAACCTGTCCAAAACACCAACATTGTAAAGACCCAAGATGTAAATATTCAATGGTTGTAATTGAAAAAGGAGAATTAAAACAGGGCGTAATCGATGTTAAAGCAATTGGACCTGAAGCTCCAAAAGGAAAATTAATTCAAGCTATAATAAATAAATACGGCGACAAAGCAGCAGTTGAGTTTATACAAAAAGCAGCATTGTTAGGTATGGCATACCTACAGAAAATTGGGTTTACTACTCTTTTAACAGATACTGATTTGCCAGAAGAAGCAATTAAAGAGATTAAAGAAGCATTTGACTTTGCACAAAAGAAAATAGATGCATATATTAAAGATTATGAAGAAGGCAAATTAGAAGCATATCCTGGAAGAACAGTTAGAGAAACACTTGAATTCAAAATAATTGAATCAATTAACAGAGCAAGAAACAAAACAGGTAGAATTGTAGAAAGACACCTTAAACAAGATAATTATACATTAATCATGGCACAGTCAGGTGCAAGAGGTTCATTACTTAACTTATCACTTATGTCTGCCTCTGTAGGACAGCTTAGCCTTAGAGGAACAAGAATTAGAAAGGGTTATAGAAATAGAACATTGCCACACTTTAGATGGGGAGATGTTGGTCCTGCAGCAGGAGGTTTTGTAAGACATTCATACAAAGGTGGATTGACACCAACAGAATTTTTCTTTAACGCAATCACTGGTAGAGATACAATTATGGATACCTCAATGAGAACACCTAAATCTGGTTATCTTCAAAGAAGATTGATTAATGCACTTCAAGACTTAAAAATTGCATATGATAACACAGTAAGAGATGCGTCAGGAAGAATTGTGCAGTTTGTATACGGTGGAGATGGAATTGATGTTTCTAAATCCGATAATGGAAGATTACTTATTCCAAAGGAGGAAGTAGTCAAATGATATTACCACAATCTGTAGAAGAACAATTGAAAGAATTGAAAGAAACACTTAAACTTAACAAGGCACAGATGGAAAAGTTGAGAAAAATAGCAGAGAGACAATATGAAAAGGCATTAATTGAACCTGGAGAAGCAGTTGGTGTTGTTGCTGCACAATCAATTGGAGAACCAGGTACTCAGCTTACTCTTCGTACTAAATGGCTTGCAGGAGCAACAGAAATGACTGTTACTCAAGGTTTGCCACGTTTAATAGAAATTTTTGATGCAAGAAGAGAACCAAGCACTCCTGCTATGACAATATTCTTAAAACCATCCTATGCAACAAGTGAGCAAAGAGTTGAAGAGATTGCACTTAAAATTTTAGAAATCACACTTGATGATATTATCAAGGAAATTGATGTTGACTTATTGAGAATGAGAGTTGAAATTGAACTTGACCCACAAAAGATGAAAAAGTTTGGAATAAAAGAAAAGAAAGTTCATGAAATAATTTATGAAGAGTTTAAAACAGCAAAAATAACAACAGGAGCATACAAAATAAATGTCAAACCAAAAGATGAGGATATTGATATAAGAAAATTATACAAATTAAAAGTAAAACTTAGGGCAATTCATATTGGTGGTATAAAAGGAATTAAGCAAGTTCTTCCAGTAAAGCACGGAAACAATTGGATAATTAAAACTTCTGGTACAAACTTAAAAGAAATTTTAAAACTCCCAGAAGTTGATATTGAAAACACAACAACAAATGACATATTTGAAGTGTTTAGTGTTCTTGGAATTGAAGCTGCAAGAAACACAATTATTGAAGAAACCATAAATGTCTTGAAAAATCAAGGTATTGAGGTTGATGTTAGACATATTATGCTTGTTGCAGATGTAATGACAAATGATGGAACAATTAAAGGAATTGGACGTTATGGTGTAAGTGGTGCAAAAGCATCAGTACTTGCACGTGCAAGCTTTGAAGTACCATTAAAACACTTATTCAATGCAGCAGTATCTGCTGAAGTTGATGATTTGAGAAGCGTAGTTGAAAATGTTATGATTAATCAACCTGTTCCAGTAGGAACTGGTTTAGTCAATCTTAAAGTTGAAAAAAAGGAGGATAAGAAGAAATGACAGAAACAATTAGTGATTTGCCTCAAGAATTTAAAAAAGCAATTGGAACAAAAAACTTAATTTTTGGTTCAAAAAGCGTAGTTAAGGCATTAAAACTAGGGAAAATTGGAAAAGTTATTTTTGCATCAAATGCGCCAGAGAGCCTAAAAAAGGATTTAGAATACTATGCAAAACTTTCAAATACAGAACTTAATGAATTCAAAGGAAGCAATAAAGAATTGGGTGTAAAATGCAAAAGAGCCCACAGTGTTTTGGTTGTGGCTTTGTTAAAGAGTAAGTAAAATGGCAAACAAAATAAAACTTTCAATTGAGGACATAGGACTTATAACTACTTTTGAAAATGTTACTGGCGCCTCTGTTAAAGATTGTATTGTTGATAAAGAAAAAGAAAAGATAACCTTTATTGTTGCAGAAGGACAAGCAGGAATTGCAATTGGGAAAGGCGGAATAAATATCAAAAGACTTGAAGAAAAATTAAAGAAAAGAATTGAAGTTTTAGAATTTTCAAATGACCCATTGAAATTTGTTTCAAACATATTCCGTCCAATAAAAGTAAAAAATGCATATATTGCTGAAAAATCTGATGGAACAAAAACCCTTTATGTTTCTCTTATTAAAGATAAATTGGGAATGATAAAAACAAAAAGCAAAAATGCTAGAGAATTAATTAAAAAGTATTTTAATATTGATGAAATTACAATTCAGTAATCTTTATAAATAGTTTTTAATTGGGATTTGATATGGCTAATAAACCAAGAGGATTAAATGCTGGAAAGAAGCTAAGGCAGAGAAGGAAAAAATTCCTTTTTGCAAAAAAGGATTTAGCTAAAATGAAGACTAAGGAATACAAAAAAACAGATCCACTCGAAGGTTCTCCAGCAGCAAGAGGAATTGTCTTGCAAAAAATGGAGATAGAAGTTAAACAGCCACACTCAGGTTTAAGAAAGTGTGTTAAAGTTCAAGTTGCAAAAAATGGAAGAACTATTACTGCTTACGCTGGTTATGGCCCAGGTGCAATTAAATTTATTGATGAACATAATGAAGTTATAATTGAAAGAATGGGCGCACCACAAAGAAGAGCTTTCGGAGATATGCCAGGTGTTAAATTTAGAGTCATAAAAGTTAATGGTGTATCAATTAATGAACTTGTAAAAGGAAGAAAAGAAAAACCAATGCGTTAACCTTTCTCTTTATAAAAGAGAAACGTTAGCGAAAGAGAAAATTTTCAGAAAGCAGGGGTTGGATATGGAAATAAAAGTTTTTGGAAAATACTCAACTGAAGTTGAAGTTAAGGATCCGGGATTGAAGAGTTCGATAAATCTAAAACCCCTTTTTGTTCCCCAAACATATGGCAGGCATGCTGGAACAAGATTTGCAAAAAGTCATGTTAACATTGTTGAAAGATTTATGAATAAATTAATGTCTCCAGGACATAAAGGAAAAAAACACTGGAGAACAAGCGAATTCTGTTCAGGAAAATCTCAAACAGCATATAATATAACAAAGAAAACATTTGAAATAATTGAAAAGCAAACAGGACAAAATCCAATTGAAGTTCTTGTTAGGGCTGTTGAAAATGCAGCTCCAAGAGATGAGATTACTGTAATTGAGATTGGTGGGGTTAGAGTACCAAAACAAGTTGATACTTCTCCACAAAGAAGAGTTGATTTAGCATTAAGATGGATAACACAAGGTGCTTTTCAAGCAGTTGCAGACAAAAAAGTCTCAATTGAGAAAGGATTAGCAAACGAAATAATTGCAGCAAGCAAGGAAGACCCAAAATCCTTTGCAATTTCTAAGAAGACAGAACTTGAAAGACAAGCAGCAGCTTCAAGGTAATTATAAATTCTTTCTTTTTCGTGCAGGTTTTTCTTTTTAAGAAAAATGTAGATTATTCATGTTTAAGCACCGTTTGATGCGGCATTTCTAAACTTGCTTTTATTAGACCCACAAATAAAGGTGCTGGATTTTCAAATCTTGAATGGAATTCTGGATGCGCTTGGGTTGCAATAAAAAATCTATGATTTGGAAGCTCAAGAAATTCCATTAATTTTTTATCAGGGCTTTTACCTGAAAACAATAATCCCTTTTCCTCAAGTTTTTCTATGAATTCTGGATTAACTTCATAACGATGTCTATGTCTTTCAGAAACAAACTCCTTTCCATATAATTCCCTAACTTTTGTCCCTTCTTTTAAAACAGCAGGATAAGCACCAAGCCGCATTGTGGCACCATATTGCTTTAATTTAATTAATTCTTTTTGCTCTGGCATAAAATCAATTACAGGATATTTTGTATCTGGGTCATTTTCTGTTGTATTTGCTCCTCGCATTCCGCAAACATTTCTTGCAAATTCAATTACTGCCATTTGAAGTCCATAGCAAAGCCCGAGAAATGGCACATTATTCTCACGGCAATATTTAATGGTTTCAATTATCCCTTCTGTACCCATCTTCCCAAATCCGCCAGGCACAACAATCCCATCATATTTTTTCAAAATTTCAGTTCCTTGCTCTTCAATTTTTGTTGACTGTATTTGTTCAATTAAGGGCTTAACTTTAAGATGTGCGCAAGCATGCCTTATTGCTTCTAAAACAGAAATATAAACATCCTTATGCTCAGAATCTCCATATGCAACATATTTTCCAACAACACCAATCTTAACAACTTTATCTGCATTTTTCATGTTTTCCAAGAGATGAGCCCATTTTTTCAAATCATCTTTTTTTGGATTAAGTCCAAACTTTTCAAGAATCTTTTTTCCAAAATTTTGCTCTTTAAAAATTAAAGGCACTTCATAAATTGTTTCTGAATCTGGGTCTTCAATTACATTTCCTTTGTCAATAAAACAAAGTTTTGATATTTTGTCTTTTCTTGGCTCATCAATCCTTCTTTCACTTCTTGTAACAATAAAATCTGGCATTATGCCAGTTTCTCTTAAAAGTGCAGCAGCATGTTGCGTTGGTTTTGTTTTTAATTCCCCAACATTTTTCAAAAAAGGAATGTATGTAACTAAGATATATACTGAAGGAGTTTCTCTTCCCAATTCTCTTGCAGCATAAAGAAAAACTTCATTTTGTATATCTCCTGTTGTTCCCCCAATTTCAACAAGCACAAAATCATTGTCTTCTTCTACAGCCCTTATCCTATCTTTTATTTCATTTATAATATCTGGTACTACTTCTGCATTTTTACCTTTATAACCAAGTTCTCTTTCCCTATTTATGACAGCAAGATATATCTGCCCAGTTGTTATGTTGTTTCTTTTTGGCAGATTTTTATTAAGAAATCTTTCATAATTTCCTAAATCTTGGTCTATCTCTCCCCCATCTTCTGTTACCCAAACTTCACCATGTTCAGTTGGACGCATTGTACCAGCGTCAAGATTTATGTAGGGATCAATCTTAATTGCTGTAACTTTGTAACCATAACTTTGGAGCAGTTTTCCAATAGAAGAAGTTACAATCCCCTTTCCTAAACCTGAAAGCACACCACCTACAACAAATATATATTTAGCACCCATGTAAAAAAACAATCACGCCATCTATTAAAAAGATTGTTGTTGCAAAAGAAAGGATAATTAAAAGAAATATTTATAAAATGTTTACTACTTCATAGTCATGGGTGATTTAATGGATTATCGAGCACAAGCAGATAAAATTTTAAAACAAGCTTTAAAAGATGAAATTGAACGGAAAAAATATGTTGGCATAGTTTTATATTTTCAAGCCCAAATCGAAAAAAGAAATAGATTAGGAAGACCAATTGTTGAAAGAACAATACCTGATGTTGCTGAGGTTCTTAAAGAATTTGGATATAAAGGGTTGTTATATGATGAACGCCAAATAGATTTTTCAATAGAGAGAGATGATATTCCATTTGCCATTTTTCTCGGACCAAGACATTATTTTAAGGAGGATTACACTGCTATTATAGTTCAAACTCAAACACCTTATGGAGATAAAGCCATAGTGCTTAACAATGATATCAGGGACAGATTGGAAGATGTTGTTAATGTTTTAGATGAAACCAGCATTTCATTTAATTTTAGAGATCTACACATGAAATCCCTTTGTAATGGGGATTGCAGAGATGAAATTTCCTTGTTTAAACAAATTGCTGGAGATTGGGACATAGGTTACTCAACATTTACTAAAAAAGGAAGATTAGAACCAGAAGATTATTTCAAACTTGTAAGTGCATTAGAAGCAGTAAAAGTATTCCAACAAAGGATGCAATTAATCCCTGTTTGCGACCTTTTAGGAATTAAATAGTAACTTTTAAAAACCCTACTTCTTTCTAAATTTCCATGGCAGAAAAAGAATCTATGCTTGAAAAAATAAAAAGAGCAATGAAGGTTAAAGAACAAATTAGAAATATAGGTGTAGTTGCTCATATTGACCATGGAAAAACCACATGTTGTGATTCTCTTCTTGCTGGTTGTGGAATGCTTTCGTATGAAAAAGCAGGAGAAATTTGTTTCATGGACACAAAAGAAGTAGAGCAAGAAAGAGGTATTACTGTTCAATCTGCAGATGTAAACATGGTTCATGAATATAAAGGAAAGGAATACCTGATTAATCTTATTGATACTCCAGGACATGTCGACTTTGGCGGAGATGTAACAAGAGCAATTAGGGCTATTGATGGGGCTCTTGTTTTAGCAGATGCTGCTGAAGGAGTAATGCCACAGACAGAAACAGTTTTAAGACAAGCGTTAAGAGAAAGAGTAAAACCTGTTCTGTTCATAAACAAAGCAGATAGGTTAATCTCTGAACTTAGGCTTAATCCTCAACAAATTCAAGAAAGATTTTTAAAAATAATTTCAGATGTAAACAAACTTATTCGAGATTTATCTCCTGAAGAATTTAAAGAGAAATGGCAGGTTAATGTTCAAGAAGGAAGTGTTTGCTTTGGTTCTGCTATTCACAAATGGGCGCTTTCATTTCCTGTTATGAAAGAAACTGGTTTGAGTTTTAAGGATGTTGTAGAAGCATACCAAAAAGGAAAAGAAGCAGTTGATGAATTTTCAAAAAAAGCACCTTTGCACATTGCAGTTCTTGATATGATTGTTAAACATCTTCCAAATCCAAAACAAGCTCAGCAATACAGAATGAAAGCTATTTGGCATGGAGATGAAAACTCTGAAGTGGGCAAAGCACTTTTGAATTGTGATGAAAATGGTCCACTTGTTATGTGTGTTTCAAAAGTAGTAGTTGATCCTCATGCAGGCGAAATTGCAATTGCAAGAATATATTCTGGAACATTAAGCAGGGGTGCGCAAGTTTTCTTTAGCACAGGACAAGAAGCAAAAGCATCCCAAATATATGTTTGGAAAGGACAACACAAGTATCCTATTGATTCTGCACCAGCAGGAAACATAGTTGGTGTTGTTGGGCTTAGAGGTGTTTCTTCAGGTGAGACAATTTCATCTATAAAAGATGTAGAACCATTTGAAAGCATTAAGCATATCTTTGAACCTGTTGTAACAAAAGCATTTGAAGCTAAGAACCCAAAAGATTTGAATAAATTAATTGAAGTTCTTAGAAACAAAAGCAGGGAAGACCCAACTCTTCGCGTTGAAATTAATGAAGAAACAGGTGAACACCTTGTCTCTGGATTGGGTGAACTTCATTTAGAAATTGTTGAAGATGATTTAAGAAGAGAGCATGGATTAGAAATAAAAACATCACCACCAATTGTTGTTTATAGAGAATCAGTAACAAAGAAATCTCCAATTGTAGAAGGAAAATCTCCAAATAAGCACAACAAATTTTTGATTACTGTCGAACCATTGCCAGATAAGGCATTTGAAATGATTGAAGAAGGAGAACTTCCTGAAATAAAACCAAGAAAAAAAGATGAAGAGATATTCAAGAAACTTCAAGAAGCAGGTTTCAGCAGAGATGATGCAAAGCGTGTTAAAGATATTTTCAATGGTTCAATATTAATTGATAATACTTCAGGTATTGTACACATTGGAGAAGTAATTGAAATGGTCATAAATGCATTTGAAGAAGTTATGAAAGCAGGGCCCGTTGCAAAAGAACCATGTATGAAAGTTCTTGTGAGATTAGTTGATTGTACTCTTCACGAAGATGCAATTCACAGAGGACCAGCACAAGTAATACCTGCTGTTAGGGATGCAATAAAACAAGCATTTATGCAAGCAGAGCCAATACTTTACGAGCCAGTACAGACAATTAGAATTGATTCACCAGTGCAATTCATGGGTTCATTAAGCAAAATTGTTCAAAGCAGAAGAGGGCAATTGCTTGATATGCAACAAGAAGGAGAAACAATTGTTGCAATGGCAAAACTACCAGTTGCAGACATGTTTGGATTTACAGATTCCCTTAGAGGAGAAACAGAAGGAAGAGCATTTTGGTTCCTTGTGGATTCCAAATTTGAAAAGCTTCCAAAGTCATTGCAGGAAAATGTTGTTAAAAAGATAAGAGAAAGAAAAGGATTAAAAACTGAATAAAAAGATTTTTAAACCCCCAATATTTTTAAAATCTATAATTTGGTGCTCAAAACCATGTTTAACTAAAAATCTGGAGGTTAGATAATATGGCAGCAAAACCACACATGAACTTGGTTGTAATTGGTCACGTAGACCATGGTAAATCAACAATAGTAGGTAGGATGCTTTTTGAAACAGGCACAATTACTGAACAGGATATTGAGAGATTGAAAAAAGAGGCAGCAGCTTTAGGGAAAGCTACATTTGAATTTGCATATGTACTTGATGCAACACGTGAGGAAAGATCAAGAGGAGTTACAATTGATTTGTCTCACATGAAATTCGAAACTCCAAAATATTATTTCACAATTATAGATGCACCAGGACACAGAGACTTTATTAAAAACATGATTACTGGTGCAGCACAAGCAGATGCAGCTGTACTTGTAGTTGCAGCAAAAGAAGGAATTCAACCACAAACAAAAGAACATGCATTCCTTGCAAAAGTTCTTGGAATTAAACAATTTATTGTTGCAATAAACAAGATGGACACAGTTGATTACAAAGAGGATGCATACAATTCATTGAAAGAGGAATTAATTAAATTCCTTAAAACCGCAGGATTCAAAACAGATGAAATTCCATTCATACCTGTAAGCGCACTTGAAGGTGAAAATGTTACAAAGAAACTTGGAAAGATGGATTGGTGGAAAGGACCAACTTTGCTTGAAGCACTTGATGCACTTAAAGAACCAGAAAAACCAGTTGACTTGCCACTTAGACTACCAATTCAAGATGTTTATTCAATTACAGGAATTGGAACTGTTCCAGTTGGCAGAGTTGAAACTGGTGTTATGAAAGTTGGACAAAAAGTAACATTTGAGCCAGCAAATGTTTCTGGTGAAGTAAAGTCAATTGAAATGCATCACGAACAAATGCAAGAAGCAAAACCAGGTGACAACATTGGTTTCAATGTGCGTGGTGTAACAAAAGAACAAATTAAAAGAGGAGATGTAGTTGGACCAGCAGATAAGCCACCAACAGTTGCAAAAGAATTCACAGCACAAATAATTATATTGCACCACCCAACTGCAATAAGCAAAGGTTACACACCAGTATTGCACGCACACACAACACAAGTTGCATGCAAGTTTAAGGAGTTAAAGCAAAAGCTTGACCCAAGAACAGGTCAAGTAGCACAAGAAAACCCGGACATGCTTAAAACAGGAGATGCAGCAGTTGTTGTGCTTGAACCACAAAAACCATTAGTGATTGAAAAGAGAAGCGAGATTCCAAAACTTTCAAGCTTTGCAGTTAGAGACATGGGAGAAACAGTGGGGGCTGGCTTTGCAATTGACATTGTAAAGCGCTAATTTCTTTCTTTTTAATCTCTTTTCTTTTGGTAAAGCTTTTTCTTCCTAAGAGAACTGTTTTTTGATAAAGTTTATTAATAAGTGAGGCATATACTATGTAATCTTTTGGGGTGGTAAATTGATGAATAGTAAAGGCGATGATATTCTTCCTATCGAATTGATCCTACTTGCAGGGTTTAGCAAAAGTGCTGGTATAAATGTTCATGGTGCTGCGTACAAGCTTAGAAGAACACATCATTATGTTGGTGAAGCTATTTTAACTCTTTCAACTGCATATGATAAACCTATTCTTGAAGAAAGGAAACCCGTTCATATTCCTGGAGGGTTTATTCCAACAAGTGTGCTTAGGGATACAAAGGATTTTGAATGGGCAAAAGAAGAATACGCTAAATTGACTGGTAAAGATTATTTAATCATTGAGCTTTACCCATATGGTTATTTTGGATATGTTGCAAAACATCTTTTTGAAAAAGGAGAGGATAGCATTAATGGAGTTGTAAAAGAATTGAATGAAAAAGCAATAGCGCCATATGAAGTTTTTGCAGCGTTCAATGTTATGGGGGATCCAAAAAAACATAATGTTGAATATGGCCCTATTGCGAAAATTTTTGGAGGATACCATGATGCGCGCGCCCAGATTTTAGAAGGAATTTCACAAAAAGATGTTGAAGAAATTTACGAGCTCTACTTTAGAAGAACAGAATGGAAAAGAGACGGATTGGAATGCAAGCTTAATTTTGATGGAAGCATTGAACTAATCCCTTACGAATTTGAAATAGATAGTTAAGGAAATATATATTAACAAATATTGAGTTAGGATAAAGGGTGATGCCCATGACTGAAGTTATTTCTAAGAATATGCACGTTGAAGTACTTAAGCCCGAGTATCTTATATCTATTGCTGATTACATCCGCTCTCATAAGCAAGTACGTATTGATTCATTGTTTGAAGAGTTTAAACATATAAAACAATACCTGATTAAGGAAGCGTTATTCATTCTTGAAGAGCCAAAGTTTTTTGATATAAATTTAGATCCTGTGATAAAGAAAGAAGATGGTTTGGTGAAGTTAATTAGCTCAGAACTACAGATAGCATCCCTTCTTCATCACTATCGTAACGATGTATATCCGCACGTGAAAGCATTATATCTTCTTTTTTGATTTTTTAGAAAGAGATACCAACACCCAAGTAATTCTTAGCGAGGGAGACTTGAATTATCAATAGAAAATATTGATTATGCTCGTTAGTAACTTTTATAAACCCCTTTTGATGTGAGAATTATATGCCAACAGCAAGAATAAGGTTGAGTTCAATCGACCCAAAACAATTGAATGAAATTGTTAGTCAAATAAAGGAAATTGCAGATAAAACTAAAGTTAAGTATTCTGGTCCAATTCCTTTTCCAACAAAGAGACTTAAGATTCCTCTTCGCACTTCTCCAGATGGCAGAGGAAGAGAACTTTATGAAACTTGGGAGATGAGAGTTCATAAAAGAGTTATGGATTTGGACATAGATGAAAGAGCATTAAGATTAATAATGAGAATCCCAATGCCTAAAGACGTTAATGTTGAAATAGAAATTATAGAATAATCCTTCTTTGACGCCTTTTTCTAATCCCAAAGTTAATATATAATAACTGATTTAGATATTACTATGGAGGGGTGTAGTAACCTCGAAGGGACGTGTAATTCTTTTTTAGAAAGAAGTTCTTTATTGCTAAAAGCAATTAATGAGTCAGATAAGGAAGAGATAATTAGGACTGCTAAGATCTGGATAAAAGAATATCAATATTTTTTCGAAAAGCCAATGGTAATTCTTCCAGCTAATTATTTTTCTGTATTATCTTATTTGCACAATAACAATCATGGTATTTCAAAAGATAAAGTTTTAGAAGCAGCGCATCTGTTTTTGAATGGACTTGGTGCCTATAATAACTATTATCTAATTAATACTTAAACTATAAAAATTATAAACTATTCTAAATATTGAATGGGAAGATTACCAAAAGGCTGGAAAAAGAGCATAGAAAACGATAATGTTATTGCTTATTCTAAAAAGAACTATGTTATATATATATTGAAGCACAAAAAGCCAAAAAAGCATTTTTGCGTTGAGCCCTTCAGAAAATTGGCAAACTACAAGCGCAGGCTTTTCACAAAAAAATTTCAAAAGCTTTCTTCTGCAAAAAAATTTGTTTGGGATTTAATGAAGCAAAAAGAAATTCGTGGATACTATTTAAAAAATAAGGATTAATCTCTGCTATATCCCAATATACTAAATGTAATTATTGATGCTAGATGCACACATATTAAGTTTACCAATGTTAAACCAACAGCCCCAGTGAAAAGCAACCAATTGGACATACTAATTCCAATCCCAATTGTGACAGCAGGAGGTATTAATGCTACAGCAATTGCAACACCACTGAATTCACCGAGATTTCTTGTTGCAACACTTAATGCCCCAGCTGCGCCAGAAAATATGGCAATTCCAATATCAAAAAATGAAATTAAGCTTCTTCCTAACAATAAGGGATTTAGATTAATCTGTTGTATTACACCAGTTATTATCATGCCCCAAAATATTGCTAACAATATACCCCACAATTCTGAGGAAAGAGTTTTCGAAAGTTTTCGTACATCACTTTTTAAAAGATAATAACTACTTCCTATTAATGGATAAAGAAGAGGCGCAATTAACATACCTCCGATTACTACAATTATATTTTCACCTAAAAGCCCAAATGCAATGATTATTGCTGAAAGCGAAATAAAACTTATATAAACCCAATTTAATGTGGCGCCTGCTTTTATGTCTGCTTCAATTTCTTCTTCAGAAATTGTTGGAGCTAATTCTTTTTTTCGTCTAGAAGGAACAGATGCCTTAACATCAATTATTGTAATAGAATTTTCAAATGACTTCCCAAAACCAGCTTTTTCTAATTCACCAAGCAAATGTCCAGTTTCTTTATCAGTTGTAAGAATTTCAAATTTGTAATATTTTTTTGTAGGTGTTAAGTCATAGGAGATTATCTTTTTTTTAGCCAAGATATCCATAACTGCTTTTTTTTCTTTGTTGTTTCTTGTAAGCACTTTTATTAATTTCATGACCTCACCTTTTATTTTTCAAAAAGTTACAAAGTTAAAAGCATTACTCTACTCATATCTGAGGGCATCTACAGGATTTAAGCTAGATGCTTTCTTAGCAGGCAACAAACCAGCAACACAACCCATTGTAAAAGATAGGATTAATGCGCCAATTATCAAGTCAATTCCAACATAGGCTTTTAATGGCACAAATAATGTGGCTGATGCAAACATTTCAACTGCTTTTGCCATGCTGATACCCAAAATAATCCCTACTGTACCACCAACAACACCAAGGATTCCAGATTCAATTAGGAATATTTGCATAATATTTGAATTTGTCGCACCAATAGATTTCATAATTCCAATCTCTTTTGTTCTTTCTAACACAGAAGTATACATAGTATTCATCACACCAACAGAGCCAACAATTAATGAGATAGCGCCTATCCCAACCAAAACAACTTGAATTGTGCCAAAAAGTTGATTAATTAACCTTAGCAAATCTTCACTTGTTCTAACCTCAAAAGTTTCTTCACCTTTTTCCTGGTTTTTAAAATCTCTTAATGCTTTTTCAACTTCTTCTTTTACATTTATTGGACTATACCCTTCTTTTGTTTTTGCAAATATCATTGTTATCTCATCTTTTGTACCACTTATCTTTCTCAATTCTTCTATGGGTATAACAACTGAACTATCATCCTGGTTATTCCCTATTGGTTTGTATATACCTACAACCTTGAATGCAGTATCTCCAATTTCTAATTTATCTCGTATTTCTACTTCATCTTTAAAGATATCCCCGCTTCCTAAAAGAGAACCCACAGTTGCTTTTAATTTATCTCCTGGTTTTAGTTGTCTTCCTTTGTCAACTTTAAAACCTTGGACTTCTTCAAACAATTTTTCAGTTTCTTCATCTGTGGAAATTCCTATTACATTTATGAATTGAATTTCATCTCTAAACTTGACAGGCATTTGTTGAAAAATAATTGCCGAAACCAAATCTACACCATCCACATCCCTTATCACATCCACATCTTTTTCAGTTAAACTAATGGTGCTAGAGGGAGGGCCAAATCCACCCATTCCACGAGGAGTAATGAAAAGTTTATCAGAACCAAATAATTGAAATTGCCTTTCAACCTCTTTATTCAATCCAACGCTCAGCGAAATTAAAGCAACCACAGAGCCAATGCCAATTATAATCCCAATAATTGTTAGCCAACTTCTTAATCTTCTTTTTCTTAAATTAATAAATGAAAGTTTTAAAAAATCTTTAATCATTTTCTTTTCCAATAGTAATTATACACAAGATAACCAACTATACCTATTATGATTAAACCAACAACCCATGCATAGTTCGTGCTTTCTTTTAAGCCATATCTGTTTATTTCAGAGCTTGTATATAGCTTTAATCCAACATCTATGTTTTCCACATATTCATTGTTATTGTTGTCAAAATAATTGACTTCAAAAGGCAAAATTACTTCTTTTGCATTAGTTGGTTTTACATAAAGTTTGAATTCAACAGTATCTGTATCATCAGAGTCTAAGTCTCCAATGTAAATCTTATCTCCTGTTAATTTTTCAAAATTGTCTGAATCAAGAAGTTTTATGTTTAAGAATCTTAAATCAGTTAAACCACTATTTACAACAATTAATTTTACAATTCCAGATTCTCCTGCTTTTAGAATTTCACTTTCATCTAGGTAAATATTGAATTTTGGTTTATCTCCAACAGTCACACCAATGATATCATTTCTTACATAATCTGCTCCAGTGCTGTCATAATAACTTATTTCTACAGGTATTTTGTATATACCGCTTTTTGCATCAGAAGAAGTGATAACATTAAATTCAATTTTTTCTATTTTTCCAGATTCGATAAGATAAATTCTTTTTTCAGTTGTTGAGTTTATGGGTGCAAAAGGAAGAGATGAATTTGTTAAATCAAGTTTTATGTTAATGTTGCTTAAGAAAGAGTCGGCCATGTTTTCTAATTCAAAAATAATTTTTGAAATTTTTCCAGGAACTAGAATTTCAGGAAGTGTATATGTTTTTTCAATTGATAGAATGGAATCATGGGTTTGCACAAAGATATTTATTCTCTTGGTTAACCAATCATAACTTCCATACTTGTATGCCACATCTAAGTAATTGTCTCCTTGAACTGCATTTTCATCTACTCTTACTTTGAATTTTAATATTACTTCCCTACCCCCAAGTATTGTTCCAATATCTCTAAATCCATCTTCATTCGAATCAAATGAAAAGGGATATTGTGGTGATAATTGAATCATAACATTTTCTGCGGGGTCTCCACCAACATTTTCTATTTTTAACCAAACATCTAAATACTTTCCAGGTTCAGCAGGATAAGGTTCATATTTAGTAACCTCAATAGATAAACCTGCAGAACGGGCGGATGATACCCCAACTATTAAAAATAACATGGCAATAAAAATTAAAATTTTTTTCATAATACTAACCCCCGACAATTTTTCCATCTTTTAATTTTATCAATCTTTGTAATCCTCTTGATATATCTAAATCATGCGTTACTATTATAATTGTTTTTCCTTCTTTTTTATTTAGCGCAATTAGTAAGTCCATTATTTCCCTTCCTGTTTTTGAATCGAGATTCCCAGTGGGCTCATCTGCTAGGATCATATCTGGATTATTTGCAAGAGCCCTTGCAACTGCAACCCTTTGTCTTTCTCCACCACTCATCTCAGAAGGGAGATGGTTAATTCTATTTCCCAAACCCACAAGTTTAAGCAATTTTACCGCTCGTTTTTTTCTTATTTCTGGAAGGACATTTTGAAAAATCATTGGGAGTTCAACATTTTCTAAGGCAGTAAGAGATGGAAGAAGGTTAAAAGTTTGAAAAACAAAACCAATTTCCTTTCCTCTTAAAATTGCTAGTTCACTTTCTTTAAACTTAGTTATATCTTTTCCTTTAAAGAAAATTTTACCTTTTGTTGGCACATCTAATGTTCCAATTAAGTGCATACAAGTAGATTTTCCAGAACCAGACGGTCCGATAATACCGACTAGTTCGCCTTTATTTATATTAAAAGAAACACCTCTTAATGCAGGGACATCTACTTTTCCCAATTTATATATTTTCCAAACATCTCTAAACTCAATTAAATGTTTCATTTTTGATTACAACTTTAATATCAAAGGGCTTATTTAATTTTTCTAAAACTTTCATCTTTAAAGTTTTAAATTCACTTTCAAGATTTTTTATCTTATTTTTTAAATTTAAGATTTCTTTTTCAATCTCTTTATCCCATTTTTCAGAAACTTTTAATGTTTCAACCGCATTTTCATAATCATTATCTTGAAATTTTTCTAGTTTTAATCTGAGGTTTTTGATTTCGTCTTCAATTTTTTCAATTTTGCTTTTGTATTCCTCAAAAAGAGTTGGGGCTTTGTCAATAATTTCAAATATTTTTTGTTTAGTTTTTTCATCAAATTTTAATTTATTTTTTTCAATTAACTTTTTAACATCTTTGATTATTTCAATAATTTCTTTTGATTTATCTAACTTCATACCTTCCATAGGCTCATGGATATATCCTTCTATAATCTTTATTTTTTCTTTATCAAGAAGTTCGCCATAATAGTGCAGATATTTTCTGAGGGCTTTATTAAGAGCATTTGCTTTATGTCTTAGTTCCAATTTTAATCTTTCTTGTTCTCTTTTTAATTCTGAAATTTGATGCTCAGTTGAAATTTTTTCTTTAAATTGCGAAGAATTTTCAATTTCTTTTATTTTGGCAGTTAAAATTTCCTTATTTTTATGCAAGCTTTCTAATTCTTTATTTTGTTCTTCCAACTCTTTTTTACTTTTTTCAATCTGTTTCTTTAGATGAATTAATCTTTTTGCATCTTTTTTAAGAGAGATAATGGCATTTGCTTTTTCTTGTTTTTCCCCAACTATTCCTTCTAATTCTTTTAACTTTAAACTAATATTTTTAAAAATATTATTTAGTTCTAGCATCTGCTTTTTAAAAGCGAGTTTGACAAATTCTCCATGTTTACTAAGAAGGTTGGTTAATTCTTTTAATGCTTTCCAATTTTTTTCTTTAAATTCCACTAAATTATCCCAATTTTTTATTTCAAAGTTTGAATCAAGAAAACGTTTTGATATGAAAACACATTTATCTGCAAGATTATCTCTTCCAATTAGGATTCTTTTTTTCAATCGCGGGTCTATATCTGTAGTAATTTTGCTTTCTTTTAGATTGTGTGCTATTTTAGATATCTCTTTAAAGTAAGCAGAAATTTTAGATTTAATCTTATTAGATTTATCATAAATATCTGCGAACTCTTTTTGCTCTAAATCTTGGATTAATGATTCAAAATCTTCTAATTTAATTGTTTGTTCTTTTATTTCTGGCTCTTTTTTCTTGAACCATTTTAGGAAGTTAAACATATTAAAAATCAAAATAGTGTTGTTTATTAGTTCTTCGCAAACATTTTTAAATTAACAACTTCTTAGTTACGATATATTTGGGGGTGGTTTTATTGGTTAGTGTTCTTATTGGAGACGAAAAAATTGAATTAACAGAAAAAGAGATTCAAGCTCGTTCTAAAGTTTGTTTGCCACTTGATGGGTTAACAGAAGAGCAAGCACATGAAAGGATAAAAGAATTAGGGGATTTGGTTGGCATTTTCAAAGTTAATGATTTGTTTACTTCAATGGGCCCAAGAGCAGTTGAAATGATTCAGAAACATGGGGCTAAATGTTTTCTAGATTTGAAATTTCATGATATACCAAATACAGTTAAAAATTATGCATTTCATGCAACAAATCTTGGGGTATATATGTTTAATGTCCATGCTTCTGGTGGTTTGGATATGATGCGTGCAGCAGTTGAAGGAGTTGAATCAGCAGTAGAAGAAGCAGAGAAGTATGGTATTGAATTACCAAGACCAAGAATATACGGTGTAACTGTTTTAACAAGCTTGGATTTAGCCAGATTTTTACATAATAATGTACCTATTTTTAAAGCAGGAATTAAGTGTGTTCCAACAAATGAGGTCCTATCTCAATTTACGCTTGGTTGGGAAAGAATTAACTTTGAGGATTATTATGGTATTGAAAAGTTAATGAGTCAAAAGAAAACCACAAATCCAACAGAGGAAGAGGAGCTGAAAATTAAAGAATGGGAACTTGTTTTATCAAACGACCACATGAACAATCTAATTAATAAGCAGGTTCTTCATTTGGCAGAATTGACTCATAAGTCTGGATTGGATGGAATTGTTTGTTCTGCTGGAGAATTAGATTATGTCAAGCCATATCTTCCAGATAATTTTTCCTATGTAACACCAGGAATAAAGGCACCAATTACTGGAAAGGTTGGTAAAGACCAACTAAGAGTTTTTACACCAAGCGAGGCAATAAGGCGTGGCTCTGACATTCTTGTTATTGGAAGAGCAATAACAGGGTACAATACTCCAGAAGAAAGGAGAAGAGCAGCATATCAAGTTCTTCAGGATATTGCATCTGTATTATGAGGTGTGATAAAATGGCTTTTGATAGAGAAAAATATGAAATGTTTTTGATAGAAAATAACTGTGTTGGTTTTTTTGACCCACCAGTAACATTGGCATCAGGGAGACCTGGATATTGGTATATGAATTTCAGAACTTTATTGAGTAATCTTAAATTAAAAGATGAAATGCTTAGGTTTGCATATTCATTTATGGAAGAACATAATCTTAAACCTGTTTGTTTTTATGGTGTTCCTGAGGGTGCAACACAATGGGGTTTGGGATTAACAGACATGATTGATTATCTTCCACCAGAACAAGTAAAACCAACAATTGGAAGGGCAAAACCAAAGAAGCATGGAGACCCAAAAGACAAGTATTTTATTGGAAATCTTATGCCTGGGGACAATATAGTAGTTATTGAAGATGTAACTACAACAGGGAGTTCACTTTTGGGAGAATTAGATAAATTATCCGAAGCAGGATTAGAAATATTAAAAGTTGTTGCATTTGGCAATAGGCTTGAAATTGGAAATGATGGAAAAAGTGTTGCTGAATTAGTTGCAGATAAAGGATATGAATATGTTGCATTAACAGATACATCCACCATACTTCCATTAGCATATAATATAAAACAACCTGGAAGAAAAATTGCTGAGAAGATTGAGAAATATTCCAGGCAATACGGTGCAGTTGAATTAAAACTTTTGTGAGAACATGAGAAAACTAGAAATTTATCCACCAATAATGAATGCATGCGGAATACTTAGCTATCTTTCTGTTTTTGAACATTTAGAAGAATTAGGTGCGGATGTTGGTGCGTGGATTCCAAAATCAATTGGGCCAAGAGAAAAACAAGGAAATGAAAACCCTGTTATCCATTTTAATGGTTCTGTTTTGATGAATTCAATGGCACTTCCATCAATGAGCCCAGATGATTTTGAAAAAGAACTTAGAGAATACAGAGGAGAGACACCATTGATAATATCGCATTATGGAGAAACCCCAGATGATTATGCAAGAAGTGTGGCAAGATTTGATAAATACTGTATTGCACATGAGATAAATATATCTTGCCCGAATTTTGTTCCTGGTGAAAAATCTATTTTAGAGAAATTAGAACCTGCAGAAGTATTAAGAGAAGTAAGAAAAGAGACAGACAAGCCAGTTATTGCAAAACTTTCTCCAAGTGACAATTACATTGGAATCGCTCAACAAATTGTGGATTATGTGGATTACATAAATTGTGGAAACACTCTTGCAAGAGGTTTGGAAATAGAACCCTATAGTGGAAGGGCATACCTTGCAGGAACATTTGGTGGACTTTCTGGAGAAGCAATTCGCCCAATCACAACGAGGATGGTTTATGATATGTATAAATCTTTTGGAAATAGAATTGGAATAATTGCTACAGGTGGCATTTCAAAACCAGATCACATAATCTCTTATGCAAGAGCAGGTGCTTCTCTATTTCAAATAGGAACAGCGCTCCACAAAAACTCAACATTCACAGCATTTTTCTTAAGAAACATATGGAAAGATGTTGAAGAAATTCTAAAAGCAATTAATGTTAAATCAATTGATGAGATTGTGGGTGTTAATTTTGTTGGCTAAGAAAAGGTTTGTCATTAAAGGAGTAGTAGAACACAATCCATATATGAAGACTTTTGTATTTGAAGAATCTTTTAAGGCAAATCCTGGACAATTTGCAATGGTTTTTATTCCAGGTGTTGGTGAAAAGCCATTTTCATTAAGTTCGGGCGAGAGCATCACTGTTGAGAAACGAGGACATTTTACAGAAAAATTTTTTGAGATGGGGAAAGGAGATTTTGTTTATATTCGCGAACCATTAGGAATTGGATTTTACAGAATGAATTACCTTGCAATTGCAGGTGGCTCTGGGATTGCACCAATAATTCATTTAGTGCACGATGGAGATGTTAAAACCCTTCTTTATGGTGCAAAAGACAAAGAACATTTAATCTTAAATTCATTAGAGCAAAGGACAGAAGTTAGATATGCAACAGATGATGGTTCTTATGGATATCCTGGTTTTGTAACAGATTTAATCACAAAAGAACTTGTGGATGAATATGAGTTTTTTGCAATTTGTGGACCTGAAGTAATGATGAAACATGCAGCTGATAAGCTCGTTGAATTTGGTGTCCCTTCAGAGAACATCGAGCTCTCTCTTGAAAGATATATGAAATGTGGAGAGGGGCTTTGCGGAATCTGCGAAATTTCTGGAAGGCGTGTTTGTGTTGATGGTCCTGTTTTCACATATGATGAAGTTTTGAAAATGCCAGACTTTACAAAATTTAAACGAGCAAAATCTGGAAAAAAGGTGGTGCTATAATGGATTACTCAAACTTTTTTTCAAAAAGAACAAATTTAGTAACTGCTAGTTTTATAAGAAACATACTAAAAGCTGCAAAAGAACCAGGAGTAATCTCATTTGCAGGTGGGCTTCCAAACCCCCAAACTTTTCCAACAGAAGAACTTCAAGATATTCTTGCAGAAGTGGGTAAGGATAAGGCCGCATATCAATATGACACAACAGAAGGTTATGCTCCTTTAAGAAAATCTGTTGTGGAGTATATGTCAAAACTTGGAATAAATGCAGATATAAACAATGTTCTTATTACAACTGGTTCTCAGCAGGCATTATTTGAAACCGCACTTTTATTTTTGAATAGAGGAGATAGAGCAATTGTTGAAGAACCAACTTTTATTGGTGGAATTGGACCCTTCAAACTTTTTGGTTTTGAATCTCCAAATTCAGATAATATCGAAGGAATAGCAATGGATGATAAAGGTTTGCTTGTTGATGAATTGGAAAGTAGATTAATGATTCTAAAAAATAAAAAATGGCAAATGCCAAAATTCGTATACACCATTCCAACATTTCAAAATCCAACAGGGATTACCATGTGCGAAAAAAGAAGGAAAAAACTTCTTGACTTAGCACATGAATACGATTTTTTGATTATAGAGGACGACCCTTATGGAAGAATAAGTTATGAAGAAAATGTTCCAAAACCAATTAAGAGTTTTGATGAGGAAGGAAGAGTTGTATACTTAGGAACATTTTCCAAGATATTTGCTCCAGGCTATAGGGTTGCTTGGGTTATTGCACCTACAGAAATTGTGGCTCAAATGGCAAAACTCAAACAAAATATTGATTTGCATACAGAAACATTTGGACAAATGGTTATCCAAAGATACATGGAACTTGGATTGCTTGAAAAGCACATACAAGAGATTATTCCATTTTATCAAGAAAAAAGAGACATCATGTTAAAATCAATGGACGCTCATTTTGACAAAGGATATTCTAACTGGGTAAAACCAAAAGGCGGGCTTTTTACATGGATAACTGTTCAAGGAGTAGATACATTGGCTTTAGCAGATTTAGCTGTAAAGAAGTATAGAGTTGCATTTGTACCAGGACCTGCGTTTTATCTCCATCCCGATGTTGGGGGAGATGGTATGAGGATAAACTTTAGTTATCCTTCAAATGAACAGATAGAAGAAGGAGTAATACGTCTTGCAAATGCAATTGAAGAAGAAAGGAAAAAAGCATTTGAAGAGACACCCACAATGATTTAATTTTTTAATTTTATTGAAAAAACACCCCCCACATTTTTCAAAATTTGTTTTCTTACTTCTTCGGTTTCCATTTCTTTTATTTCTGCAATCTTTTCTATCACCAAAGAAATATTTCTTGGGTCATTTCTTTCCCTACTTGGCCCAAGATAGGGAGAATCTGTTTCAGTTAGTATGTTCTGAATAGGCAGTGCTTCAACAAGCCTTTGGTGTTTTTTGCTCCTTACAATAATTGGGGCTATAGAAAAGTAAAATCCTTCTGCAGCACCCATTTTTGCTAATTCAACATCTCCTCCAAAAGCGTGAAGAACAACAGGAACATGGGCCATTTTTGAAAGTATGGCGATTGTTTCTTTTTCAGCATTTCTCGAATGCACATTTAAAGGTAATCTATTCTTATTCGCAAACCAGATAATCTCTTTAAATCTTTCAATTTCCAACTGCCTTTTTGCTTCATCTTTTATCCAATAGAAGTCCAAACCAACCTCTCCAAGTCCAATAATAGATTTTTTATTTTCTTCAATAAATTTTAGCTCTTTGAAGAATTCCACATCAATCATTTCTGCAGCTTGAATAGGGTATATGCCAAGACACAAATTTACATTTTTGTATTTTAAAAGTTTTAAAGAATTTTTATTTCCTTTGGGCTCACCACTGCAGTTTATAATGAAAATACCTTTTTCTTCGCATTCTTTTAGAATTTTGTCTCTATCTTTGTCAAATATTTCTTCATTCATATGCGCATGGACATCAATATATTGGATTTTCATTTTTTAATCACATAAAATATTTCGTTTTCGAAGTTTAATACTTTTACCTCATATTCAAGCCTTTTACACATTTTTATAATCCAGTCGCGGTTTGCTTTTTTCATCTCTTTTTGCCCAATTGTTTTTGTTGAAAAGCTAACAACAACCCACTTTGCTGTAATTGATTTTATTAGCAACTCCGCAATTTTTCTGCTTTTGATTATTGCTGTATCCAAAAATTTGAAAAGAAAAGCAACATCAAATTTGGGAAATTTTTCAAAAATATTTTTTTCTTTTATTTTCAATAAATCCATTGCTTTTGCTTTGCCATTGATTTTTTCTTTTTTGAAAAATTTGCTAATTAGCTTAGCATCTTCTTCGGATATATCAATTGCCCAATATGTCAAATTTTTAATATTCATATGTCCAAAAGAAAATGGATTCATGCCACAAGCCAAATCCAGAATTGATTTTGGCTTTCCAGTGATTCCCCAAATTTTTTCATATAACTTTGGATAACTCCCAAACCTTTCTTTTGTTGATAAATGGCTTTTAAGAATTGAATCGTAATCTCTTTTTTCTAGAAATTCTTTTCGCTTTTCAAAATCTTTCTTTGCATAGACACCATAAACTTTTCTAAGCTCACTTCTAATTTTTTTTATTAATTGCTTGTATTTTCCCGAGCGGCTTAATGTTTTTGGCTCATGTTCGATTAAGAAATTTTTAAGTTTTGCATTGCTGCTCAAATATTTTTTAACTATTTTCTCTATAAAATAATCGTCAATTGCAAAAAGCTCTTTCTTTTTCTTTACATCTTCAACTATTTTTCTAATTAATTCTCTAATTTTCATGGTTAATTAAAATAAAAGAAAAGAAAAAAGGCTTTCGCCTGTCTAATCCTTGCCCAAGACAATTTCAATTGTTGAAATTCTTACTTTTTTTCCGTCTTCACCTTCGAACTCTTCAGAGTTTATTCTAATGTCCTTTAATTTTACATCTTGTACAAATCTATTTCTTACAACTTCTGCTACATCTACTGCTCTACTTATGTATTTTCCTCTGGCTTTTACTGTAACTTCTTTTACTCCAGAGTTGAATTGCATAACAACTCCTGTTACGTAGTTCATAAATGGCTTCTTTCCAATAAAGACTACGCTGTCTCCTTCTTTCTTTTCAGCCATTCTAACGCACCTCCGTATCCTTGCTTGATTTAATCAAATGGACAATACATCCTGCTATTTTATTTCTTAGCTGTTTTGAAGGTATTTCTGCTATTTCATCTAATGCTTTTTTATTCTTTTCAAAATCAGTACTAAATTTATCCTTATGCTCTTCAAACAATTCTTTTGATTTCCGTTTAATGTATGTTGTTCTTATACGTCCCATATTTCAACCCTTTTTATAGCGCACTCTACACGCTTATAACTAATAATATGGAAATTTTTGGCTTTTTAAAGCTTTCTTAACACCTTTCAGTAAGTTTATTAAATTCAAAAATCCATAGAAATATTATGGTATTTGGGGAAATAATAATAATAGCAGCATTAGTTATTGGATTTTTCTTAGCATTTACAAAGTATCCATCTGTTAGATTTGGAACATATCTTGTTAGTTTGCTTGTCCTTGCCGGGCTTTTTTTCAAATTTTTTGTTAAAAAATATGACGAACACCAACGCGCAATCATATTCCGCATGGGAAAATTCAATAGAATTGCAGGCCCTGGCTGGGCAGTTGTTATTCCCTTTTTTGAAAAAGAATTTGCAAAAGTTGACATAAGAACAAAGATGTTAGACCTATATGTTCCAGTTGCATTTACAAATGATGATTTGAGACTTAAACTTGATGGTGTCATTTACTATAGAATTGTTGACCCAAATAAAGCAATTCTAAAAATAGACAACTACATGTCTGGATTAACAAATCTCATAGTTTCCCAAACAAGAAACCTTATTTCTTCACTAAGTATGCGCGAAGTATTTGGAAAACTTCCAGAACTAAACAGATTACTTGCAGACGCTATAAGGCGCGCAACATGGAAATGGGGCATTGATGTCCCAATGGTTCAAATAAGAAGTGTTGTACCACCAGAAGAAATAGCAGTTGCAATGCAGCAAAAAGAAATTGCAGCCCAATTTATGCAAGCTCAGAAATTCAGAGCTGAAGCACGCAAAGTTGCAATTGAAGCACTTGGGGAAGCTGCTAAGAAACTTGAGGATAGGGCGCTAATGTACTTGTATTTAAAAGCACTTGAAGAGATTAGCAAAGGCTCAGGAACAAAACTTGTTTTCCCAGCACAATTTATGAATGTAATGAAAGGTGGGTTTGGAATAGGAACAGGTTTAAATGCAGCAGGACTTGACTTGAAAGAAGCAGTAGAAAAAGTAAAAGAAAAAATAAAAACTACATAATCTTTTTTATTTCTTCTAAAAATTCATCTTCTTTTTCTCTAGGAATTCTTGCTCCAGCAGCATTTTTTAAACCACCGCCAAAACCACCAACTTTTTTACAAACAGTGCTAAATATCTCACCCAAATTTACATCAAGCTTTGTGCGCCCTTCAATAGAAAGATCCCCATCTACAAAATTGTTTGAAACAATACAAATGAGGTTGGGATAGAAATTTACCAATGTGCCTGCAACATAGCTTTCTATTGGGAATTTGCTTTTAATTGGATAATACATAATTTTATTTTCTATCTTGACAAAATCTTTATGGAACAAGAGCCAATAATCCCTTTCTTTTTGAGATAGCCTTTTTAGTCTCATTAATTTTTGAGAGTTTGGAGTACTTCCAAATATTGTTGTTGGCATTGACATGCTTTCAGCTTCTATCAAAGAATTTATTCCATAATTGATTCCTTTCTCACCAAAAATTTTTGTAGAAGCAATAAAACTCACCATTGATTGCAATTGTTCATCTTTAAGCATTGGATAAAATTTTGAATAAATGCTTTTTATTTCTTTAAATCCAGATTCGTCCTTGTCAGACAAGCAACCAAGTGCGCAAATCCAAGAAGCACTTTCAATATTTGCAAATTTGCTGCAGTATTTGTATGTTAAGTATGCAGCACAATGTTTTGTGTCATGGAATATCTCCCAATCTCCTACTTTTCCTTTGTAAGGATGGTGGTCTATAACCAACATAGGTATTCCAACATCTTCTATTGATTGAATAGGTACATCTAATGAGACAATCAAATCTGGTTTGTATTCTTTTATCCTTTCCTTTACTGTTTTATCAAATCCAACATGTTGCGGAGAAGTAATTGCAGTTGGAAAATTTCCAAGCTTTTTTAGCATAATTGAGAATATTGCTGCAGAAGCTATTCCATCACCATCCCTATGCGTTACAATTAATATTTTCTTTCCTTTGAAATCCATAGTATCCCCGCAACTCTTTTAAGCTATGAAATCTAAGAATTATATATGAGAAGAACATTCATATTTTTATTATTATGCTTTTTAATATTTTCAATTACTCAAGCCCGCTCATTAGACATATCAATTGATAAGACAGAAGTTTCTGCAAATTCAGAGATTACTATTGCCTATAGCATACAGTTTGATGAAGAAGAAACATTTACATATCAAGTTGGTGTAAAAGGAAATGAGTCTATTGTTCTTTTAAATGAAACAATTACAAGTGATAAAGCAGAAGGAGAGATTGTATGGAATACTAAAAATTATCCTGCTGGCGAATATGAGGCATACATTTTCATTTATCCAACAACTTATTGGCCTTCTAGGAAATTTGAGATATTGCCATTCATGGACTTTAAAATTGATTTTCAAAAACTTGACATTTTTGTTTATAAGAACAGCATAACAAAAGCCTTTGAAATAAAAAACACAGGAAACATTCCTCTTTTTGCATCACTTTCATTAAAAGGTTTGAAATCTGAAGCTAGTTTAACACCAATAACATCAAAAATTGGTGTAAACAAATCAGCTTCTTTTTTATTTTCTGTTGAAAAACCAGATAAAACATATAATGCAACATTGACAATTGAATTAAGTGGTGGAGATGAATACCAAGAAGTTGAAATACCTATAACAATTTACAATCCCTTTGTTCTTATTGAAGCAAAAAATATTACTCTTGAAAGAACAGCCAATTCCCAAATTGTCAAAGGGGAGATATACAACAAGGGAAATGTCTATAGAAACATTACATTAATTTTTAATTTAGAAGATAGAGAAGAAAAACAAGAAATTGTGCTTTATCCAAACAAAACATTTGAGTTAAACCAAACCTTTCCACTTAATGAAAAAGTAAATTCTTTAGAAATTAAATATATTGGAAATGAAGGAAAAGAGGAAGTAATTAAACAAAGTTTTGGAGTTTTACCTTCAATAGATTTATCCAATATTAAAGATAATTTGCCCTATCTGATTGTAAGCATAATCTTTTTGATAGGGATCCTTTATGTCTTGTTTAGAAAAAGAAAACCAAAAGATGTAAAATTTGAAGAACAATCAATATAAACAACAAATATTTAGTACAAGTGTAATGCAAATGGCAGAAATTGAATGGGAAAAAGAATTTGGAATTGGAAAGTATGTATTTACCTTAGCAGAAATTAGAGATTTAGTTATATCTGCTTTAGTTCTCGGATTTCTTTTTTCAACAGTTTTGAGATATTTTCAAGTAACAACTTCAACATCAATACTAATAAATTTCTTAATATCAACAGCAATTGTTGCTCCAGCATTAATACTCCATGAATTAGCACACAAATTTGTTGCTCAGCGTTATGATTGCAAAGCAACATATGTTATGTGGCCAATGGGCGTTATATTTTCTATATTCATGACTTTAATTAGTGGATTTGTTTTTGCAGCGCTTGGTGCTGTAATGATTGCAACAACATATTCCACTCGCTTAGGATATAGATTTATAGGTTTAACCAATGAAGAAATTGGTAAAATCTCTTGGTCAGGTCCAATAACAAACATTGCTTTGGCAATTATTGGATTTATTCTTTCACCATTGAATCCTTCTATATTCCATGTAGTTGTTCAGATTAATCTTATAATTGCAATGTTTAACATGATTCCATTTCCACCATTAGATGGTTCAAAAATATTTGCATTGAGCAGGGTAATCTGGGCAGGCACACTCGCATCAGTACTTGTATTGCTTTTCCTTCCAGACATTTTGGGAGTTGCGCTTTCAATTTTATTGGCAGTAATTATAGTGGTTGCAATATTTTTGCTTGCAAGATGGATTTCACCATGGAAGCACCCAGAGGTAGAGCACAGATTTTGAATCTCACAAAACTTTTAAATAGCTAAAGTTAGTTAAAAATTATAATCGGAGGTAATAAAATGGTCACAAAAGGAGAAAGGATTCAATCTAAAAACATCTTAGGTAGAACTGTTGTAAGCAAAGCTGGAAAAAAATTTGGAGAGGTTGGCGACTTAATTTTTGAATCAAAAACAGGAGAATTGATATATGTTGTTTTGAAAAATCCAACACCTTATGCAGCAAGTTTTGACTTAGAAAGAGATGAGAGAGGAAATATAAAAATTCCATTTTCATCTGTTGTTGCAGTTGGAGACTATGTAGTAGTCGCAGAAGAAGACATCCTTTAAACTTTTATTTTTCATTTCTATTAATTGAACGTTTTTCTAATCAAAACACTTAAATAACACCAAATTTAATATTAAATAACTCGTAAAATAAGTAATTCTGCTTATTTTTACGGAAAAGAGGTTGATAAAAATGTCAGTTAAAAAAGGAGACATAGTAAAAGTTGAATATGTTGGTACTTTAGATGATGGGACTATATTTGATAGTTCTGAAAAACACGGGGCGCCAATCGAATTCAAGGTTGGTTCTGGAGAAGTTATAAAAGGATTTGAAGAAGCAGTAATAGGAATGAAAAAAGGAGAAGAAAAAGAATTCAAGATCCCACCTTCTGAAGCTTATGGCGATCATAATCCTGAATTAGTAAAAGACATACCAAGAGAACAATTTCCAAAAGATATGGAAATTAAACAAGGCACAATAATTGGTATTGATATCCCAGGAGCAGGACAAATACCAGCAACAATTACAAAAGTAACTGATTCATCAGTCACACTAGATTTAAACCCACCATTAGCAGGAAAAACATTAAACTTCAAAATAAAAATTGTTGATGTTATTTCTTAATTCTTTTTTTTGAAATTAGTTTATATGCAATTAGGCTCATATACCCAAAAGCAGCAATTGCATATGCATCCTTAAAATTTCCTTTGCTATATAACAAAACCTTGAGAGTTAAAGCTCCGAAGCCAATGACAAAAAGCACCCACAACGGAAAAATGTTTATTCTATCTGGCATTTGTGGTCTTAACTTTAAGAAAAATTCAACTATTGAATTTTCATCAAAAGGATTAACTTCTATATTTTTAATTCCAAGTTTGTAATCTTTTGCAAGCTCAGCAATTTTTCCAGGATTTCCAAGAGATTTATTCGCAATTATTTCATGCACAATCCTATTCGCATTTGGCAATAGTTCTTGAGCTAACAAAATTGATTCTTCTTTTGACAATTCCTTAAGCTCAACAATTTCATCTAAAAAGTAGAGCTTCCTACTCGAAGCTACTACAACAACAGCACCTTCGCTAATTAATTTTTCAATTAATCTTATTGTTGGTCTATAAATATCTTCGCAATTATCAATAAGCAAAACAGCTTTTGGTAAATATCTTTTAATTAATTCTAATTGCTCAGGAATTGTTATCCATCTAAATAGATTAACTTTGTAATGTTTTGCAATCGCATTAAGAATTTGCTTTGCTGAAGGATATTCAATATAAATTCCTTTTATCTTTTTTAGCAAGGTTGTTTTTCCAATACCTTTTGGACCTAACAAAAGTGTTGATTTTTTCATTTTAATATTTCTTTCAATTTTGTAAAATTCATCTATATGCATAATACCACCACCAAAAGAATTGACATGATTGAAATCAAAGTTTCTTTCCAGCTGCCAGTAATTAAAGGCCCACCAAACACAACAAAGTTCTTTCTGTATGGCCAGAAAAGAGGGACTCCTGTATAAGTTAACATATCTGCAAAGAGATGGCTTCCTATTGCTAGCCAAGCCAATTTGTAAAATTTCAAATTAATTGCAAAAAAGTTTGTTATTAATATCGCAAAAATTAATGAATGTGTAAAACTTCTGTGCCCAAATTTTTTATAGATGAAAAATGAAATTGGTTTTATCCTTCCAAGTATTGAGTTTGGATGGTCGATATCTGGTAAGAGTGACATCATTGTAACAAACAATAGCTCTCCGATGCCAACGTACCAGTTCAGCAGCTTGGCGAGCAGCAAGGCAATTGAAATATGCCCGAACGCGCGCATACAACTAAAAGCCCTATTCAATTTATAAAAGTTATATTTAAATAATTCGTTACCTTTATATATTGAATTTTCTTTAATTAGATATGCAAGTCTTAATAATTGATGTTTCTAAATGCCCTGAATGCAACTCAACTAAGATCCAATTTAATTCTAAGACTCATGAATTATACTGCCAAGAATGCGGCTATGTAATGCAAGATAGAATTCCTGTAATTGAGGCAAAATATGGAAAAGCTGAAAAGGTATATATTAATCCAAAGGAAAAGAAAATTGCAATTGTAATTAAGGGGATTCTGAAAAGCCCAATTGAGAAAAAGATGACTCCTTTTTATGCAGAATTAAAAAAGTTTCGTTTGCCAAAATATGTTGAAGCTGAAGTTATTTCAATTTGCAAGAAATGTGTTGAAGAAAAATTAACTATGAGCTATTCAAAGCTAAAGCTCCTTTCCGCCACAATTTATCTAGTTTCAAAAAGAGAAGGAATCCCAATTATGATAAAAGGATTAACCAAAACTTATGGCGTTGAAAAGTATGACATTTTAAAGGTTGCCAAATTTATTTCTAAGAAATTTAATCTAAAATTGCCAAACGGAGATGTTGAAAATTATATTATTAGAATAACAAGTGACTTAAACAAAGAAGGAGAATTAACTCGCGAAGCAATTAAAATCTCTAAAACACTTAACATCTGCAACCCGCTTATAAAAACCGCCGTTGCAATTTGGCTTGCTTCTCAAAAACTCAAAATCAAACTCAAAAAATACGAACTCGCAAATGCCTGCGGTATTTCTGAATTGACATTGAGGAGAAATCTGAGGAAAAGTTTAAATTAAAGAAATGATTACACCACCTTGAAATAAGAAAGTAAAAATATAAGTGAGTCAGGATGATAGAACTTGAGGGTTGCCCCCGTGCTAATAGCTGGAGGAATGTTTTATGGATTGTAATAGTGAACGAAAAGATATAATCAAAACGCTTTTGCTTGTGCTAAGTTTTGTTGGAGGCACAGCTTTATTGTTTTATTCTAATATCAATGCTACTGTTGCGATGAGTGCTTACTTTGTTATATACATTCTTTCCATATTATTCTTGGTTATTTTGTATCTAACAACGAGATTAGATAATTATCTGATGTTATCTGCTGTTCTTTTATTTGTATTTACTGTTTCACTTCCTTTGATTAGTGGTATCTTAAAATCGTTGGGTGGTATAAATTTGATAGTAAGTTTATTAGTTGCAATAGTTTTATCTCTTGTTTTATCATATGTTGTCTCTAGAAAACTAATAAACTAGTGCATCTCTAACGTTATACAGTGCTCTTTTTATTCTAATACTTTTGCATCAGTAAAGAAGACATTTACTTTTAAATTTTCACATAACTCTTCATTTAGGGGTATGTAAGGAATAATGATGAACATATCTGAATCTTCATTAGGTACGATCCACCTAAAGTAATAGTTATACTCATCGAATTCCACAGGCATGTCTGGTGTTTTATCTGCATCAAGGGGGATTTGATAGTTTGAAGGAACCTGTGTTCTTTTGTTACTACCGCTCAACGATTCATATACTAAATAGTTAACCCCTTCTTCCTTTTCAAATCCTTTCTTAGGATTTATGTACAAAGTACAGTTCTCATATGTATTTCTCAATTTTGATCTGCACACCAGCTCAACATTGGGTTTTTCGATTATATTGCATGATATTTCTTCTGTTTTTTCTGTTTGTGTTTCATCTTTATCGCAAATACCATTGTCATTCGCATCTAGGCAACATTCTATGCCAACCTTTGAGATAGGGTTTATCACAAGTAACTTCCTGTTGGATACAACCACTTACAAAAACAATAGCTAGAACAATAGAGATTATCAAAAAACTAAAACCAACATATTTATCTAGTTTCATTACAAGTAACTAAATTGTAGTTATTTAAAAAGTTTTTTACTTAAGAATATTTAAACATTTTAAAATTGAAAAGATTATGGCTATCATCAACATCACATACCCGAAGAGGTAAGCGGACCTTGCTTTTTCTTTCTTCATTAAATCAATCGTTTTATAAGTATCTAGAAGAACTCCAAGCGCGATACCAAATAAAGATAATAAGAAGAGTAATCTAAATATGCTAACTTCTTCGATAGTAATTAAAATAGATATCGCCAAAAACAAAATCATTGCTGTGTTAACTCGCAACGAAATATCAGTTTGGGAAGATACCATTGTTTTAGTCAAAGGAACTTTTGTTTTATATTCTTTTTCTCTTCCACAAAAAATTTTTCACCCTTCATGTTTTGCCTTTGGGGTGTCTTTGAAGCATCTTTCTTTGTATTCGCAGTATTTGCACATCCAGTTTGATTCTTTGTGAGCTCTTGCTTCTGCTTCTGGAAGTATATTTTCAACTAAGTGCTTGTGCAATTTCTTAAAGCGCTCAATTATTCTTCGAGCTTCAGCTTCATCATATTTTATTTCAAAAATTTTGCTTTTAAGATTTGTTTTGTCAATATAAAGCAAAATACCATTATGGACTCCAGTGAAATGCATGTACAATTGCAGTTGCTGCACATTGTGAGGAGAAGCATTGTTCACCCATTGGATTCCTTTTGTTGATTTTACTTCAACAAGATAAATTTTGCCACTTGCTTTTATTTTGATTAGATTATCTATGCGCCCAGATATTAGAAAATCCTCAACTTTCTCCTTAAATGGAAATTCGCTTTCTAATAATTCAACATCTTTTGTTTTTTCTGATTTAAGAACTTCAACAACAAAGTCGTGGATAATGTCACCCATTTTGAATATTTTTCTCAAGTCGGGGTCAATTTCAGAAGGATACTTATAAGAGTACCAAACTTTGCGCATGCACGAGCCAGCCTCAGAAGGATAGTATTTTCCTATGCCTTTTGGCTTTGATTCCCTTTTTATGTGCTCATCAATGAGCTTGTCAAAGTCTATCACAATATATTTAATATTTACTGTATTTATAATTATTAAGGTGGGGTTCTGAGGTGTTTGATATGAATATAAAAAACGTACTGCTTGATTGGAGTGGCACTCTTGTGGATGTTGTTGGATATTTACATCAGATAGACATGAGAATATTTGATGACTTTGGAGTTCCAAGAATTACAAGAGAAGAATTCCAAAGAAAATTAGAATTTGGTGCTGGAAAAGATTATATGGCTTTTTTCAAGGAATATGGCATTTACGATAAAGAAAGGGTTGATAATCTTTCTAAAAAATATGGACTTGCAATTCCACCTGATCCACCAATTATTGAGGATGCGATTATTACATTTAAGGAACTTAGCTCAAGAGGTGTGGATATTGTAATTTTGAGCACTGGGGGATTGGTAGGTAAAACAAAAGAAAATATTGTTGCTAAACTTAGGGAGATTGATGGGAAGAGATATATTAAAGATGTTTATATTGCCATTGAAGGAAAAGAAAATGTAATACCAATACTTCTTAAGGAAAAGAATTTTGATCCTAAAGAAACCGCAATAGTTGGGGATAGAGTTAGTGACATAAAAGCAGGGAAAAGGCATGATTTGTACACTGTTGGAGTACTTTATGGTATGGATCCTCTAGAAAAAATTAGGGAAGCAAATCCAGATTACACCATAAATTCTCTTTTGGAGTTATTAGAAATATTGTCTTAGAATTAAGATAATTCCATAAGACATTAACTTAAAATTCTCCCAAGGCATAGCGGTTTGAGATTTTTCGTTTTTCATGCTTGTGTTCTGAATATCTTTTGCGTTCTTTTTGTTCTTTATAGTGTTCTTTAAACTTTGGAATGTCATAATCTGCCTTTTCAATTCTCTGATCCAAATACCACTCAATGCTTGATAAAAATTCTTTATCTCTGCTCGTAACAAGAGTAATTGCTTTTCCTAATTTTCCAGCCCTGCCTGTTCTTCCAATGCGGTGTACATAGTCTTTTGGGTCTCGAGGGACATTGTAGTTAATAACATGACTAACTCCTCTTATATCAAGTCCCCGAGCAGCCACATCTGTTGCAACAAGGATGTTAAATTTTCCTTGTCGAAAATTAGAGAGAACTTTATTCCTCCTTGCTTGGGAAAAGTTACCATGCAAGGCATCTGCTTTATAACCCATTCTTTTTAGGTTATGAACTAATTTATCAACTGCAATTTTTGTATTGCAAAAGATAATTGCTGATTTTATTTTTTCTTTGGATAAGATTGTTTTAAGGGCATTTAGTTTATTCCTATAATCAACTTCGCAGTAAACCTGTTTTGTATCCTTAACAGTTAATTCATCTTTGCTTACTTGAATTAGCTCAGGATTTTTCATATAATCTTTTGCAAGATTCAAAATGGATTCTGGCATTGTTGCTGAAAAAAGCAAGGTTTGATGATTTTTAGGAACTTTTTCTAGAATGAATCTCATATCCTCTATGAATCCCATGTCCAACATTCTGTCTGCTTCGTCAAGAACAACAATTTTTATGTTGTCAAGCTTTAGGTTTCCCCTATTTATTTGATCAATTAATCTTCCAGGTGTACCAACTATGACATGAGTGCCGCGATGTAAAATTTCTGCTTGCCTATCTATGCTTACTCCACCATAAACAGATAGCACATTGATTTTTTTGTATTTTCCAAGCTTTTTTATTTCATTGCTTACCTGTACAGCCAATTCTCTTGTTGGAACAACAATAATGGCTTGTGGTTTTCTGTGATTTATATCAATTTTTTCAATAATAGGAATGGCAAATGCAGCAGTTTTACCTGTGCCGGTTTGAGCCTGTCCTATAATGTCTTGTCCCTTTAATATCTTGGGGATTGTTTCTAGCTGAATAGGAAACATTTCAGAATGCCCTAATTCTTCTATTGCCCTTTTTAATTCTGGGCTTATTTTCAATTCTTCAAATTTTTTTATTTTTTCCATAAAGAGCTTAGAATATTTGCTTTTAAAAGCTTTGGGTGTGGCATTTGGCTCGTTTCAACAAAGTTTTTTGATTATCGATATTATCCTAAAAATGTTATACATTGTCATTAAATTCATTGGAAATGTATAAAGATTAGCATTGGAAATATATAAATATGCATATTTTGTTTAAAATGATATGGGGCCCTACAAAGTCGATACTAAACAAAAAGTTATTATTTATAAAGGGAATAAATTATTTCCTAAAACAACAAAAATAGTTGGTATTTGCGCACCAGATCTATCTCGTAGGCATTTGGATTTAAAAGAACAAAAAAGATTTGCAGCATTAATTCGAATTTATGGAGTGATTCATAAATATGTAAGTGAATTTATGGAAGCGGAGGGGGTAGTCCTTTTTGATTTACCAATAACAACCAGGATGATATCCTCACCAGGTGCTTTAACAGGAACTATAATTTCTGATGTGGATCCGTTTAAAATAAAATTCTTTGATAACGACGTATTTTTAACACAATCTTCACAATTATATCTAGAATTTGCAATAACGTGTCCTGGGATAAACCAAGTGTACTGTTGGGACAAAAGTTTTAGAAGGGAAAGAGCCGATTTTAGGCACTTACCAGAATTTACTCACATAGAATATGAAGGAAATATTGACTTCGAACAGAATTTAGAGTTGCAAGAACGATTTTTAAAATATATCGTTCATTCTTTATTGAGATATAACAAAGAGGAATTGGGCACATTCATTACAGAAGAAGATATGGCCCAATTGCAAAAATTAACACAATTAAAAAGATTCAAAAGGATAACCTTTCATGATGCGTTCAAGATTCTCTATGAATATACGAAAGATGAAAAATATAAAACTCCAACAATCAATAATTTTGGGGCATACGAAGAGATATTACTTACTGAATTAATGGGTAATGAGCCTGTTTTTGTGACGAATTACATAGGGGATGAAGTTGCTTTCTATCATGCTAATATGAAAGAGAACCCATCTCTTGTGATGAATGCAGATTTGTTGTTTCCGGGGTATGGAGAATTAATAGGTAGTGGGCAAAGAGTTAATACCAGGGAAGAAACTTTGGCAAAGGCTAAACACTTCAAACTTAACATAGATGATTATCAGGCATATATAGATTCTAGAGATCCCATAAATCCCAAAATTCATTCTGGATGGGGAATGGGAATCGAAAGATTCCTACAATGTATTCTCAAGTTACCTTATATCTGGGAAGCTAAAGTTTTTCCGAGAGTAGATAATTCAAATAGACCGTAGGTGATTTTATGGAATTAAAAGACATAACTCCTGAAAAAATAGAAAAAATGGATTATAATGAATTAATTGCGATTGTAAGAGAAACAAATAGACCCCCAGGAGGATCTAAAGTAATTAATGAGATATTAATTCATTCTTTTATGTCTGATAAGAGTAAGATTTTGGACGTGGGAACAAGTACAGGTTTTACATCATTGGAGATTGCTAAATTGATTAATGCTGAAATAATTGGTATTGATATAAATGAACTTGCTCTAAAAGAAGCAAGGGAGAGGGCAAAAAAATATGGATTCCACAATTTAAAATTTTTGAAAGCCGATGTAACAAATATGCCATTTAAAAAAGGATATTTTGATATGGTGTTTTGTGGTAATGTTACCTCCATAATACCCAACCGAAAAAAAGCATTTGAAGAATATAAAAGAGTCACAAAAAAATGGGGTTTTCTAGCAGCAGTTCCAATGTATTATGTTAAAGAACCACCTAACGAATTGATAAAAAGGGTTTCAGATGCGATTCATGTCAATATAAAACCTTTATTCAAAAAAGATTGGATTGATTTTTTTAAAGACCCAGAGTATGAATTGTTTTTTATGAAAGATTATCTCTTTGATAAAAAAACAGATAAGGAAGTAAATAATTTTGTTGATGAGATCCTTAAACGACCCCATTTGAGAGAGTTACCAGAAGATACCTTCAATTTGCTTAAAAAGAAATATAGGGATTATATGATGCTTTTTAGAGATAATTTAAGTTATATGGGTTTTTCTATATTATTGCTCAGAAAAAAAGATAAGGAGATTGATCCAGAACTTTTTACCTCAACAGAGATTTGAGTTTTAGAAAGAAGATGTTGAATATGGGAAAAATTGATATCCACACTCACATTGGAAAAGATGTTTTATTTGATAATATGGACATTCATAAAGAATTAAATAAAGAAACAGCAAATTCTCTTCTAAAAAGAATGGATGATTTCGAAGTTACTTATTCTGTTGTTATGGCTCAACCATTCCCCACATATTATGACCCAAACTCAATCCATCTTGAAAAAATGAAACCTTCTGGTAAAGATGTGTTTCCATATAGATTAGAAAATGAATTTATTTTATCTGAATGTAATGGCAAAGATAGATTACTGCCTTTTTTATTTGTAGACCCTTCTGAAAAATTGGAAGAACAAGTGGAATACATAAAAAGCAAAATAAAGGGAACAAATAGAATTTATGGAATAAAGGTGCACCCATTTGCAACACACAGTTATCCCCAAAGCATAATTGATTCGGAGCTTGTTGTCTTAATGAGGGCATACAATTTACCAATTATCTTCCATTCAGGTTCTGATGTGTATTCAAACCCCCAAAATATCATAGAATTATCAGAAGCACACCCTGACATAAGGATAGATATGGCGCATTTATGTGGATTTGATAGAGATTTGTTTAAAAACTTACCTGACAACAAAAATTTATTTATTGATATCTCTCCATTTGTTTCCTTGTGCAAATCCGTGATACATAAAGATTTTTCAGTAGTTTCTAAAAATTATTTGGAACTTGATTACATAGATATTAAAGAAGTACTAATTTATTTTGTTTCAAATTACAGAGAAAAATTGATGTGGGGGACCGATACCCCATGGCATAATGTGACAAATACGAGTTATGAAATGGAAAATACTTTTTTGGAAATATTATCTTTTGAAGATAAAAAAATAATAACTGAAACAAATGCAAAGAAATTTTTAGGCAATTTATAAATAACCCTCAACTAAAAGTGTATCCTAAATACATCTTCTTCAGAATCAAGTTCAACTTCAGCACCCAGGGGTACTGTGATAATTGGATCTGTATGCCCTATATCTACACCATAACAAATTGGAAAATCATAACCTTTAGTATTTTCAAGTATAATTTCTTTGAATTTTTCAACTTCGTTTTGGTTATATCTGAATGGCCTACCAACAATTAAACCCTTTATTTTTTCAAATATTCCCGCTATTCTAAGTTCTGTTAAATAAGAATCTACGTTTGGGAGTGGTTCTCCTTTTGAAAAATCTTGCCCTTCAGGGATTTCAATAAATAGAATTTTATTCTTGTGATCTGGCCAATATGGTGTTCCAATTAGATGAATTATTGAGGATAAACACCCCCCAATTATTTGGGCTTTTGCTTTTCCATTTTTAAGCCAAGAAAAACCAGGGTTATTCTTTAATTTTCTTGCTCTTTTTAAGTCATCTTTTTTTGCCCAATCTAAAATTTCATCTGTCCATCTATCAGATGGTACTACCCTTCCTATTTTTTTACCTTTAAGAACTGCTTTTAAAAAATAATCAATGGTGTAATCCAACGGTTTTGGAAATTCCCCAAATTGCGTCATAGCACAAGGACCATAAAAACCCATTAGATTGGATTTTTTCATTAAAGCATAGTGAATAATTGATATATCTGAGTATCCACAAAAAATTTTTGGATGTTTCTTTATTTTTTTAAAGTTTAGATACTCTAAGGTCTGATTTGCTGTATTTCCTCCAATAGTCGTGAGAATTAAATCTACACTTCCATCAAAAAAAGCACTGTTGATATCATTTGCTCGCTCTTCTGGAGTTCCAGCACTCCAGTCTTTAACCTTTCTGATAGTTCCAAATTCCTTGACTCCAAATCCAATTTTTTTGAGGGCTTTAATGGCATTATGTATTCTATGTGGAAAAATGGCAGATAAACAAGAAGATGGTGCGATAATCCCAATTGTACTTCCTTTTTCTATTTTCTTTGGTTTAATAATGTCCATGATTTTAAGAAAAAGTACAAGTAATAAATATTTTATGTTTAATATTTGTTGATAATTCTTGCCAATTCTTTCAATTCTTCTTCATCTGCTCGGATTCCAATATTATTTGGTCCTTTTTCTGTTGTTAGGTAACCCAAGTAAGATTCATCATACATTGGATATAATTTGATATGAGCATGATCGATCTCCATCCCCTCAAATACAATGAATACCCTCTGGCTTCCCAATGACTTAGTAAGTTTATCTGCTGTTTCTTTAACAGCTAAAAATAGAGATATGTAATCCTCTTGTGGCATATCAAAAATATTGCTTCCAAAATGTTTTTTTGGGATGACAAGAGATTGACCTTTTGTATTTGGATAGATATCTAAAAATCCTAAATTTTTATCATCTTCATATATTTTGTGATAGGGTTCCTTACCCAAAACCATTCTACAAAACAAACAATCGTGATTTATCATGATGTACTGAAGTAATTATGTGTTTATATATTTTATCACTCTAAAGTAACACAGGTTAACAAAAACTTTAAATATGGATTTTGTATTATTTTTAATAACTCGATAGTAGTGAGTGATTAAAATGGAATCTGATAAAAAGAGTTTTTATTTAGTGTTTGCGTATCCTACTGCATCCGGTACTGCTCATGTAGGGCACATGAGGTCTTATACTTTTCCTGATATAATCGCCAGATATCAACGTCTGAAGGGAAAAAATGTTTTTTTTCCATCAGGATTACATGCTACAGGGGTAGATTGTGAGAATCTGTTTCAGAATTTTAAAGAGAATCCAAAAATCTGTGAAAAATATGGTTTAAACGTGGAAGATTTGGCAGAAATAAATTCGCCATTTGATCTTGTTAAATACCTAGAACGTCGCTTTAAAAAATCATTCAAGGATTATAACTTAAGTTTAGATTATGATTGTTTTGTAACCACTGTAGATGAACCGTATAAACGATTTATTCAATGGCAAATTAAAAAATTAAGAGAAAAAGGGTATATAATAAAAAAAAACCATAGACTTCCTTGGTGCCCAAATTGTGAACACACAGTATCTTTGGATCCTGCAGAGGCAGATCTTAAATTTGGAGGTACTGCTAGAATTGTAGATTATGCATTAATTAAATTCGCAGTTGATAATGAAGATAATGTTTTTGCCCCCATAGGTACATTACGTTCAGAAACTATCTTTGGTGCTACAAATCTTTGGATTTCTAAAAATACAGAATATATAAAAACAAAAATAAATGGAGAATACTGGATAATTTCAAAAGAAGCATTAGCTAATTTGAGAGTCTATGATAACAATATCTCTATTGAAGAAAAAATTGATGCTTCCGAATTAGAAAGATTGACTGTAATAAATCCAGTTAACTTGGAAAGATTACCAATAATAGCAACAGATTTTGTAAAACCTGAAGAAGCAACAGGAGTAGTTATGTCTGTGCCCGCTCATGATCCTTATGATTTCATAAATGTTAAAAAATTTTTACCAGATGCGAATATTAAAATTGTTGTTAATACTAAAAAAACATTAGAAGAATTAATCGATGAATCCAAACAAACAGAAAAGGAATTGGAACAAATACTAAAAAAACATTATTCGGAAGAAAACAGAGGGACTATGTTGGAATTCACAGGAAAATATGCTGGGATGAAAGCTTCAGAAGCAAGAAAAGAGTTGATTTCTGATCTAATCAAAATGGGCAAATGTGATATTCTACCTACTTTATCTGAACCAGTTAGATGTAGATGTGGGACTGATGTCACAATAAAAATAGTTAAAGGACAATGGTTTATAGATTATAGCAATCCAAAATGGAAGAAAAAGACTAAACATCTTTGTGAAGGTATCCAAACATATCCAAATGATTACAAAGATGAACTTCTAAATCATATCATTGATTGGATAGATGCAAGACCATGCACAAGAAAACACGGCATGGGAACGGAATTTCCTTTAGAAGAGGGGTGGTTAGTAGAAGCACTTGCAGATAGTACAATGTATATGGCTTTTTTCCCAATAATGAAGTATTACAACAATGGTAAATTAAAGATAGAAAACCTCACCGACGAATTTTTTGATTATTTACTTTTAGATAAAGGGGAGGTTGATACTGTTTCAAGTAATACAGGATTACCTAAAGAAACACTGTTGGAAATAAAAGATTTTTTTGAGGAAGTATACCCACTTGATCTAAATGCGGGTGGTATAGAACATAAAGCAGTTCATTTTCCATTTTTCTTATTTACTCACGCTGCTTTGTTAGATGAAAAATATTTTCCAAAATCCATTTTCCTAAATTGGCATGTTGTAGTTGAAGGGGAAAAGATGAGTAAAAGTAAGGGGAATGTGGTATTTTGGGATGATTTAATTAAACGCTATAAAAATGATCAGATAAGATATTATATAACTGCATCCACTAACCAATGGAGTAATTTCGACTGGCAAGAGAAAGAGTTAGTCGCTTATGCTAATAGGTATAATAAGCTTGTTAGCAACATTGAGGATATTTTAGAAAGGGTGGAACATTTAGATAAAATATCTGATAAGGACCATATAGATGAATGGCTTTTATCAAAACAGGATACGTTTATTAATGAGGCAACAAAAAACATGGAAAATTATAACTTGAGAAACGTTCTCCATATTGTAGCATATGAGATGACAGAAACAATTAATTGGTATTTAGAGCGTGGTGGGTCAAATAAAGAAGTAGCGGAAGGATTTGTTTTTAATCAATTAGCTATGCTGACACCATTCTTGCCAGAAACTGTTGAAGATCTTAGTAAGAGTGTAAATTTGAGTATAGATCACTGGCCAGAATCCAACGGTGTCCAAAATAAAAAAATAGAAATGATAGAGGATTCAATTAAAAAAACAATAGAAGATATAAACAATGTTAAACGCATAAGCTCTGGCGAACATCAAAGGTGTATACTTTATGTTGTTAGTGAAGTAGAGAAAAAAGTGTATGAATCTGCATTGCCATTGATAAAAGATAAAGTTGGTATCCCCGAAGTAATGGTTTATCAGGTAAACGAAAAGAATGTTGAAGATCCTTTGGAAAAATCCAAAAAAGCAAAATTTTGTAGGCCGGGATTATTTTTGGATTGATAAAATGGAATTTATATATGAAAAAAAGGTATTCAGGATTGATAGAGAAGTATATGCTACTATCTGCGATTTTTTTGAAAGTTATTCTTTTTATCGAATAAATGAGATATTCATTATTCCTAAATCAATAAAAAATAGGAGGTCTCAGATTAATAGGATGCGAGTAGAAACTAACCACCTAAGATATCCAGTTAATGTAAAAATTAATGAACGTGGTAATTTAAGGGAGTATTATATAAGAAGTTTTGGTTCTGATTTCAATCTTGTTTTATTTGAATGGTATGAAACTTGGGATAAACCATTTAGAGTTTATTCGTTGGGTAAGGGACTTTATAATAACAGAGAAGTGGCATTACTGGCATTAGCCCAAGCTTTTGGAGAAAAAGAGAAACTTATTGTTTTGGCAGATGAATTAAAAAAGAAGGGTGAAAATTTATTTAGTGAACTAGAAATAACCATCTCCACAGAATTTCATTCATCATGTTTAAGAATTGCGGGCGTGGTTCAAGATGAATATTGAGGGTAAACTTAAAGAAATGAAAAAAACACTAGAATTGGCTGAAGTAATTGATCTTGGGGGATATGGTAAGGGACTGCCCCTATGGCTGCCTTATGGGTTAAAAATTGCTGAAAGGATAAATGACTTATTTATTGCTCACTTACAAAAAAAATTAGATTTTGAAATTATAGATCACCCAAATCTAATCCCTCTTGAGGAATATTCCTCATTATTTGATAAAGTTGGTTTTGAAAATGTTTATGTTCTGGAAGGAGAGAAAAAGTATGTATTACGGCCAGATACACTACAATTCAATTTCGAATATATTCTTCAAAAAGATATAAATGCAGCCTTATCTATTTCTTCTGGATTCAGAGTAGAAACAGGGATTACTGTTCCTCTTTTTAGGGATAGGCATATTTGGCCCTTTATTCAATTCAATAGTATGTGTGATAATACTGATCTAGAAAATTTGTTACAAAAGAATGTATCTGCTCTTGCCGAACTTTTTGAAGACATGTGTTTCCCATATTTCTTTGTTGATAGTGGTAAAAAGAGGAATTATGCGGGAAATCAAATAAATGGTATGACATTTATGGAAAGTGGGGAACTAACAATAATTTCGATGACGTATGTTCTATCAAATCTCTTTTCTGAACATTTTGGTGTCCCAAATAAGAAGATGATAGATTCGGGTTATACTGAAAAATTAGTTGGTATGTTAGCTATTCTTCACAGAGATGAAAATGGACTTATTCTTCCAAGTAAAATTGCGCCCTACAACATAGTTTGTTTTTCACGGGAAGGTAATATTCATCCAGATATTAAGGAGATGTTGAATAGTACCTCTTTTAGGATTTACTATGACGAACAAGAGGATAAAATAAAAAGGAAGTTTAAAAGATGGATTAGGAAGGGCACCAATATTATTTTACTGTGCGAAAATGATAAAATTGTAAAAGTTGTTAAAAGGTATAATGATTCCTCAGAGGAATTTAAGAATGTAGGTAGGTTTGAGCAGATCTTAAAAGAAAATGACGATTTTCTTAAGAATAGATGTATTCATTTAATTGAAAGTTTGTCAGATAGATCTAAAGAACCGTATATTGCTAGTCTTTGTGATGGATGTGCTGAAAATAAAAAAGTTTTTGGGAGAATATATCCAGAAAAAAAAGAAAAATGTGAATTCTGTGGAAAAGAAGGAGTTAAATACTTAGTTACAAATGTGTCAAGAATATACTAAAGAAAGCCTCGGGAGGGACTTTCACGCACCCACGGAAATTCTTTCCGTGCACGCTTTCTTTTTAAGAAAGGGTGCTTTCGAACCCTCGACCCCCAGCTTACAAGGCTGGTGCTCTGGCCAATTGCTCCAACACCTTCTTTTGGTGCAGCTTTTCTTCCAAAGAAAAGGTGCTAGCTGAGCTACCGAGGCTTTTGTGTACTTTCCGTACACGCTTTTTCAAAGGGTGTAATTATTTAAATATTTTGATTGTATTCTTATTTTAATGAAAATAAAACCTTTTGGAACAAGAGATATAATCAGAATTGTTATAACTTTGATAATAACATTGCTTGTTGGCATTTTTGTTGCACCAATTCAATCTTGGGTTTTAATATTGGCAATAGGAGTTTTAATCTATACTCTTTTACTTGAATTAATTAAATTTTATGCAGGCCTAAAAAATTTGAGAAAGAAGAAATTTGAAGTGGCAACTATCCAATTCGAATAACTTCCCAACCATTGTCTTTTAACCTACATAGATGAATTGCACCACAAACTTCGCAGAAGTATTTTGTTTCTCCAGTTTTTTTGTTGATAACCATGTATTCTGCATGTTTTCCACACCCAGGACAGCGCGGAATTATACTGACAATTTTTACATCACTCATCCTTTTATTCACCCACACTTATGCGAAACTTAAAATATTTTAAAAACCTTTCTATGGATATGTCCAATGCACAAACTCACTTAATTGTTGGAACATTAACTTGTCTAACACTAGCATTTTTCTTATACAAATTTGTACATGTTAATTTGCTTGTTTTATTTGCAGGAGTAGTAATTGGGATTATTGCTTCTGAATTTCCAGATATTGACCATCCAAAATCATTACCAAGAAAAGTGCTTAGAGGATTAATGCCTGCATTGATATTATTCATTTTTATCTATCTGTTTTTTGCATGGAGAATTTGGACAAAGAATTTTTTAATGATTTCACTATTTTTTGCAACACCATTTTTAATTATTTTTTCTTATGAATATTTTATACCAAAACATCGGAGAGCAACCCATAAATGGCCTGGAATGGCAATGCTAATTGCAGTTACGATTCCACTTGCATCTGCTGTTGGTTTAGGAATTACAAACTTTTTAATTATTGCATCTTTTGCAGTTCTTGGTTTTTCAACACACATTCTTTTGGACCACTTATAATGGGGTTTTCTTGAATTTTTTTAAGAAGTTTTTGTCTTTGTTAAGTCTGATAAACACAGCTAGAATGTGCTTGCAAAAACCACGCTTTATGCTATGCCAATGGCAGTCACAGTTCCAAGATTCTGGAAATTTTTTTTCACTAAAATATATTACAGAATGGGTCGTATCATATGTTTTGTCTATGCAGGTGAATCCAATATGTTTTATTGTGATGTAGTCAACTTTGACATCTTCCCACATTCTTTTTGCAGAACTATAACTATTTTTGCTTATTTCTTTATTGGATTCTATGCTTTCAATTGAAAGAAATTGGATGTCCATAATCAAAAGTAGTTTTTGCCCCAAAGCACTATTAATGTAATTCCAAGTATGCTCATTGCAAAGATTTTTTGTAATGCGCCAACTTTCCCAATAACAGGGATGCTTAATACAGAAAATGCAGCTAAAACTCCAAGTGCAGAACCACCAATATCTTTTAAACTAATCATTTTTCACCACCTTTTATTCTTTTGATTCCAAGTTCTTCATAAATTGAGTTAACATCCTCTTCAGACATGCTTTTAACAATCCTCTTTATTTTTTGGATTACTTCAGATTCAGGATAAACTTTTTTCTTTCCCTTTTCCAATTTTTTTAGTTTATCTTTTTTAATCAATTCTTCAAGCATTTTAGTATCAATGCCTTCACCCCTTAATGTATTCATCATCTCTCTTAAAGTATAGCCGCGAGACAATCCAAGTTTTAAATATGCTCTTAAATCCTCAAGGGTGGCTTGTTTTTTCATTATTTTTTTCAAATGTTTTGAATAAATATAAAGTATTAATGCTGCTGAGATTGCAATAACTAAAATTATTAAAACAGGAGTTATATCATATACTTCAACTTCTATTTTTGGGCAGTCAGCAGGACAGTTAAATGATGTTTCACCCAACTCACATATTTCATTACCGCAGAATATTACACCCTCACTTGGCAGAACACTCATTATAGATGTGCTTGTATCAAAGCCACCAGGATATGTCCAAACACTTATGAATTCTTGGCTTCCTGGCTCTTTTGCTTTTAGAGTATAAACAAGTAAAACTTGCGATGGACCTAACCCATCTCTAAAACTCCAATGATATGCTGTTCTTGTTTTTCCCTGATATTGGTAAGAAGGCAAGGATTCAAGAACAACAGCATCTTCATCATAATTATACACTTTCCATTCCTCTATTTCCCAACCAAGTGGAACAAATTCAATTACATCAAATGCATTAATTTGTTTTGTTGATTTGAATTCAATAGAAACATTAACAGTGTTTGTTACTTCAACAGCACTTGGCATCTCTCTTTTGAACATTACATCTCCAAATGCAATTGGAAGCGCAACTATTAAAATCAATGTTATCAATAATAAACGTTTATTCATGAATTAATCAAATAGTTGTATTCTTATAAATATTTAGAAAAATGTCGGGGGTGGGACTTTCAAGCACCCACCAAATTTTTCTTTTGGTGCAGCTTTTCTTTTTAAGAAAAGGTGCTTTTGAACCCACGATCACCTGGTCATGAGCCAGGCATTCTACCAGATTGTTCAACTTTCCGTCAACGCTTCGGCGAGACTTCGTCTCGACGCCCAGCGACAGAGTCGCTAGGTGCGCGAAGCGGAAAGGGTTGCTAAACTACCCCGACATATTTTGTTATTAAAAAGCATTATCAAAGAATGTTTATAAAAGTTGTTAAAAAATAGGTTTATCCTAAAAAGATTTTTTATAGAACTCATTTAATTCACGTCTCCATATCTCAACATAACCATTTGCCTCAAGACAATTAAGAATAATCTCTGTTGCTATGCTGGCGTGTCCTAATGAATACGTGTTATTTATGATCTCTTTAGCACGTTCTTTTCTTGAATATAAATAAAAGTTTATAGCATCTACATTCCTTTCAAGCATCTTCTTTTGTAATTCCAAAATAATCTCATCTAACGTGTTTTTTTCAAGAAGGAGAGCCTTGTTGTTCTTGTCAACCAAATCTATGAATCTCCTTGCAGTTTCCATCGCAACTTTTTCCATGATTGTGAGAATTAGATTTGTTTTAAAAAGATTTATTTAGTTAGAAATATATGTTGGGAAGTACATAAGAATCAAATCAAATGTAATTTGATTTTTTCTGTGATTTCTCTGAACTTTTCAGATGTGTATGTTTTTGTTTTTTTTATGTTCATTAAATCCTCAAGAGAGTCGCTTTTAAGTTTTGGAAGAAGCCAGACATGAGCATGTGGAACCTCATCTCCCAAAACATAAGAGAGAATTTGCTCGGTGCCAAAAGCTTTTCTTATTGCTTTAGCAATCTTTTGGACGACTTTGTAGTATTCGTCTATGTTTGGCACATCCCAAACCCACTGAATATGTTCTTTTGGAATCACTAAAACATGTCCTTCTGTAACAGGACGGATTGAAAGAAAGGCAAGAAATTTTTCATCTTCATAAACTTTGTAAGCGTTTAGTTCTCCTTTTACGATTTTGCAGAATGGGCATTCAATTGTCTTCATATTCTACACCCATCTTCTCAAACAATAATCGTGCGTATCCTTTATGGATTATATTTTCCTTTGGCAACTTAAGTTTTTCTATTAATCTAAGAATTCTCTTTTTTGCTTCTTCGCTGTTGTCCGAAATTAATTCAAACTCAACAAAATCACCAAGCCCTTCAATTTTATCAAGGTTCACTTCAAACTCATTAAGCTTTCCTTGCTCCCTTGTTTTTACTTTTGAAATAACTTTTACAAAGCCAAGCTTTTCAAGAATTCTCTCCATGTCTTTTTTGTTTGAGATTTCAGTTTCATATTCTTCCCAAACTCCTTGCTTGCCTGTGAGCAATTTCATAGTTAGAATTGATTTTTCATTTTCGCTGCGAATTCTGAGAAGAAAGGAGCCAGCTTTTTGTAACTCCATTTCTTTTCCTTTTTGCTTGTAATAGTTATCAACTTGCTTTTTCGGGCTTCCAAATTTTGCGCCAATAGACTCTAGTTTCTTTTTCACTTCTTCCAAATTTTCAACTTTAACTTTTACTTCGATTTCCAAATTATCCCTGTTTGTATCCAATTTTTCTTAAGAATTCTTTGCGCTCTTTAATTTTGTTTTCATCTTCAATCCCTTTTGGCTTGTTGCCATCAATCACACCAAGAATTCCTTTTCCTTGCTCTGTTTCTGCAACAATTACTTCTGTTGGATTTGCAGTTGCTGTAAAAATTCTGCACACTTCGGGTATCATTTTAATCGCATTTAAAATATTGATTGGGTATCCATTTCGCAAGAAGATTATAAATGTATGCCCAGCCCCAATTTTGTATGCTTGCTCTGCTGCAGCTTTTTCTAGTTCTTCATCATTACCTGTATGTCTTATTAGGCAATCTCCAGATGCTTCTACAAAACCAATTCCAAATTTTATATTTGGATTGCAATTGACAATTGCTTCGTATAAGTCTTCAACAGATTTAATAAAATGTGTTTGTCCAAGAATTAGATTAACATCTTGGGGAGATTCAATTTTTACAATTTTGATTTCCATTTGTTTCACCAAATCTACAAAACCATTTTCAATATTAATATTTTCCTTATTTAATAACTACTACTACATAGTAGCATTTATAAATAAGAGTTGTTCTTAGTCAAGTATGAACTCTGCTCACAAATACACAGAAAAAAGGTATTTGGTTTTAAGCAGAGATGTTATTACTAAATTTGAACCTTGGATGGAAAGAATAATTTCTGGATCTAATTATGATAAAATTTTGCTCGTAGGCAATGAAGCAATAGATTATAAAAGAGTAGAAATGGTTGGGGAGGATATAAGTAAATCCTTGGATTTAAACAGTTATTCTTTTTCAGCATCCCCAAACGGGTTTACAATAGGCGGGAATTATTTTTTATTGACAAATCCCTATTTGATTAAAATAAAACCTGACACACTTACTCTTGAAATTATCAAATATAAAGAAAAGATAGATATTATTAGAGGAGAGGTTGTTAGAACTCTTGAACAAGAAGTAATTTACCCATAATTTTTGATTTGTTTTTTATATACCTCAACCAGTTCTTTAAAACCATTTTTATTGAGCATATTAAGAGATTCGTTAAACCCCTCATCCCCAAGAATTCCTCTTAAGTATAATACATCAGATATGTGTTTTGGGTTGTTCCCCTTTCTACATGCTGCAAGTTTGAATCCAAGCCAAATCCATGGGGCTGGCAATTTTAAACCTTGGTAATGCATAGTTCCTTTTTCATCAAATAGATAATCTTCAAGTTTGGCTGCATATTTTGGATCTATGCTTTCAAAAATACCCTTCATAAAAAATTCTACAGAGCCGTCGAAATCATCCAATCTTTTAAAATAAGAACCTTCTGGGGTAACACCAACGCCACAACCAAGATTAGAAAGAAGTTTGTCTTCTAATTTCTCATCATCAGAGAAGATATCCACATCCCCAGTATCCCTAAAATTGTCTATTTTTACTCCTGTAAAAATGTCTGCATAGCCTACTAATGCAAAGCTTCCAAAAACAATCATGTTCCCATTTTGATATTCGCATTTAAGAGATTCAACTACTCTTTCAAATACAGGATAGCTTACTTTCAATCCCATAGTATACTCTTTTAACTCCATATTTATAAATGTTTTCATTTTTTAGTGACTACAGATGGACCTGTCGGGACTTTCAAGCACCCACGAAAGTTTTCTCTTTCGTGCACGTTTCTTTTTAAGAAGGGTGCTTTTGAACCCGAAACCTCCCGCAATCAGGAACCTCTTCTTTTAGTAAAGCTTTTCTTTTTAAGAAAAGGTTGTGCCAAGCGGGTGCGCTACCAATTGCGCCACAGGCCCATCATACTTTCCAAAAGTAACATTTTTCTTTTTTGCATCTTTCACATCCAAGATCTTCTCTTTTTGTATTGAATAAAGCCCATCTCTCTTCTTTTCGGATGTATACATGCATTCCACCTGAACATTTGTAGACGAAATAGCCGCCCATTTTATTGTAATTTTTGCTGAAAAGTATATCCACTCCATTTATTGTCATTTCAATTGTTTCTGAGTCATGTTTTTCTACATTTGTTTCAAATGCGTCATCTAATATTTCTGCAATATCTTTCTTTTTTTCATCTGCTCCTTTGTTATTTAGTTCCCTTTTTTGTTTACATAACGGACAGACACCCCATTCCATTAATGTTCCGCATTTTGGACAAAATAAACTCATTTTATCACCAAAAAGGGCCTGACGGGATTTGAACCCGCGACCTGCTGGTTAAGAGCCAGCCGCTCTGACCAGACTTTGCCAACCCTTTTCTGTAAACGCTTTTTCCAAAAGGGTTTTGAGCTACAGGCCCACAAGTTTTAAACTGCACTAAATACTTTTAAAGATTACTTTAATAAAGAATAGAAATAATATTATGAAATCAAAACAGCATTAATTGTTCCATTTTGTCCAGGCCTATTTGTTACTTTTGCTTTGCCTATTTTTGTCTCAATTATTGCACCCTTTGTAATTACTCCTCTTCTTGCAAAGTGTCTATTTGCTTGATTTTCAATCACTTTTTTAATCTCGACTTTTTGATATTTTTTTGTTTTTGGATCAAGAACATTTGCAACATTAGTTCTTAATGCTCTTAATTTTTCTCCAGAACCATGAGTTCTTATTTTAATTACTTTTTGGCTTTCATCAACTTTTGTGTGCGCTGGATTTCTGCCCAACTCTCTTTTTCTCTTATCTCTAAGTTTTTTGTATTTACTTCCACTTACTTTTCTTTTTCTTTTTGCATGCCAAATAACCATGGATATCACAACAAGAAATCTCTTTTTAAACTTTACTCATAGTTATATGTGTCCAAACTGCTCAAAATAAGAGTCGTATATAAACAATTCTTCTTGTTTTAAAGAGATATTTTCAAGAGCAGTTTTATAAGTTTTATCACCTTCAAAGCCAAATCTTTTTTCTAATTTTTTTAAAAATTGGAACATGTTATATCTTGGTAGGTTCAGCTTTAATGTTGCATTTCCATTTTTATAAAAAAAGTTACAAGCAACATAATCTCCAAAAAGTCTAGCTGTTCTCCCTTGCATAATAACTACTTTGGTTCCATCTTCTAAGGTTTGTTCTTGCGGTTTTATCCTCTTTGATTTTATTTCTGAGAAAAATGTTTCTTTTATAATTCTTTCTAATTTATTGCCTTCTTCATTTTCTAATAGGAGACACACATTGTAATTCCCATACGGCTCTTCACGCAATTCTTTAATTAATGCTTTCATGTTGACTAAAAATAAAGAGAGATATAAAAAAGTTTTGATAAAGGAAAAGTTTAAAAGGTAATAAAATTGTGATATGTTTATTATTAAATTGTTGTGAGGTTTAAAAAATGGAAGTAACAAGACCTTTGGATTTGTTAAATGCATCAAAAGACAAAAGAGTAATGATAGAACTAAAAAATGGAAAACAGTTTATTGGAAAATTGGTTGCTTTTGATATCCATATAAACTGTGTTTTAAACGAAGCAGAGGAAATGGAAAACGGAGAAACCAAGAGAAAGTTAGGAAAACTATTTTTGCGTGGAGATACAATAATACTTATCTCACCATCAGAGTAATAGGCGATTCTTATGGGTAAAGGTACACCTGCTAGAGGAAAACATAGTAAAGGAAAAGTCCATATCACCTGTCGTAGATGTGGGAATCATTCTTTTCATGCAACAAAAAAAGTTTGCTCAAGCTGTGGATACGGAAAAAGTTCTAAATTAAGAAAATATTCTTGGGCAAAAAGAAAATAATACTAAATGGCTTTTTCAATAAAAGTTAATACGTTGTTGTATAGTTCTTTTGCCACTGTTAAATCCAAGCCCATTGAAGCAAGTTTGTAAGGTCCACCTATTTGTGTTATTGGAACTGTTTTACCACTACCAATTTCTATCTTGATAACATCATCAATTGATTTAATTCCATTTTCATAGAGAAGAGTTGCATAACGTCTTGGCAAAACACCCTCTTCCACCATTGTTCTTGCAACTTCTATCACTGGATCTTTTTTGCCGTAATTGTTTGCCGCTTTTATAAAATGTTCTGCAAATTTAATTTCAAAACCATATTTTTTAGCTATTCTTTTTGGTGTGCTTCTTTTTATTTCTTCAATTGTGATATTATTCAAACTCTTGGTTGATAAAACAAAATCTTCAAAATTAACACTAAATTCATTCAGTACATTGCTTGCAGATTCATTTTTGTGATACAAATTTGCTGTTGTTATAATGTCCTCTGCAATCTCATAGCTGATTCCACAACTTATTAAGATTTGAGGGGTTGTCTTTTGTAAATCTCTCACTCTTCGGATACCCATATTCCTAAGAGTAGATAAATAGTCTGAAAGATCATTTATATCTATCATCCTCTGAAGCAAACACAAGCCCGAACTTTTTGAAATCATTTTCTTGCTTGTATAAATCATTTCTTCTGCAATAATTTCTGGTATGCCCATTAATTTCAATTCTTCAACACTGGCTTCTGAAAGTTCCCCAACTGTCTTATAACTATTTCCATAGGGATTTCTTTTTCCAAGTTCTAATGTATAATATTTTAACAGCCCTTCAAAATCAATAAAATCGTCTAAAAGAGAGATTAAATGTGGAATATCCTCATCTCCCTCTTGCACAATATTAATTTTGGCATACAATTCGCAACATTTATTTAGCATATATTGAATGTCATTAGACTCTCCCAAAATTTCTTCTAAGATAGCAAGATATGTTGGAAATTCATCATCGGAACGTATGGAGTTTCTAATATCTTGCATAAGTTCACTATCCTCCATAACTCCATTGATTTTGAGATAGTGAATTTCATCTCTATGCCCAGAATCTAGTGATGAATAAAAACTGAACAAAGGCCCAACAACATTTTCAATTAATAATGTTAATTCTTTAGTGGATTTTATCTCTCCTTTGTAAAAATCGTATTCGATTCGTGAGAGCATTTTTTGAACAGAATGCATTGCTTCATTGTATTGTTCGCGTTGAATTTCAGTTCCCCACATTGGTGTCTCTGGAATTTCATCTACGTCTTCAATTATAACGACATCTCCACAATTTCTACATTCTTCAATTTCTTCCTGCCAGAATTTATATTCAGAGTACAAGTGATATGCATTATCAACTATTGTTTCTGCTTGTTCTTTACTTATCCCAAGCGCTCTTTGTATATCTTCTGGATCTGCAAATGCAACATCTTCTATTGTAAAATAACCTTCTCTTTCAAGAATTTCTTTTCTTTTTTCTCCAATATTTCTTATGTTATCTATGTCCATAATCTCCCTAATCGTCATTATTTCATAAGAGTTTATAATCTTTTCTATGGTTAAGTAGTGAAAAATTACTAAAATTACATCGAAAGGTTTATAAGTGGATTTGGGCTAAATTTTTTAAACTTTATGGTTGAGAAAGGGGGCTATTTAAATGAAAATGGGTAAAAAAATTTCTAAATGTCCTGAATGCGGTTCTAAAAAGTTATACTGGGACAGAAGTCGTGGAGAAGTTATTTGCAAGGCATGCGGCTTTGTAATTGAAGAGAGACTGATTGATTTTTCACAGGAATGGAGAGAATTTGACTCTGAACAAGGAGAATCACGAAGAAGGGTTGGCTCACCACTAACCTTTACAAAACATGATAAAGGTTTGTCTACAAAAATTGGTAAGGCTGGCGACTTAACAAAAATGACACCATCTGAGAGAAGAATGTATTACAGGATGAGAAAATGGCAAACACGAATTTCCACTCCTATTGAACGAAATTTAAAATTTGCATTAGCAGAACTAAAAAGAATTGCAAGTTTTTTAGATGTTCCAAAAATTGCAGAAGAAGATGCTGCCATGATATACAGAATGGCTGCTGAAAAAGGATTAGTTAGAGGAAGAAGCATGGAATCTGTTGTTGCAGGAGCTCTTTATGCAGCTTGCAGAAGACATGGTGTGCCACGAACCCTTGATGAGATATCCCATGCATTTCCACTTGATAAAAAAGAAATTGGAAAAACATACAGATTTATCTGCAGAGAATTAAGAATTAGAATTTTACCAACCTCACCACAGGATTATGTACAAAGGTTTGCATCTGAGCTGAAATTAAAACCCAAAACAGTTTCAAAAGCAGTTGAGATAATCAAAAAAGCGAACAAACTTGAGATAACAAGTGGAAAAGGTCCAATGGGAATTGCAGCAGCAGCTCTTTATGTTGCAGCATTGCTTTCAGGTGAAAAGAAAACACAAAGAGATGTTGCAGATGTTGCAGGTGTAACAGAAGTTACAATAAGAAATCGTTACAAAGAACTTTTAGAAAAACTAAAGCTTGAGGATCAAATAAAGAAAATTCGTGAGAAATGATAATTTTTTCTTTTTTATTAAATATTTCTTTGCCAAGCGTCATTTGGCAAAGAAGCATAAATATCTTTTTCAGTTTCAGGTATTTGCTCTTGTCTATGGTTTTGTGGAGTTACTAACTCCCAATAATGTATATTCCAATTTCTCCATACCCGTTTCTTACGTCCGTACAAACAAAATGTTCCATTAATATACCATCTTTTAATTACTCCTTTATCAACCAACATATAAAATACTTCTCTATCCGTGTCTCTTAACATATTGTCTGGTATTGCTTTGTGGAATCCAAATAAGTTTAACAAATATGTTGCTAAACTCTCAGCGTCGTGATTAGTAAAATCTTCAAAACGTTCTTGCAATATGTTGGTTAATTCTTCTTTTTTTATATACATAGTCCCACTAAAAAGAGTAGTTTGTTCTAATTCCTTTACCACTAAAATGAGTGCGCGATGCTTTAAAACCTTTTTTCTTCAACAATTTGACAATTTCATCAACTTTCATCTTTTCCTTTCCAATTTCATAGGCTTCATAAAAATAAGGCACATTGACTTTTGACTCTTCAAGAATACGCTTTAGGAATTTTTCATGCTTTACTTTTAGCGAATTGAGATTTAGGACAAATTCTAATTTTTTCTTGCGTTTAATTGTTGCGGGCTCAAATTTTATCATCTTTTCAACTAATTTTGCATCCCACAAATTACCCACATAAAGAGGCCCTCCAAAAGAGAGTTTGTTCCTACACTTGCATTTTTCGTGCATTTCAAATTTTGTTGCAAATCTCCTTTTGCATTTATTGCAATAATAGATAAATCCAATATTTTGCAAAACATTTTTAACATGACTTCTTTGCGATTGAAAATAAATTCTATAATAATGTTGTGTAGCATGGGCGAAAATGGGTTTTAAGGAGATGTTCTGTTTTGCTCCAATTTCAATAACTGCTTTTGCCAAAATTCTAATACCAATTTCATGGCTAAATTTTGTTTTCAAAGAAAAAGAGCCATATTTTCTAAAACAAGTCCAAGGATAGACTCCAAAAAGTGGTGCTGTGTCTGTTGCTGTAACCGCAAGAATTCCATCTTTTTCTAGTCGCGGGATTGCTTGATATACATATGTAATCGGAGAGCCAAAAGGGTCAATATCTATAAAATCAAATTTTTCTTTTATAGTTGTGAGAAGTTCATCAGCACGCTTATTCGTTATTTTTATTGGTTTAATCTCATTTAGTTTTGCATTTTTTCTTATCAATTTAACAGCTTCTTTATTTATGTCATTAAACCAAACTTTTGCATTTGTTTCTTTTGCCAATCTCAACCCACGAGCACCGCTTGCAGCTAATAAGTCAAGAACTTTCTTTTTCCCAGTTGTATAAATAAATAGAATAGAGATATCTCTGTCAAATTCCTTTGCTGGATTGTAAAAAACAGGGAGTTTTTTTGAAATTTTACCAAGAGTTACATAAAGTTTTGTCTTGCCTTCTGTGACAATTTCATATTTTTGCATAATATTAAAAAACACAATTATCTTTTTAATGTTGTTGAAAATGGAATCTTTGCTGAATAAAATCAAAAAAATAAGGAAAACAGAAATTAAAGAGTTAGTTGACAAAAGGATTGAAGAATTTAAATCATTCAGCAAAAAATCAAAAAAAGAGATTTTCAAGGAGCTCTGCTTTTGCATTTTAACTGCAAATTTTAATGCTGAAAGGAGCATAAAAATTCAAAAAGAAATTGGAGAAGGATTTCTCATGCTTTCTGAAAAGCAACTTGCCAAAAGACTTAAAGAATTGGGGCATCGCTTTCCAAATACAAGAGCAAAGTATATCGCTGAAGCACGAAAAAAGATTGATGAATTAAAATTTGATAGAAATTGGCTTGTAGAAAACATAAAGGGGATTGGCATGAAAGAAGCAAGCCACTTCTTGCGAAACATTGGATTTGATGATTTTGCCATAATCGATTTTCACATAATTGATATTCTTGAGAAAAATAAGTTGATTAATCGCCCAAAAACAATTACAAAGAAAAATTATATTGCTATTGAGAATATTTTGAAAAAAATAGCAAAAAAAGTAAAAATGGCTCTTTCTGAACTTGATTTATATCTCTGGTATCTTGAGACTGGTAAGGTGTTGAAGTAACTATTTTGAAAGTTCTTCTTCCACTTCTTTTTTTCCAGCTTCCAATTCCTCTACTTGTTCTTTGTCTAACTTTAACAGCAAAGCCTGAAATTCTCCAACATGGGTTTTCTCTTCTTTTGCTATGTCCAACAATATCTTTTTAATGTCCTCGCTTTGTGCCATTGCAGCAAGCTGTTCATATAGATTAATTGCATCAAGCTCTGCAATTATCCCAACCCTTAAAATTTCTTCATCAATTTTTTCTTTTTTGACTTTTTCTAAGTCAATTGGTAAATCTGACATCATTTTGTATCACCCTTTATTTTCTTAAAGTTATGACTTTAAATGCTTATGTTTTTTGTGCAATAACTATATAACCAGATTCTGTAGTTACCAATTTATTGGAAATTTCTGATAATTCTTTTTTTAATTCTTGTTTAGCTTGTTCTCTTAATTGTTCTGGTAGTTGGGACAAATAGGTTTCATTACTTTTAGCATTTACAACTCTTAAACAGTTTTGTATTGGAATATTTTCTTTAAATCTAAATGCTATAATCTTCTGTACATCAAACCCAACATTGGTTAACATGTCTTCCAATTCGTGTTCTGTGTACACTTTCAAGCCCACCAATTCTTGACATGCTTCTTTTAAGTCACCATTATATTTTTTTATTACATTACGATATGCTTGTTGTATTTCACTATACCACTCTGGAGATGGGGCAATTATACCTACTTTTCCTCCATGTTTTAAAATCCTAAAAATTTCTTTTAAAAAAACGACGGGTTGCGGAATCCAATGGATTAGATATGAATTAACACAAATGTCAAATGTTTCATCTTCAAAATTTAATTTTGTAACATCCCCAACAATAAATTCGAGATTGTCCAATTGCCACTCTTTTGCTTTTGTGGATGCAAGTTCAACCATCTTCTCAGATATATCTACCCCAATCACAGAGCCATTTTTTATTATCTTGGCTATCTCTATAGACAGATATCCAGGTCCGCTTCCTAATTCTAAAACGTTTTCATTTTGCCCAATGTTCAATTCATGCATTAGAATTAGATATTGGCATAATTTGCAAGGAATTACAAATTCTTCATATTCCTTTGCAGTTTGGTTATATATTTCTTTTACTTCTTGCGAATTCGCAGTTGCAGAGGTACTCACCTTTTACATTCATTTTTATCACTCTCCTTTATTGTTTTTTATATCTCTTCATTAATAAAGAATTTGCTACAACAGATACAGAGCTAAACGCCATTGCAGTAGCAGCAATCATTGGATTTAGAACAATTCCAAATGTTGGATAAAGGACACCAGCAGCAATAGGTATACCAACAATATTGTAAAAGAAAGCCCAAAAAAGATTTTGTTTTATTTTTTTGATAGTATAACTACTCAACTCAATTGCTGTAACAACATCTCTTAAATCATCTTTTATTAATATTACATCTCCTGTTTCCATTGCTATGTCTGTTCCAGAACCAATTGCTATGCCCAAATCTGCTTGAGCCAATGCTGGAGCATCATTAATTCCATCCCCCACAAAACCAACAAGGTATCCCTTTGCTTGCAACTCTTTAATCTTTTTGGCTTTTTCTCCTGGCAAAACATGAGATAGGACATTTTCCTTTTTTATGCCAACTTGCTTTGCAATTGCATTTGCAGTCCTTTCATTGTCTCCTGTTATCAACCAGACTTCTTTACCAATATTTTGCAGTTTCATGACTGCTTCTTTTGAGAATTTTTTTAATGTATCTGCTACAGAGATTAATCCAACAATCTTTTTGTCAACTGCAACTAGAACAACAGTTTCACCCCTTTTTTCTAGAATTTCTAATTCTTTTTCAATAGTATCTGTATTTATTTTATGAAGTTTCATAAACTCTTTATTGCCAACATAAATCCATTTTTTTCTGTATTGGCATTTTATGCCCATTCCAGCAGAAGTTTCATATTTAGTACCTTTAGAATCTGTTAATTTTTTATTTTTTGCTTCATCTACAATTGCTTCCCCAATTGGATGCTCACTTCCTCTTTCAGCAATGGCTGCAAATCTCAGAACATCTTTTTTTGTATATCTCCCCATTGGTGTAATATTCACTACTTTTGGTTCGCCCTTTGTTAAAGTTCCTGTTTTGTCAAATACAATCACTTGTAATTTATGCGCTATTTCTAATGCTTTGGCTTCTTTGATAAGTATCCCTTTTTCAGCACCAAGACCAGTACCAACCATTATTGCGGTTGGTGTGGCCAATCCAAGAGCGCATGGGCAAGCTATGATTAAGACATTAATCAAAATTGTTAGTGCAAATACAAAAGACATGCCAACAAACACCCAAGATAAAAAACTAATTATGGAGATTAATATGACTAATGGAACAAAATATTTTGCAACTTTGTCTGCTATCAGTTGTATGGGTGCTTTTGACTCTTGAGCTTCCTTTACAATTTTTATTATTTGAGATAGAACTGTGTCTTTTCCAATTGCTGTTGCTTTAATTTTAAGAAGCCCAGATTTGTTTATTGTGGCACCAATTACTTTGTCCCCTTTCTTTTTAGTGATTGGAATACTTTCACCAGTTATTACTTTCTCATCTATTGCAGAAGTACCTTCAATTATAATGCCATCTACTGGAATTTTTTCACCAGGTTTAACAACAATTATATCCCCAATCTTTATTTTTTCAATTGGGATTCTGATTTCTTTTCCGTTTCTGACTATGCGCGCAGTTTTTGGTTGGAGCCCTATTAATTTTTTCAAAGCTTCTGATGTTTTTCCTTTTGTAATCGCTTCAAGATATTTCCCAAGCAAGATAAATACTATGATAAATGCTGCAATCTCAAAATAGATGTGTTGGAGTGAATATTTTTCTATTCCAAATAAAATGCTTACTAAAACATATATGCTGTAAAAATAAGCTGCAGAAGTTCCGATAAAGATTAGGGAATCCATGTTGGGGATTTTTTTAACTAATGCTCTTGCACCAGAAATATAAATCTCAGAAGCAGCTAAGATGATTGGTGTTGCTAATAAAAATTGCATAATTGCTTGTAAAGGAACATTTTCAATAAAAGGTATGGGTAGTCCAATCATCCAGCCCATGGATATGTAAAGCAATGGTATGCCAAATATTAATGAGATTATTAATCTTTTCTTTAAGTTTTGAATTATCTTTTGTTTAGCATCTAAATTATTCTCACTTGTTGATTTGTATCCCATCTCAAGAATTATTTCTTGTATCTTGTTGAGAGAGATTTTTTCTGGATTATAAACGATTTGTGCTTTTTCGGATGCAAAATTTACATTAACATCAACTATGCCTTTTGTTTTTTTAAGAACATTTTCTATGTTGACCGCACAACTAACACAATGCATTCCGGATATATTCAATATCACTCTTTTTTCCATCTTAATGACAACATCCTCCTCCCTTTTTAATTTTTTTAGTTTCTCTTTTAAATAAATCTAAATGATTTTCACAACAAAAATATTTTGAAACTAAGTTTCCATATAGAGATACCTCTTTTTTTATATAATCCTCTCCTTTTATGATTTGTCCGCAATAGGCACATCTTTTTTTAAAAAAGTTTAATATCATCCTATCACCTCCCATTCAAAAATTCTTTTTTCAACTTTTGGAATACCCAATATAACTATCCTAAAAGAGTCCAGTTCGTTATCCATTACTTCAAAGATTAATGTTCCACTAATGTGGTGGCCCATTAAGTTTGGGGCAGAATAAGGCATCAATTGTTTACCCTCATATTCTAACATTGTTATTTCTTTTAAATTAAATCGACTTAAATCAACAGAATGTGTATTCATAACTATCTCCACCTCTAGTTTACCTAAACTAATCTTCTTAGGAGTTAATTCTATCTGAACTCCACCATTACTAGTGCTTCCAGTGGATACTGTATTCAATTTCAAAATAGTATCACTTTCATTTTTAAGAGTGGAATTGTAATATAAAAAAATTCCAAAAGACAACCCAATTATTAACAAGATGAAACCAAAAACATAATACTTATTTTTCATTATGCCACCCCCTGTTGAATTTATGTTTTATGAAAAGGAATAAGCTGATTAAAACAAGAGATCCCCCAATTATCCAAAAAAAGAGAGAAAACTTCTGAAGAGAAGGAAAAGGAATCCCTATTGTGACTAAACCAAAGTTTAGTAATAACAGTTTCTGAGATACACATCTTTTAACATAATATATCACTGATGTAATTGCTAATAAACTAACTGCAATTCCCCATAAGGGTATGCTTATCTTTGTGAGGAATTCTAGAGGCATACCAATAATAGTTATGCCGAATATGCTTAATAATGCGATTAAGCCAATGCAGACATTATGGCAAATCTGCCAAGAGCCCAATACACTTGCAGTTCCTGAAATGCTTCCAGTTATACTAATTATTTTTTCTTTAGTTGTTTTCATAATTTTACCTATGTTACTTATTGAGATATTTTTTCTCCACACACATCACTATTACACTCACAATTTCCTTCACAAGGGAGGTAATCATTTTCTTCTGTGCATAATACATCTCCCCCACAAGCACAGCCATTTTCTACACAATGATTAGATCCGCAACTAATATCTGAATTGAAAGGCGCAAATATACAAAAGTCTTGGCTATGTGGTCCATTGCAGTTACCATAAACAGCATAATTGTAGATTCCATGCCCCACTAACAATAAACTTATGATTAGTGAGATAGTAAATGCCCAAGAGATTAATTCAAAATATTTGTAGGTAATTTTTGCTAATTTTGGTAACCCCATTAACTTGGAAACTATATGTGTTTTCATCTTTTGGTCAAATCCGGTTTGGCAAGGACGAAGAGTTATTCTTCTAAAAACACAATCAAATGCTTCTTTAGCAATTTGTCTATGCGAAACGCTGAATATTCCCAAAATTCCAAAAACAATCAAACCAAGTAAACATATCACACAGATCACCTAAAAAATAAAAAATAAAAAAAGATTAACAACCCCCAACCATTGTTGGCAATCCTACTGCATTTGGGTCAATGTTCCTATTTTGAAGTTCTTCTTGAAGTGCTGGTTGTGGGAAAAATAAAATTCTCCAATTTTTAATCTCTTGTAGTATTTGTTCTTCACTATAATCTGTGTTCTGAATAAGCCATTTTGTTAATCCTTGCAGTGCTATGTTATGTGAACAACCACAATTTTGGTCTAATGTTGTTGAGCCACAACAATATCCACATGATGTTCCAGGTACACTTGCTATTTTGTCGTATGTTGATTGTTCTTCTGGTGATAGTGAAATTGTTGCATATCCAGTCAAAGTTCTTAATCCCGCTTCTACATTGTCATAGCTTACACCAGCTTTTGCTCCGTAATCTGGCGTGCCTTTTGGTGTAATCTCATTTATTATTTGCTGTAGTTCATTTGTGTTACTTACATCATTACTACTTTCTGAAACAATAGCATTTGCTGTTTTAGTGTTTACACCACTCGCTGATATCAAAGATAGCTGATAGCTTTGAAATGCTGTTAATGCCAATACTACTGCTAACATCCCAACTATTAATTTGGTATTTATGTTCATTTCTTTAACCATTTTAATACCTCCATTGTAAAAGAAAAAGTGTTTGAAACATCTAATAAGAATTAGTATGAAACTAGTTTCATTGCTGTTTTAGTATGATCATATTTGCCATACCTCTGCGTCTTTTTTCAATTAAACCCCTTCCCTCTAATTTGTCTAAAATTCTACTAACTTTTACTTTTGAAAATCCAAGTTTTTCAACTAATTCGCTTTGGAATACAGCACCACCAGAGCTTTGAATAGAGTCATAAACCTTTTTTTCATCTTCTTTTAATGATTTAGTTATCTCTCTAATTTTTTTGCTTATTCCTTTCTCTTGGGTTTTTGATGGATTGATTATTAAAAAGACACCCATGGCTGCCAAAATAAAAGTTGTGCTAAATCCAACATAACTTTGCAGAGGAATATTTTTTGCATGCGGACAATCTTCTTCCATATTTACTCCACACAATTCTTCACATTTTGTATTCGCTATATCCATTAAATTTTGAGTAAATGAGAACATTGTAACAAAAAGCACGGCAGAAATGATTACCAAAATAATTCCTGGCATTCTCTTAGAAACATCCATTTTTTCCATCTTTATCATAGTAATCTTGTTCAAATTTAAATGTTTCTTTTCCATAAAGAATTTATATCATTGCTTCTTGATTGGTTTTATGATTACTTATTTTAAGAGAACAATTAAAGAAAAAGAGATGCACAAATTAGAAAAATTTAGCGTTGGCTCTTGGATTAATGTAGTTAATCCCACAAAAGAAGAAATTGATCTTCTTGTAAGAGAATTTGGATTAGACAAACAAAATTTGCTTGCAGGATTAGACCAAAATGAAACTCCAAGAATCGATATTGTAAATAAAGATGTGTACTTATTTGTCAAAGGATTAGCACCAACAAAAGAATTAACCACTTTTCTTATTATCATCTCAAAAAATTTTATTTTAACCCTATCAAAAGAAAATATTGATGTTATTGATAGTATTCTATGTGGGAAAATTGAGTTTCATACTACCCAAAAACTAAAGAGTTTGATTCAAATACTTTCTCAATTAAACAAAGGATTTGAACGTGCAACACTTGGAATTGTAAAAGCGGTTCGCTCAAGAAGAAAAAAAATAAATGAATTAAGCGAAAAAGATGTCAATCTCCTTCTTGAATATGAAGAAATACTAAATAGTTTTGTGTACTACTATTATCATATCTTGATTCTTTATAATAGAATGCTTAAAAGAATAAAATTTTATGAAGAAGACAGAGAGATTATCGAGGATTTAATAATTGAAGCTAATGAAGGATTTAACTTGTGTAAATCTTCACTAAAGACGATTTCTAACATTCGTGACCATTATATGATTTTGCTTTCAAATAAACTAAATAGAATTCTTACAATTTTAACTCTTGTTACAATTTTTATAAGTATTCCTGCTGCAATTTCAGGAATTTATGGTATGAATGTGAAATTACCATTTCAAGAAAACCCATTGGCATTTGTTTATATATTAGTGATGATAATTATTATTTGGGTTTTGTTTTATGTATACCTTAAAAAGAAAATGTTTTAGGGGGTGGAACAATGGGAGAATGTGATGGATATGATTCAGTAGATTTTTCTTGCTGCAGTGGAGAAGAAAAATTGATAAAGATGGTGTATACTGGAAATGGTTATTTCAAACCTGGTGAAAGAGAGGAGATATATAGAATTTTGGGAAATGTTTTAGACATAAGAGAAAGACGCGCATCTGGATTTTGGGTTTCTGTAATTGGTGTAATGAAAATGCCAACTGATAGAGGAATTGTTAAAATTTTACAAGATTTAGAAGGAGCTGGAAATCTATATAGTCTACGGATTAATCCATTTGGGTATACACCACAAGAACAAAAAACCCTATTTAGCAAATACTTGGGTGAAAATATTCCAGAAGGAATCGAAACCGAGATAGTATTCCAAGGCTAAATTTTTATTTCACATTTTTTTCCTATTACTTGTCCTGGAAGTCCTTTACTAAACTTTGCTCTCATAATCCCTTTTGTTCCGTGGGTTGCAACTATTTTACCTACAAATTTTTTCTTTTTAGAAACAGCAACAACTATTTTTTTGCCTAATAAATTGTGTGCCTTTACATATCCAATCCCATCTGCTTTTATTAAGATTTGATTTGGATATTGCTTATGTCTACTTCTTCTATAACTTGTTATGATTGCTTCCATAGGAATATCCAACAAAAAAGGGGTTTTTAAAGATTATGCTTCACATAACTTATCTTTATTTGTGTTTGTCCAATATTCAAGTTCCAACATCTGTTTAAACTCCTCACTAAGAACTATTGCTCTTTCAGTCTCATCTGTAGTTACTTCCAATATACTCAACTCTGGTAAATTACTTTTTTCAAAGAAGCCAATTGGATCTTCTGGCATTTTGTAGTTAGCATACTTTCCAAAATCTTCATCAAAATAAGAAGAAAGATAGGATTCTCCAAAACCATTGTGCCTTACAGAGTAAATGGCGCTTCCCATGTTCATTAAGAATTCTATCTCTTCCTGAAGCAATTTATCAGGAGGTAATCCTTTCTTCTTTAAGAATGAATTTACATCATTTTCAAATTCTTGCCTTCGCTCTGCTAATGGTTTTATATACCAATAACTTATCCATCTTTGTTTTAAAGATTCAAAGGATATCATCTCTGTCCAAGTTCTTTTCTTATTATCTCTTCTGCTTTTTCAAGAGGTTGTTCTCCCCTTTCAAGTTCAATGTCAGTTGGGCGTTTTACCTTTAACCCTTTCTTTTTGTTTTTTTCAACAGCTTCATAAAGGAAGGTTTCTCCTTTTTCTTTTCTGATTTTTTTAAGAATATCAGTCATCTTTTTGACAAAATCTTTTGTCATCTCAAGATGTTTGTCCCACTCTTTTCCAGTATATTCTTTTTTATCTTTGTGTTCTATGTCCTTATAATTTTTTACAATGGTTTCAGCAATCTTTGCATATTTTTCAGGAACAAGTTTTGTCTCTTTTACTAATTTTTCCATAACAAACTTTGGAACTTCGCTTGGGGTTGGTGGGCGGTATCCTAACTCCATTAAAACTGCCTGAGCACTTGAAACAACTGCTTGTTCTAGATCATATGATAATTTTGTAAGCATTGTGTTCTGTGCAAGCTTTAATAATTCTGTTGCAACAAAAATGTGTTTGTCTATTGCTTCTTTGCTTGGTTTTATATTCCCCATCTTCATTAACATTTGAACTGGTAAGAAAAACCCAGTATCATATAATATTATTCCATCTCTCAAAACATTGTAAAGAACAGGATTTCCTTCAAGAACATATTGCCAAAATTCAGTTAGTAAATAGGGTTGAGGATGGATTTTTTTTGAGATAGGGTATCCCATTTCAAGCAATCTTTGGAATAACTTGTCTTTTAATTCTGCCCTAGTCATTCTCCTTACATCCGTATCATCAACAATTATGGCAATGTCAATATCATGGGTTTTCTTTTTCTTTGCAACAGTAACTTTTGTTTTTGTGCTCCCCCACAACACAACAGATTTAATATACTTTCCAAATTTTCCAACAACAGCAGTAACATATTGTTCAACTGCTTTTGCATCCTTTTTTTCAAGATATTGTTCTAATATTTTAATCATTGGAGTTTCGCCTGGGGATGCTTGAAGCATTAATTTTTCAGCAAACTTTTCAGCCTCTTTTTTTGGCATTCCTTTCTCTTTCATCAATTTTTCAACAATTTGTTTTTTAGCATTTTCAAAAGCCTGCTTTTGTTCTTTTGACATTTTTGGTTTGTTTTCTTTTTTTGCCTTTTTAACTTTTTTAACCATTTTTTCACCATTTCTACTGAATTTAAAAAACACAGTATTTATAAACTTTGAATCAACAACTCTTTATATATCTTTTGGTATTTACTACTACACAGAAGTAACAAATAGAAAGATTTATAAACAATAAAATACAGTATATTACTGTGAGGTGATAATATTATGAAACAAAACGGGTTTGAAAATAGCAAACCTTTTTTAGAAGCACTCCAAAAAGGAGGAAATCTAGAACAAAGAATAGAACAATTTGAAAAAGGTAGTCCTGAAGAAAAAGTAGAAGCTACACAATTCTTACAGAATTACTTAACTACACTGTCTAATGCTTATACTGGATTGAACATACCTGTTTCAGCAGATAACCCTGAAGCCCTTGTGAAATCAGCTAAAAAATTGCTTGGAACAATATATGGAAAGAAGTTATTTAGACAATTTCCTTCATTTGTTGAAGATTCTATTAAAAATTTACATCCTGCAATTAGTTATGGTTACGTGCTTCCAGAACTTGAGAAATTAGCTGAAAAAGTTGGAGCAGATAGTTTTGATGGACAAGAATATATTGAAACCAGAAATCTAATTAAAAAAGCATCAAAAGGAGAATTAGAGGAACAACTTGCATACGATGCTGCTAAAAAAACAATTTTGGAGCACATCACTCAATATGCTAAAAATGAGAAAGACGAGGAACTTTTAAAAGATGCAGAAGAATTAGCAGACATTGTTGCAGAATTATGGACAGAAACAAGAGCAACCACAGAAGGTAAAATTTTCTATACAACATTAATCTATAATGAAAAAGTGAAACCACAGATTGAGGAGAACACAGATAAAATACCAGAATATGCAAGACAGATAAGTACAACAGCATTAGCAAATGGTTATGCATCCAAACCAGAAGGATTTGATACATTAAAAGAAACAACACAAGATCTGTTGCGGGCAACAGAATACACAGAGCTCATTAAAAAAATAGGACCTGCAGGGGTATACTTGAGAGACGAATTAGCAACAGCTTAGGCTTTTTCTTTTTTTTCTACTAATGCTTTCATTTTTCCTTCAAATTCTTCTGCCATTTGTCTATATCTATCAAAATCAGCACCACTTCCTCTTAAAATTTCTCCATGAACAATTGCTTTTGCAGTTTTCCAAATCTCCCTGTAATAATTAACATACTTTTTGTGTAATAGTTTTTTTGAAACAAAAGCATCCATAAGCATTTTTTCAATGTGTTCTGGAGATGGGGGGACTTGTCCATATGCCATTAATGCTGCATGCGCAGAATCAATCATTACCCAATACAAATCTGTAATTCCTGCAAGAATTCTTGAATTGGCTCTTGTTAAATGCCATGGTGAGCGAGTTAATGCATTATAAATGGCTTCCTTGCTTGGGCGAATTCTTCCTGCTGCAAGCAAAAACTGCAAAGGTTCAAAATAGCCAGTATCTATCAAAGGCACACCATATCTAAGAACATTAATTGCAACAGGTTCTCCAATGAGAATGTTTTCCCAAAAAGTTGTGAGAGTGACTGAGGTAACATGAAGTCTTGGGTCACTTTTCCTAATTAAATTTGCAAGTTCGAGATTATACCAATCAATAAATTTTCTTGTTGGCGATATTGAGGTATCATCCACAATTATGAGGATATCTATATCACTTCCTTTTGTAGGAACTGCTTTGGAAATAGAACCAAAAAGCACAACAGATTTGATAATTCCAGGAAAAGTTTCAAATACTTTCTTGGCAAAATTATATGAGATTTTATATGCTTCGCCAATCATTTCCTCTTTTTCTTTGTGAGTTAATTTTCGTTTAGGTAATCTTTCCATTTTCACCTCACCATTTTAAGATTTTATTAAGTTATATTTTTAACTCATTGGAGTACCTGAGAACTTTTGCCCAGGTTTTTGCCCACCAATTTGGGCACCAGTTGCATAAGGCAATCCTGAAAATCCAACCCCATAAGTTTGGAAATTGACATCTGGTAATATGGGTCCTGTTGTAAATGCATAACCTGCTTGGAAATAAGTTCCTTCTGCCATTTCCCAACTTGGGCCCCCAGGAACTAAAGGTAATCCCATTTGATACATGGATTGTGCAACTCCAAATCCACCCCCACCATACTGAATTGCTCCAAAGGTTTCAAGAATTGCTCTTCCTTTCCAACCCCTTTTTCGTAGAGATTCAATAAATTCTTTTATTGGTGCATTTCCCCAGCCAACAGGCAAGTGAGCATCATAATCTCCAAAATTATCTGTGATATGCACATGTTTGATATATGGAGATGCTTTTTCAACTTCCTTTAGCAATTCTTTATCTTTTTTACCATACCTTTTCCAAAGGTTTACATGTCCTATGTCCAAATTCATACCAATAAGCTGCTTTGCTTCTTGTTTTGCTCTTTCTCTTGAGAGCCCCTTTTCTCTTACAAGTCTTTGTGCTAATTCTTCTCTTACTTCTTTAATTGTTTCAGCAAGAACTTCTGGTTTGCTTAGTGCGTGTTCTGGATAGAAATTTTCAATTACAATCATTGGTTTTGTTGGCTTTTCATATGCTTCAAGCCCAAGTTCTACAAATGTTTTTTTTGCTTGTTTTTTAGCAAATTCATCTGTGGGTGCAAACATATTAAAATTCCCTTTGTCATCCTTATACCTCTTTCTCCAATCACTAATTATTTGCTTTGCTCTTTCTTCTTGATCTCTCATGGTTTGATATATTCTAATACTTTCTACTAAATCTCTTCTTCCAGAATGTAAGAGTTCTTTTACTACATTTTGTGGATTATTCCTAACTTGTTCAAGATTTATTCCTGCGTTTTTGAGTTGATTTTCATATATCCTTCTATAATGAGCTAAGCTTGCTTCTTCGTGCTTTAGACTTTTTAATCTGTCTGTATTTTCCATTTTTAATCTTCCTTGTGGGTATAGATAGAAATAACCTGGTTTTCCCTTAACAGGGGCATAATCTACCCCCCGCTTTAAATTGTATTTTTTAAAATAGTTTTCATCATATGTTACAATCTTTTTTTCAAAAGGGATTATTTGTCCAGTTTCTTGATTTACAGTGTACATAACTTCTTGTGGCATTGGATTTCCTGGAACACCTTCAACAGAATGAATAACAACAGGAACATGTTTTTTATTCATCCCTTTTCCAATTTGGTCTGCAAAATTTAATGTTTCTCTAAATTCTTGGATTGCCTTTATTCTTGCTGTATCACTTATTGTTTGTCCTTGTCCACCAGCAGCACAAAAATGCGGTGCGTGAACAGAAAGATTTACTTTATTCATCTTAGCAAGCCTTATTAATTCATCTCTTTCTATCTTTCCAAGCTGTGCAAGATGTCCAGCTTGCTGAAAATTCATTTGTGTGCCTAAATTGATTTCTAAGTTTTGCATTCCCCAATTTATAGCAGTATTTGTTGTCATGAGTTGAGAACCCATAGGGCTAACACTAGCTCCAAGTCCATAGGAGCCAAAATCCAATGAGTTAAAATGTGCATATTCAAATCTTAGATTGTCATACATTTTTATTCACCTTAAATTAGCCCCAATTTTAATTTTCTTTTGTAGTCTTCTCTTTCTTTTGTTTCACGCTCTATAGCATTAGTAAATATTTCTCTCCTTTTATATTCTCCTATGCCTTGTTCATTTTCTTTTGAAGAGGTAGATTCAAATTCGATGTTTACTCCAAAATTTCTTATGTCAACCCCACCCATCTCTTTTTCAGTTTCAACTTGAGGATCAAAAACAAATCTCTATCCACTCTCCATTCTCTTGTATTCTGATTCAAATTCTAAAGGGATGTAATCCTTTCTTTCTTCAATTGGTTTGTATGTTTCAACAGGGATGTATTCGTCTTTTTTTGTAGCAGTTGGTAATTCAATTGGCGTTGTGGTTATCTCTTCTGGTGCTTCTATGAGATAGTCTTTTAGTTCTAATTCTGATGTGCCAAATCTTTCACTTCTGCGCACAACAATTTCCTCTAATGCAATTGGCTTTTTTTCTTCCTCTTGTTTATTTTCATGGATTTCCTCAAAAGAAAATTGCTTTTTGCCACTTTTTTGAATTTTTTTTAAGAGTTTAATAAGCTCTTTTTTTATTTTTCCATTCTTTGTTTTGAATATAAGTTGTTCTAAGTATTTCAACTTTCCTTTTACATCTTTTATTTTGTTTAGCTTCTCAATTACTAATCCTAAGTTCATCATAATATATTATGCAGGATATACTTTTATATGTTACTATTTAATGGTGACACTTTAAAGTGGCATTGTTAGAATTCTACTGGTTCTGGTGGTTTAATAACTGTTTTTTGTGTAGCTTTTATATCAGGAAGATATGGGAATGATTTAAATCTATGTGCTTTTTTGAAAACATCATATAATGTGAATAATCTATCTGCAGTTACATTAATTGCTAGTTCTTTTGCTCTTTGTTCTAAGATTTTTTTGTTTGTAAATAAAGAACTTAAAATACCACCAGATTTTTTTGTAGATGTTCCTAAAATCCTATCCAATATTGGTGTAAATTCTTTTTCTTTTTTCTTTTTTTCTTCAATTTCAAGTTCATTAAGATATTTTTCTAATTCTTCCCGCATAGCTTCTAAACTTTGAGTTGTTAAACCCTCAATAAATTTCATAGCTTCATACTCTTCTTGTTTTTTTAGAGCTTTATATTCGTCTGGTGTCATTGCATAACCTATGAATTGAATATTAAGTTTACCAAGCTGTCTGAATGCACCACCTGTTTGGGCTTGAGATACCATAGCTGGCTTTGTTCTCCATATGAATCTTAATTCAATAACAGAATATGCAAAAGGCCCTCCTTTTGCAGCTTTCATAGCACCCATTTCCTCTTCAGAATAAACCTTTTCACCAATAGTGGTTTTTCTCATTAATGGAGGGGAATATTTTTTTTCTAAACCCATTGGCTTAAAAAATTCTTTTAAATAACATTTCTTTGTTCCCCTAACTACAATTTCAATAACGCTTTGATCAAATGCTTGTATTAATTCTGTGTCTGTGAGTTTGGGCTCTTTAAAGCTTAGCATTTGTGCTGCTTTTAGATATGGCTTTGCCCACATGGAATACAATCTCAATGATTCCACTTGAGCTTTTAAATAAGCAAGTTCAATTTTTCTTCGTTGTCTTAGTTCTTTTTCACTTTCTTGTTCCCATTTAAGATATTCTTCTAATCTTCCCTTGAGAATTCTTTTAACCCTGTCATTTAAGTCCATCTTATCAATGTCTTCAAGGCTTTTTGCAATCATGAAAGCATCTCTTAATGTTGTAAATTCTAATCCTCTTTGGGCAGTCATTGCATTTATAGACGCTCCACCTTTTCTAACATCAACTTCATCCATCCAGATTCTTTTAAGCGTCATGCGTGCTGCTTCTTTCTTTTTTGGGTCATTGCTATGTAAATCATCATAAACAGCAAGCCTTCTGTCAAATTCTCTTAAATCATAAAGGAGATTAACAATGGATTTAATAACAGTATTAACTGTTGCAAGAATTTCCATACCCCTCTTTTCTAAATGCTGCCTTCTTGCTGACATTTCTCCAAAAAACTGCGAAACAACACTGGCTGCCATTTGTTCTTTATGTTTTTCAATCTTATATCCTATTTTTTTAAGAAAATCGATTAACCAAAAATAGTAAGGTTCAATACTAGTTGTAAAACTATGAATTTCCATTTCATATTTGTTTACAAATGACTTTATGAGAATCTCTCTAATCTTTTCTTGAGTTTTATCCTTCTTAGCCATAGTATAATTTAAAAGCCATCCATATATAAAATTTGAGATTGATATTTACGAAAACTTAATAACTATTACAGATTTAGATAATCTCATGGGATTATTTGATTTTATTAAAAAGAAAAAAGAGGACGAATTTGGAGATGAGTTTGGAGCAGAACCATTAGGAGGTATGCCTACAGCACCTGGAATGCCCCAAGCACCAGGGATGCCCCCAGCTCCAGGAGCACCAGGAACTCAACCACCACAACTTTTTGGAGCACCAGAGATTCCACCACCTGGAACACCACCACCAGTTGCACCACCAATTTCTCCAACACCAATACAATTTGGACCACAAGCACCACAAACCCAGACACCGCAACAACAATTTGGTGACAGAACACAAGTTTTGAAAAGCAGCATTGAAGTATTATCATCAAAAATAGATTCTTTAAAAACATCAGTTGATAGAATTAATGAAAAATTGGATTACATTGAAAGGTATTTATTAAGGAGATGAGATGGCATACACAATTAAAAGTACAATCCTTTTAGGTATTGTTTTAGTTTTTTTAACATATCTGCTTTATAATCTATTTAATAAACTAAAAATTAAGATTAATAAAAAATTATTAATTGGAATTTTTGCTTGGGTTCTCCTTGCAGCATTTACAAGGGTCTTTGAAGATGCAAATATTTATCCAAAAAGTTTTTTTACAGTTTCACCAGGGATTATAATTCTTTTTTCAGCATTTTTTATTCCAGTTGTTTACATTGGTTATTGGCTTGAAAAAAATAAAAAAATTGATTTGTGGAAAACACTTACAATTTCTGCAATAATACCTATTTTGATTCATTTACCTTTTTTGAAAATAGAAAATGCGCAAGGAGCAACAATAATAGTTGCTATTTTTGGAATTATTTTAATTGTGATGTATACAGTTAACAAGTTCATAAAAGCAGATGACTTTTCTTTTTGGGCGCTGGGAGCGCACATGTTTGATGCTTCCACAACATTTACTGCAATGAGTTTTTATGGGTATTCAGAGCAACATGTTTTACCAACATTTATGATAAATATTTTTGGGCCATATATTATGTTTGCACTCAAACTAATCTTTTTGATCCCAATGATCTTTGTTATTAACAAATATTCAGAGAATGATAGTTTAAGAAAATTTTTGCTCCTAGCAATTTTTGCAATCGGACTTGCACCCGCATTAAGAAATACTTTAAGATTACTTATGGGAGTCTAAGCAAGAAAAATCCTTGTTGATTTTCCTTTAAATCCGCCACCTGTTAGTTCTAATTTTAATAATCCTAACTTTTCAAGATTATTTACGTATCTCTTGAAACTTTTATAGGATAATTCTCCACCCCTCTTCTTGTAGATTTCATACAAAGGCCCCGCAACTTCACCATTATGCACTTTTACAATATCTAAGATTAAATTCTCGTCTTTGTTTAGTTTTTCTTCTTCTGGTTTTTTATCCAAAACATTTTCAATTGCTTTTTTAACATGTTCTTTGGTAATCTTTCTTTTGTTTTCCTGTTCGGCAATTTTTGCAGATTCTCTTAATAAATAAAGCCCAACACGCACATCTTTTTTGTTAAAGGTTATGTTTGCTATCTGTTTGAGTAATTGTGTTTCAATTGTGTCTTTTTTAAGAGCGAGTTTAGCCCTTTCTTTTAAAATACCATAAACCTCATTTAATGAATACGGCTTAAACTCCATATTTCTCAACATTAATCTCGATTTAATTCGTGCATCAATTCTTACTACATAATCAAACTTGTTGCTTATCAAATGTATGCATGATTTTGGAAAGGTTGAAACAATTTGATAAAGAAAGTCAGGGTCATCTATCTTGTCAATTTCATCAAAAACAAAAACAGCTCGTTTTCCTCGCAATTTGTAAACAACCTGCCGCAAGATGTGTTCAGCACTTTTTCCTGCTCTAAATGAAATTTTCAATTGATTTGCCATCTCTGAAAAAATAAAATATTTTGTTTTTAGATTCCAACAATTTACATAAATCGGAATAACATCATCTGTTGTTTCAGATAATTCTCTCAGAACCCATTTAATCGAAGCTGTTTTGCCAATTCCTGGTGCACCATGAATAAAAAGATTAGAACCGCTCCTTTCATTAAGCATTGGTTTTATTGAATTTGCAATTTCTTGGATTTGGTTTTCTCTGTAAGGCAAAATTTTTGGTATATAATCATAATTAAGAACTTCTTCATTTTTGATAACAGATTTTGTGCCTTCGATATCAAATAACCCCATATATTACTGGACAACCTCTTTGTTTATAATATTTACTCCTGTCATCAAATTTTTATAGAACCATATGCTATTACTATTGAGGTGTAAGCTATGGGTTTAGAAGATGTTGTTGAGAATACAAAAGGAAAAATTATATCCTGGATGCATGAAGAAAAAATTACAGTAGGGCAAGAGGATGTAGGAGATAAATTTGATTTTGGTTTAATGGTGATATATCCTCCAAATGTTAGAAGCGCCAAGCACATTTATATTCTTAAACCTAAAGATTCAAAAGATAGGATAGATATTTTATGTGAGGTGATTTTAGATCCCCAACAATTTCAACAAAAAATTCAATCATTATCACCAAAAGACATTAATAGTATCCAAATGGCGTTAGGTTTGATGTTTCAAGATAGGGGTGTGCTTTATAAATTTAACATGAGAGATACACATTCATCGAATCTACAATGGATTGGTTGGACAATAATCAACCCCATTTATTATGAAGAATTAACTAAACCAAACCTAATCCGTGAATTGTCAAAAATTTATAATGCCACACTTTCTGCATTGACTCTATTGTCTATGCAAATGAATGCTTCACAATCCAATGACTATAACTTTGTTTCTTCAGATTTAAATTCAACAAACATGTATGGTTAATTTGGAAAAACATTTAAGCATATGATATTTCATAAAACACATGCTCAATAAAAAAATAAAGTATTATACAGCAATCGCATTAATTATTGGCACAGTAATCGGTGCTGGTGTCTTTGGAATTCCTTATGCAATTTCTCAATCTGGATTTTTTTTGGGATTAGTCAATTTGGCATTTGTTGGATTTATTGTAACTGTTATGACCTTATTTATGGGAGAAGTCGTATTAAGAACAGATGATACAAAACAATTTATTGGGCTTGCAGAAAAATATCTTGGTTCATGGGGAAAGTGGTTAATGTTTCTTTCAATGACTCTTGGGATATTTGGGGCATTAACTGCATATTTGGTTGGCATTGGACAGTCCCTTTTTCATTTATTGGGCGGTTCTCCTATTTTATATTCTATTCTCTTTTTTGCATTTGCAGCACCCATAGTTTACTTTGGATTAAAAACGGTTAGTAAAGTAGAATTGGGTTTATCTGCGATATTGGTTGTAATCTTTATTGTGATAAGCTTTTTGCTAATGCCGCAAATTAAATTTTCAAATTTAACATATCTTGATTTTTCAAAAATTATGGTGCCTTATGGAGTTATTCTTTTTGCAACCTTGGGTTACTCTGTAATACCCGAGGTTGAGATACTATTAAAAAATCAAAAAGAAAAAATGTTGTCTTCCATTATAATTGCAATGGTTATCTGTCTTGGCATTTATGCTCTTTTTTCATTTTCTTCATTAGGTGTTTATGGAAATAAAATTGCAGAGATTGCCACAGAGTCGCTTACAGGGGGATTAAATGTTCTTGGAACAACAGTAGCTATTTTAGCAATGGCAACAGGATTTTTAGCTTTAAGTTTAGTTCTAAAACACGTATTAGAATTAGATTTAAAAATTAATCCAAAATTAGCATGGGCGGTGGTTTGTTTTATTCCTTTTTTGATTGTTCTTCTTATATCTCCAAGTTTTGTAACAACAATTGGATTAACAGGAACATACGCGGGCGGACTTACTGGTGTGCTTTGTGCATTAATGGTAAAACAAGCAAGAAAAAAAGGAGATTCCAAACCAAATTTTGTTGTGCCTGGAGGTAATCCTTTGATATATCTCTCAATTGTTGTTTTTATATTTGGTATGATTTATCAAACACTATTATTGTTAAGGATATTTTAATTCAAAAACTATTAAAAAGAATAATTCCTAATTAATCAAAGGGGGTAAGCACATGGTAAATGTAGAAATAGTTGTTGAAGGGACAGTACCAAAAAATGCAATTATTCTTGAAGGATTCCAAGGAATTGGTTTGGTTGGCACTCTTGCAGCACAATATGTTGCTGAGAAAACAAATTCAAAAGTGATTGGGTATGTGGATGTTCCAGAATTCCCACCAATTGCCATTCTTGTTAATGGAAAAGTAAGGCCACCAATTCGGATACACACATTTAAGAAATCTGGAAAAAACTTTATAATCTTTGAGTCAGAATTGCCAATTCCACAAAATTTTATTAATCCTATTGCAAATGCAATAGCAGATTTTGCAAAAAAACATAAAGTAAAAGAGATAATCTCTCTTGAGGGGCTTGCAGTACCAAAAAGCCCAATAGTGTCAAAAACATACTGGATTAGCAATACTGAAAAGAAGTTCACTCATCTGAAAAAGTACGCATCTTCTTTAAAATCTGGAATTGTAATTGGGGTTTCTGCAGCACTTTTAATCAAAGCCAAAGTTAGAAAAATCCCAGCAGCAGTTGTTATGGCAGAGGCACATTCTAATTTTCCAGATGGAATGGCTGCCGCAAGCCTAATTCAATTGTTGGATAAGATATACAAACTAAGGATTGATGTTGCACCATTAGAACGGGAATCCAAGAGGTTTGAAGAAAAAGTTTGGGAGATTATAGAAAAGGCAAAACAATTAAGAGAAGCAACTGAAAAACCAGGTAAAACTTACATAGGGTGATTCCAATGCCTGCCAAAAAATCAAAAAAGAAAGTAAAAAAAATAAAAAAGAAAACCACAAAAACTAAGTCAAAAAAAGTCAAGTCTAAAAAAGCGGCAAAGAAAAAAACAAAGAGAACATGTAAGAGAAAAACTACACCTAAAAAAAAGAAAGTAACTAAGAAAAAGAAAGAGAAAATGAAAGAAAAAATAGAAGAACCAATCGTAGTTGAAGAAAAGAAACAGAAGGAAATTGACGTAACCGAAGCATTAGAAAAAGAATACTTAGAAGAAGGAAGCACAGAAGAAGAATATCCTGAGGGAGATTACGAAATATTTCCGCATGAAGATGAAAAAGCTTATGAATCTGGTTTTGAAGAGGAGTTTTAATCAATTATTATTCCTTTTCCACTTTTTTCTAGAAATCTCAAGTAATCAATAATTTCTTTGCTTATTGAGGTTGAGAAGTATTTTACAACTTGGGTTGGTTTTATCCAAGCAAATTGAGAATACTCTTTTGATGCAATTACATTGCCAGCAACATGTTTTAATTCATAAAAATATTGTTCTACATTTGGATTCTCAGAGGGGATATACTTAACTAGAAACCTATTTATCTTTATATGCATACCAAAATCTTTTTCAAAAAGATTTTTTATAATTTTTCGTGGAGATTCCTCTTCTTGTATTTCTTTAAAAGGGAAGGTCCACTGAAGCCGTGGTATAAGCACATTTCTGCGTCTTAGTTTACCAATCAGCACATATCCATCCTTATGTACAATGCCTTCAACCCATTTTATCATGAATAAGTATAATCAATTAAATTTAATAAACCTTTATGCATTCCAATATGCATGATAAAATCAATTGCATTTGACCTGGATGATACATTGATAGATGGAAAAAAAATGCACCATGCAGCTGTAATTGTGGCATTAAATAAATTTGGTTATGCAAGGAAGAGAATAAAATGGATTCGTGGTGCAACAACAGAGGAAATTTTAACGCATAATTTTCCGAATATGGATCCGAAAACAAAAAAGAAGATTGCGAGATATAAGCGTTCTATTGTGCAGAAATATATGAATTTTGCAAAGATATTGCCACACGCTATCGAGCTTTTAACTTATTTGAAACAAAATTCTTTGATTATTGGAATGGTAACAAATAATACACATAAAGAATTAAAACATTTTTTAAGATATTTTAAACTAAAAAAATATTTTGATATAGTTGTTGGCATGGAGGATGCAGTGCCCAAACCAAGCGATGCAATGTTTAAAATATATATGAGAAAAGCAAAAGTGAAACCAAAAGAAATGATTTATGTGGGAGATAGTGATTATGATATCCTTGCAAGCAAAAAAGCAGGAATTAAAATCATGTTAAACACTCAATTGCACAAACCAAAACTCATTAATAAAGTAGATTTTGTTGCTAAAAATTTAAATGAAATTAAAAAAATAATTGGTGATTTAATTTGAGATTAGCAGCTTTGTATTCTGGTGCTAAAGATTCTAATTATGCAATCTACTTAGCAAAAAAACAAGGACATGAAATTGCGTGCTTAGTTTCTGTTGTTTCTGAAAATCCCGAGAGCTATATGTTCCATACACCAAATATAAAGTGGGTTGAACTTCAAGCAAAAGCAATGGAGCTTCCAATTGAAATTTTTAAAACAAAAGGTATCAAAGAAAAAGAAGTTGAAGATTTGAAGATAGCATTAAAAAAAATAAAAGAGAAATACAACATTGAAGGTGTTGTTTCAGGTGCAATTGCTTCTGAGTACCAAAAGCAAAGAGTAGACAAAGTATGCAAAGAAATTGGATTAAAAAGTGTTGCACCCCTTTGGCATGTTAATCCAGAGGAATATTTGTGTGAACTTGTTTCTAATGGTTTTAAAGTAATAATTGTTGGCGTCTTTGCACAAGGACTTGATAAAGAATGGCTTGGCAAGGAAATTACGCATGAAACAATTGAACAACTTAAAATTTTAAACAAAAAGTATGGAATTCATCTTGCAGGAGAAGGAGGAGAGTTTGAATCTTTTGTTTATGATGGTCCAACTTTTAAGAAAAAAATTGAAATTATTGAATCTGAAGTGGATTGGTTTGGAGATTCTGGAGTATTAAAAATTAAAAAAGCAAAACTTTGTGAAAAGTAATTACTCTTCGTCTTCCTTTGCTTCTAATTCTTCACTTGTTTCAAGCTCTTCTAATTTGTTGATTATCTTTTCTAATAGATTATTTTGTCTTTCAATCAAACTTAAAAGGATTTCATCTGTTATTTTTCCTTCTTCAGCATTCTTTTTTACAAATCCCCGAATTTCTTCAAGTTTGTCCTTTAATTCAAAAATTTTTGTCATAGTATCACCACCTTTTATTAAAGAGTTACTTTTATAAAAGCATAACTGTCATCATGAAATATGAAGAGTATAAGAGACATAAAAATAAGAGAAAATCAAACTGTAAAAGATTTAGTAGAACAATTTGGAGAGTCTGGAGGTTTTTCTGCACAAATATTTGCAGATGGGGCAAAAATTTTTAAGCAAATGATATCGGATGAAGATTGTATTAAATTTTTTTCATTTCCAGCATGTATAGTAGCAACAGGAACTCGCGGAGTAATTAGAGATATGGTAAAAAATAGAATTGTGGATGTTGTTATAACAACTTGCGGGACATTGGACCATGATTTAGCACGCTTATGGAAAGATTACTACAAAGGAACTTTTTTTGCAGATGATAAAGAATTGCATAAAGAAGGGATAAATCGTCTTGGAAATGTTTTTGTGCCAAATGAGTCCTACGGCATAATTCTTGAGAACAAAATGCAACCCATTTTACAGAAACTTTATGAACAAAAAAAAGAATGGAATACCCGAGATTTAATTTGGGCTTTTGGAGAAGCAATTAAAGATGAAGAAAAAGCAGAAGAATCCATTTTATATTGGGCATGGAAAAATAAAATTCCTATTTTTGTTCCTGGTATAACTGATGGCGCATTTGGAAACCAATTATGGTTGTTCTGGCAGATGAACAAGGACTTCAAAATAAATCTGCTTGAGGACGAACACATGTTATCAGATATTGTTTACAATGCAAAAAAAACAGGAGCATTGATATTGGGCGGGGGTATCTCAAAGCACCATGTGATTTGGTGGAATCAATTTAGAGATGGTTTGGATTATGCCATACAAATAACAACAGCTGTTGAATGGGATGGTTCGCTTTCAGGAGCTAGAGTTAGGGAAGCCATCTCATGGGGAAAAGTTAAAGAAGATGCAAAGCAGATAACAATCCCTGGCGACGCAACAATTCTTTTGCCTTTGATGATTTCATCAATAGAAAGTTTTATAAATAAAAATCTAACTTAGTAAACTGTTCGCGGTCATAGGGGAGGGGAAACACCTGTTCCCATTCCGAACACAGAAGTTAAGCCCTTCCGCGGTGCTGTTTGTACTTGCCTTCGGGCAGGGAAGGCAGCATAGCTGCGAACACTCATAATCCCATAACATCAACTAAACCAACAGTACCAATAACACCTTCTTTATGTTCATCTTCTTGTTTATCTAAAACCAGAACAATTGGTAATTTTTCAATAGGACCATTTTTTCCAGTAAATGCGCTGTAATAAGGACAAGGAGTATCCATCATATGAGGTAATCTAATTATTTCTTCCCAAGAGTTTAATGAAGTTATATACGTATCTAATCCAGTATATTTTAAAAAATCAATATTTATAGGAACAAATAAATTCTCTAATTTATACCCTTCATCATTCAAAGCGTTATTAAGATGGGTAGTTTTTTCTTTTAAATGTCTTATTGCTGAAAGTAATGAATCGAAAAAAGGACCGTTAAGATTAGCACTAAACCACATACTATTTCGTCTAAGGGCTTGATAAACACTTTCCTCAAATATATACCTTTGAGGAACAGTTTCATATCTTGCATGTTCCCCATCCTCAAACAAAGTAAATCCAATAAGCCTTACCCTTTTATTTTCCATATACACTACTTAATAGTGATAATTTATAAATGTTATGATATTTAATACATTATGTTTTTAACATTGTTATATGGAAAAACCAAAAAAAATAGCAAAAGAAAGAATCAAAAAGCTTTTTGATTTAGCAGAACAAGAAGCAAAAAAAGAGAAATGGGAAAAAAGCAGGAGATATGTTGAACTTGCAAGAAGAATTGCTATGAAATTTAATATTTCTATTTCAAGATATAAAAGAAAATTTTGCAAAAAATGTAATACTTATTTTACTTCTAAAACAGTTAGAGTAAGAACACAAAAAAAAGATATGCGCGTTACATATACTTGTCTCGTTTGTGGGAATATACAAAGATACCCTTATATTAAAGAAAAATTAAAAAGAAAAGCTTAAAAAGGGTAAGGAGTAGTGAGATTAATATGGCAACAGTTTTTGATGTTAGTCCGCACGAGTTAATTGGGAAATTAAAAGAAGAATTGAAAAAAGTAGAACAAATTAAATCTCCAGAATGGGCCAAATTTGTAAAAACAGGAGCAAGTAAAACAAAACCTCCTGAGCAAGAAGATTTTTGGTATATTCGTGCTGCATCCATTCTCAGGCAAATTTATGTTCAAGGAAGACCAGTGGGTGTTCAAAGGTTAAGAGTTAGGTATGGTAGCAAAAAAAGAAGAAAAAGCAAACCAAAACACTTTGCAAAAGGAAGCGGAAAAATAATAAGAAAAATTTTGCAGCAGTTAGAAGCTGCAGATTTTATTCAAAAAACTACAATTAATAATAAAAAAGGAAGGATATTAACCAAAAAAGGAAAAAGCTATCTTGATAAAATTGCTGCCCAAATTATGAAGGGTGCATAAAATGGATATGGGGGAATACAAGAAAGAACTTGAAAAGCAGCAAATGGAACTAATAAAAAAGGCAGCAACTCTAAAATTTATGACAAAAGGTGCACGCGAAAGATTAAATCGCGTCAAACTAATCAAACCAGAACTTGCTGAAAAAGTTGAAATGGCTTTATTGCAAGCAATTCAAATGGGACAAATTAAGGAACAAATTACAGAATCCCAAATCATAAGCATACTTGAAGAAGTGAGTGAAAGAAAAAAATTTAACATAAGAAGGAGATAAAAATGGCAAAAACAAAACACTTATCAAGAAAACTTAGATTAATCAAAGCTACAAAAAGCGCTATTGCTGCTCCTTTTTGGGCAATCTTAAGAAAATTTGGAAAAAGAAGAGTATATAGGTGGAGACTTAATCCACAAATGAGAAGGCATTGGCGTAGGAATAAATTAAAGATATAAGGTGTTACTCATGGCAAAAGCACTTGAAAGAAATTATGTTATACCTTTAAGAAAAGCTGTTATGAAAACAGCTAGATGGAGGAGGGCTAAAAAAGCAATATCCAGTATCCGTTCTTTTATGAAAAGGCATATGAAAGCAGAATCTGTAAAAATTGGAAAAGAATTAAATGAAGTCATATGGGAGCGTGGCGGAAAAAAAGTACCTTCAAAAGTAAGTGTTTTTGCAAAAAAGGAAGAAAATGTTGTAATTGTTAATCTTTCAGATATTTCTCAAAAACCAAAAAAGAAAGAAGAGAAAGAAAAACCAAAGGAAGAAGCAAAACAAAAAAAAGCAGTTGAAGAAACTCAAAAGCAAGAAGAAAAAACAAAAAGTGAGTGATTATGGAATTTATTGTTAAAGGCAAATTCAAAAAAGGGGATTCTTTTAAAAAATTCACTAAAAAGATTTCTGCCAAATCAAAGAATTTTGCAATTGAAAAGGCATTTTCGCTTCTTGGCTCTAATTATAAATGTAAGAGAAGTCTGATAAAAATAGAAAGTGTTGAGGAAGTGAAATGACAAAAAAAGAACAAAAAAGAGAAGATGCGCAAAGATTATTGGAATCTGAGATAATAAGGGCACATATAACAGAATTGGAAAACCAGCTTTCTGAAATTGAAGCTAAGCGAAATGAGCTAGAATATCTGAAAGAAAGCATTTCTCAACTTAAAGGGCAGAAAGGTAAAGAAATTTTAATGCCATTTGGTTCGGGTGTGCTTGTTCGAGGTAAAATCACTGATGAGGAGAAAGTAATAGTAAATGTTGGTGCAAATATTCTTGTTGAAAAAAACATTGAGGATGCTAAAAAAATAATTGATACCCAAATAGAAGAATTGAATTCCGTGGCAAAATTGATTGAAAAAGAGATAGAAAAATATTCAATTTTATAATCCAAACAGATTCTTAGATTCAAAATATGCTTTTTTGACAACATCAATTGCAGACTTAACTAAGAATTTAGCGTCTGTAATTTGGAATGGGCGCCCCACAAGTTCTAAAAAACCAACACCCTTGACTTTTTTATTTTTAATTTTACCTGTGACTTTTATTGGACCTTCCCAATAATTTAATGAACCAAATCTCATTTCCTGATTTTTTATTATGGGCCTTACATATAATTCGATATTTTTTGAAGGAATTAAAATTTTCCATGAGAGGAAATATCCCTCTTTTGTTTGTGGGCTTATCCACTTTTTTCCAGTTGGGATTATTAGAACATCATTAGTGTGCTCTTGCTTATTGTTCCTATAAGAAATGCTTGCAAGACGTGTTTTTGTTTTTCCATCATCATACTCAAAACAAACAATTTCAGTATTATTATCCAATTGGATTGAGAACCAATTCCACATGTCATTGACTCCATGGAATTTTTTTATATCAATCCATTGGCGGTCAATCCAAGATTTTCCTTGAACTTCTATCCATTTGTCTTTTATTCTTATTCTGCCTTTTGTTTTGAGATTTGTTAAAGAGTAATAATATGTTTTTTTAGAACCCAAATCAACATACCCATCTCCACCCTCTAACACTGGTTTTTTAATTGATTTCATTGTTAAATCTATATTTTCTGTTTTTAATTTGTATTCGAATAATTTGGTTTCTTTTATTTCGCAATTTACATATCCATTAATCATTAATGGATTGGTGTAATTAATAAAAAGCAGTGGCTTTGAGAAACTATCCTTTGAAACAACCACAATATAATCTATGCTCGGGTAAACTTTTTTATGTGTTAAATCCGATAGGATTGAATGCGCTGAGTAAACATAGTTGATTGGTATTTTCTTAATAAATGGCAAATCAACCCTTTTAAGATTAAGCTTGAATAAACAATTCATAAAAGAATAATTGTTTCCTTTTTTGTCATGTAAATGTCCATTAAAATACCACCATTCCACCGAATGTTTGTGGATTTGTTCATCTTCTGGGAATTTTATAAGTTTCATTAATTAAAGGATTAGTTTTGCTTATTTAAACATTATCAATAAACAAAACTCTTAAAAGACAACAAGTTTTGTAGATTTTTATGTTTGGCTTTTTAAAAAAGAAACTAAAGGAATCAATTGAAGGAATAAAAAAAGTATTCAAAGAAGAAAAACCACAAGAAGAAGAACCTAAAGAAGAATTAAAAGAAGAAGTAAAAAAAGAAATTGAAGAAAAAGAGCAAGAAATTGAACAAGTTGAAGAGCTTGAAAAAGAAGTTGAAGAAAAAAAAGCAAAAACCCCAGAAGCAGAAAAAATAAAAGAAGTTGAGGAAGAAGTTCTTAAAGAAGTAGAAGAAGAGATTAAACAAGAAGAAAAAGAATTAGAAAAAGAAGCAGAAGAAATTAAAAAAGAAAAACCAAAAGAAGAGCAAAAGGAAATTGTTGAAGAAACTAAAGAAAAAAAGGGGTTTTTTTCAAAACTTTTTGCAAAAAAAGAAGAAAAAGTAAAAAGGATAGAAGAGAAAAAACCATTAATCCCTTTGTTTGAAAAAAAACTTTCTGAAGAAGAATTTGAAAAATTTTTCAAAAAACTAGAGATTTCATTTCTTGAAGCAAATATTGCATATGAAGTTATCCAATTACTAAAGCAAGAACTAAAAAAGGAACTTGTGGACAAACCAGTTAAACGTGGCAAAGTTGAAGAAAAGATAATAACTACAATACGTAACACCTTTGAGAGGATATTGCTTGAAATAAATCCTGATGTAATTCTTAAAAAGATTGAAGAAAATAAAAGTAAGGGAGAGCCAACAAAAATATTATTTCTTGGAGTAAATGGAGTTGGAAAAACAACATCTCTTGCCAAGCTTTGTTATTGGCTTCAACAAAAGGGGCATTCTGTAGTTATATCTGCAAGTGACACATTTAGAGCTGCCTCAATTGAGCAACTTGAAATCCACGCTAATAAGCTAGGAGTAAAGATTATCAAACACAAATATGGAGCGGATCCAGCAGCAGTTGCTTATGATGCTATTGAATATGCAAAGGCACATCACATAGATGTGGTTTTAATTGACTCTGCTGGAAGGCAACATTCAAATACGAATCTCATGGATGAGCTTGCAAAAATAAAAAGAATTGCAAAGCCAGATTTTACGATTTTTGTGGCAGATGCACTAACAGGAAATGATGCTGTTGAACAAGCAAGAGAATTTGGGAAAATTGGTTTTGATGCTATAATACTAGGCAAAGCAGATGTTGACCAAAAAGGCGGAGCAATTCTTTCAGTTAGTTATATCTCTGGAAAACCAATTATGTTTTTAGGGGTTGGACAATCTTATGAAGACTTAGAACCTTTTGACAAAATCAAACTTCTTGAAAAATTAATGAAGTAAAAAATAAATACGTATTTATCTTAAGAAATAATACACTATATAGAAGATATTAAATAAAGGGAGGTAAAGAAATTGGAAAACAATGTAAAAATAGTTTTTGCATCTGCAGTAGTTGTAGCAATATTTTTTGTGTTTGGTTTGTCAATGACAGGTTTTGCAACAAAGATTAGGGGTGGACATATTGGTGATGGCATTCAAATTGTTGAGTATTCAGATGAAGCAACCTCTTTTGGGATTGATGGAGATGAGATAACAGTATTGCCAGGTACAAACTTAGCAGTATTCTCTGTTGACGAATGGAGATTATTACAAAAACACGGATTCTCTTTTGGAGAAGAATGGGCAAAAGAGTTTGAGAAAGGATATTTGCATGCAGTATCTCCAAAATTAGTAGAATCTTGTGATTTAAATGAAGATGGAGATTGTGCAGACCCTGTGTTGTATACTGCTTGTGTAAATAACGGAGAACTAACCGAGATTACTTCTTTGAACATTGTTGGTGAAGAACCAATATTAACAACAGGAAAAGGAGGGGAAGGAATTTGTAACGTAGCATTAAGTGGTGATGATATTTCAGTTGTTGCAGAATTAGATTGTAAATACTTGGGAAGTGCTCTTGAAAAAGAATTTGGACTTTCAAAAGGTACAGTAAGCTGTACTGGTGATGGAACTTATTGTGATTGTACAGGATTAACAGAAACACAATGTGGTGAAATTTGTGGTTTATCAAAAGACATTGTTTGTACTTACAGCAATAATGGTGGAGACGCACTCCTATTGTTCACAACAGACGAATCCAAGTTAGCATTTGGAGATATGATGAACAAACACACAAAAACAATAGAATGTGACTTGAACGGAGATGGGGACTGTAATGACAAAGTATTGAGATATTACTCCTTTGAAAATCCCTGTGTTGAACCAGAACCAACTTGTTTCTCTGGAAAAGGTTGTACAGACTTACCTTGTTGTGATGGATATAATGGTGTTGGTTGCATGGAGATTGGACTCTGTGATGTCAAAGGCGAACACTTTTGTCAACCAGATTGTTCAGTTGAAGTAGGAGTAGGAGATATAGTAAAGTAAACTCTTTCTTTTTTCTTTTTTCTAAAAGCTTTTAAAACTGAAAATTTTGAGAATAATCATGCTAAATAAATTATCAGAAGCATTAAAATCTGGAATGAAAAAATTTATTTCTTCTATTTTCATAGATGAGAAAACCCTTAATCAATTAGTTAATGACATTCAAAGAGCCCTTCTTCAGTCTGATGTTGCTGTTGATTTGGTTTTTCAAATAAGTGAAAACATTAAAAAAAGAGCAAAAGAAGAAATCGGAAAAGGCGAGGTTGCAAAAGAATATATTGTTAAAATTGTTTATGAGGAACTTGTTAAAATCCTTGGCGAGCAAGGACATAAGATAGAAATAACAGAAAAGCCATTTAAAATCCTTTTAATTGGGTTGTTTGGAAATGGTAAAACAACTTCTGCTGCTAAGATTGCAAAATTCTTTAAAAAAAGAGGAAACAAAGTTTGTCTTTTAGCACTTGATATTTTTAGACCTGCTGCATATGAACAACTAACACAACTTGGAAAGCAGATAAATGTACCTGTTTTTGGAGAACCAAAAGAAAAAGATGCTGTTAACATAATTAAAAAATTTGAAAATGAAATTAAAAAGTATGATATTGTTATTGCAGATTCTTCTGGAAGGGATGCTTTAAAGCAAGATATGATTGATGAGATTACTGCTGTTAGAGACGCCTTAAAACCAAATGAGATTCTTCTTGTGCAAGGTGCAGATATTGGACAAGGTGCAAAGGATCAAGCAACTGCTTTTAAAAAAGCACTAGATATAACAGGTGTTATTTTAACAAAGATGGATGGAACTGCAAAAGGTGGAGGTGCAATTACTGCTTGTTCTATTGCAGGGGCACCAATTAAGTTTATTGGTGTTGGTGAAAAAATAGAGGATTTAGAAGAATTTGAGCCAAAAAGGTTTGTTTCAAGACTTCTTGGCATGGGGGATATTGAAACTCTTCTTGAAAAAGCAAAAGAAATTGCTCAAGAAAAGGCACCAGACAAAGAAATGGAAAAAAGAATAATGTCTGGTAAGTTTAATTTGCTTGATTTTAAAGCACAACTTGAAGCAATGTCTAAAATGGGCCCTTTATCAAAAATAATTGATATGATTCCTGGTTTTGGAATGGCTGGAATCCCAAGAGATATGTTGGGTGTTCAACAAGATAAATTGAAAAAATTCAAAATAATCATGGATTCTATGACAAAAGAAGAGCTTGAGAACCCAGACATTATTAAATCAAGTAGAATCGAAAGGATTGCAAAAGGAAGCGGTGTTGAACCAAGCCAAGTTAGAGAATTACTTAAACAATTTAACCAGATTAAAAAATTAATGAAAGGATTAAAGGGTAGAGATTTGCAAAAACTTGCTAAGAGATTCGGCAAAGGAATGCCAAAAATGCCTTTTTAGAAAAAAACAAATGAATTTCTAACTTATTTTTTGGAAATAAACTTATTTTAAAGAGTTAATGCTTTTTAACTATCCAAAAGTTACGAATTTAATAGGGTTACTATCGTAAGGTTTATATACCTTTTTTTCAGTTGTGTTGATTATAATGGAAAGTATAGAGAATTTAATTAATGTGCTTCAAAGAATGTCCCCAATTATTCTTATTGGTTGGGGATTGCTATTACTAGCTATGAAAAACTATCAAAAAAACCATCAAAGCACATTAGTTAGCAAATTTGTAAAGGTAATATAAAGGGGCTAGGTTGAGAGAGGAGAAGAATAATGCCTCTGAAACCATACCATAATGCTCAAGAAGCACATGAGATTGCAAATAGATTCAATCCGTGCGCAGATGAATATATTTCTGCAACTTCTGCTTATTCTGCAGCCATTTTGTACTTTAAGAAATATGGTGGTGAAATAGCAGTCAATATCTTTGAGAACATAATAAGAAAAAAATATCATGGGCCAATTTCTGAAGAACATCTGCCACAAATAGCAAAAGAAATGTATGAATTAGCAATATTTATTGAGCCGTCTATTAAAAAACAATGGGTTTCTCACCTAACTCAGATTAAAAATGCAAGAATGGGTAGTGGAAATCCCCTAAAAGGTTATATTCATAGTTTTGACCCATCATATGCATAGTTTAGCAAAGTTTATAAAATGCCGAATTCTCTTTGAATTTAGCGTTTTTACGCAAATTTATAAAAAGGGGGTAAGCAAAAATGGCTGAAATTTTAGTCGTTGGTTCAAAAGTAAGAAAATTAATTAAAAAAGCCAAAATGAACATGGCAGGAGACTTTATAAAAGGATTAAGCAAAGAAGTAGAGGGATTAGTTAAAAAAGCAGCAACAAGAGCAAAAGCAAACAAAAGAAAAACAGTTAGGGCTGCTGACCTCTAAGTCAGCTTTTTCTTTTTTATTTTGAGAGGTGATAAAATGTTAGTTGTTGGTTCAAAAGTAAAAGAATATGTTAAAAGCAAAGGATTAAACTCTTCTGGAGATTTAACTGATGCTCTTAGTAAAAAAGTAGAAAAATTGCTTGATGAAGCAGCAGAAAGAACAAAAGCAAATGGAAGAAAAACCATGAGGCCAGAGGACTTATAGTCCTACCTTTTCTTTTTTAATCTATGCCCTATTTCTTTAACAAAGTATTTTAGTGGGAATGGAGATTCTGACTCTTTTTTAAGATAATTAGAATATGTTTCATTATTTATCTCAAAAGAGACTGCTTTTGATAGATATGTAACCAAGATTAAATCATTGAGAGCATTAATATTTCCTTGGGATATCTCTTGTAGCATAAGGACCTCCAACCCTGAAACTATCAAAGAAGATAAAATGGTTAATTGGGAAAATCGAGTATACTCCTTGGTGTTTACATTCTTCATCCGAATGAGGTATTCTGATATAGAATTAGCAATACCTAAAAAAGGAACAATGTTAATCAAATGCATAGATAGATGTTTAGTATGCGGCATTTTTGTATATTTGATGTCATCCACTTTATACATGTTGTCACACACGAATAATAAAAATAATACTATTTAAACTTTTTTAAACTCAAATATGCAATCAAGAATGCAATTGTTGCAAAAAGAGCACCTAAAAAGAAAATAAACCAAGGTTGTTGATAAAAAGCAATTTTCGGAGCTTCATATGCAATAATTGTTCCTGCTGTTTTTGATTCTGCGAGTGGAGCTGTTTCAAAGGATGCACTTCCTCCTGAAATCCCACCAAATAAGCTCTGACTAATAAAACCAATTGCTGCAGAAATACCAAGAACAATAGGTATTAATAGCTTATTTTTTAGCATATTTAAAATGGATTCTTTTTCTTTTTCTGGAGCCAATATTATTGTTTTTTTAGCAGGTTCATAATAAAGCACTTTTTTGCCTTTTTCAGAATATCTGTATGCAGTATCTTGGATTAGATTCACACCTTTAAGCAAGTCTAAATTATACTGAATTGTAGAAATTGGCATTTTTAATTCATTAGCAAGCTCACTTGCACACATTCTTTTTTCAGCTAGTTTATTTAAAATTTTAATTGCAGTTTCATTTGAAAGAACTTTTGCTATCTCTTTGCTTTCACTTGTCATTGAAAGAACAACAAATTTATCCATACTCCTTAAAATACACTCCTTTTTAAATACATTATTAAGACTTCAAAATGAGTTGTAATAAAGTTTAAATACTTCTACGAAGTAGTCACATTAATGGAATTAGTTGATATTTTACTAAGTGGAATGGGTGCATATCTAGCAATTGAAACAATTAACACTATACGAGTTGCTTCTGTCTATTTTTCAAATATTGTTATCCCAACTTGTTCAAGACATTATGGTAAAAACTACTTTCTCTCAAATGGCAAGTCAAATTTAGAAAGTATGAGATTAACACCAATAGCACATGTATTAAGAAATGCAGCAATTGAAGATATTACTGTTTCTTTATCAGAATATAATGTCTGATTTGGAGGCAGAAACGAGAGTCGGAGGTAAGCCATGAGAAGACTATTACTCGAGTGCCTCCAAATCAATATTTAATAATCCACAAACATTTATAAATTTTACTATATGTAACTAACCTAAAGTAGTAACAATTAAGGTACTAAAGCTTTAAATATACCTTTTTCTTTGGATTTTCTATGGTAACTAGAACGCATGGCTTTAGAGTAGGCACTCGTAAAAAACTTAGAAAAAGGATAAGAGAAAGGGGCAAAGTTAATATTAAGAGAGCTTTGCAAGAATTTAAACCAGATGAAACTGTAGTAATTGATGTTGATTCTGCATATCATAAGGGAATGCCACACAAACGCTTTTTTGGAAAGCAAGGAAAAGTAATAGAGAAACGGGGAGACTCATATATCATCCGAATAAGGGATGGTGGAAAATACAAAAAAATAATTTGTGCTCCAATTCATCTTAAAAAAATATAATGGGGTGACTCATTTTGGTTATTGATTATGAAGAAATAAAAGAAACATTTGTACCTTTGCCAAAAGTTAAAGAAATACTTGAAAATATTAAAGAAAAAAATTACGAACAAAAACTTGCGTATGAACATGTTAAGAAATTTTCAAAGATTGATGCAAAAAAAGCAGAAGCTCTAATAAAAGAACTTTCAAATCTTGAAATGAGAAAATTAAAAGATGATCAAATAGTAAAAATTGTTGATTTGATGCCAAAAGATGTTGAAGATTTAAAAGTTATACTCTCAAAAGCTACTGTTCCATTTAAAGACGAAGAACTTACAAAAATAATTGAAATTGTGAAAAAATATGAAAAGTGAATGTTATGGAAAAAAGAACACCAAAAGAAGAATATGGTATAGTATTGGACTTTTTGCCACATGGGCACGCTTCCTCTGCACGCAGGGGTGCTGTAGCGCAAGTTCTCGGTGAAAAACATTTAATTCTTTTAGAAGTTGTTCCAAAAAAAGGACTTTTTTTAAAACCAGGCGAAAGAGTTTATATCGGTCCTGAAAAAAGAGAAAAGGTACATCATGTTGCAGGTAGGGTGCGGTATAAACAATTAACTGAAACAGCTAAGATAGAATTGCAAAATTTAATAGAAAAAATTGTAGAAGAAAGAGAAAAAGAATTTGTTGATTTCTTTAATAAATGTGGGCCAATTTCAACTAGATTGCATACTCTTGAAATCCTTCCTGGAATTGGAAAAAAGCACATGTGGGAAATAATCGAAGAAAGAAAAAAACAGCCATTTAAATCATTTGAAGATATAAGAGAAAGAATAAAACTTATTCCAGACCCAAAACAAAGCATAATCAAAAGAATTTTTGAAGAATTTCAAGAAAAAGATAAGTATAGGTTGTTTGTTGGATAATAATAAAAAATTAAATAGAAAGTAAATCCAATATTGTTTCTGCTTTTGCCTTTCTTCTTTCTATGTCCTGTTTAAGCTCTCTATATGTGTTCTCATCTATCTCTTTGTTTATGAATCTCTTGTTTAGCTGTTCTAATTGTTTGTCAAAATCTCTCACTTTTCTTACTAATGCAACTTCTGGTTGTTTACTTTTTGGTTTTAAAACTTTAACAATCTGTGTTTTTGTAACTTTCTTTTGAGAGGCAACATATTTTCTATTCAAAACATTGTAAAGTTCAGAAATGTCTTCTTCTAGTTTGTCAAATGCTTCTTTATCTTTTTTATCAGCATCTGCAGCAATCACTATACGAACATCAGATTCCTCGTTTTTTATATCGTATATCCCTGCAAGCTTTACCCAAAGTGCTAATGAAACAGTTTCTTTTACTGAATAGACCAATAGAGCTAATATAAACCATATTGGAGTTATTTGTATTATGAGATTTGAATTCCAATTTGTTGGAAATGATAATGTGTACAAGTAAAACACTAAAAAGCCCAAACCTATGAAAAAGAATAGTTTCCAAAATAATGGGTATTTTGGTCCTTTTTTAATCTGTTTGTAAGCTTTAATTATACTTTTTATTGGTTTTAATCTTCCACCCCTAAATATCCCTTCTGTATCTGTGTCTTCAAATTTCATTAATTCATTTATAGAAGTTTTCCAATCAAGGTCTTGTAATAATTCAACTATGAATCCACGTAATTCTTCTGGGTCGCCAACTCTTGTATATAAATCGTGAAATAAATGTTTATTTTGCATTTCTTTTACTTTGAATTGATCTTCATATTTTTCCACAATTGTTTTTTTGTCGAATACCATTTTTTCACCATATAATTAAACAAAATAGCAGCTTAAAAACATTATGAAAAAAGTTCTTTCAAAATTTTTAAGTATGTTGCATAATTTGAAGGATAGGACTCAATAGAAAAGATGATTTGTATTGAATCTTCTTCATCTGTTAATGTGATTTTTCCTTTTTCATATGCAATTTGCTTGTTAAATCTCAGATAAAATTTTCCTTCTTCACTGAGCCTTAATCTTAATTCATTAAGTATCTTGTTTTTTTCAAGTTTGGATATTCTGTCTAAAATTTTTTTAACTAAATCCCTAGCTTTTTTTCCTTTTACTTCAGCATATACTATTTTTATTTTTGTACTATAAGCACCAGATTGGATTTTTTGTTTTATCTCTTTTTTTGGGAAGAAAACTTCAAATGCCCTTTTTACTTTTTCTATGTCTTCACTTTCATGACAATATGTTTGTCCATATACTGAACGAATAGGTATTTTCATGTGATTTTAGAGCATCACAGCATTTTAATCTTTTTCCAAAAATTTTATATACTTACTACATAGTTACAATGATATGGGTGCAAAAATAGACCATAATAAAGCTCTTACTTTTGAAGACGTAATAATTATTCCACAATATTCTGATGTTGAACCGGATGAACCAAACATATCTTCTTATCTTGCTAAAGGAATAAAAGTAAACCGCCCATTTATTGGTTCTCCTATGGAGGATGTTTCTGGAGAAAAATTTTGTATTGCAATGGCCCAGCAAGGAGCATTTTCTTTTTTGCACAGAAACCTTACCCCCTCTGAACAAGCAGTTGCTGTTGAAAAAGTCAAAAAACATGAAGGGTATATTATAAAAAATCCGATCATTATATCTCCTGAAATGACAATTGGAGACATCATCTCAATGAAACAAAATAGAGAGTTGCCATTTGATTCTTTTCCAGTTGTTGACAATGAAGGAAAACTCGAAGGTATAATCACAAGAACAGATTATTATCTTGAGAATCCACATACAAAAGTTAAGGATAGGATGACTACTGATGTAGCAACAATAAGCATTGAAGATAGCGCAGACAGAGAAACTGTAAGAGAGATATTAAGAAAGGAAAAGAAGAAAAGATTATTAATTGTTGATGAAAATGGATATTTAAGAGGGTTAATTACTGGGAAAGATTTTTCTTTAAGAGAATTATACCCTAATGCAACCAGAGACAAAGAAGGAAGATTAATGGTTGGTGCTGCAATTGGTGTTGGAGAAAAAGAGCTCAAACGTGCAGAATTACTTTACCAAAAAAATGTTGATGCTATTCTTATTGATATTTCACATGGACATTGTAAAAGTGAAATTGAAACAATAAAATCATTAAGGAAAATTTATGGCGACGAAATTATAATAGGTGGGGGAAATATTGCTACAGCTAAAGGAGTTGAGGATTTAGTTTCAGCAGGTGTTGATTTTGTAAGAATAGGAATTGGTGCTGGTTCTATCTGTACAACAAGAGTTGTTCTTGGTGTAGGCATGCCACAAATTACTGCTATTGAAGAATGTTCTGAAGCAGCTCACGCTCACGGAATTTATGCAATTGCAGATGGTGGGATAAAACAATATGGGGATATTGCAAAAGCAATTGCTGCTGGAGCAGACACTGTTATGATGGGCAATCTTTTTGCAGGAGTTGATGAAGCGCCAGGTAGAAAAGTTTTGATTAATGGAAGATTATATAAGGAATATAAAGGCATGGGCTCAAAAAAGGCAATGTTAAATAGGGCTGGTGGTGGATTAAGTAGATACAAAGAATCTTTAAGTTCAAAATTAATTCCTCAAGGAGTAGAAGGTTTAGCAGATTATAAAGGTCCATTAGAAAATGTTCTTTTCCAAATGGAAGGTGCATTAAAACGTTCTTTTTCAACTGTTGGTGCAAGAAATATAAATGAATTTTGGGAAAAAACAATATTAAAAGAAATAACTCAAAGTGGTGCTAAAGAAAGCCATCCTTCTGTAATTATGACTGAACAACCGGAAAATTATATGGGTAAGTGATATAATGGGATTTCCAGATGAAATAACTATAACTCTTAAAAAAGTTGGTCAACCAAGATATGGAGAAAACCCACAACAAGATGCAGCAGTTTATGAAATTGAAAATGTTTATGGTATAAATCTTGAAGATTTGATCCCAATCACCCAAGCAGAAAAATTAAATGGAAAACCAATGTCTTTTAATAATTGGTTAGATGCAGACGGAGTTCTTAAGATGCTATGGCAGTTCGATGAACCTACTGCGGCAGTATTTAAACATGTCACACCTGCTGGTGTTGCTCAAGGAAATTCCATTCTCGAAGCGTATGAAAAGGCATGGAACTGCGACCCTCTAAGCGCATTTGGGGGGATTGCTGGAGTCAATAGAAAGGTTACAGAAGAGCTTGCAAACTATGCCTTAGCAGATAAGAAATTTCTCGAAGCTATTGTAGCTCCAGATTATGAAGACGAAGCTCTTGAAGTTTTATGTAAAAAGAAGAATCTTAGAGTTTTAGAGATAGATACAAAAATGCCAAAAAAAGTTGGATACGATATAAGAGCAATTACAGGGGGATTTTTAATTCAAGAATTTGATTTTTCAAAATTAAAACCAGAAGATTTAATCTATCTTGGGGATAAAGGAATTAAAAAACCAACAAAAGAACAAATTGAAGATATGATTTTTGGGTGGAATGTTGCAAGAAGGACTCGCTCAAACACAGTTTTACTTGTAAAAGATTTAGCAACAATCGGAATTGGAAGTGGACAGCAAAGTAGAGTTGATGCCGCATTTATAGCAGGATGGAAAGCAAACAAACAATATGATGCATTGCTTGGCAAAGCAGAAAAAAAGGAAGGACCCACTATAAATAATGCAATTTACAATTTAGCAAACTCTGTAGGCATTACTCCATATGGAAGGTCTCAGGGAAGTGTTGCAGTTTCTGATGCATTTTATCCATTTCCTGATGCCATAGAAGTTCTTTCAAAATTTGGAGTAGTTGCAAGTTTAAGTCCTGCAGGCTCAATTAGGGACAAATTATCTTATGACGCAATGAGAAGATTAGGAATAGCAGGAGCGCACACACCTTATGTAGAAAAAGGAGGATACAAAGGAGGAATGCGAGCATTCCTACACTAAATCTTTAATTTTTTCTTTTATCCTCTTTATTTCTCCTATTTCTAAATAAAATACTTTTTTCTCTGATAATTCTCCAAGAAGTGTTGGTAGAATCGACTTTAATTCGTTTTTATCTTTAATTTTTAAAAACTGTCGGGAATCAATAAGAGCATTAATCACCTTTTTATTTTTGTGCATAAATAAAATCTTAACAATTTCAAACAATTTATCATCTCTCTTTACATCTTTTGGAAAAAGTTTGACAAGAGAAGAATCCACTTTTGGTGGTGGTCTAAACATACCTTTTGGAATGTTCTTAATTATCTCGCACTCAGCGTAATAATTAACTAAAACTGACAAACGAGAATAATCTTTTAATCCTGGAAATGCTGTCATTCTTTGTGCAAATTCTCGTTGGTACATTAGAATTGCAAGTAAATTTTTAACTCCCTTATGCAGTTGTGAATTTAGGAAAAGTAAAATTTTCTCAGTAATTGGAGATGAGATTTCGTAAGGAAGATTACCAATTATCTTATTCACTTCTTTTGGAAACTCGAAGTCCAAAATATCTCTGTTGATGCATTCAACGTTTGGAAGGTTTTTTCCCTTCAGCTTCTCAAAAAGCTTTTTGTCAATTTCAACAGCATAGACATTCTTTGCATTTGTTAGATACTTCGTAAGTCGTCCATCGCCAGCACCAATCTCAAGAACAACATCTTCACTAGAGATATTAAGATAGCTGGCAATTTCTTTTAGCAAACTTTCACTTTTTATAAAATGTTGTCCGAATTTTACCATTTCATCCATTCCAAATATTCTTTGTTTACACTTTCAGGCTTTATCTCAAGGATTACAGGAATCTCATAAGGATGCAACTCTTTTATTTTCTTTTTTAATTTTCCTGATTTGTTTGTTTTAAATAAAACACCAACTTCTTTTGAATTTTCAATTTTGCCTTTCCATACATACATACTTTCTATTGGAAAAATATTAACGCACCCGCAGAGCTTTTCTGATAAAACCTTTTTGCAGATTCTTTTTGCAATATCTTTATTCGGAAAAGTGGAATAAATTATTCTCATAAAATCACCCCACCCTCTCAAACGCTTTTATGAAAGCATAAATTGAAAGTGGAAGAAAAGTTGCCACAACACCTATAACTGCAAGGCGCCCATAGTATGGTGCCATGTCTATGAAATAAAGAAAAGTGCCCAGTAAAATAACTCCAGCAAAGATAAACTTTTTTCTCACGTTTCTTAAGAAGCTATTAATATATCTAAACCCAAGAAACAAAAACGTCACCATGAACAAAGTCATAACTGCCCCAAACACTCTATAATCATTGGGCATTCCAAAAGTATTAACCCAAACTTCTAAATCGTATCCCCCAGATTTTGTTTGGGTGTAAAGATTTGTTGCATGAGCACACCATATAAAATCATGAAGATTAGAAGCTGCAAAAGAGAATAGCAACATAGAAACAAGTAAAACTACGCCTGTTTTCACTGAAATGTTTTTGTAATACATCAAATAGGATACCACAATTAACGCAACAGATATTGGAAGAGCTATAAATGCAAATATTGCAAAAGTCCAAAACCACGGCTTTCCACTGAAAATACCATCAAATGAAAGGATTTGATATACAGAAACCACAAATAGAGTGTATGCAATCAAAAAAAAGCCCATTGCCAATACTTTCTTTTTCTTAATCTCTTTGTGTATAAACTTTTTATTAATTACATCAACCCCAACCAACCCAAAAACTAAAAGTAATAGGTATGATAAAAACAGAGGAATGGAGTTTATCATCACAAATCACCTGGGTTTACAATCGGCTTATCAAATCGTTCAATATCATCAATTGCAATTCTTGGGCAGGCAGTGTTTATCCAAGCTTCAATATCCTGAAAATCCAAGAGAGACTCGGGTGCAAGAGTTTCAAATACAAATATATATGCTTTTTTCCCATTTTCTTCAAGTTTTTTCTTAATTTTTTCTGCAAGATTTAAATTGTACTGTCCAGGTTTTGTGCAAACAAGGATTCCGTAAACCTTTGCTTTTTTTGCTTTTGAAAGTATCTCTTTTCTTAGTTTTTTATATCTCTCAACCTCTTTTTCATCTACTTTATTTACAACACATGTTATTGGATTAGCTTGAAAAATTGGTTTGTCCAATTCAAGAGAAAGGGATATTGAGTGAAAATAACCACTACCAAGATAAACATAACAATCAACATCTTTTGAAATTGAAAGGGGGGATGTTATATCACAACCAAGAACCTGTCCTTTTTCAATTGCTCTATATGTAGGATTACCTATAAAAACCTGTTTTCCCTTACTTTTTAGAAATTCTTCTAATTGTTTTAATTGGTCAATAAATTGAATTGTAGTAAAAAGCCCAACTTTGTCACAAACAACATTAGCAATTTTTTCCATAAACTCTTTTGAGAGCAGTTTCTTATATTTGACTGGTATAAAAATGACCTCCATTAAAAATTTATAAACGCCCAGGTATTTAAAATATTATCCATCTGGGGAGGTAAACTAAATGGCAGAAAACAACTTATGGATTATTTCTTTAGCCATGGTAGCAATAATCGCTATTGTGGCCGTATTAGGAATGATAAAAATAACAGGCGCATTAATAACACAAGAGGAGAGCACATATATTGATACTAGTTTGACACCAGGAGTGGAATTACCAAAGATTTATGCATGTATTTACAAGGCAACACAAAGCCACCAAGACTGTATTGATAAATGGCAAAATTGCAAAAATAATGAAGGGATTGTCTGTACTGCGAACCCACAAGGGTGCTCAGAGGAATTGCAGAGAAACATTGTTAAATGTACATCCTATATAATGGATAAAACAAATGCTTGTGGACATATCCAGAATATCAAGTGCGGAACTGGTGAAATCGAACTTTTAAAATGCGAAAACGCAAAGTGGATAGCTTATGAACAATGTAAAATCCATACATACAAAAATGACAATATAAAGAAAATAACACCTTATGAATTCTGTGTTGAGGGTTGTATAAATGCAAATTTAAACAGAGTTGGAGAAACTACAGTATTGGATTGTAAAGGCATCTGTGGGTATATTCCATCAAATGTAGTATAGCAATATCCTTTTTCTTTTTTTCTAAAGACTTATTAATAATTGATTTTTAGTCTACTATTATGAAAATGCTCATAGACGAACAAGGCAGAAAACTTTTTGTTGAACAAGGAAAAGACATTCACACACATAAAGGTGTTATTAAAAAACAAAAATTAAAAGATGGTAAAATTGTAAAAACAAATACTGGAAAAAGATTCCTCGTTCTTGAACCAAATTTTGTTGATTTATTTGAAAAAATTAGAAGAGGACCTCAGATAATCACTCTAAAGGATGCGGGAATAATATCTGCGCACACAGGCATATGTTCTGGTTGGAAGATTGCAGAAGCAGGAAGCGGAAGTGGAGCATTAACTTGTTATCTTGCTAATCTTGTAAAACCAAACGGAAAAATTTATTCTTATGAAAAAAGAAAAGATTTTTTGAAAATAGCAAAAAACAATGTTGAAAAATTTGGACTTTCTAAGTTTGTAAAATTTAAAAATAAAAGCATTTCTGAAATTTCAGAAAAAAATCTTGATTTGGTTGTTTTAGATTTGCCGAATCCATGGAATTTCTTTAAAAAAATTGAAAAAGCAGTTAAAAAAGGTGGATTTCTTGTAGTTTATGTTCCTACAATAAACCAAATAATCAATTCATGCAAATCACTTGAGAATACCCTATTTAAAGTTTTCAAAGTTTGCGAGGTCATAGAACGCGAATGGAAAGTTGGAACAGCAACTCGTCCGCAAAACAACCAATTGGGGCACACTGGTTTTTTGATTTTTTCGAGAAAATTGTTTTGATATCACTAATTAATGAGTAAATTTATAAAAGTTAAACTTCTTATAAGGAGTATGACTTCCTTAGATTGCTATCTCAACAGGGCATTTGGTAAAGGTCCTATTGGGATATTCAAAAAAATAGCAATTAAAACAATTTCGCGTAGATTTAATACTCCCCAAGAAGATATTCTGTGCGATTTACTTGAAATATATGAAATTGCTAAAAACTCATCAATTGCAGATAGAAAAACTCAAAGAGATTTAAGTGCAATTAGTAATTTTCTATGGGATGGGATTTCATATTTGTGGAGAAAATCATTATGGGGAACACCAGAATTTAATAAATTCATGGATGTTATAGATTCTCCATCAAAAGCAGGAACAATTTCTGTAATGAGATGGGATTACCAATATGATGAGGGTGACTATTGGCAAACTCCAAAAGAAACATATGAAAGAATAAATGCACTAAATCAATTCCAGGGAGATTGCGATGACATTGCTCGTTTTCTTTTATGTGGTTTAGGAAGGCATGAGGAATATAGTAATAATTCTTACATGTATGTTATGTGGGGGAACGAAACAGGACATGCAACATGTGCTATTGAAGATCAAACAATTACAACTATAGGAACTTTTCACAGAATAGAACATTTTACAAAGAATAGAATAAAAGTTGCAGAATATTGGTATCCAAATCTAAAAGGAATAATTGTTTATACACAAGATCCATATACTTTTGAATTGAGAAGGGTGCAGTTTGTAGATGTTGGTGCACCCGGATTTGCAGAAAATCCAAATTTTAAAAGCTTAGAGGATTTAATTGCGAAAATGCAACATATTGATGAAAATTTTGCAAGAGATGTTTTAAAAACTCTATCTGATGAAGTTGTAGAATCTCTTCAAGAAAGATTAAGAAAAAAAGGAATTAATATTTAATAGATATCTCTGTATACATTTCCTCTCTCATTTACAATTGAAACAACTCTTACATATTTTTTTAATCCAGAATTGTTTAGTTTTGTCAATAAAATATCCTCAACCTGAAAAACACCAGCAGCACTACTCATTCTAATTATTATATCAACTGGCTTTTCTTTTCCTTTTTTAATACTTACTTCATCAATTGCCATTGCAGAATATTCATGAATATCTCGCCCACCTAGATTAAATGGTATCCTTGCCCTACCTTTTGTCATATCACACCCATCTGCAATAGATACTATCCCTGCTTCAACAGAACTAGGTTCAAAATTTGCCATATGGCAAGTAATACCCTCAAGTACTATTGGTAATATCGATATAATCTTTTTTTCATTATCTCCATAATATCTATAAAGAAATCGCCTTATAATTGGTTGAGCAAGAATTACTGAAAAAATTTCATGATTATCTCGCTCAATTGAAATTCCTATGTCATGCAAATAAGCAGAAAGCATAATTGCAAGTTTAACATCTTCAAAACTTCCAATTTTTTCTTTGATTATGTTTGGTTTGATTTTTGCAGATAGAAGATTTAAAATATGAAGTGCATCCCGTGTTGCTATTTTTGAATGGGTTTCTCCATGGTCATTTAAACCCATTCTTTTGATTGCAACAGTATTTGCATATTTTATTAAATTTTTAACTTCAATGTCAGAAATTAATTTTTCATAAATTCTCACTAATTTTTTGCTTTTCAGAAGTTTTTTTATTTCATTATCTAACTCTTCCATAGTAATCTTATGCACTTGGCTAATTAAAAATGTTTTTAAAATAAACAACCCTAAATGGTTTTATGTTTTCACAACTTGCTACAACATTTTTTGAGATTTTATCAGCTCCAATAAAACACCCCATTTTGTTGTGGGTTTTGATTCCTGTTTATATAAACTGGATAATAAGCGATATCTATCAAGAAAGAAAAGGAACAAAACTTGGAAATGCAATTTCAAATGGTTTTGTTGCGCTTTGGGTTGGACTTGATTGGGGAAGGCAGCTCACCTCTCAATTTGTTCTAAGTTCTGAAAGTTTATTTAAAATAGCTTTAGTGGGCTTTTTCATAATGTATGGCTTGTCAGTCATAATCACTGGTTTGCGAGGAAAAGAAATAGTAAAATATGTTGGACGCATTCGCGAGATAACATATGCAATTATCTGTTTAACCCCAATTTTCTATGGGTTTGTCCCACTTAGCATTAACACCATTTTATCAATAATTGTGTTCTTCCCAGTGTTTTACATCATTTTCGAAGTAGTTATGAGGGTTACTCCTTCTCCTGAAAATGTTTAAAATGTTCTACCACAAACTAAGCACCTATACGCTTGTGGTGGCGCTCTTCTTTTAAAAAGCACTTCAGAAAAGGTAGTTGCTTTTGTTTCTTTTAAGTATTCTACATTACTACTTCGGCAAAACAAGCACCTCATCAAATAATATACTCATTCAATATTTAAATAGATTTTTAACCACTCCAAGAAAAAGTCAGATTTGTTTGTTTCTATATTTTATCCCATATCCAAAATCAATAGATCTAAATCTCCCACATACTAAAACATCAAATGAAATTATTTGGGCATCATGTTCTTTAGCAATTCCTTGCAATCTTTGTTTTAGATGGATGTCAGGTTCATAACCAGGTGATAAATAAACAGCAACCAAACTTTCTAAAACATCATTATCAAATAATCTTGGTTCAGAAAGAGCAAGTGCACCCTTTTGAATTTCTTGTTCAATGTGTTCTACCAAAGCAATTGCGTCCTCAACTCTTAAGTATACTGGTTTTGCAGAAATCATGGGAACATGTGCAATATATGTTTTATTCATTTCATCAGTTGTTGCAACAGCAACAGGACTTTTTATTTCTAAACAACCATTCGAGAATAAAGCACCACATATAGAAATACCTTCTTGAATTTCTACATCTTTTCCTAGAATCCATCTTGCCTTATACTTTTTTGTGTATTCATCCATAATATCTACTAAAAAGTAATGATTTTTAACCTTTTTTATTGGAAATATTGGAATTACTGGACAACCCCCTGAAAAATATTAATACACCTGAGGAGTATATATTTATTAGACAGGTGAGGAAAAAAAATACCTCACCTACCTCCTTGGAGAATCAAGGAGTCGGAGGTGATTATAATGAAAGGATATTTTTATGATCTTGATGATTGGTTGAAAATTGTTGAGCAAAAAAGAAGAGAATCTCCTTCTGAGGGTGCCCAATGGTGGTTAAGCAGAATAAAAGCGCGTTCATCTTCTTGATTTCTACCTTTTTTCAGCCCTCCTCTCTTTTTCTTTTTTATTTTTTCATACATTGTAACTAAAAAATGACAAAATTACTCTATTTTTGTATAAACGCATTTAAACCCAAATTTATTTAATAATTCCATGGTAGAAGTAACTGAAGCACTTTTGCTTCCATTAATGGCAATTGCATGGTTGATATTTGCCTGGTTCTGGAAGCAAGGGGGCTTTAAAACAAAGAACGGATTGAAGTTTATCGCAATTGGAGCAGCATGGCTTTTGTTCTACCACGCCTTTAATGTATTTGGCGGTGTACTCGCAGGCCAAGGATTTGAAGCCACAATAATGGCTATTGGTCAGTGGGTTGGTGGAACCTTAGCATGGCTATTTGGATTCATTGGAGCATTGTACTTAGTCATAGAAAACTTCAAGTTGTAATTTTTTCCTTTTTTCCTTTTTTATTTTTAATGTATCTCTTCATTATTGGGATTGTAAACGGGATTATTAACAAAAATGCTAACAAAAATAAACCTATTACCATAGAAAAAAAAGGGTTGTCTAAAATATAAACTCCCAAGTATGTATAAAAAATTGTGGTTGGGATAAGCCCGAGAAATGTGCCAAGCATGTAATCTTTTAAATCAATATTTGTTAAGCTTACTAAATAACTTGCCAAGCCAAAAGACATCACTGGAATTGCCCTAAGGACAATTGTCATAATCAATCCTTTTTCTTCAAATAAATCATCAATTAATCCAAAATCTTCTTTTTTAAGCATTTTTGCAACAAAAGGACGGCCATACTTTTTTGCCAATAAAAAGCATAGCACTGCACCAATCATACTTCCAAAAATAGATAGGATAGAACCCCACAAAGCCCCAAATATTAGTCCACCAGCAATTGTGAATATAAAACCAGGAATTGGTGCAATAACTGCTTGTGAAATCTGTAGTAATATAAAAATAAGTGGTGCTTTTACACCAAAAGAGCTGACAAAATTACGTATGTCCTCAACATTTAAAGTAGATAAAAATTTATATGCTCCTTCCAGAGTATCTCCTGATTTAACAATAAATATAGATGTAGTAATCAAAATAATTGTTAATACTATTAAAAGAGGATACATATGTTTAACTTCTTTTTTAAACTCTTGTTTAATCTCAGAGATTTTATGTTTTAGCATTTTATTAGATAAGAATTAAAAATATATAATTGTTTAGATTCGCTATGGAAATCACAAAGAAGTTTTTTGAAAAAGATGCGGTTTGGGTTGCAAAAAAATTATTAGGCAAACTTCTGAAGTTTAAAAAATGCAGTGGCATAATTGTTGAGACAGAAGCATATAAAGATGATCCTGCAAGCCATGCTTACAAACCAACTCCACGTTCAATGCCACTTATAGAAAAGTATGGAACTGTTTATGTCTATCTTAATTATGGAATGTATCACTTACTTAATTTTACTTGTGATAAAAAGGGGCCAGGGGGTGTTTTAATCCGTGCTGTTGAGCCAATAAAAGGAATAGAGATAATGGAAAAAAGAAGAAAAACAGACAATCTATGCAACTTATGTAATGGTCCTGGAAAACTTTGTCAAGCATTTGGCATAACAATGAAACAGCACAACAAAGAAGTTGGCAAAGAGATTCATTTATTTGAAATGGGTAAAAAAGTAAAAATTGAAAAATCAAAAAGAATTGGGATAAGCAAAGGAACAGAATACGAATGGAGATTCTATTTAAAAAATAATCCTTTTGTGAGCAATTTAACTTAAAAATCGTTTATCAAACTCTTTTTTTAACACATTCATGGTTCCATAACCTATTTCTCTATTTCTTGGAAGCAAACACCTCCCTGTTTTGGCTAATGTCATATTAACCGGATTTTGGATAAGCTCATCTATATTGTCGCAAACATCTGCAATTTCTACAATTGTTGGATGATTCAAAAAATAACCAATATCTCTACCTTTGAGAAGTTGAAAATATAGTTTTGAAAGGGCTCTAAAACTATTCACATATTTTTGATAATTTCTTTTAATCTTTTTTTTATCTCCTTCCTCCATTACACGCAAAGATTCTTTTGCAGTTCTAACAGCATTTTGAATAGTTGGCATATACAACCCATATTTTCTCATCTCTTCATTTTCAATTTCTTCAATAATATAAAAAGTTGAACAAAGAAGTGTCTCAAATTCACTCATTTGCATGTCAATTCCAATATCAATGTCATCCTCAATGCAATTTTTGTAAATAAAATATGCTGCAATAAAATTATTTCTCAACACATTTGGTGGATATGAAGTTGGGGATTTGGAGTAGATTTCATAAATGTATTGCCGAATTTTTTCCCTGCTTTCATTAGGAGCTAGTAAAAATTCAAAAAACCTAACTAAGTCATTGTGTTCATCTTCTATCTCTGATGATTCAGGCATATCAAAATTAAAAGAATCCTTATTTATAAATCTACTCTTTGGTAGTGAAATATTGTGTTTATTTGCAAAATGTTAAAAAGAGTAGAAATCAAGGAATAGTTATGGCTTTAAAAAGAAGATTGACTTTTAAAATGCTCATATTCTTAACTATTAATGCATTAATTGGGACTGGCATTTTTTTGCACCTGGGATTGCAGCCTCGATTGCTGGTGTTAATTCATTAATCTCGTGGATTCTTGCAATTGTTGTTTCCATATTGATTGCTCTAGTTTTTGCAGAATTAGCAAGCATATACCCAAAAGCAGGTGGTGTATATGAATATTCAAAAAGGGCTTTTGGAAAATCTGTAGGTTTCTTTATTGGTTGGATTTCTTGGGTTGTTTCAAACATTGTGATTGCCATGCTAGTTGTAGGAAGTTTGGATTATCTTGGTGTATTAACTCCATTGCCTTACTTTGTTAAGATTATCTCAGCTATTGCATTTGTTTTAATTGTTAATTATATCAGCTTTAAAGGAATAGAGATGAGCGGAAAACTATTGATTGCATTTTCAATGATTACAATGAGCGTGCTTATTTTAATTGCTTTTTCTGGAAGCACAGCAATAAATCTTAATAACCTTAGGGGATTAAGTTTTACAAATCTATCATTAGCATTCCCAATAATTATTGCAATGTTCTATGCAATTGAAACTTTTTTTGGCTGGGAATCAATTGCTTTTCTTTCAGAAGAAACCAAAAATCCTAAAAAGAACATACCAAAAGCGCTTTTGATTGGGACTTTGATAATATCCGCATTTGTTATGTTTGTAATTTTTGTGTCTTTGGCAGCAGTGCCCGCATCTGAATTAGGTTCTTCAAGCTATCCCTTGCTTTTGGTTGCTTCCAAATTCTTTCCAGTAAGTGTTGTAAAAATTATTTCAGTTCTTGCAGTGCTAACTATAATGGGTGGTGCAGCATCTTGGATAATTACTACACCAAGATTGATTTATGCAATGTCCAAAGACAAAGTTCTACCTGAAAGTTTTAGTCGAGTTCATCAAAAATATAAGACACCTTATACAGCAATCATGCTTCAAGCAGCTATTACATTATTAGTAATTGTTTCAGGTTCTTACAAATTTTTGCTTGATGTGGCATTACCCCTTGCTATAGTAATGTATGCAATTGTGATATTGAGTATACCAAAACTAAGAAAAGAACACCCAAAGTTAAAAAGAACATTCAAGGTTCCATTCCCAATTATTATTCCAACCGCACTTGTTATACTATTATTTGGTGCAATGGCAATCTCAACTACTGTTGAGAGTTTAATGTTAGGTTTTGTTTTGGTTTTGCTTGGTTTACCCTTATACATAATTGCAAGCTTGGGATATCATGAAAAAATAATAAAATTATTCTCGGATTGGCTTGCAGAGGTTAGTTATTGGACAAACAAATTCTTTATTGAAAAAGATATCATTGACCACATGCTTAATTATCTAAGTGATGTAACTGTTGAAAAAGTTCTTGATTTGGGTTGTGGTGTTGGAGTTGTAACAAACAAAATAGCAAAAGAAGTTATTCCACCACACGGAAAGGTATATGGAATTGATTTTTCAAAGAGAGTATTAAAAATTGCAAAAAAGATTTCCGAGTCTAGGGATGTTAAAAATGTAGAGTTCATACACGAAAACTTTTACAATTTAAGCAAAAACAGAAACATAAACAAAAAATTAAGAAAACTTGACGCAGTTGTGGGAGTTGGCGTTCTTGGATACATAAACAGACTTGATTTTATTCTTAATGAAATCAAAAAAAGATTAAGGAAAAAAGGCAAAATTTATTTTGTAGATTATGATTATCCCGGGCATTTGCTTGATAAGCCATTGATTGAGGATAATAAAGAAATCTATAAATTGTTTGAAAAGCATGGATTTAAAATAAGGATTTGGAGACAGAAAAAACTTTTTTGGACATATGTACATATATACGGCGAGAGGATATAGTAAAATTTATAAAGATTTATCACCACTTTTAAGTTATACCATATAAAGGGGTGAAAAAATGATAAAAAGATTGACGTTGCGGATTTCTAATGATGAAATCAGTGCGCTTGAGGAAATAGCCAAAGAGGAAGGTTTAATCAGAGACAATGGAAAAATAAATTATTCCAAGGTAATAAGACATGTTATCATAGAGTATTATAAAGGCAAAGATACACACCAACTTAAAATTCCAGACTCAATAACAGATTATATAAAAGGGATTGTAGAGGATGGAACGGCGGTAGATTACAATGATGCAGCATTGCTTCTAATGAGATACGGCATAGAAAGGATGGAAGAAAAGTATTAATTAAGAGTAGTAGTATTCTCCTTTTTGTTTTTGTTCTCTATCCTTTACTGAGCCAAGTTTATTTATTCTTGGGCGTTTTGTTTGTCCATCGCGACGCATTGTTATATTAACCTCTTTAAGAAAAGTGTTCATTCCATCTTTCATTGAAATTGGTCCAATTGTTTCACCTCTTTTTGAAGGTTCACCTTTAAAAACAATTAATCTTTCAGAGATGTAATCTAAAAATAAAATATCATGGTCAATAACAATTGCGGATGAATTTTTCTTTTTAACAATCTCCCTAATTGTTTTTGCAATTAAAAGACGCTGTTCAACATCTAAATGAGCAGAGGGTTCATCCAAAAGATAAACATCAGCATCTCTTGACAAACATGTAGCAATTGCAACTCTCTGAAGTTCTCCACCACTCAACTCATTTACTTTCTTATTAAGAAGATAGTCAATTTGTAAGGGTTTTATTATTTCAATTCTATAAGAATCAGTACCAAATTCTTTTGTAACAGATTGCAATGTTTCTGCAACAGTCAAGTCAGATTCTGCTTTAATGTACTGTGGCTTATAGGAAATTTTAATTTTTTTATCAATGCTCCCAGAATCCGGTTTTATTTCTCCTGCTAAAATTCTTGCAAAGGTTGTTTTTCCAGTTCCATTCTCTCCTAAAATACCAACGATTTCATTAACATAGATTTCTCCTTTAGAAACATAAAGCTCAAAATCTCCAAGTTTCTTTTTTAGTTCTTGCCATTTTGTTAATACAGGCGCAACTTGTTTTTTTTGTGGTGGGTGTACTTCAAATTGGATTGGATAATCTCTAAATCTTATGTTCTCATCTTTAAGATAACCAGAAAGATAAGTATTAATCCCATTTCTTGAAGACATTGGATGAGAAACAACACCATAAACACCACGCTTACCAAACATAATGTGCAATAAATCAGAGACATAATCCAAAACAATTAAATCGTGTTCAATTACATTTATGCTTGTTTCTTCATTAACAAGTTCATAAATTATTTCTGCAACATTTAATCTTTGTTTTATATCCAAGTATGAAGAGGGCTCGTCAAAAAACATTACATTGGCACCCTTTAGTATTGTTGCTGCAATTGCAACTCTTTGAAGTTCTCCGCCAGAAATGTTTTTTATATCCCTACCCAATATTTGGAATATGCCTAACTTTTTAGTTAGTTCTTCAATTTTACCAATCTTATCAACTTTTTCAAGAAGTTCTCTAACTTTTCCATTGAATTCATTTGGAATTGCATCAACATATTGGGGCTTAACTGCAAGTTTTATTTCATTATTAAAAAGTTTCTCAAAATAAGCTTGTGCTTCTGTGCCTCTAAAAAATTTTAAAATTTCTTTTTTATCTGGACGTTCGTCAGGATTTCCAAGATTTGGATAAGTAATGCCAGCAAGAATAGAAATAGCTGTTGTTTTACCAATTCCATTCGGACCTAAAATACCAACAACTTTTCCAAAATGAGGTACAATTGTTCTGAAAAGTTTAAATCCGTTTTCAGAATACCTATGAAGTGCTTGTGATTTTAATTCTTCTGGGAGATTAATAACATGAATACATTTTGCAGGACATTTTTTTACACAAATTCCACAAGCAATGCATAAATCTTCTGAGATTATTGGTTTTTCATCTTTACCAATTGTTATGCATTCTTTGCCAGCTCTAACAATCGGGCATACTTTCATGCAAAGATGGCTACAATTCTCAGGTGCAATACATTCGCTTTTTTTAATTACTGCAATTTTCATGAAAAAAAGAAGAAATTAATCATTTTTTAAAGCTTGCTTATTTGGCTTTCTTTTGGCATATTAAAAATCTGTGAGAATTAGTTTTAATTCCTTATTAAGATAATTTTTAACTACTTTTTTAAAATCCCATTTCTTGCCAATTATCTTTGTTCTCTTCTTAAGTTTACTAAAGTCCCAACCAATTACAGAACCAACCCTTTCGTACAATTGTTTGTAGTTTGTCATATCATAGGGTATTTTTTCATGGTTTATAAATTTGCTTAACTCTTCCTAAATATTTAATAAATCCTCTGTTCTAAAAAAGTATATGTTAATTGGGGTTGTTGGAAAGGCAAATGTTGGAAAATCAACTTTTTTTAAAGCAGCAACTTTAGCTCCAGCAGAAATTGGACCTCATCCCTTTGTTACAATCAAGCCAAACAGAGCAATTGCATATGTAAAAACAAAATGCCCTTGTACAGAATTAAAAATCAAATGCAATCCAAAAAATTCTCCTTGCATTGATGGAAATAGATTTGTACCTTTTGAAATTCTTGATGTTGCAGGACTTATTCCAGGAGCACATCTTGGAAAGGGTTTGGGGAACAAATTTTTAGATGATTTAAGACAAGCAGATTGTTTAATTCATGTCTTAGATGCTGCTGGGGCCACAGATGAAAAAGGAAATCCTGTTGCTCCAGGGACAAGGAATCCTGCTGAAGATCTTGTATTTTTAAACGAAGAATTTGATTTTTGGCTTCAAGACATCTTAATGAATCATTTTAAGAAAAAGCACAACCAACCAATATCTGCAAAACAAGTAGAAGAAGTGCTTTCTGGTTTAAAAATCAAAAAAGAACACATACTAAATGCAGAGAAAACAAGTAAATTAAAGATTTCAAACATAACTAAATGGAAAGATGAACAATTTTTAGAATTTGCAATTGCATTAAGAATTGAATCAAAGCCAATGGTTTTTGCTGCAAATAAGTGTGATATTGGAATCGCCCGTGAAAATGTTAAAAAACTAAAAGAAAGATTTCCAATATATTCTTTTATTCCAACCTCTGCAGAATCAGAACTTGTTTTAAGAGAGGCTACTGAAAAAAAACTGATTAAATATATCCCTGGAGACTCTGACTTTGAAATAATTGGAGAATTAACTGAAAAACAAAAGCAAGCTCTTGATTTTGTCAAAGAAAAAGTTTTGAAAATTCTTGGGAATACAGGTGTTCAGGAATGCATAAACAAAGCTGTTTTTGATTTAATGAAATGCATTGTTGTTTTTCCAGTTGAGGATGAGAATAAATTAACTAATAAAGAAGGAAATATTCTTCCAGACGCATACATTCTCCCAAAGGATTCTACTGCTCTTGATTTAGCGTATAAAATCCACACAGATATAGGAGAAAAATTTATTGGCGCAATCGATTGTAGAACAAAAAGAAAAATTGGAAAAGACACAAAATTAAAAAATGGAGACATAATTAAGATTTTGACAGGAAAGTAAATCACATCAATTCTCTAACTGTGTAATCGGTTAAAATTAAAATTGAAAACCCAAGCAAAAATGAAACTAAAAAACTTAATGGGGGGCTATTAGGAAATAAAAATTCATCCATTAGTCCCCAAATGCCTCTCCAAAATGAAATGACTGCAAATGCAATTATCAATGCAAAAGCAGTTTGGTGCTTTGATTTCATCTTAGATATTTTCTTAAACATAATTATCAAATTGTGAAACAATTATTTAAGCATTTCTAACAAATCCACATATATTTATAACATTAGATAGATTTATTTTTTTATGGCGCTTGAAGGTGTTGGAGACATACTAAAAATTCCACAAGAAATTATTATTGATATACTATCAAATCTAAATATTCCAGCCCAATTCCTAACTCCTTTATTTTCAATTCCATATGCAAATGAGATTTCCCTTGTAGTCATTGGATTATTTACAATTATTTCAATATTTGTAGGAATAAAATGGATACTAAAACTCGTTGGGATTGCCTTTGTGATTGTTGGGTTTTTACAAGGGATTGGTGGTGGAATAACTGCAGTCATTATAATTCTTGGAATTGCAGTCTTGGTTAAAATTCTAAGAAAAATTTTAGGCAAGGGTGAAGGATTTGGTAAAGGTCTTGGCAAAGAAGAAAAAATGCCTGAAATTAAAGAGGAAGAGTTTAAAATGCCTGAAATGGGTGGCGAAGAAGAATTTAAAATGCCAGAAGAAAAACCAGAAGCACCAATTCAACCTGAAATGCCTCAAGTCCCATCACAAACAATGCCACAACAAAGAGTTTGTCCATATTGTAGTTCTCCACTCACTTATATTTCACAGTATCAAAGATATTACTGCTCAAGGTGCCAGATGTATATTTAGTCTAAATCCTGAATCTCGCCAAAACCGACAAATCTCATCTTCTTGTTGGGATCAACTACAAAAACTTTCATATTCTCAATGAAAGCAATAGGTTTTTCAAAATCGCAAACAATCCAGTTTTCCTGACCAGGATGCACATCTCCGACCTCTACTTTGAAAGTCGCATAATTCATTCCGATAATAACAGAAAGGATTTGACTTGTTTTTATTGGCCCCTTTAAGAATTTTACTGCCTTTAATCTGATTCTTGCCTTTTTAGCCTTTCTCCCAAAATTGCTTAGAAGAACACCTCTATGAACATTATCTATTCTCAAATCTTTTAAACACAATCCTACCCTATCTCCTGGATAGGCATCTGGATAATTCGCATCATGTTTCTGGATAGATTTTATTGTTGTTTCCTTCTCTTCAGGAAGAACTAAAATTTTGTCATAAACTTTGATGCTCCCGCCTTTTAAGATGCTCAAAACAACTGTGCCAACACCCTTGACAACAAAAGAGTGGTCAACAAACATATATGGCTTGTTGTTCTCTTTCCTTTTGATATCAACCTCAAAAGCCTTTATTCTCAATTCATTAATTGAATTATCATCTACAAAGTCAAAGAATGTGTAGCTTTCAAGTGAGGTACCTTTTATCAACTCTTTAAGTTGCTCAAGGACATAATCCTTTGCAAATATGAAACCTTTGTCAAATTTTGCAGCATCAAGTGCAAGCAAAATTTCGCCGAGTTCTTTGGATACCTCATTTACTACTAAAATAGGAAAATCACACAAGTGGATGGTGTAAAAAAGAGTTTGGATTTTGTCAGGATATGTGTGTGGAAGGATTGTTGTTATTATTTTATCACCTGCCTTCATATTGTACAGAGTAATATCACTCTTAGTTCCCTCTTTACCAAACGCCTTGGCTACTTTTTGCATCAACTCTAAATCATTTCCGAAGATACCTATGTTTAGTGATTTCATAAACCGAAAACAAAAAACAGACATTTATATATCTTTCACTAAATAGAGAATTCATAAACAAAAATGTCTTCAAAATTAATGTGCTTTTTATCTAAAAGTTTTGCTTTGTAGCCAAGTTTTTTTGCAACTTCTAAAACTTTTTTTGGATTTGTTAATGAAGAAAAAACCATAACAATTTGGCCCTTCTTATTCAAATGTTTTTTTGCCTCTTTCAAAAATTTAGCAATAGTTTCCCAACCCTCTTTTCCACCTGTTGTATCAATCTCCTTATCATATTTTGACTCTGGCAAATATGGTGGATTAAATATGATAAAATCAAATTTTTCAGGAACATTTGAAAACAAATCACTTTCACGAAATTCCACATTCTCAAAAATATGAAATGCATTTTTGCAATATTCAATTGCTTCGGGATTTTTGTCAACCGCAATTACTTTTTTTGCTTTTGGTGCTGCTGCAAATGCCTGAATCCCTGTACCTGTGCCCATATCAAGAACATCCCCATGTGCTAATTTCTCTACCCATTTTTTCAATAAATATGAATCTTCTCTGGGTAAGTATATCATAATAAATTTAGGGATATAAATAAATAAAAGCTTATCCAAAACCTTAAATTATACAAAATGATTTATAATTATAATGGTAATGTTAGAAGATGTAGAAAAATTCGAAATTGAACTTAACAAACGCATAGAACGTTTAAGCAATAGTCTAAAAAACTTATTTAATCAAGAAGTTAAAATAAATAAAGAAATATTCGAATTAACCAAACGAACTGAAAAAATAAGAAAAAAGTTAAAAGAAGAAGAGGAAAAACAAAATCCTGATGAAAGAGAAATTATTGCTTTAGAAAATGAGATTTCTAGTTTACAGCAAAAAAGACATTATCTATTGCAAGAAGAAGAAAAAAAATTAAAGGAAATTCTTAGACATCTAGAAGAAATAGAAAGTTCTCAATTTGATGAAGAAGCCAAAGAAAGAATCAAAAAGCAATTACTAGCTCGATACTACGGAATCAAAACATAATATTTATAAGTATGTAACTACTTAATAGTAGAGGTAATCAAAATGAAAAATGCCGCTCATCAAATATATGGCTCTGCATTAGATGATTTGATTAATCAACAAAATAGACTATTTGACAAATTTGAATGTTTTCATGATGAAATATTTTCTAAAAAAGATTCAGAATTAACCAGTACAGATGTTATGAGAATAAATCAAAGATTATATGATTTTTTCAATGAGTACTCCTTTTTAGAAACCCTTTCAGAGAGAGTTAGCTACCTCAAAAAAGAATATGACAATGAATTAGAAGAAAAATTTAAGGGTAAAGAAGACATCTCAACTGTATTATTCGACTTAATAAATAACAAGATAGGACAAATAGATGTTGTAATAGAAATGCTACAACTTAGGAAATACCCGCTTCTTAAATTTGGAGAAGTTGCAGAAGAATATGCAAATCCATTGATTGAGCCAAATCCACTAATCTATGCATAACCCTAAAGTGGTATGGAAACGTTTTTATATTTATAATGATTAATATATAATCTCCTATTTGGGCATTTCGATGGACCAATAGGCGTGGGACTCATATAACCTCTAATCCGCTGAAAAGGTCCACATCTGTAACGAGATAGGGCCTTTGAATCTCAACACAGATGCTGCGGGTTAAGTTATTTGAGCCCACAGGGTGCTAGTTTGTTTGGCTTGGACCTGACCTTCGGGTCAAAGTGAGTCAAACAAAAAACACCCTCATCGAGCCCAAAAACAGCAATAAAGTCTTTTGCTTCGGCATTGGATTAATATTGTTGTTTTTTGTCTTCGGGCAGTTCAGAGGACCGAAAGGCGAGATAACTCATTAAACCTCTGGTTGCAAAACAACCCAGGTTTTGTATGGGATTGGGCCTTGAATCCCATATAAGATCCAGCAACTAAGTTTAATGAAATCTCAGGAAGAAACTTCACTTGTGGTTGGGTTGACTCATCAGAGCTTTGGAACCACAAGGAAGCAAAACTTCCTCTCTGAGCCCAATGTTTTTCTTTTTTTGTTTTTTCTAAATATTTATTAACACCAAATTTTTATCTTTAGACATGGAGATTGTTTTAATTTCAGTTATTGTTGCAATTGCTGCGTCTATTGGTGGATTAATTGCAATGTTCACTAAAAAAGAAATGGAACAATATGATAAATGGATAAACTATTCTGAACTAATTGTTTCATTAATTCTTGCAATTTTAATGATAACTCTTTATCAAACATGGACAATCTTGTTTCTCATAATTGGTGCTTCTTTTGTTATGCTTGCGAATAAATTTTTGTTCCACATACATTTAAGTAGGTATTTGAGAATGCTCATGTTTGGACTTGCTCTTGGAATCCTTTTTAGCATAAATCGTGAAACAGCATTTATTTTTGGAACAATTGTTGCAATCCACAATATAATAAAAGGAAGTAGGGTTGGTGCTTATTTTATTCCAAAAAGAAAGAATATATTCAAAAAAATTGGAAATTTTCAAGCAATTTTTATTTTGGCTGCCTTAGCAGGATTTTACATGATAACACTACCTATTTACCAAGCAATGACTTTGAATTTTGCAGCTGGTGCTGTAATAGCAACTGTTTTTGGAACTAAGATATAGTCTTTGCTAATTCTGCTAATGGATGTCCTTTTACTTTTGTTTCAAATTCTTTATAATAACCAAAAGGTGCGCGGAAAACTTCAATTCCTTTTTCCTTTGCAAAAGATTCCATCTCCTTAAGAATTGTTATTGCAATTGAGGGTGTTGCTAAATTCTTTGAAAGATGTGCATAAGGATAAATTAAAAGAGAATCTGCTTTAACCTCATCAATTTGTTTTTTAATTGCAATAATTGCATTTCTTCCTGTTTCTGGCAAATCATTTTTTTCAACAGTAACTAAAGCAACAATCACATTCCTAAATTCTTTTTCTTCACCATCGCGATTTTCTGGCAAAGTTTTCATTGCTGGTTTAGTGACTTTATAACGAAAATAATCGCAGTGCCATTGAAGCAGTTTCACAATCTCACCATCCTATCTTCTTTTGGCCAAGCTTTTCTTTTTAAGAAAAGGTTGTGCCATTGAAGTATTCTCATATTATCACCTTTTTCCGTTAACGCTTTTTCTAAAAGGGTTACTTCCTTGCATAGAAAATTGGTTGTTTTGACATGTATTTTGGAACAGGTAATGGCCAATTTGGCATTCCTTCAACTTTTGACTTAATTAGTTTTGTTACTTCTTTGACATCCATATTTTCTATCTTATCTTTTTTAACCTCACTTTGTTCACGAATAACAACTGGCAACTTTTTAGATTCCATCTCTTTGTCGCCAACCACTATAATATAGGGCACCCATGCCTGCTTTGCTTGGAAAACTTTTTTTGGGATACTTAAATCCCTATCATCAATACAAACTCTTATCCCTTCTTTTTCTAACTCTTTTGAGATGTTTTCAACAAATTCATTATGCCTATCTGCAACAGGCAAAAGTCTTACTTGTTCAGGAGAAAGCCAAACAGGAAGCATTCCTGCTTTTCCTTTTTGTTCATTCATCCAAGCTTGTTCAAGAAGAGAATAAATCACTCTTTCAATTGCACCACTTGGCGAAAGATGTAATATAATTGGGTGCTTCTTTTTGTTATCTTTATCCACATAAGAAATTTCATATCTTTCTGCATTTTCAACATCAAATTGATCTGTTACAAGCGCAGTTGCTTTTTCCATTGCGTCTATAAAATTTAATTCATACTTCATTGAAAAGTAAAAGAATCTCTTATCCCACATTTCAACTAGAGCTGGCTTGCCCCATCTTTTAACTAATTCTTTTGCAAAATCTTCATGTTCTTCATAAAAGTCTTTAACAAATCTTATACCAAGCTCAAAATCATTTGGAATACTAAATCCAATCTTATTCATCACTTCTTTTGAAAGTTCAAATCTCCTGAGCATCTCTTCTTTTCCTTGTTTATAATCTTTAACAAAAGCATGGCAATCTGGCATTGTAAACGCGCGTAACCTTTTCAATCCAACAAGTTCACCTGATTGCTCAAGCCTAAAACTATATCTTGTTAATTCATATAGGCGCAAAGGAAGATGTTTGTAAGAGATATTCATGTCATGCGCCATTAAAAATTGTCCAAAGCATGCTGCAAATCTTAAAAAGAAACTTCTCTTACCACTTGATTCAACAACATATTGCCTTGCAGGAAACCTATGTAAATATTTCTTCAAAGAAGGGTGATTATAATCATACATAATTGGAGTTTCAACCTCCATGGCATATTCGCTTAGCTTTTTAGAAACAAAAGTTTCAAGCATTCTCTTAATAAAACGCCCTTTTGGGTAATACTTTAAATTGCCTAAATCAGAACCTTTTTCATAATCAACCATCTCAAGCTTTTTCATTAGCTCAACATGAGGTGGCTCTCTCTCATAAACTCTCCTTTTAGCAATTTCATACATTGCAAATTTGAGCAAATTAGGATATTTTGAAAAGTCAAATCCAACAATCTTCCCTTTTTCAGCTTTTATTTCACACAGTTTACCATCTAAATCCAAGATAAACCATTTAGATTCTATCTTTTCTTCAGCTTTTAGAGCTTCAGATATTTCCTGTTTTTTCTTTTTTTCCAAATTAATCACCAATGATATTGTAAATTATGCCTATCTTTTATTTGTTTTGGATTTTCGTAATACAATATATTGTTATGACAAAAAATTAGCTATATTTTTATAAATGATTCTATGTTCTATTATGCCATGCAAAAACAAAGACAACTACAAAAAGAAGTATCTAAAACAAAACTAAATCAAGCAAGTTTGCTTCTACAAAAACAAATTCAAAAACTTAATCTAAAAGAATTAACCCTTATAGTTTCTTTTGTTTCTGCTGCAGCAGTTGGCAGAATTGCGCTTCAAGGTATTCCAAGTGTTGAACTTATAACCTTTTTTGCAATTCTTGCAGGGGCTCTTTTTGGAAAAGAAGAAGGTTTCTTAGTAGGTTCTTCAAGCTTAATTGTATCAAACTTTTTTGTTTTTGGTGGGCAAGGACCTTGGACAATTTTTCAAGCAATTGGATTTGGAATTGTTGGATACTTCGGTGGTTTCTTAAACGAAAACAGCAAAAGAATTTCATTCATAGGGATTGCACTTATCTCAACAATTGTTTATGAAATTATAATTAATACACAATCAATTATGATGTTTGGATTTCTTGGAATCTCAAGTGTGTTACTATTAGCATTGCCATTTGTAATAGTCCACATAATATCCAATACAATATTCTTATCTTTTGCTCCTGAAATTATTAAAAAAATGAATGAGGTGGAGTTCTTTGAACACAAAAAGATTGCTGAGCATCTTCGCAATTATATTAATTCTAAGCTTGGGTTTTTATCTAAGCCAAGAAAGGAATAAAGTTTCAACAGAGATAGAGTATAATGGGCCTGGGAATGTATTAGAATTACTAAATGAAAGCCACAAAGTTGTTACAGAGGATACAAAATGGGGCCCTTATGTTAAATGCATTGATGATTTATGTGCAAACACAACTCATTTTTGGCTTTATTATGTGAATGGTAAATTAGCACCAGTTGGTGCTCATTTGTACAATGCAACAGAAAATGATACAATTCTTTGGAGATTCACAAGCAATAATCCATTTTAGAAAACTTTTAGTTCATTAACCAAATTTCCATGTATGTGTCCTGTGGTTTTGGCATAAGCAGTAAGAGGATCGTCTCCATCAACAATGCTCTCAATAAAATCACCATCTGAAATAATACTAGTAGCTACAAATTTATCATCATCTTCAAAATCTGCTATAACAAATACATATAAATTCTCATCTCCAACCTTTTTTAGCTCTCCAATCATAACAGAAGTTCCATCAGAAAATGGAACTATCATACTACCATCGGTTAAACTAAGATTTCTCATAGAATTCCCAACAAACGCAAGATACTTCTTTGGACCAATTCTATCAATAGACTTGCTTAATAAAGAATAATAAGAAGATAATTTATCCTCAAATTTATATATATGATCAACGGTTCTTCCTATGAGCTTATATTCTCTTCTCCCTAACTTTCTCATCCAGTAAAATTCACAATCAGAACATATGGCTCCTATTTGTACATCAGCAGGATCTGTTAAACAAGAATCCCCCATTAGTTCGTATATCAATCCATTTTCGTCTTTAACAAGCATAACACCTGCTCTTGTAATTGGAACACCCTGAGCTTCTTTACCATCTATTACTAATTTCTCCCCCTTTCCCAATTTCTCTCCAAGAGTGAGGCAATAAGAGGAATATACATTCTTAGTTCCGTATACAGAAGTGGCTACTCTTCGTCCTTTCATTTAAACCCCCATATATATAAATCGCTCCTCGTTAATAATTTTTATGAAGCTTTATTTTGAAACGTATGGATGTGCAGCAAATCAGGCAGACGAGTTAGTTATGCGTAGCATTCTTAAACAGGATTTGGAATTTTCAGAAAAAATTGAGAATTCGGACATACTAATCATTTTAACTTGTGGCGTGAAGGGTTCAACTGAAAATAAAATCTTGGCAAGAATTCAAGAAATCAAAAATAAATTTCCAAAAAAGAAGGTTATTATTGCTGGATGCCTTACAAAAATACTCTCTACAAAACTTCAAAAAATGTTTCCATATTATTCCTTAATTGGGCCGGATCAAATTAATGATATTCTGGAAATTGTAAAAAAAGTCGCAAATGAAGAAAAGGTTATTGAACTGAAATCAAAGAAAAAGCTTAAATGTGTATTGCCAAAGGTCGTTAAAGAAGTGCAGCCAATTGTAATTGCAAGTGGTTGTTTAAATGCATGTGCATATTGTGCTACAAAAATAGCAAAAGGGATGTTAAAGTCCTATCCAATTAATTGTATTAAAGATGCAGTTGAATATGCTGTGAAACATGGTGCAAAAAAAATACTTCTTACTGCAACAGATACAGGTGTTTATGGAAAAGATATTGGCACAAACCTGGCAAAATTGCTTAAAGAACTTGTTACGATTCCAGGTGATTTTAAAATAAGGGTTGGCATGATGAACCCACAACACATCAAACCTTTTCTCAATGAAGTAATTGAGGTTTACAAAAATCCAAAAATAATCAAATTTATCCACATACCTGTTCAAGCAGGTAGTAATAAAGTTCTCAAAGATATGAAAAGAGGTTATACTGTTGAAGAGTTCAAAAAAATTATCATGAAATTCAGAAAAGAAATTCCAAATATAAAGATTTCAACAGATATTATTTGTGGATTCCCAACAGAAACAGAAGAAGACTTTGAAAAAACAGTTAAATTAGTAAAAGAAATCAAGCCAGAAGTGGTGAATATTTCTAAATTTTATCCCCGTCCAAATACCCCTGCAAAAGAGATGAAACAATTGCCAACCAAGACAATTAAAGAACGCTCAAGAAAGCTTTCAGAGATTTATATCAAGATAAAGAAAGATTTAATAACATCTAATTCTTAGAAAAATACATGAGAAAAACAGAGATAAAAAATGATAACCCTTTTTTTGAGATTATGCATAAAGGGGATGAAAAAATAATCATGAGTCCTCAAGCACTTAAAAAAATAAAAGAATTATCAAAAGAGCTCGTCAAGAATCATCCAATTTTATTTATTGTTGGAGATCATGGTTCTGGGAAATCCTTGGTAGAAAAGGAAATTGAAAAGAATATACCTAAAAAGTTCGAGAAAAGGAAATTAATTTTTACAATTGATTTATTAAGCGAATTAAGAGCACTTCCAATTGAAAGAATGCTCAAGAAGAGGATTGTAATATATATTGACAAATTTGAACTCACAAGTGTTATTGATGATGGCGAATTTGAAAAACTATTAGATGTAATATATGATACTTCTAAATCTGGAGTAGGATATGTAATCTCGTGCCACCCAGATACGCTTGCTAGAATATTTGATATATCCGACAAAATAAGAATGAACTCTCGTGTTTATAATGTCCCATCCTTAACATTTGAACAAGCAAAGAAATTAATAATCTCTCGATTGAACATGGTAAGAAAGAAAAAATCAAACTCTCTTAATCCTTTCACAGAATCCCAAATAAGAAACATTTGGAAAACTTCAAGGGGAAATCCAAGAATGATTCTATTGCTATGTGCAAATTTGTACAATATAGTAAAAAGATGATAAAATGAAATATTCAATACTAACTATAACAATAGTTTTATCTTTATTTCTAATCACTCAATTTGTTGGGCTTACAGCCAACAGCATATATGCTGAATCTGAATTACCATACAGACTTCAACCCCCAAGTGTTGAACCAAAATTCTCGCCTTGGTTTTTCTTAAGCATGGTAATTGTTATCTCTTTGTTGTTTTTTGCAATGAAGAGATTTAAATTAGAAATCTTGATGAAATTGTGGTTTTTCATAGCTATCACAATTTGTATAGCTGTAACATTAAGTGCTTTTGTGGATTCTTGGATTGCTGTGATTGTAGCCCTTTCAATTGTCTTACTTAAATTCAAAGAAAGGGACATCTATATGCATAATCTTGGAGAAATCCTTATGTATGGTGGTGTAGTTGCATTGTTTGCACCCATGCTAAATTTTTGGGCAGTCGTGATATTACTAATTGGAATGTCTATTTATGATTACATAGCTGTTTTTGTTACAAAACACATGATAGGACTTGCAAAGATGCAGGAAGAACTTGGGATATTTTCTGGTTTGGTTGTAGTTAATAAAGATGATGTTGCAATTTTGGGTGGGGGGGATATTGCATTTACATTGCTTTTTGCAGTTATTGTCCTAAGACAATTTGGCATTGTTAATGCATTACTTTCAATCTATGGAGCAACATTATTCATAGCAATTTTAATGATAATTGGTAAAAGAAAAAATATTATCCAGCAATGCCCTTTGTTACAGCAGGTTCATTGCTTGGATTTTTGATAAGTTTAATATAATTACTTTCTTTTCTTCCTTTTCTTTTTCTTTAATAAAGATTCAACTTCTCTTTCTGTTTTCAATTCAATTCTCTCAACCTTTTCAATTAATCTCTCAATTTTTCTATCCATTATTAAAATGTATCTAAGCCCAACAACTAAACCAAATAGAACTCCAATCATAAGTCCTATGGCAGCATTAAGTGCCCACTCAGCAACCATGTATATCACCTCACTAATTATTCATTAGTTATGCATGTATTTAAATAATTCGCTTAATTAGAATTGCACTTTGTCCAGTTGGATCATTAAAAATAAGTGTTATTTTTAATTTTCCTTGTTTTGCCTTTTCAAGTTTGTTAATCTCTTTTTCTATTTCTTTTTGTTTTTCCTTTTTAACAACAGAAATAGTTTTCAAAGAATAAATAATTCTATCAATCACACCTTCCACATTCGAGATATATGCTTCGGACTCTGGACCTGGTTTAATCTTTAAACCAATCTCTGGGATTTCAATAGAACAATATCTATTTTTAACAACCCTTACTTCTAATGCTTTTTTAGAAGAAATTGCTATTTTTTGTTTTTTTGGATATCCCTTTTCACTTAATGGTAAGATGTCATGAGTTTTATAACCGCAGAATTTGCAACTTGCAAAAGTTTCTAATACTTCTCCAAAATAAGGTATGTTGTCTAAGACTTGTTGAACAGAAAATCCATGTTTATTACAAACAGGACAATTAAGAAGAGAAGGATTAAAAATAACTTTACTCTTCTGTTTCTTCTTCACTGCCGTCTCCCTTGAATACTTCAATGAAATTTGGCACTGCAATTATCCAGTCTTCATCAATCCCAACAATCTCTCCATCTATTGCTTCACAAGTTCTTTTGACTTTGTTTATTGCTCTTTTGAGTTCATTCATATCTTTATCTTTTAATGGTTTTATTTTCATTAATGCAATTGTGTATCCTTCTCTAAGTGAGTCAATAACTGGTTTTATATCTGCAAAATCTGTCAGAATAAAGTACTTTACAAATATCTTTGCTCCTTTTTTGTGCATTTCTTCTGGTTCAAGTTCTATAAACTCTTCTTCTTCAGTTTTTTTAATAACGGTTTTTCCTGTTAGTTTACTTAGGAAATCTTTAATTTTGTCCATGGCTCACCACCAACTTTTATATTATTATCTTTGATTTGTATTTTTATATACTTTTTTATTGATGTAACATTGATTCCAATATTGATACTATGCTCCAAATTTGTGTTCTTGTGTACATTGGCATGTTTGGATCATCTGACACTTCATCCAAAAGTTGAAGTGCTCTATCAACTCTTACTGTTATTTCTTCTCCAGATTTTTCAAGATACTCCTTTGCTTTTTTTGCATTTTCTCTAATGTTTCTAGGTACTGTTCTATCCTCGCTTATTTGCGTCAATACATCTAATGCTTGCTCAAGTTTTTCTGTCATTTTAATCACTCTTTTAACTGTTTTGATAATTTTTCTTGAAGTTCTGAAGCATTCTTAGTTAATTTATCCTGCTGTTTTTCAATTGTAGAAATCCTCAAATTCAACAATTCTTTTTTATCTTTAAGAGATTTTTCTAATTCTTTTTTAGATTTTTTAATCATGATATTCCCAATGACTTCATAGGCATTTTCATCTTTTATTTTTTCAAGTTCCTTAAGTGCGTTTTCAATTTCAGCAATCTGGGCTTGAATGTTTTGTTTTTGAAGCATAATCATTTGTAATTGTTGTTGAATTTGTTGAAATTTCATAACATCCTCTCTTGCATTTTCAGATAGTTCCATAATCTCACCTTGCCCTAACTCTTTTTACTATTTCTGGCCTTTTTTTAAAAAGTATTTTTCCACCACAATATGGGCACCTGATTCTTTTCATTATGTCTTCTGGTGTAACTATTTTTCCACATGAATAGCAGACATACTCCATCATTATTCCAACACCCCTTCTTCGGATTTCAAAGTATATGCTCCACCAGTAAATTTATTTTTGCATTTTTTACATTCCCATATTCCAACAGCTACTCTTTTAACTTGTTTTTTACCACAATATGGGCAAATTTTTGATTTTTTTGACTCAACTTTAAGAATTTTCCTTCTTATGCGTAACCCATATCTAGAACCAAATTTACCAGTTGAACCAACTTTTTTTGTTCTTCCCATAAAAATCACTCTGTTTAAATGATAGAACTTAGGTTTTTAAACTTTACTACTCATCTGGTCTAAAATAATTCCATTCACTATCAACACTATCTTCTATACGTCCAAGATATCCAAGCGCAGAATCAAGAATAAAAACTTGCCCAGCTGAATTAGTATACCTGCACCATGCATGTCCATAATTAGTGCCATCTTTAAAAGATTTATTTCGATTAACTCTCGCTGTACCTCTAACAATTCCCTTTTCTTTTAATTTTTCAAGAATTGCTGCAGAGGTTAGAGCATGTTGAACACACACACCAACACCATTTTCAATAAAGATGTCAAGTGATATTTCTTCATCATTTATTGCATTATAACTTCGAAAGATTTCTTGTAGTTCTTTCATATCTGTTTGTGGAAAAGTATTTTTAACTGTTTCATAAACAACACGTAGTATTCCTCTTTTGCTAACCCTTCCATTTTCTGTTGATTTCTCAATTACTAAATTTGTCAATTTTTCTAAATAAGGGGAATTTGGATCAACATAAATTGCGCCTCTTGCGTGTTCACCCAAACAAATACCACCAAGCACATTAGAGTCTCTATTGATTATATGTTTACCCTTATAAAAAGGAACACCGCCAAAGTTATCTATCTCATCTTCAAGCCTTTCCAACATTATTCTTGTTTTATCCCACATAAATATTTCACTACTCATAAATAATAACAATAGGTTGATAATTTATAAACATTTCTACAATTAAAATGATAACAAAAGATGAAATAGAAAAATGGAAAAAAGAATCATTAATAACTGCAAAAGAAATGAAACCCTTCAATGCCAAAATTCTAAAAAAACTCGAAAAGATTCCAATAAAAATTTCAAAGAAAAGAATGGAGCCGGATATTTATTATGGAATCTTTGATGTAGTTAAAGGAAAGCCAATGATATTTATCTGGGCAAAAACTCCACTTAGGTTTTTGCCTTTCCAGGAAATTCTACTTCAAAGTGCCATGGACCATGAATTACTAGGACACTGTGGGAATTGGATGGCTGGAAAAGATTCAAGCGAGGTTGGGGCTTGTGTAACACAATGGGAAATCGCAAGGTATCGTGGGAAAAAATCAATTGTTTGGAAATTCCTTGCATTTATGCTACCATTGATTCAAAGGATTCACAGAGGTGTCAGAATAGAAGAGTACAACTCAAAAATAGTAAAATAATTAAAGATAAAGAAAATATTTCAATTATGGAAGACGACGGGAATTACTTACGAAATGAGGTAGAAAGACGAAAAAGATTTCATTCTCTTTTAGATGAACTTGGCGGGGAAACTTTTACTGGAAAATATGTTTTGATAGGAACTACTGAAGTTCCGATTGAGGATTACATAGTTTTCACAAGAAATTATATAAATGGACATATAACAGATGCCCAATTTAAAGAGATTATCACAAGTTACAAAAAAAGGTAAAACAAACCATTATCTTTGGTAAAACTTTTTCTTCTTAAGAAAAAGGTTTTAGTGGGGGATCCCGGATTTGAACCGGGGTCACAGCCTCCCAAGGGCCGCATCCTAGACCAAATTGTCCACACCTTTTCTTTTGGTGCAACTTTTCTTTGCAAGAAAAGGTGTCTAGACTAATCCCCCATAGAATAAATCAAAATCAAGTTTATTTATAAAGTTTAACATATTTTATCCAAGTATGGAAATTTCCCAAGCCCAAAAAATTGTAAAAGAACATCTTGAAAAAATTGGATATACAAAGATTGAAACAAAGCCAATACATGCATTTTTGCACCTAATTGAAGAAATTGGAGAAACAGCACGAACATTATTATACAAAGAAACACCAAGAGGAACAATAAAAAATACTACAAATCCAGGGAATCTAAAAGATGAAGTTGCAGATATTTTTTGGCAGACACTGAAACTTGCAACATATCTTGACATAGATTTGGAAAAAGTTTTCATTGAAAAATATAAAAAGAATTTGAAAAAAAGTCACTAAGATTAAATTATTTTATGTTCAACCAAGAAATTTTTTATTATTTCAAATATTCTTTTGTGCCCTTCTGAGTTAGGATGGCAACCGTCTTCAAGCAATTCCTTTGGAATTTTTCCAAAAAGTTTTATGTATCCAACTTTTTCTTCATTGCAAATTTTTTCTAATAACTCATCGTACTTCTTAATATATTCGTTTTTGTAAAATATGTCTGTATTCCAAGATATTGGTGTTGTTTTTGTCTCATCAACAGAAATTAAACCGACAAAAACAATTTTTGAAGAAAAATTTTGAGCAAGTTTGATTAATTTTCTAATATTTCCTTCGAACTCCTTTGGTGGAACCCAAAACTCATTTTTACTATGTATCCATGCAGAGTCGTTCGTCCCAATTCCAAAGATAAATATCATCTCCTCTCTCAGCCTATTTTTTGTTTCAAGTTCAAATCTCCTTAAAACATCATTTGAAGTATCTCCTGATACACCAAGATTATAGACAGGATAATAAAATTCTGAATCAGAAACATTCTCTTTATCCAAAAACAACCTTAATCTATTAACCCAGCCGCCTTTCTCTAAATCCCATGCGCCATAAACTAAACTATCTCCAAAAACTAAAATTCGTGCCATAAAAAAAGAAATAAGCTAAAGTTTATTAAAATTTCTTAAATCTAGCAATTGTGTCAATTAAGTCAATATGTCCTAAGAAAACTTGTCTGCAACAATATCTTGTTAAACTTAAATCATCCAAAACCTTTTTGGGCTCTTCTCCTTTTTCAACTCTTTTTTTGTATTCTTCCCACAAATGCCCAATTGGCTTCCCACATGAAAAACATCTTACGGGTATTATCATCTTTTTCCTCCTTCTTTGGTTGAGCTTTCTTTCTAAGAAAGGTCAGCGTTTTGAAGTTTGTTTGCCTCTTCTTGCTGCAGATCTACATGGTTTTTGTGGTTCTGTTCTTCTCACATCTGCAACAAGCAAGTGTCTATCATATTGAATAAAAGTTTTTTTCAAATCTTTACTACCAGTATATTCAACTAATGCTCTTGCAATTGCATTTCGAGCAGCTTCTGCTTGAGACATTACTCCCCCACCATGCACATTTACTGTTATATTAACTTTTTTGACAATATCACCTGCAAGCAAAAGAGGTTCTCTTATTTTTTCTTTTGCAAGCTCTGGAGAAATAATGTCAAGCAATTTTTTATTTATCCTAACAATACCATTTCCTTTTTTAATTGTAGCTCTTGCTATTGACATCTTTCTTTTTCCTGAAACATGAACAATTTTTTCAGCCATTAAAATCCACCAATTTGTTTTGACAATTCTTCAATTGTTATAAATTTAACTTCGTCTTCGTGCAACTTTGCTTTTGGAAAGTCTATCATTTTAACATTTTCAAATTCTTTTGGTATTCCAATGAATGTCTTTATTCTTTTAAAAGCTTGTGCACCTCTTGTTTTTTTATAGGGCAACATTCGTTTTATTGCTCTTCTCACAATACTATCTGGTCTTCTTGGCCAGAAAGGTCCTTTATGCCTTCCACCAATATTTTTCATTCTATCCTTATAATTTTCAATTAAAAATGATTTTTTACCTGTCATAACAACTTTTTCAGAATTTAATATTATAATCTCTTTTCCTTCAAGTGCTGCTTTGGCAGCATAACTAGCTAAGCGTCCAAGCACATGTCTTGTTCCATCTACATAAACAACATCCTTTTTTCCGTCAACGCTTTTCTCAAAAGGGTTGTTAGCCAAGAAGTTTCACCCCTTTTGCTTCTGGGTTTTTCTTTAACAATTCTTGAATTGATAAAACAGTTCCACCAACACTTTCTATTTTTGATTTTGCAGATTGTGAAAATTGGAATGCTGCAATTTCCACTTTCTTTTCTAAAACACCATCTCCTAAAACTTTTCCTGGAACAATAACAGTTTCTCCATCTTTAGCATATCTATTTATGCGAGAAAGATTAACAATTCTTCTAATCCTTCTAGGTTTTTCTAAATCTTTAGCAACCCTTTTCCAAATAGGTTTCTTCTGTTTATTTAATTCAGAAATTAATTTTCTTAAATGAATATTTGTTGAACCTTTTTTCACGGCAATCGCCTCGCAACGAGATTAACTCGCACTTGTATAAATTTCCCACAAACTAACTCTTTTTAAAGTTTACTATTCAATTGCCATAAAATCTGTTGAGCCACAAATTGGGCATTTTTCTGGCACTTCTCCTTTAGATGGATAACCACAAGTTTTGCAAACGTAATAATATCTGTTACCATCAACTTCTTCTCCTTTTTCTAATTTTTCCAATGCTTCTTTGAATAATTTATCATGAATTTTTTCAACTTCCATAGCCCATTTAAAACTTTGCGCTGCATTTTCATTTCCTTCTTCTTTTGCTTTGTTTATGAAATTTGGATACATCTCTTCAAATTCATAGGATTCCCCTTCTGTTGATGCTTTCAAGTTATCTTTTGTTGATTTTACAAATTCCAAAGCGCGAAGATGATTAAATGCATGAATTGTTTCACCAGATGCCGCCACCCTAAATAATTTAGCAACACCGTGTAATCCTTCTTCCTCTGCTTTTTTTGCAAAAGCCAAATATTTTCTATTTGCTTGAGATTCTCCAGCAAACGCATCCCAAAGATTTTTTTCAGTTTCTGCCATTTTACATCACCTTTTATTTAATGCGGGGGAGGAGAATTTCTATCGAACTCGGAGGTATCGGAACCGCCCGGGTTCTGATTTTCGAACTCCTGTAGGGACTAACCCACACGGTTTCTGCGACCATTTCTTTTGGTTGAGCTTTTCTTTTTGAAAGAAAAGGTCACCTTAGCCGTGCCCGTTTGACCGCTCCGGCACTGCCCCTTTCTTTTCCCGAAAAGAAAGGTGTAAGTTGCCCCAAAGAAAAGGGCTGTTTTTCTTTCCGTACACGCTTTCTTTTTTCAAAAATAAAGGGTGTCTCCGGCACCCCCGCATTAATAAGAAAACTATAAGTTGTTATTTTAAAAAGTTTCTATATCTACTTTAATGCTTTATCAACTGCTTTTAATCTCTTAGAAAGACTAGAAATTGCATTTAGAAGAATTGTTTTGTGGTCAAGTTGCCCCCATGTTTCAAATTCAACTACGAACTTATTCATAACAGGTTCTGTCTTAATTTCATCCAAGTTTTCAAATTTTTTAACTTTATTCAAAAACTCACCAATTTCTTTTGCGTTTTTTGGTTCTTTTAATTCTGATGCTTTTTTGCCACCAACAACTTTTGGATAGTTGTAGTAAATCATTAAACCTGTTGTCCATTTTGAATGTTCTTTTCCAAGTCCAAGAACTGCAGTAGCATTAAACTTAAGTTCTTGTCCTTCAAGAAGTTTAACAATTGGGATATTGTCATATACTGGTTTTATCTTTGGGTCTTTTGATTTTAAGTCTCCTGAATAAACAATTTTTGGTCCCTTTGCATTTAATGTAAATTTAACTTGGCAGACTGCACAACCTTTTCCTTTGCACTTGCATTCGCTTGGAAGTTTATATCCTTTCAAATCAGTTGTAAGTGGAATCAATCCCAATCTGTGTGCAATTATCTCATCATATAGCACTGAAGAATTTTTTGTAAAATCAACATATTCAATTGCCATTGTTGGAACACCAACTGTTGCAATTCTTCTTAATGAGTTCATTAAAGAATTATCAATATCTTCTATTACAAATTTCAACATTTTGTCTTTTTTTTCAAAAACAGTAATTTTCATTTTTACACCTACATCCTACGTCCGCGCCTTCCACCTTTTCTTTTACATCCATTGTGTGGAATTGGTGTAACATCTTCTATAACTCCTATTCTTAAACCTGCTCTTGCTAATGCCCTAATTGCTGCTTGGGCACCAGGCCCTGGATTTTTTTGTTTTATTCCACCAGGTGCTCTTACCTTGATATGAACACCTGTTATTCCTTTATTCATTGCTTCTTCAGCTGCTTTTTTTGCAGCAATCATTGCTGCATGTGGCGAAGAACCCAACCTATCTGCTTTAACTTGGGAACCACCAGTAATTTTAGTAATTGTTTCTGAACCAGTAATATCAGTTATATGGATAAAAGTATTATTGTAACTAGCAAAAATGTATGCTACACCCCATTTTGTTTTTTTCTTTTCAGCCAATTTATTCACCTATCTCCTCAGCAGTTTCAAGTATCTCCTTTTCTTCTTCCTCTTCTTCTTTTTGTTGTTCTTTTAATTCTTCTTTTATTTTTTCTTCTTTTTTCATTTCTTTTTCTTTTGCCACCATCCTTTCTGGATGCATTTCATTTGACAAAGGAGAATTACCTGCAAAAGAAATTTCATTTTCTTCAGAAACTCTCACCATATATGAAGGTGAAGTAATTTTTTTGTTTCCTATTGTTACATGTCCATGTGTAATAAACTGCCTTGCTTGTTTTATTGAGTTTGCCATTTTTTTCCTATAAACCAAAGTTTGCAATCTCCTTTCAAGTAAATCGCGAACACTTAATGCAAGCACGTCTTCTACTTTTGCACCTTCTTTGATTATTCCTAAAGATGCTAACCTTGAAAGCAATTGTTGTTTTTCCAATTGTGCTTGTTTACTTGTAAGAGGAATAAGTCTTCTTGCTTGCGCACGGAATTTTCTAAGGATAGATTGAACTTTCCAAATTTCTTTTTTATTTTTATAGCCATATTCTTTTCTAAGTTGGGCTTCCTCTTTAATTCTATCCATCTGCCAAAGGTGTCCTGGCCCCATGTATTTTTTACGCAATTTTGCTTTTACCATTTATACACCTACTTCTTTTTCTTTTGAGGTTTAAGCTTCTTTCTAACTACTCCAACTGTTGCACCTGTCCTACCACGGACATTTGCACCCCTAGAACGTGTTCTTTGTCCACGAACTTTATAATTATAAAAGTGTCTAACTCCTCTGTAACATCTAATATTCTTCAATCTCCTTATATCCATTTTACCTGCTAAAACCAAATCAGAAGATAATAAATGCATATCCCTACCAGTTCCAATATCCTTTTGCCTGTTGAATAACCAAGATGGAATACCAAAATTTTGTGGTTTAGAAATTGCTTCTTTTAATTTTTCTAATTCTTCTTGAGACAATTCAGAAATTTTTACATTATCAAAACCAAGTGCTTTTCTTATTGCATGCGCATAAGCCCAACTAACACCTTTTATTGAGATTAAAGCATGTTCTATTCTTTTATTTCCATCTAAGTCTGCTTCAGCTATACGAATTATTTTTTTAAATTCACCTTGTTTTGGTGCTTTTGGCACTTTAGCTGTTTTTGTTTGAGATTTTTTATTAGACATGATAATCACACCAAATTTATCATTTATAAAGATAACTGGTGCAAATATTTTGCTATTTTTAAGCTTTACCTTAATATATTTAAACTGCGAAATTCTTAGTTATACAATGAAAATTAAGGACCATTGCATTTACCTAAAAACAATTGGGGAACAATTAAGTTTTTCTGTTTTATTGCTTATATTATGTAGCATTGGATTTTTTATAATTGATGCATTTGAAAAAGCAGGTTTTTTAAATTTAATTCTTGCAATTTTAAAAGGAGTCTTTGCAGCAGGTGGGGCATATTTGTTATTCTATTCTGTTTTATTAAGTAAAGATTTAACAGAAAAATATTATAAAAAGAAAAAATGATTATTTCTCTTCTTTCTTGAAGATTTTTCTTCTAAAGAATTTTGCTAATTTTCTTCTACTTAAAAATGCTCCTATTGCAGCTGCAGATATCAATAATATCCATACAAGATTGCTCATAGCAAATTCTCCGACTGCAATGAATAAACCTGTAATTCCTCCAGGTGTTGTTGATGTTGTTTGATTAGTTGATTGTGTTGGTGTTGCAGGTGCGAATGATAAAATTGCTTCACAAGTTGATAATGCAGTTGCAAAATCTCCATTTCCAATTGAATTTCTTGCACCTTCTAATTCTGAGGTTAGATTAGTTACATCAGTACCGTTTGCTTCTAATTCTGCAATGTAATTTTCTGCTTCATCACATGTTGAGATTGCCTGTTCTTCAAGTACACTATTTACAATTAACACAAAGGAATCTGAATCTCCAGATATAACATTGCTTGCTTCAACTCTGATTTCATATTCTCCTGACAAAGTGACTGGTGCTATTTTCAATCCAATTGTTTTTGATTCGCCAACATCCAAATCAATAATATCTTCTGTAAATTCGTATGTTCCACTTGGCAATCCTTCCAAAGTTAATTTAAGTGAACCAAGGAATTGGTCTCCATCATTCTTAATGTTAACATCAATTGTGATTAATTCATCCGAATTCATTTCAACTTGTTCTTCATCAATTTCAACTATGATTTTAGCGCCAGTTCCTGCTGGTCCGCCACCGCCACCACCTCCTGCTGGACGGTTATCAATCTTAATTAATTGTGTTGTTACAGCCAAATTGTTCAAATCATCACTTACTTCTACTGAAAGTTCTGCATCTCCCAATGGGTAATCTGTTGAGATATAAACCGAACCTGAACATAAATTAGTCGAATTATCATATTGTATATTTCCAACAAATGAGCCATCAAGCAAAACACGGCAGTCTTTTCCATTTGTTAAACCTATTCCTGTGTCGTTTACATAAACTTCGACTTTTACAGTTTCTCCCCTGTATACTTTGCTCTTATAACTTGGTAATATGAATGTCAATGTTGGTGGGGTGTTATCTATTCTTATATCAACTGTTTGGGTATCATTATGATTGCCAGCATTATCAACAACATCTACTCTTATAGTGTAGTTACCATCTAAAACTATGGTGGAATCAAAGGTTGCCACATAAAATCCATTTATATCTAAATTCATTTGTATCCAATTTCCAGTGTCTGTAGCATTTTCCCATCTATAATAAACATTTGCAATTCCATTTGTATCTGTTGCATTTACTTGAATTGGAACATTTCCAGCATACCAAATTTCATTTGGTAATAATATTTCAACACTTTCTGCTGGAGTATTGTCCACTATGAATTTTATTGTTCCAAATTGGGACAATGAGTCTCCAAGGTTTCCAAGAGTGTCATTTGCCCAAACTACAAGTTCAATTTCTCCTTGTGGCCAACTTGATGTGTCTATGTCATATGGTGAAGAGAATGAAATATTTGTTATTCCACCATCTATCGAATACCAAGCACTATCAACTCCACTTACATCTGTGATATTA
>JAJRVP010000014.1 GCA_024277205.1 archaeon
GCAACAAACACTACGATTAAAGGAACAGATTGGAGTGATGGAGGAACAAATACATTTGCTGTTGGAAATACAGAATGGAGCACAGCTGCGTTTACATATGGAAGTGGAACTGCTTTGACAGCAAGTGATGTTTTAATAAGTGGTGGAAACTTAAATCCAAGTGGTTCATTAACATTATACTTTGGAGTTGGAGTACCATCTGGACAAGCAGCAGCAAGTTATACACAAACAATTACAATTACAATGAATTGTTAAACCTTTTTTATTTATTTTTAAAATGAGAATAGGACTTTTAATAGTAATAACTGTATTTATGATTTCTGTAGCTCATGCTGCATCTCTTGGAGCAACATTAACTGTCGCTCCTGAAATTCAAACAAGTTTAATCCCCACAATTTTGAACCCATCACCAAAAATAAATGAGTATATAACCATTATTGCAGATTATGAGGACACAAATGGGACAGATGTCCAAAATGCAACAGTTAAAATACAAGTCGAAGGAAAAATGTACAATATGACTTATGTTCCATCAGCATCAGCATATTCTTTTGAATATGTTTTCTCAGAGTATGGTACTTATTTCTTTTATATAACTGCTGAAAAGGGTGGTTATGAAAAACAGGAAAAAGTAATAAGTATGAGCATTTCTAAAACTAAATCTCGCTTAATAGGCAGTGCCCCAACACCAAAAATTGATGTAATTGTAAGGGGTGAAAACAGTAATCATTCCCCTGTTCTCTCTGGAGAAAATATCTCAATTAGTTTTGATTTGCCCGATATGAACTTTCAGCATTTAATAATAAATGCTGTACAACCTATTAATTATGGAACAATGAACATGAGTGATTGTAATCCGTCTCTCACTGAAGAAAATATAGTTTACGATTGCATATCCATAAAACTCAAAAACATACTTCCGATACAGTATGGTATGGCGCACTTATACTTTAGAGTTTCAAAGCAGTGGATTGATAATAATAACATAAATGCGTCTACAATCAGTATTTTAAAAATTTCAAATGAAACAACCAGCACATTAACTATAACACAAAACGGTGAAGATGAGAATTATTATTATTTCTATACTAACTTTTCAGAATTTTCGAATTTTGTTGTTTATGCACAACAAAATACAGTATATTGCGGGGACAATATTTGTAATAATAATGAATCTTGTGAAACGTGTTCACAGGATTGTGGTGTTTGTGGTGAAATTACAATTCTTCCCATAATAGAAAATTGCACTAATGGTTCCTGCGTCATAATGAGTGTTTGTTGGTTTGGTGCTATTGTTGTGGTAATTATTGCTGGCATATCTTACTATCTCCTATGTCAAAAAAAGGTATTGTCTCCACAAAAAAAAGAGCGAGCCCCAAAATTTAAAAATAAGAAATTAAAATTAAAAAATCTAAATCAAAAAGCAAGGAAACTAGAAAAAGAGATTAGAGATATTAAAAAGAAATTGAAAAAGAAGGAAAGTAGAGAATTAAGAAAAAAATTTGGAAAAAAATTAAAAGAATTAAATAAAATTCATGAAAAAATTGAAGATTATAAAAATGAAATTGTGGAATTAGAACATAAACATAAAATAAAGCCGAAAATTAAGAAAAGGAAATGATTTTTAAACAGCTTATTCTTTTACATATTGGGCCCATAGCATAACCTGGATAGTGCGGTCGGCTTCGGATAAACTTTCTTAAAAAGAAAGTTTAATCAAAAAGTAGAAACCGACTGATCGGGGTTCAAAACAGCCCTTTCTTTGAGAAAGAAAGCGCTGGGGGAAAGAAATTTTCTTTTTCGTCAACGTTTTTCTTTTCAAAGAAAAAGGTTGGTGGAAGTCCCCGTGGGCCCTTATTTCTTCTCAATAATTTCTAAATCAGGTTTCCATTTCAAAATAGAATTCTCTGGTACAAAGCATCTGACTACAGCCCCAGGATAAATCCATGTATTTGGTCCAATAAAAGTTCCTGGAAGTGTTGTTGAATTTACACCGATTTGTGAATTGTCTCCTAAAACTACTCCAAGTTTTCTTAAACCATGTGTGGGCTTATTGTCAAATCTTAGATTTGCAGTTACAACACCAGCTCCTAAATGAGTAGAATCTCCCAATATAGAATCACCTATGTAACCAAAATGGTCTGCGCGCACATTGTTCATTATTACGCACCCTTTAATCTCTGCTTTTCCAATCTTACAGTTATTTCCTATGACAGTTCCACCCCTAATGTGTGCACTTGGTCCAATCACACAATTTTTTCCAATGTAAACAGGACCTTCTATTATACTATTATGAAGAATTCTGCTTCCTTGCTCAATTATTACTATACCATCAAAATGTACATTTTTTCCTAAAGAACCTTTTATCTCTGACTTTTCAAATTTTGAAAGCAATTCATCTTTTTTCTTTAGAATTTCCAAAATAGTTTCAACATCAAAAATTTCTGGAAATGGAAATTCTTTAATTTTTTTAAAATAATAGCTTAGTTTTGTTTCCATTTTATTTCACCGTCACACTTTTTGCCAAGTTTCTTGGCCTGTCAGGATCCAATCCTCTTAAAATTGCAAGCTGATATGCAAGTATTTGGATTGGTATTATCTGAACAATTGAGTTTGCTTCTTCTGCCCCCCTTACCTTGATAAAAAAGTCAAATACCTCACTGTTTCTTGGGCCCACCCCTATAACATAGGCACCGCGAGCTTTTAATTCTGATGCATTTGCAATTATTCCTTCTTCATTTTCCTTTGATGTAAATATAATGCAGGGTGTTCCTTTTTCTATTAACGCAATATTCCCGTGTTTTAGTTCTCCTCCAGCGAATCCTTCAGCATGGATGTATGAAACTTCTTTAATCTTTAAAGCAGCCTCAAGAGCAGTTGGATACTGCAAATCTCTTCCAATTAGATAAATGTCTCTTGCATCTTTTAACTTCTCAGCAAGTTTCTTAATATATTCTTGGGTGTTCTTTGAAGTTAAATAGTAAATATACCTAATTAACTCTTTTAACTTTGATTTGGCCTCGTCAAGTTTGTCAACAAGAGCGTATGCGAGCATAACTAAAATTGTTAGTTGTGAAGTATAACTTTTAGTTGAAAGAACGCAAATCTCAGGTCCTGCGTGTTGAAGTAAAACTTTATCCGACTCTCTTACTAAAGTTGAGCCTGCAACATTAACAATTGACATAACTTTTGCTCCTTTTTCTTTTGCAGCCCTAATCGCAGCCAAAGTATCTGCTGTTTCTCCTGATTGTGATATTGCAATAACCAAACTCTCTGGTGTTAAAAAATGAACATAATTTGGAAATTCATGAGCATAGCAAACATTAACATGTGTTTTTGCAACTTTTGAAAAAATATAACTACCTTCTAAACAAGCATGATATGCTGTACCACAACCAACAAAATAAACGCCTTTTGCATTTTTAATGGCATTAACAATCTCTTTGATGATTTTTTCATCCTGCATAATTGCTTTTTTTACAACTTCTGCCTGTTCAGATATCTCCTTTAACATAAAATGTTTGAAAACTCCTTTTTTGGCTTGCTCAGCATCCCATTCAATACTATCTATCTCTCTTTTTACTTCGACACCTTTATTAAAAATTTTAATTTCATTGTTAATAACAACAACATCACCATCATAAAGATAGATTACTCTTTTTGTTTCATCTAAAAAAGAAGGAACATCTGAAGCAATAAAATAACCATCTTCTGAAACACCAACAACAAGTGGAGATTCTTTTCTAGCACCCATCATTTCTTTCTCATTTTTATTTATAGCAACAATTGCATAACTTCCTTTAAGTTTTTCAATTGCTTTTTTAAATGCATCTTCAAAATTTCTTTGTTTCATTTCTTCTTCAATTAAATGTGCAATTATTTCAGAATCTGTTTCGCTTTTTAACACATGTCCTTTAGAAATAAGTTCTTTTTTTAATTCTTGATAATTTTCTATAATTCCATTGTGCACAATCGCAATTTCATTTTTACAATCTGTGTGTGGGTGTGCATTTTCTTTTGTAACTTTTCCATGCGTTGCCCATCTTGTATGTCCTATGGTTATATTACTTCCTATACTTGAGATATTTATCTTAGAAAAAACTTCATCTATCTTTCCTACATCTTTTTTAACAATTAATTCTCCATTAACAATTGCTCCAATGCCTGCACTGTCATATCCTCTATACTCCAAATTTTTAAGTCCATTCAATACCAAGGGTATAGCATCTTTTTTCCCAATATAACCAATTATCCCACACATTTTAATCAAAAATAAAAAGAATTCTTTTATTTATAATGGTTTATCTGAGTTTAACATGTATCTTTCTATTCCAAAATAATCTTAAGATAAATATTGTTCCTAATGCTGAAACAATGGATATAATTACTACTGTTTCTAATAAACTTCCTTCTCCTAAACCACCAATGAATGCACCTGTTATCGAAGTGGGTGGTGTTGGTCTTCCTTCTTCAGATGTACTTATAACAGAACTCTCTTCCAATACATTTTCTTGTATTTTTTCTTTTACAATTGCTCGATTTGAAGAAAGAACCCATTCTGAAAAATCGTTTCCATCTGAAACTCTTTGAGCGCAAAAAAACACATCTCTGGGTTCAGCATTAATCTCCATGAGGTCTAATTTATGAGAATCAACTAACAATTTAACTCCATTCTTATACCATCTCCATTCCTCACTTACTTTGGCATCACCATCTTTATCTGAATATATTCCAGATTCGCAAAAAATAGTATCATTAATTGTTGGTTCTTCATTACTTACTTTAGGAGGAGTTAGTTCTGGAGCATTATTTGTTTTTGGTGGATAAATAATGTTTGTACCTCCACCACCTCCACCAGAACTTGATTTTGTTTTTAAAACAACTGAAATCGCATCTTGATTAGAGTTATTAACTACATCATTAACATAAACTCTCAGTATCTTTGTTCCTGTACCAATAGATGATGAAATGTATGCATCTCCATTGCATCTCCCTAGTATTGAATCATAATTGATATTTCCAATAAATTGTCCTCCTAGCCATACTTCACAGGTTTCATTTGGATTTATGCCAGCACCATTATCTGAAACATTTGCAATTACATTAATATAACTACTTAGATAATGTGTGTCTCCATCTTGTGGAGCAATAATTAGTATGTTCGGTTTTGTTTTATCTACTGCAATATCAGATATTGTTTTATTTATCCAGTTCCCTGCAACATCTGTGGCATTAAAATTAAAGGTGTAGTTTCCATCTGCTAAACTTGTTGTACTAAACTCACCAATCCAATAATCTCCAACTTTTGATAAAGAATTCCAACTTCCATTTGTGGTTGTATTTTGCCATCTGAATAACACACTAGAAACATTTGTATTATCATCTGCAGAAATATTGATTGGAATATTTGAACCATACCACCCTTGCATTGGTAGGTTAATTGTTAAATTTGGTGGATTGTTATCAACGATAAACCTAAACTTTTCATTTTTTAGATTACCAAGGCTATCATTTGCCCAAATAGATAAATTATATTCTCCATTTGTCCAAGATGTTGTATTAATTTTATAGGGTAGTGTTAAAGTAGAATTACTTACTCCACTATCTAAAGAATACCAAACCAAATTAATTGGGCTATCATCTTTAATTGTAAAATTTATTATGACCCCAGATTTGATTATTGAGTTATTTGAGGGAGATTCCAAAATTATTTCTGGAGGAACATGATCTAAAAATATGTTTCTTGTATAATTCCCAACATTGTTAAAGGTATCATTCAATCTAACAATAATACTACAATTTCCATCTGTTGTATTTATAGAAGAATCCCAAATAAATGAAAAGTTGCAACTTGTATTTTCAGCATTACAACTTACAATTGGTGCTGTAACTACATAATTACCTGTCAAACATGAAAAGTTAAAGGAAAATGTTGAAACATTGATTTTAACTTCGTTTTCAATTGCAGTTACATTTATTGTTACATTCCTAGCATTGTGGCTTGATTCAATTGGTGTTGTTATATTTAAGGTGGGTCCTTTTGCATCAATCCCAAAGTATACATTTCCTGCAATATACTGATCTGTATTTTCATCAATAGTAACCACACTCCATTTATCTGTTGTTTTGTTTCCTTTTGAGATTATATTCGCCACAGCAGTAAATGAAATTAAGGTTGATTCGCCAGGTTGGATTTTCGAACTTGATGGTCCAGACCCAATTGTACAAGAAATTTTGTCAGTATATCCATCACTTGGATTTCCATCATTTAAATCGTTGTTTGTCCAATTTAATGGACACGAAATTATTGAAGAGATATTAATAGACAGTGGTATTTCAGAGGTAGATATGTCTAACCCCGTTATATTGTTGAGAGAAGTCAGTTCATTAGTGATGTTCAAGGTTATATTTTGAGTTCCACCATTCGGCAACCATGTTATTGTGGGTGAAACAGAGGATGTATGAACAAAAATTGTATTCTCGCCAGAACTTGCGTAAACAATTCCAACTAAAATAAATAGAATTGCTACAAATATGCCCGCTTTCATATATTTATACTGCATTGTTATCCCTATCCTTTTCAGCGAGCCGCAAATAATGAAATAATGAACTCAAATAAATACTTATTGATACACCAAATGGATTATTCTAAGTTATATTTTGCAATATACAATAGTTTAAATATAAGTTATGTCTTTAAACATAAGCTCCTAAATATGTTGTGCTTTTTATAAAGTACATACACAATATCTTGTGTGGTGATAGTGTGAGGTGTCCGTATTGTTTATCAAATCAAAGTAAGGTTGTTGACAAAAGAGCTGTTGCAAATGGTGAAATGAACCGTAGAAGAAGAGAATGCTTATCCTGTGGAAAAAGATATACTACTTATGAACGTGTAGAAGGCGTTAATATAACTGTTATTAAAAAAGATGGTAGAAGGCAACCTTTTATGAAAGAAAAATTAAAACTTGGAATTATGAAAGCTTGTAAAAAAAGACCAATTTCTGAAGAGCAAATTGACAAAATTGTAGAACATATTGAAAAAAGAGTAAGAAGGTATAAAAGTAATGAAATTAAAAGCGCAACTATTGGTGAGATGGTTATTAAAAAATTAAAATCGCTTGACAAAGTTGCCTATCTAAGATTTGCTTCTGTTTACAAATCTTTTGATGATACTAAAGATTTTGAAAAAGAACTTAAAACATTGAAGAGGTGAGATAATGAGTGTTAGTGTTGAAAAAATAAGAAAAAGGGATGGAAGAATTGTAGATTTCAACCAAGAGAAGATTACAAATGCTATATTTAAAGCAGCTGTTGCTGTTGGTGGGAGCGATAAAGAAAGGGCAAAATATCTTTCTGATCAAGTTGTAAAAATCCTAAATGAAGAATATGATGGCCACACAATTCCAAGTGTTGAGGAAGTCCAAGATATTGTTGAAAAAGTTTTAATTGAAAATGGACATGCCAAAACTGCAAAAGCTTATATTCTCTATAGACAAAAGCGTGCTGCAATCAGAAAAGCAAAGGAAATGCTTGGAGTTGTTGATGATATAAAACTTAGCTTGAATGCTATTAAAGTTTTAGAACACAGATATTTGTTAAAAGATAAAGATGGTAAGGTTGTTGAAACACCAAGCCAATTGTTTAGAAGAGTTGCAAAAGCAATTGCAAAAGCAGATATACTATATGATAAAGAAGCAGATGTCAAAAAAACAGAAGAAGAATTCTTTGAAATGATTAAAAATTTGGAATTCCTCCCAAACTCCCCAACCTTAATGAATGCTGGAACAGAATTAGGGCAATTAAGTGCATGTTTTGTATTGCCAATTGATGACGACTTAAATAGTATTTTTGATGCTGTAAAATACACTGCAAAAATACATCAAAGTGGTGGAGGAACTGGATTTTCCTTTTCAAGACTTAGACCAAATGGTGACTTTGTAAAATCAACACATGGTGTTGCAAGTGGTCCATTGTCTTTTATGAAAGTTTTCAATGTAGCTACAGAAGTAATAAAACAAGGTGGAAAAAGACGTGGAGCAAACATGGGTGTATTAAGAATAGACCATCCGGATATACTTGATTTTGTTGTTGCAAAAGAAAAAGAAGGAGAACTAAATAATTTTAACATCTCTGTTGCAGTCACCAAAAAATTCATGGAGGCTGTAAAGAATAACACAGAATATGAATTGCTAAATCCTCGAACCAAGGAAGTAATCAAAAAGTTAAACGCCCGACATGTATTTACACTTATAACAACATTAGCATGGAAAAGTGGGGATCCAGGAATAATATTTATTGATAGGATAAATGAAGAGAATCCAACTCCAGAAGTTGGTGAAATTGAGAGCACAAATCCTTGCGGAGAACAACCACTATTACCTTATGAATCTTGTAATCTGGGTTCAATAAATCTTTCAAAAATGGTAAGGGAACTTAATGGGGGATATGAGATAGATTGGGAAAAATTGAGAAATACTGTAAGAAAAGCAGTTCACTTTTTAGATAATGTTATTGACTTAAACAAATATCCACTACCTCAAATAGAACAAATGACAAAAGCAAACAGGAAAATTGGGCTTGGTGTGATGGGCTTTGCTGATGTGTTGATAAAATTGGGCGTTCCATACAATTCTGAAGATGCTGTTGTTATTGCAGATGAACTAATGCATTTCATTAATGTAGAAGCTGGAAAAATGTCAGAAGAATTAGCAGAAAAACGTGGTGTTTTTCCAAATTGGGAAAAAAGTATATTCAAGAAAAAAGGAATTAAAAGAAGAAATGCAACCGTAACAACAATTGCACCAACGGGAACAATTAGCATTATAGCAGGATGTTCAAGTGGTATTGAACCTCTTTTTGCAATCTCATACATAAGAAAGCATATTCTTGGTGGAGAAGAAATGTTAGAAGTAAATCCTTTGTTTGAAGAAGTTGCTCGAAAAAGAGGATTCTATAGTACAGAATTAATGGAAAAAATAGCAAAAAGTGGTTCTGTACAACACATAGATGAAATTCCAGATGATGTGAAAAAAGTTTTTGTAACAGCACACGACATAACACCAGAGTGGCATGTTATGATGCAAGGTGTTTTCCAAAAACACACAGAAAATGCAGTATCAAAAACAGTTAATTTTCCAAACAGCGCAAGTGTTGAAGATGTTGAAAAGGTATATATGCTTGCATATGAACTTGGTTGCAAAGGAGTAACAATTTACAGAGATGGAAGCAAATCAGCGCAAGTACTCAACATACAAAAAGATGAAGTTCCTAATGAAAAAATAGAGATAGAAAAACCACCAGAACCTATACCAAAAGAAATACCAAAAGATTTAATTAGAGTTGATGCAGAATATGCTGGTGGTTGCACAACATGTCATTTGTGATTAAGATGTTGATTTCAACAGGCAAAGGAGATAAAGGATTTACAAAGATTGGATGTAATATTTCTGTTAGAAAAGACGATCCCAGAGTTGAAGCATATGGTTCTATTGATGAATTAAGTTCAATAATAGGATATATTGCTTCAGTGTGCAAAGAAAAAGGATTAATAAATGAGTTAAAAGACATTCAAAAAGATTTGTACTTGCTTTGCTCTGATATAACAAATCCAGAAAAAGAGATACTAACTAAATCCGCTATTGAAAAACTTGAGAAAAAAGAAATGGAACTTGAAAAAATGTTACCACCAATTACAAAATTCATTCTTCCTGGTGGAACAGAAATTGCAGCATTGTTACACATTGCAAGAGCAGTTTGTAGGCGTTGCGAAAGAAATGTTGTAAAAGCAATGGATAAACATAAAATAAATAAAAACGTACTTATCTATTTGAATAGGTTATCTGACTTGCTATATCTTATGGCAAGAAAGAAAAATTTTGAAAAGGGGATAAATGAGGAAGAGGTTGGTGTTAAAGATGAATAAAAGACCCAGTTGGGATGAATATTTTATGCATATTGTTGAAACTGTATCAGAAAGAGCCACATGTGACAGAGGAAAAAATGCTGCCATAATTGTAAAAAATAAAAGAATCCTTTCAACAGGATATGTTGGTTCTCCAGTTGGCTTGCCGCACTGTGATGATGTTGGGCATTTAATGAGGGATGTCTTGCATACAGATGGAAAAGTAAGAAAACATTGTGTAAGAACAACACATGCAGAAGCAAATGCAATTGCACAGGCAGCAAGGTTTGGAATTTCAATTGAAGGTGCTACATTGTATACTAAAATGGTTCCTTGTTTAGATTGTACAAAACTTATTATTAATGCTGGTATAAAACGCATTGTTGCTAAAAATGATTATCATGCATCTCATGACAGCAAAGAATTTCTAAAAGAGGCAGGAATAACTTTAGAAATTTTAAATAATGAAACAGAAAAATATGAAAATCAATAACTAAGATTATTATCTTTTCTTTTGGTAAATCCTCTACGAGAAAAACCTGCATCAAAAAGAAGTTCTTCCGTTAACGCTTCTTCCTAAGAAGGGTTATGGTGGACCGAGTGGGATTTGAACCCACACTCTCCGCCGTGCGAGGGCGGCGCTTTACCAAGTTAAGCTATCGGCCCTTTAACTTTTCTAAAATTTGGGATAACTCTTCAAGAGAATTAATAATAAAATCTGGCTCGAATTCAAAATCATCTTCATCATTTTTTATCCAAACTGTTTTCATGCCAACTTCTTTTGCACCTTTCAAATAACTCTTTTTATCGTCAATAAATAGAATACTTGATGGGGGCATATGACTTAATCTCAATAATCTTTCGTATACTTCTTTTTGTGGCTTTGCTATCTTTTCTTTTCCAGAAATTAAAACATAATCAAATAAATTATTAAGTTCGTTTAGCTCAAGTAACTTAAATCCCCACTCCTCTGGCAAATTGGAGATTATCGCAAGAATATATTCCTCTTTAAAATCTTTAAAAAAAGAAATTGGAACAGATAATTCAAATTCTTTTAGAAATATTTCCTCACTGCTTTCAGGTAGTCCTATTTTTTTCCAAAATACATTACCAGATAATTTGCCAATACTATATTCTTTGTAATTCTTTTTAACAAGAGTGTATTCCACACCTGGGAACAATTCAATAAATAAATTTTTTATTATATGTCTCTCCTTAAAAACAACCCCACACAAATCAAAGGCAATTAATTTTATCATAAAATAGAAATCTTTTTTATTGTTTTTATTGTTTTTGAATGTATGAAATTCGCCAAAACAATCGAAGAGGCAAGTGCAATCATTGTGGGCTTCCCTATCGACCAAGGAACAGAAAATAAAGGAACTAAGGATGCACCCATTGAAATAAGAAAGGCCTTTGACAACTTTTATTTTTCTGAGAATGCAAAAGAAAGCAAAATATATGATGTGAGTGATGTGGTTGAAGAAGAAAATTTTGAAAAAACAATGGAAAAAATTGAGGAAAAGATTTCTGAATTAGTAAAATATAATAAACCAATCTTATCAATTGGTGGGAATCATTCTATAACCGCGCCTATTGTTAAAGCATTCTCTAAAGAATATGACAACTTTGGAATCGTCTTCATAGATGCACATCCAGATTGCCAAAAAAATTATTTTCCCTTTGGAGATGTTGTCACAAAAATTGTTGAGATGAAGATCCCAATTGTGATGATTGGGATTCGCAATTGGAGCAAAGATGAGTATAATTTTCTAATTGAAAATAAAATTCCATTCCTGCAAGCAAAGGATTTCACAATTGAAAAGGCAATTGAATTGGCAAAGAAGAATTTACCAAACAAAGTTTATATTTCATTTGACATTGATTTTGTCGATGCAGCATTTGCTCCCGGGACAGGATGTATAGAGCCGGGTGGCATTTCAAGCAGGAATTCTCTGAATTTACTATATATTATAGGCAGAAATTTCGACATAATTGGCTTTGACTTGGTAGAAATAAACCCATCAAAAGATATAAACAACCTAACAACAAATTTGGCAGCAAAGATTATTTTTGAGGTTGCTTCCAACTTCTAAAAATCTTGCGATGGTATGGGTTAATTAATGAAATCTCACTTAAAAGAAATTCAGCATCACCTCCAAAAAGTCGAATAACATATTCAGTATATATCCTATCTCCCTTTTTCTTTTTACTCATTGATTTATGTGGAGAAAAGTGGTGTGCCTCCAAAAATTGATTGACTTTGTCCAACAACTGCCAATTGTTACTATTAAATCGCACATATCTCTTTCTTGTATTTTTACTTATGTCCCCCATAGCAGCAAGCAATCCTTCAAAAATAGGCAAGGATATTTTAGAATAATTCTCTAAATCAAATACTTTTTTCTCTGCCCAACTCGCAATATATCTTGAGGTGATATAAATAGTTGGATACCCACCATTGTCAACAATATTAGGTTCATAATTAAAAAATTTAACAATCCTAGGTTTTATGCAATTACTATAAAATAAAAAGTCTTGTTTTCTTCCACTCAAAACAACACTCTCTGGATTATGATTGTGTTTGCTTAAATTAATGTGTCCATCACCAAGCATAACACCAATTAATTGCCACAATGCTGGATGGACATTATTGCATTTTGGAACGCGTATATTGTTCATTAAATCGTTTCTTCCTGCAACATATCCCTTTCGAATAGAAGAAGAATCATAATTGCCTCTGTAAATACCCATATGCGCCCTGTATCTATGGATATAAGGTGTATCCTCTGGGGGTTTATCTGCAAATTCTTTTTTAAGTAGATATCTTAATCTAGATAGTGAATTTTTATCCCACTCATCTCCAAATAATACCATAGCAAGAATAACATCATTAAAAGCCACTGATGATTTTTTTAGAATTTCTCCCGCAGCGTATAATCTATCTACTTCGTTTTCCAAACTCCGAATCTCAGGTATATCCTCTATTATTATCGCATTTCGAGCTAAATACCAATCCACTAACTTTTTATCCAAATTCAATATTTCGCTACGAGAATTTGGAAATTCAACTTTTAAAAGTTCTTCATCTTCTATACAATACCTCTTCTTAGAATACCTAGATATAACTCCAACAGATTCAAATTGTTTTAAAATACTACCAAACAAACTTGGAGTAATCATGTAAGGGATGCCCACATCATCATCGAATAAATCTTTTAGTGTAAAATATTTTTTCCCGCGTTCAATTAAATTTTGTAGCTTATCAACAACATAGTCTGTTCTATCTTTGTTGTCTATCCCAACTTTGTTAATTATGAATACATTTTGTGAATAATCATATTCTAGATATCCAAAGTGGATTAGATTGAAAACATATGTTTTAAGTTTTTTATAATTGATAAACTTCATTAAAAGTGGATATGGATTATCAATATGATTATTCTCAATTTTTTCATTAACATTATTTATTAATTCCTCTAAGCTTAAAATTATATCATTATTGCCATTATTTATCTTAGTGATTCCAAAAGACATAACCATTAAAAAGTAACAACTACTTTTAAATTTATCTAACGAATTAATAAACTAATTAAATTACAAAAATATCCCATTAGATATGCAATTTAAAAAAGATGTTGAAAGGGCTTTAAAAAAAATTGGAATAAAAAAAATCCGTCTAGAAAATCCCCCAAATCCAAAATTTGGTGATTTATCCTTCCCCTGTTTTGAAATAGCAAAAGGCAAGAACCCATCAGAAGTTGCAAAAGAAATTGTTGAAAAGATAAAACCCATTGGCATGATTGGAAAAGTCGAAGCTCTTGGGCCTTATGTTAATTTCTTTGTTGATAATAAAAAATTTGTAAAAGTCATCCTAAAAAATGCCTTAAAAGAAAACTATGGAAAAGGAAAGAGAAAGGGCAAGGCATTAATTGAACACACATCTATTAATCCCAATGCAAGCCCACATGTTGGAAGAGCAAGAAATGCTTTGATTGGAGATGCAATAACAAGATTGCTAAAATTCTATGGTTATCAAACAGAGGTCCATTATTTTGTAAATGATATTGGAAAGCAAATTGCAATGCTTGTTTATGCTACAAAAGAACTAAAAGGAAAACCCAAATTTGAAGATATGCTAAGGCATTATATCGAAGTAAATAGGAAAGTAATTGAAAATGCACAAATTGAAAAGGAAGTTTATGAACTTCTACACAAACTTGAATCTGGAGATAAAAAAACAATTAAAGAATTTGAGAAAATTGTTGAAATTTGTATAAAAGGACAAGCAAAAATTTTCAAAGAACTTGAAATAAGATATGACTACTTTGATTATGAAAGCAAATTCTTAAATTCCAAAATATTAAAAGAAGCTCTTAAAACATTTAAGAAAAAAAGAAAACTAAAAAAAGAGGAGGATGGAAGAATTGTTCTTGACCTTTCTGAATTCAATTTACCTATGAGAGAACCATATTTACCTTTAACAAGAGCAAATGGGACATCTCTATATCCATTAAGAGATATTGCATATAACATCTATAAAGCAAAACGAGCTAAAAACGGGAAAAACATTGTTATTCTTGGAGAAGACCACAAACTTGAATTCCAACAAATAAAAGCTGCGCTTAGCATATTAAGTTATGCTCCTCCTGAAGTAATTCATTATTCATTCATACTATTGCCTGAGGGAAAAATGTCAACACGTAAAGGAAATGTTGTCCTTTTAACTGATTTCATGAAAGAGGCGGTTGAAAAAGCAAAAAATGAAATATTGAAAAGAAATCCAAATATCTCTCTAAAAGAATTAGAAAAACTATCAAAAATAATTGGATATGGTGCCATAAAATACTCTATTCTAAAAGTTAGCTCTGACAAAAATGTAATATTTAACTGGGATGAAGCATTAAACTTCGAGGGAAATAGCGCACCATATGTCCAATATACTTATGTTAGGAGTAAAAAAATTCTTGAAAAGCTTGGAAGAATAAAAACACCAAAAGAAATTATCTTGAATGAAGAGGATGAAATAACTCTTGTTAAAAAAATGTCTGAATTCCCAAAAATTGTTGAAAGTATATCAAGGGATTATCAAATTCATAAACTAGCACACTATGCATACGAACTAGCAGATTTATTTAATAACTTTTATGAAAAATCTCCAGTAATTCAAGAAAAAGATTTAAACAAAAAAATGTCAAGGGCTCTTCTTGTAAAAGCTTATAAAAATTTAATAAGAATTATTCTACATATCCTGGGAATCGAAACACCTAATGTAATGTAGTGTTTTTTCTGTTAAACATTGAAGGTGAAAGAGCTAATGCCACTATTGCAAAAAGGAAAACAACCACCCAATCAATTAATTGCAGTGGAAATGTTCCAAAAATCACCTGCAATGGTTCCCAGTAAATAACTGCCAGATGCAATAAAAAGGAAGCAGTTACACCAATTAATAGATATTTATTCTCAAATGGATTTGTTAAAAGAAATGGTTTTCTCTCCGAACGAACATTAAATACTAAAAATAATTGAAATACCACTATTGTTGTAAATGCTATTGTTCTTGCTTTTTGAACTCCAAACTGTAATCCCCACAAGAATACCCAAATTGCCATAAAACACATAACTGTGATTACAGTTAGTAAAAATGGAAGCATGCCCATGATGATATTTTCATCTCTTTTTCTAGGTGGGCGCTTCATAATCCCTTTTTCAGCAGGGTCAACAGCAAGAGCAGTAGCAGGAATTGTATCTGTGACCAAGTTTATCCACAAAATTTGGAGAGGTAGTAATGGAAGCGGCATCCCAGATATTGCTGAGAAAGAAACAACTGCTATTTCTGAGAAATTTGCAGCTAATTCGAATCTAACAAATTTTTTAATATTATCATATATTCTTCTTCCACTTTCAATCGCCTTAACAATTGTTGAAAAATTATCATCTTGCAATATCATATCACTTGCTTCTTTTGCAACATCAGTTCCTTTTACACCCATTGAAACTCCTATGTGTGCTCTTTTTAAAGCAGGAGCATCATTTGCTCCATCTCCTGTCATAGCTACAACTTCTCCATTTGCTTCTAATGCCTGAAGAATTTTTACCTTGTGTTCTGGAAGAACCCTTGCGTAAACAGAAACTTCATTTGCTATTTCTTCTAATTCTTTTAGGGACATACCCTCCAATTCCATACCAGTAACTACTTTATCTCCTGTCTGCATTAAACCAATCTCTTTTGCAATTGCAACAGCAGTGATTTTGTGATCGCCTGTTATCATTATTGTTCTTACACCAGATTCATTGCAAATTTGCATTGCTTGTTTAACTCCTTCTCTTGGTGGGTCAATCATACCAACCAATCCAACAAAAACAAGATTTGTTTCAAGCATTTTAAAATGATATTTCTCTTTTTTTGGGATTTCTTTATATGCAAGAGCAAGAACTCTGAGTGGTTCTCCAGCCATTTCTTCTGCAATTTTATTGAGTTTCTTCTTTTTTGCCCTAGTTAATGGTTTGACCTTTCCATTTTCAAAAATATGAGAACAATTTGCAATTATTCTTTCTGGTGCCCCTTTAACATAAGATGTTGTTTTTCTGTCTCTATAAACAACAGACATCATCTTTCTTTGGGAAGAAAATGGAATCTCTACTATAAATTTTTCTTCTTTTTTTAATCTATCTGGTTTAATTCCTGCTTTTTCAGAAAGTGTAATCAGTGCACCCTCAGTTGGATCCCCAATAACTCTCCATCCCCCATCTTCTTTTATAATACTTGCATTATTACATAAAGCTCCAATTTTTACTAATTTTAAAATGGATGGGTTCTTTCTAATGTTCACTTTTTTATTATTGATTAAAAATTCACCCTTTGGTTCATATCCTGAACCAGTAACTTTGACAAAAGCATTATCAACATATATCTTCCTTATTGTCATCTCATTTTTTGTTAGGGTTCCTGTTTTATCTGTGCAAATAACTGTTGTTGCCCCAAGTGTTTCAACAGCCATTAGCCTTCTAACAATGGCATTTTTCTTTGCCATCTCCTGCATTCCAAGTGTTAATGTCAATGTAACAACAGCAGGTAGCCCTTCTGGAACTGCAGAAATAGCCATAGCAACTGCAAGAATAAATAATTCAAGCAAACTTCTTGAGTGAACATAAAAATTAAGTAAGAAAACTAAACAAATTATAACTAAGACAATTAAACCCAAATTTTTTCCTAAAGTATCCAATTTTTTCTTTAAGGGAGTTTCTTCTTCTCGGGTTTCTTGAACTAAGCCAGCAATTCTCCCCATTTCTGTATCCATTCCAGTTTCAACAACAATACCTATTCCAGAACCATAAGTTACATATGTACCTAAAAATGCCATATTTTTAATTTCAGAAATAGGAACCTCTTTTTTAAGAACATTAGTATCCTTTAAAACAGGTAAGGATTCTCCAGTTAATAAACTTTCATCAACTTTAAGATTATGAACTTCTATCAGTCTAACATCTGCTGGAACTTTTCTTCCTTCTTCTAAAAACACTACATCTCCAGGAACTAATTCAGTAGAAAGTATGTCTTTTTTAATTCCATCTCTTATTACTATTGCCTTTGGTGCTGCCATCTTTTTTAATGCTTCAACTGCTTTTTCAGCTTTGTATTCCTGAAAAAAGCCCAAGAAAGCATTAATCATTAATATTATGAATATAACTGTTGCATTAAGAATCTCTCCAACTGCAAGAGAAACAATTGTGGCAATAATAAGGATTATTATTAAAAAGGATTTAAATTGTTGTAAAAATATTTGAAGAGGTGTGTGCTTTTTTTCTCGTACAATCTCATTTGGTCCAAATTTTCTTAATCTCTTTTCTGCCTCAGAAGAAGTCAAACCATTTTTAGTAGTTTCTAACAATTTGAATATCTCTTTTTCAGATAAAGTATGCCATGCTTCTTCAGCCATTAGAATCACTTAATTGTTATTGGATTTAACTCCTTCATAAGTTTTATTGCTCTTTCAATCCTTCTTTCACTCCTTGAATAAACAGTAAATATTTTTTCTCCTGATTTCACCTTTGTTCCATAATGTTTATGAATGTATATCCCAGCCTCATTATCAATTGGCGAACCTGCAGCTCTTGCGATTTTTGCAAGCGCTTTATTATCAATATTAGCAATTATGCCATATTTCTCAGCTTCGTAATCGCAAGTATATTCTCCCAATTCTAATTCTTCTGGTTTAACATTTGGGTTCCCACCTTGTGCCTCAATAATTTCTTTCATTTTTTGATATGCTTTTCCAGTCTCAATCTGCCTATCTGCTATTTTTTCACCCTCTCCTTCTTTTGCATAGCCAACTAATTCTAAAAGTTTACCAGCTAACAAAACAGATTTTCTTCTTAAATCAAGAGGTGCTCTCCTATCTTTTTTAAGAAGCCATAAAACATCTCTTGCTTCAAGATTAGGTCCAATACCATTACCAATTGGTTCATTTCCATCTGTAATCAGAGTTTCAATTTTCATTTTAAATCTTTCAGCTAATCTTTTAAATTCTCTCTCAAGATGCCTAGCTTCACCAAGAGACTGCAATTTTGCTTCTTGCCCAATTGGCAAATCAAATATAACATGGGTTGCACCAACTGCAATCTTCTTTGCCATTACAGATGCAAGCATAAGCCCTTCTGGGTCAAGTGAAAGCGGATGTCTAATTCTTATTAATTTATCATCTGCTGCTGCAAGGTTTATAGCACCACCCCAAACAATACAACCATTTGTTTTTTTTACAATTTCTGTAAGTTCATCAATTGAAAAACTTACATTTGCTAAAACTTCCATAGTGTCTGCTGTTCCAGAAGGAGATGTAATTGCACGACTTGATGTTTTTGGTATGGTTATCCCAAGCGATGCAATAATGGGAACTAAAATCATTGTAACTCTATTTCCAGGCACACCACCAATTGAATGTTTATCTGCAATAATCTTCTTTTTTAATCTTAACCTACCACCAGTCTCAACAATAGCCTTTGTTAAACTTGATGTTTCTTCCATGCTCAACCCTTCCATGTATGCTGCAGAAACAAATGCTGCTAATTCCACATCTGTTAATTTTTCATCAACTATATCCTTAACTATGCTTCTTATCTCTTTATCAAATAATTCTTCCCTATCCATCTTTTTCCTTATGTATTTTGTTGATTCTGGCTTACCAACAGGAGTTATCTCAATTTCATCTCCATTTTTTACTTTAAGTTTTTTCCAAACATCCTCAAAAAGCCCGATTTCATTTTTAGAAAGCATTTTTTCAGAAGTGTCAACTGCAGCAACCAAATAACGATTTTTGAATCTAACAACAACTCTGTCCATTCCATGGAAATCATTTTCTTTTGCAAAAGATTCATTTAAAGAAATTACTGGCATTCCGCCAGTTTCAACATCAATAAGCTTAGCTATTAATCTAAACATTTAGAAACCCCCATTTATCAAGTGCTGCTTTTAATTCCTTGTATTTCTTTGCATATTCTTCTAGATTAGTCCCTTTCATAGTTGCATCAATTGCTTGTCTCATTGCTTTTGCCCCAGCTCTTGTCCCAAGAGGATTGCCATGTACTCCTCCACCTGCCTGAATAATAATGTCCTTCCCAAAGTATTTAATCAATGTTGGTATATGCCCTGGATGTAATCCACCAGAACAAACTGCAAAAACGGGTTTAATTTTTCCCCAATTTTCAGCAAGTCTATGTCCTTTTTTTGTTACAAACTTCTTTTCAATATCTTCCACAATTGAAACAATTTCTTTTTTCTTACCTTCCATTTTTCCAACAGCAGTTCCAACATGAAGCTGGTCAACACCAATTAATCTTGCTGTTTCTGCTAAAACCAGCATGGATATACCATGATCTGGATTCCTTGTTAAAGCACCATGCATTGCTCTATGCCCATGCAACACAAGTTTTAAATCTTTCATCTCATCTCTTAATGTTTGAAGTCCTGCCCAACCAACAGTGAGTATATCAACCATTGCGTATTCATTTCCTAACTCCTTCAAGAATCTGGCTCGTTTTAACATTTCATTTGTCTCTGCTGTTACATTGCACATGTACATCTTTCTTTCTCCAGTTTCTTTCTCAGCTTTCCATTTTAATTTTATTGTCTCTTCTGCTCTTTTTTTAAATTTATTAAATGGTTGTGAAGTTAGATTTTCATCATCTTTAACAACATCTAATCCTCCAACCCATGCTTCATATGCTACTTTTGCATGCTCTTTTGAAGTTAATCCTAATTTTGGTTTTACAATAGTTCCGCAAAGAGGTCTTTTTTTAACATCAAGAAGTTTTCTTACTCCTTTAATTCCAAATTGTGGCCCTTTAAAAGAATTTTTTATTTTCTCTGGCCATTTAATATCAACAAGGCGCAGTGTTTCAATCTCTTTCATTCCAAAAATATTTCCAGCTATTGAAGAATATATCTGTGGCATATTTCCTAATTCAAACAAATCAGTAGGATATGCAATCTTTACATAATCTCCTTTTATTTCAAAAACCTTGGCACCTATCTTTGTCATTCTCTTTAATGACATGGTTGTTAATTTTGTCCAGGTCCCTGTTGAAGATTCTGCTGCAATTGCACCAGCTGCCTCTTTTTTGCTTATATCTTTTCCTGGTTTGAATTTAAAAACACAAACCATGTCTTCTCTTTTCGGTTTATAATCAAAATTAATATACCTTAAATAACCTCTTACCACCGACATCACCAAATAAAAATAAAGAAAGAGATATTTTAAAGCTTATTGATTATGATTAACTACTGTAATAACTGCTTATGGCATCTAAAACATCCCAAAATGAAATTTCTCCAGTGTAATATTTCTCAATGAAGTTGATTACTTCAAAAAATGTAAATGTTATTTCTTCTTTTGCAGCTGTTGTAACTGTTTTTTGAACAGGCGATGCTATTGCATAATATGATAATTCGCTTACTTCTGCTTCATAGTATATATAGTTATCTTCGTGATACATGTCTGAACTAATTCTTTGCCAAGTGCCGCCATTATATCTATACAAGTTTGCTTCTGAAACACCATTTTCTTCTAACCAATCTGGTGAAACTCTATATAGTATTGTTGCCTTGTCCACATCTTGCTCATCAAGCCCATTTAATTCAATCTCAAAATAACCATAAACTAACTCCAATTCTTTTGGTACATCTTTTGTAGTTGTTAATGTTATCTCTGCATTTGAAACATCTTTGGTAAATGAAATTTCTGATATAATCATATCCTCGTGCCAAACTTCTGGAAGGGAATAACTTGTATCTCCAGTAACTTCATTTATATCAATTTTAATACCATTGTTAATTTTTGAAACAAATATTGGTGGTGGTAATCCTCCTCCTGCTCCGCCACCCAACCTTTTAGCATCTACACCATCACAATTCTCATCAATTCCATTTGCAACAATATCCTCTGCATTTGGATTGATATTTGGATTGTAATCATCACAATCATTTCCACCATATTCTACAGCTAAGAACCCATCATTATCCCTATCCTTCCAACCATTTTCATTGACAAATGGGAGGTAATCCACTACATCTCCTGCAGTATAATTGTATATTGTGCTTCCAATTCCATCATACATTATATAATATGGAGACTTTGTTCCAGAAGTATCATCTTTTCCAGTATAATCACTCCAATAATTCCCTCCTTCTGGATAGGATAAATTGAAGTAATTATCTATATACTTCAAATATGCTTGAAGTTGATTGTTTATGAAATTGTTGTGCCATATCAAATTATTGTTTGCTCCTGTTAACGCAAGCGCTTCTAATGCAATTCCCACTTTATTGTCAATTAATGTATTTTCTGTTATGTTGTTGCCATCACTTATAATATAAATTGCTGCAGGAGTGGTTCCAAGAGTTGGGCCCCAACCAGAGTTTACAATTCTATTACCTTGAATTAAATGGAAACCGACACTATTGAAATCATATATTGCATTGTATGTTATATCCTCAAACTCATTATCAAGAACATTAACATCTCCTGCAGAATTTGCTAAAACAATACCATATGTAACATTATTCAATTTATTCTCAGAAACATTGATGGTTGAAGAACTCCCAATATATATTCCATAAGAATTAGGATCTGTTTGATTGAAAATATTGTTATTACCTACAATTCCCTCTCCACTTATAATACCCATCCCATTTACATTATTGTGTAACGTATTGTTATAAACAAATTTTCCAGGATTTTGAAGATTACCCGCATATGAGATATCAATTGTATAATTGTTATCATACAAGACATTATTGTAGATATTTACATTTGCATGGTCAACAACTACAGCATAGTTATTATTGTAAAAAGTGCTATCGCGAATAATTCCATGAGAATATATCCATCCAAGCCCAGGTTCACTAATGCCTTTTATAGTTACACCATTTTCTGAATTTGCAACTGTAGAATTATACATTAATGCCCCAGGCACGAGTTTTACTTCATATGAATTATTCAAAAATGAATCATTAATCTGTTCAGAAGATAGGATATATTTATTGCTTTTTGTATCAACTGTTGTTGATTTTAATACTAATTGTGCTCCTCCAACACTACAACTCCCATCTGTTGCACAATCCATTAAAATTGTGGAATTATAAAACTCAGTAGTGCCACCAGCATTTATATTTGAATCATTTAATGCCCACACTTCTGTGGTATCTATATCTACATTGTTTAATGTAAAAGATTTATCTGAAAAAATACCAGCACCATTATCATACCCATATACTCTACAGTCTTTTAAAGTAAATCCTGTGTAATTCAAAATACGGATTCCATATTTGTTATATATCAAAATCCCTGGTCCTGTATGTCCTGTTATAGAATGTCCTTGACAATCAAGTGTTATATCATCAGCTTGCACATCAAAGCATGTTCTTGTATCTGGATTTCCAGTACCAGTATCATTTATGTCTTGTACAAGGTAATATGTTCCGCCTTTAGTTGTTAAGTTTCTACACTCGCTAACATTTTGTTTGTCACCCAAAACATAAAAATAACTAAATGAATTAATGTTGTCCTTGGTTACTTTATTATTAACTGTATCCACAATACCATTTAATTTTTCCCATCCACCATCATATCTCCAAATATCCAATGATCTCTCTATTAAAGCAGGTGTTTGATAATGAGGTTCATTATAATGAATTGTTAAATTAACTGATGTGTCTACTGTGTTATTCTCTATAAGAACCCCAAGTAAGGGTTCTGTGTTATCATACCATTCGGGTGGTGTTTTTTTACCAGAACCCGCTGTCCAAAATTTAATTCCACCACTACAAGTAAAATCAGCATATGTTCCTTGAGATAAATCCTCGTACATTGAAAAGAAAATATTGTTGAATTGATTATTTGCACCACAATCAACTAATATTATGTCTGCGCTTGGATTACCAATAACAGACATATTGTTGAATGTGTTGCTATTGCTTGTATCCATGGCAAAACCAAATCCATAACATATAAAGTCCGGACCAGACCATACACAATGTTTATTGTTAGTTAATGTATTATTCTCAATTGTATTGTTATTAGAATCAACCATTACAAATCCGTAATCATAGTTACTATAAAAATATGAATTGAGAACATGGGAATCATTAACATTTTCAAAAAGTAATCCAACACTGTCCGCCGCATTTCCACAACTAAATGCTGAAAGGTTATTTATTGTAATCAAATTAGATACACTAATATCAACTCCAACAAAAACATCTGTTGCTACAGAATCTATTATTGATGAATTTGTGACATTGTAAAACTTAATTCCTGTGCCAGTATCATCATTATAGACTAATGTTTTTTCAATTGTCAAACCAGTCAAATTTTGTGCATTAATTTGAGTGGCTGCTCCATAAACAGTCAAATTATAGATATAATCGTTATCTCCAAATATATCAACAGCAACATTTGTGGCATTTCCATTTATGGAATACCCTTGACCATTAAGAGCAACATAATCCCCAGTTATTGTAACATTTCCATTAATATTAGATCCCAAACAAATCACATTCAAATCCGAAGATGTGCCACTTACAGAAGCATTATTTGTCACACAAGAAGCATCATAACAAACAGTATTACATAACAATGGTGGTTCGATTCCAGGCCCTGGTGGTGCTGCTAAAGGTTTTAATAAATATCCAACATTTGTAGCCCCATAAACAAATATAATAGCAATTACAAATAAAATAGTCCCAATTATCCATTTACTTTTCATGTTTTCACCACTCTTTAATAAGTAATTCTACACTTTTAAATATTTCCCCTACCAAAATTTTGGCTAAAACCTGGTTGTTGAGGATATTCTACCTCATATCTTGGGGATTCTGATGGCAATGCTCTCTTTTTTAAAAACCAAAATGTTACTAAAATTAAGATAATAATCAATGGAATCAAATATATCCAAAAATTTCCTTTTTTTTCAGCAGGAGTTATTGGTTTTACAATCTCTGTTTTTGAAGTATCAAATTTATTTGGGGGATATACCCATACAGTATTAATTGTTATATCCTCATTTGTACTAATTGTAGCTTCTATAGTTATATCGCTAACTTCTATGTTTTTAAATGACCAAAAATAAGCAATACTTTCAACCCCAAGATATTCTATCTGTTTGCTAGAAAAATTATAATATTCTGAATCTACACCATTAACCTTCCATTCTTGCAAAGATGCACCTAAAGGAATGATTATAGAGAAATCTAGATTAGACTCATTGGTATTAATGTTAACAACAAATTTAGAAATACCTTCTTGGATTTCTATTTTTTGGGGTTGGTCAACAGCCACATAAGCATTTGAAATGCCTATTGCAATCAATATCAATAAAATAGTAACTATCTTCTTCATAGAATAATTAAACAGGAGAGTATTTAAAAAGTTTTCATTTCAACAACAGTATAATACCTATTAACTAAAAGCAATGCTTGTTCAAATCCAATTTCTCCTGAATAATATTTATCAACTAATTCAGCAATATCCCAAATCGATATTTTTTGCCCAACAATTGCATAGTATGAAAATTCTCCTGAGGTTGAGTTGTAATAATAATAATTCTCATCTTCATTCACTAATTTACTCTCAATCCTTTCCCAGAAAACACCTTTCTCCCTGTAAAGGAAAACTTTATTTTCATTTATGCCAAATTGTTCAGCCCATGTTTTTGGGACACGATATCCAAACATAACTTCTTTAATATCCTCAGGTTTTGTATTGGATGTAACATTATAATAGTTGTATGTTTTCCCTTCAGGTGGGATAACTTCTGGATAAATTAGCTCAATTTTTATCTCAATAC
>JAJRVP010000003.1 GCA_024277205.1 archaeon
AAGGCCACTACAAAAGAAATACTTATTAAAAAAATAATTAAAATTCCAAATGCTAATCCTCTTTTCATAAAGAAATTAGTTAATTCTTGTTTATAAATTTTTGGAAATTAGTTTTATTATCTTTCTTTTTTCATAATATTTTTATTCATAATAAAATTTTTTCTTACAACATAATTCACTGGATTTTTTATCATGTTACAGGTATTGTCAGGTAGACATATCCCGATTCCTTGGTAAAATTCTTTGCAATTAGGAGGCATGATTGGTTTTTTTCTATATGCCCAAGATAACTGGGATTTAATATAGCCTTCTTTTAATTTTGGTTTATTTTTATTATTCCAGCTATAAATTCTTTTCTCGAGCTCTTCTTTTTCCATCCCCACAGAACGAAATAAATTTATTAAAATAAACAAAGATCTTTTTTTTCCATCAGAAACCCCTTTTAAAATTGATTTGACACAAGGAGGGAAATTTTCTTCAGATAAATTGTTTAATTTTATTGGTTTATAATTCGCAAATTTTCCGGTAATTTTTTCTTCGTTTTCTCCTTGATTTATTTTATTTTCTTTATTCCAATCAAGAGCACGCATAACCAATTCTTTTGCCTCCTCTTCTTCAGCTTCTGGCATAAAGTTTTTCACTTGAATTTTCATAGGATTTGCTTGTGGAGGTTCAAAACTATCAATTTCATTTTGATCTACCACCATACTTACTAATGCTGTTTTTTCGTGAAGAGAGTATGGCATTCTAAATAAATGTCTTGAAGAAACTAAAATTATATCTAACCCCATTAAATCGAATAAATCTGTTTGAATAGATTGTGAAAAATTGTTTGGATTTTGTTTGGAATTTATTCTACATTTTTGACATTCAGAAATTTGTTCTTTGTTTTGTACTTCTAGTTCTCTTTTACATTCTGGGCAAAAGAATTTTTTTTCTGCACTATATATTTTTTTTTGCTCTCCACGATTACAAAAATTACAATAAAATTCTGCTTGTTCATAAGTATTTGCAATTTCCTTGCAATTTAAACATTGTATTCCTTTTTTAATTTTGATTCCCTTAAATTGTTTTTCGAAATCTTCAGGCAATGATTCCTTCATTAATTTTTGAGATTCTGATCTTAAGTAGGCAACAATTTTTCTTGGAATTTCTGGAAAAAGATTTTTTGTATCTTCTCCGCCTATTTGTTTTGGAAATGCTTTCCAAGGAACAATAATATGAAAGCCTTTACTTCCTGAAAATTTGAGGCCAATATTTTTAATACCATTTTGATTTAATGTTTTAATGATTGATTTTGCTGCAAGTTTTGAATAATCAAACCATTTACAATCTATATCTATAACCAAATCCCAACCTGTTCTTAACTCGTTTGATTGTTGTTCATCCATTCCGGTTATAATATTCATCGGGTCCTCCCAAATTTCTTCAGAACAATGAAAACTTGTTGCCCCTTTTTTTACCAGTTCGAGAACATCTCCTTTATACTGAAAACTATCTGGACGTTTTCCAAATCCTTCAAAATATCTGGGGCAAATCTCCCTGTTTTTTGAAAAATTGAAAATATTTTCTTGGACATCTTGCCTTGAATAATATAAACTTGTTATGTTTCTTACTCTTTTTTCCTTGAAAGATTTTGCACCCGGTTCCATTTTAAAAAACAATACAAGAAGTTTTAAATAAATACCCCTACTTTAATATAGGAATACTTAAAAGATAACAGATATTTTTATTAAAATGTTAGTTAAATTAGAAAATCCTCTTTTATTGTCAAAAGCTGTTGAACTTATTTCCGAACTAGTCACAGAGGTTAGACTTAAGGTTAATGAATTTGGAATGAGTATTAGTGCCATGGATCCTGCCAATGTTGCAATGGTTGGATTTAAACTTCCAAAAAGTGCTTTTTCTAAATTTGAAACAGGGAATGAAGTATTAGGAATTAACTTAGATAATCTTAAACAAATCTTAAAGAGATGTGGTTCTGGAAGCTCTCTTGTTTTAGAGAAAAAAGAAAATAGATTAGAAATTAAAATCCAAGATAGAATTAAAAGAAATTTTACATTGAGTCTTATAGATATTGAAAGTGAAGAAATTGATTTTGATTCTAAAGTAAGTAACATGGAGTTTAGCTCAACCATAGAATTAAATTCTGTTGACATTATACCTTCAATTGAAGATTGTGCCATTGTTGCAGATGCTTGTGCATTTATTGTGGAGAATGAAAAATTTATTATTGAGGCAAAGGGGTTGAATTCTGCAAGGTCTGAGTTTTCAGGTGATGAAGCAAAAATAAACGCAGAAAATTGTAAATCGAAATATAGTTTGGAATACTTGCAAAAATTTATGAAAGGATCAAAGCTTTGTGAAAAGACAGTTTTACAATTTGCAAATGATCACCCCTTGAAAATAGGTCTTAAAACAGAACACATGGAATTGAATTTTATTTTGGCTCCAAGAATAGAAACAGAAGATTAAGAAAATTTATAAACAAATAAATGTTAATAACTTTATGTATCAAAGTGGTGATAAAAAAAAGGGGCAAGTTACTATTTTTATAATAATCGCATTAGTTGTTGTTGTGGTAATTGCTATGTTCTTTTTTCTAAGAAGCGATATTGGTCCAGGGGATATATTTACAGGTGGAGAAGTTGATCCTGGAATTTTTTTAACAGAATGCATACAAGATTATGTAAGAGAAGGTGCTGAATTAATTGGTTTGCAGGGAGGATATTTAAACGAACCATTTAACAGAAGTTTTCAGGCAGAAGGTGAAGAGACTAGAGAGATTGCATATCTCTGTTATAATCAAAATAGTTATTATCCTTGCATAAATCATAAACCAACATTGATTCAAGACATAAAAAAAGAACTAAAAAATTATATTTCTGAACCAATGGATAATTGTTTGAAAGAATTAGAAAACAAATTAAACAAGAAATATGACAGTGTTGAAATTAACAATAAAGAATTTGAAATTGGATTAACAGATAGAAAAATAATTATTGATGTGGATACTGGAATTATTTTAACTGAAAAAGAAGCGAGATCGAAACTGGAAGATGTGAGGATTATTATTCCTAGTAGGCTTTATGATAATGCTATTTTTGCTCAAGAAATTGTTGCTCAAGAAGCAAATTATTGTAATTATGATACTCTTGGAAATATGGTTTTTAATAGACAATTTAATATTAAAAAATTTGAAACAGGGAATTTAGACACAGTTTATACTATTGAACATAAAGAAAGTCAAGAAAAATTTAGATTTGCCATAAGAGGTTGTACAATACCTCCGGGGATGTAGAAAAATGGAAAGGCAAAGCTTAAAAATTATATTTTTATGTCTAGTTTTAATTCAAATCTTTTTATTAATGAACAGTTATGTTGCTAATAGTTATGTTATTAGTCAGACTAATCCTTTAATTGAGAATGCAATAAATTCTGCAAGGAAAAAAAATGTTAAAAGTTTAATGTATCTTGGGGTGAATTTAATTGTTGGTGTTTTTTCTATAAAACAAATAGGGGTTGTTTCTGCTCAAACTAGTAGTTATAGTGCGGATTCCGGTTCTAGTGTTGGTTTTGAATGTTGTCCTAAAACAAAGTCAGGAGCAATATGTCAAGATATTCCTTCAAATACTCCTGAACTCTGTGATGGGTCTCTTGCTCCAATGAAATGTGAACAGGTTGAAGAATGTAAATTAGGATGTTGTGTTGATGAAGCTGAGGGAACTTGTTCGCCAAAAAGTCCCAAAACAACATGTGAAGGAGAAGGTGTAAAATGGGAAGCAGACAAATCATGTTTGATTTCGGATTGTCAAAAAGGATGTTGTGTTTTAGGAATGAATGTTAAATTTACAACAAAAAAAACATGTCAAAAATTATCTTTAGAAAAAGGTATGAGTATGACTTATAATAAAGGGGTTTCAGAAATAGAATGTTTAGCGACTAAAGAAACACAAGATTTAGGAGCGTGTAAATTTCCAAAGAGCAATAATTGTAAATTCACTAATGAAATAGATTGTGCAGATTTGGGAGGAGAATTTAATGTTGAGAAATTATGTTCAAATCCCAAGATAGGTTCTTATTGTGATAAGCAAGCATCTACAGGCTGTGTTGAAGAAAGAGATGAAATTTATTGGTTTGATTCGTGTGGAAACAGAGAAAATATTTATGAAGGAGGCAGTGATGGTGCTAGAGACAGAAGTTGGAATAAGGGGGAGGTTTTGAGTAAAGAAGAGGGTTGTGGTTCTAAAAAAAATAATGCTGGTTCAAAAACTTGTGGCAATTGTAATTATTTTTTGGGAAGTAAATGTGTTTCTACAAAACCTGGAGAAAAAAGTGTAAAAGATGGAAATTTTATTTGTAGAGATGTGAATTGTGGAAATGTTGACGGTAAAGAAAGAAAAAATGGGGAAAGTTGGTGTGATTATGATGGTGCTATTGGAAAAACAAAAAGTCCAGCAGGAAATGATTTTGCAAGTGATACTGCTGGAAGTAGACACTGGGTAAAAACATGTATTGATGGTAAAGTTGGAGTACAAGGGTGTGCGGATTATAGAGGAGAAATTTGTGCTGAAACAAAAATTAATGGTCCTGAAGGGAGTTTTTCAATGGCAAGTTGTAACATAAATGAAGCATTAAAATGTATCCAGTATAACAACGATGAAGATCAAGAAGAAGCTGGAAAGAAATGTTTAGAAAACACACACTGCATGATTAAAGAAGTTGATGTTGACAAGGGATTTAAATTTCCTGTTTGTCTTCCTCGATACCCTCGAGGATTTGATTTAACAGGTAAACAAGGTAAAGATACAGCAAGAGAGCTTTGTGGAATGGCAACGCAAAAATGTACCTCTGTTTATGAAAAAAAAACAAGTGGAGAGAAAAATGTAATGAATGGTGATTGCGAAGAAAAAGAGTTTACTGAACAAATGAATGAACTGTGTATTAGTTTGGGAGATTGTGGAGCATATATCAATTATGAGGGGAAAGGATCAAACAATATGAATGTTAAAAACGCTCCAGATATAGAGTGGATGCAATATTTAATATATAAAAACCCTGTTCCTGGAAAACACGCAGATCCTAATTCTCCAGATGAATTTTTAGCCTCAATTGAAGGAACAAGTATTAGTTCAAGCTATAGTCCTGATGATCCTAGTTTAAGTAAATCATTAAAAGTTATGGGAGGAATTAGTGG
>JAJRVP010000015.1 GCA_024277205.1 archaeon
ACTTTCCTTCGGCAAAACACGGCTCTTGCCGAATTTTGAATTTCTGGCACCCACGAAAGTTTTCTCTTTCGTGCACGTTTCTCTTTTTCAAAAGAGAAAGGTGCTCCCAGACATCCCGAAGGAAACTGGCTTTCGTTAACCCCTTTCTTTTCCGCAAACGCTTTTCTTCTTAAGAAAAGGGTTTCTCAAGGCCAGCGCCATTTCCTGCGCGCAGGAAACAAGCAAGCTCGCTCTGCGCGTACCAGGCTGCCCAACTTTTCTTGCGCTTCTTTTGGTGAAGCTTTTCTTTGCAAGAAAAGGTTCTTAGGCGACCCCGGCATAATCATTAAGAAATAATTAAACCTTTAAAAGTTTTTTATGTTGTATTTCAGTGTTCAAATTGCATTTTATACATCTTTTTTATTTCATTTACTGTGTTGGCATCTTCTGGAGTTTTGTCAAATCTAATAAATTCAACAGCTCTTGGAAATCTTAATGCATATCCCATCTCTTTTTCAGTCTTTCCAGCAGTATGTAAAGGACTTCTTGTTATTTCATCAGCCCTAACAGTTATAACATATTTTGGCTCAACCCAAACATCTGGTTTAATCTCAGAATCCACTCTTGCAGGTCTATGTTTAATTGCAATTTTATCCAACATTTCTCTAAGTTCAACCCACTGTTTTTCAGAAAACCCACTGCCAACCTTTGCAATTGTCTTAAATACATCTTCCTTTTTATCATAAACCGCAACAAGTATTGCGCCAATTCCAAATTTTGCACGCATACCTCTACCTTTCAAATAACCAACTATGACAACATCAATTGTATCTGAAAGTTCGCCCCTATAACTTCTTTTTAATTTAATCCAATTGTAATTTCTTGCACCTGCAGAATAAGGAGCATCTAATCTTTTTGCCATCACTCCTTCAAGTCCAGCAGAAACTTCTTGCTCAAAAAACTTTTCCATTTCTTTTGGATCATCTGTTACAATCATTGCTGATGGCTGTAGAATTTCACCTTTTTTGAATATGCTTTCAAGTTTTTTTCTTCTTGTTATGTATTTTTCTGGTGTAAAATCCTTGCCATTTACATAAAGCAAATCAAAAACAAACATTCTTAATGGAAGTTCTTCTGCAATTTTTTCAATTTCATATTTTCTTTTTCTTGTTATGGTAACTTGAAAAGGATATAGTTCTCCAGTTGCATCATTGTATGCGAGTGCTTCACCTTCAAAAATAATGTTTTTCTGCCTTAATTTTTTAACTTCAGACACTATCTCTGGAAACATATGTGTCATATTCTCAAGATTTCTTGAAAAAAGAAAAACTTTATTTCCAACTTTGTGGCACTGCAATCTAAATCCATCATATTTTGCTTCAACAGCACATTTTCCAATTTTTTTAATTATGTCCTTTGAACTTGGCAATCTTTCAGCAAGAGCCATTCTAATTGGTTTTCCAGGTGTAACTTTAAATTTATCAAGTGCCTTTTCTCCTTTTTCAAAAAGGGTTTTTGCAACAAAACCCAAATCAGAACACAGATTATATGCACGTTCTATTTTTTCACGCAAACCCCTATCTCCTATTTTTGCTTTTGATAACGAATCCATTATAGTTGGGTCGCCAATACCAAGCCTTAATCTCCCTATCACAAATCTTGCAATATACTTTGCTTCTTTTGGATTTGCCCTACTAAGCAACCCAGCAATTATAGAAATCTTTTGATCAACTGCACCAACGCCAGAAACTTTTGCTGTTTTTAAAAAACCATCATAAACTTCTGCAAGAGTTAATTCTTTTGGTTTTATCAATTTGTTTTTGAATTTTCCAGAAAGAGCTTCAGCAACTAATCCTAAATCTCCTTTTTTCTTATAAAGTTCTTTTACTTTTTTAATATCTGTTCCTGTTGCTCTTGCAATTGCTTTTTCAAGCATTCTCTCTGCCATCCCAATCTCAATTCCCTCATAAGCGGGTTTAATCCTCTCCTGGCAGATGTAAATTAACTTGTCAATATCAGAATGTGGGGTTTTCTTAAAAAGCTGGGAAAGAATTTCAAACATCTCTAATCTTTTTGTAGTTTCCTCAAGCTTTTCAAAGTGCTCTGCAACAATTGCAAATTTCATAATAAAATAAAAAGAAAAATAGATATATTAAACTGTTGTTTAACTATCAAAATTATATCTTTGACTTAATTCAATATCTTGTTTATTAAGTTTGTCCACTTTATTTTGATTCTTAGATAAGATAAGTTCTTTTAAGGTTGGATTCATACCAGAATATATTTGTGCAACAAATTTTCCAACATTTTTTGGTTTTAATATATAGGCATTTGAACTACCGGGTGGATTAGTTAAACAGCTTTGATTTAACCCATCTGGGGGACAGCTTATAACTGGATATACAGAATGATAAGATAATGTTCCAGATAAAGCATCTGTTCCACCTGCAACAGCAATGTACACCAAAGAACCATCTAATTGATTTAATTCCTCAATTATGCCCATTAACTTCTCTGGTTGTTTATGTGCTGAGCAAATCATAACTCTATGTGGAATTTCATAATCATCTAATGATTTAAGAATTTTTATTATGTGCGGTTCATCACTTCCAGAACCAGCCATAATAACAGCACAACCAGTCTTAGATTTTATAATTTCCTTAAAATAGGAATCGATTGCCATCTCAACACCTCTTTATTCTTAATTACTCCAAAATTAATTTATCAACTATATACTCAGCTTCACCAGTATAAGATGATGGACCGAATCTAATAATATTTCTCAATTCATCTTTAATCCTCTCTGGAATAACAAGATTATCAACAAATTTTAATAATTCCTCTATGGTTACTTTTCTTCCTCTTGTTAACTCTTTTAATCCTTCATATGCGCCAATATACCCTTCTCGTCTCAGGATTGTTTGTATTGGTTCTGCAAGTACTTCTGGATGTTCTTCAATGCATTTTTGCAAATAATCATAATTGGGTTCGATTCTGCTTAATCCTTTTAATGTGTTTTTCCATGCAATAAGCGTATGTCCAAATGCCTCTCCCATTGCTCTTAACATAGTTGAGCCAGATAAATCTCTTTGCATTCTAGTAGTTGGCAATTCACTTAATGCTTCAAATATTGCATTTGCAATTCTTATATTCCCTTCGCTATTCTCAAAATTAATCGGGTTAACTTTGTGTGGCATTGTTGAAGAACCCACTTCTTCTTTTTTCTTTTTTTGTACGAGATAATCATAACTAATGTAAAGCCACATATCTAAATCAAGTTTTTTAATTATTGTATTTGTCTCTTTTATTAAATTAAATAACTCAGAATATTCTGTATACCCATCTACTTGTGTTGTTACTAATTTTGGTTCCAATCCAATTGCTTCTAAAAATTTAACAGAAAATTCAACACCATCTATTATAGGATACGCTGCTACAAGAGCACTGTAATTACCAGTAGCCCCATTTAACTTTGCTGGAATTTGGAATTTTTGTAATTTTTCTAATTTTCTGGAAAGTTCATTTGCAAAAACTGCAAATTCTTTACCAAGTGTTGTTGGAGATGCTGGTTGTCCATGTGTTCTTGCAAGCATTGGTAAATCAGCATATCTATGTGCATAGTCTCCTAATTTTTCAACAATTCTTTTTAACTGAAGTGCAAAGATTGTTTGCATTGCTGTATTTAACATACTAGCATATGCAATGTTTGTACAATCCTCTGAAGTTAAAGCAAAATGTACACTTTCTACAACATCTTCTAAAGAAGCATTCTCTATATTTTCTTTAATAAAATATTCTACTGCTTTTACATCATGATTAATTTTAGAATCTATTTCTTTTATTTTTTTCATAGAATTTAAATCAAAGTTAAGATAAAGTTGCCTGAGATATTCTTTTTCTTCTTTAGTAAACTCTCTAACATGGGTTATGTCTGGGTGCTCTGATAAAAATATTAAATAATTTACTTCCATCCAAACTCTACGCTGTTGTAAACCATATTCTGAAAAGTAATCTCTTAATTCTTTTGTATCTTTAGCATATCTCCCATCAACAGAACTTACTGCAGTAAAAGAATTCAACAGAAGTTCGTCCATCGTATCCACCTAAAACCTTCTTACTAGTTCCAACATTTGTTCATATCCTACTTTTGCTTTTTTAACATCTCCTGTATCTCTATAAACTTGTTTGTCAATCATGTGCTCTTCTATCCCGCCTGGCCATACTCTCCAAGAATCATTTGTTAATTCATCTGCCAGAACTATTTGTCCATCAGATGTTATTCCGAATTCTACTTTGTAATCTACAAGAGTTGCACCAACATTTTCAAAGGCATCTCTTAGTATTTTGAAGGCCTTTATAGTAATCCCGTGAATTATCTTATACTGCTCATTTGTTAAAAGCCCTCCAGCAACTGCAAGACTCTTATTTATTGGTGGGTCGTGCTCTGCATCATTTTTGAAATGAGTTTCAAAAGTTACGTATGGTAATTGCTCTCCTTTTTTGAAAAATGGAAATCTCCTAACTAAAGAACCATATGCAATTTGCCTTGATATGCACTCCAAAGGAATCATGTCAACTTTTCTAACAAGCTGAGTATTTTCATCTATTTGTTCTACAAAATGAGTTGGTACTCCATGCCTATTTAGGCATCTCATAACTAAACTTGAAGTCTCACAATTTATTGCACCTTTTCCTTTCATCACATCATGTTTTGCACCATCACCAGCTGTTATATCATCCTTAAAGTATAACAGAGAAAGTTGTGGATTTTCTGGATGTGCATAAACAGTTTTTGTTTTTCCTTCAGCAATAATCTCCAATTGGCTTAAATCCCATTTCATAAAAACACCCCCAAAACTTAAAAGAAAAGAAAATAACCAAATATAAATCTTTTGTCACCTTAAAGTTTATAAAAATCAACCCCTTTGAAACAGATATGTTTGGGGGTGAAATTTGTGGCTAGTGTTCTTGTTATAGGTAGTGGAGGAAGAGAGCATGCTCTTGCTTGGAAGCTTGCTCAAAGTCCAGAAGTTGATAAAGTTTATGTTGCTCCAGGAAATGGGGGAATTGCTACTGAATTTGAAAATGTTCCAATAAAACCAACAGATTTCAAAGCTCTTGCTAATTTTGTAGAAGAAAAAGAAATTAATTTAACAGTTGTTGGACCAGACGCTCCTTTGGCAGAAGGAATTGTAGATTACTTTAACGAAATAAAACTAAGAATTTTTGGTCCAACAAAGAATGCAGCTCAAATTGAAGCAGATAAATATTTTGCAAAAAAGTTAATGCTTGATGGACACATTCCAACTGCATTCTATGTTCCAGCAAGGCTTGACAGTATTGATGTAGCAATTGAGGCAGCGTATAACTTCATAGAACAATTTGGTGGTGTTGTTATTAAATACCCCTATCTTGCAGCTGGTAAGGGAGTATATGTCTGTAAAACAAGATGTGAAGCAGAAAATGCAATTAAAGACATAACAGATGGTAAGTTTGGCAAAACCAATATAATCCTACTTGAAGAATTACTAAAAGGGGAAGAAGCATCATTCTTGGCTTTTGTAGATGGAGAAACAGTGGTTCCTCTTTTGCCCGCACAAGACCATAAACCAATCTATGATGGAGATAAAGGTCCAAACACAGGAGGTATGGGTGCTTATGCACCAGCACCAATTGTAGATGAAGAAATGCAAAAAAGGATTATGAAAGAAATTATGAAACCAATGATTGATGAAATGAAAGAGGTTGAAATTGGATATAAAGGAGTTCTTTATGCGGGATTAATGATTACAGAAGATGGTCCAAAAGTTTTAGAATTTAACTGTAGGTTTGGCGACCCAGAGACCCAACCATTAATGGTATTACTCGAATCTGATTTATATAATATAATGAATGCTGCAGTTGATAGAAGATTAAATAAAATTGATAAATTAAAATTCAAACCTGGCTATGCAGTAACTGTTGTTATGGCATCGCAAGGATATCCCGGGAGTTATGAGAAAGGAAAACTAATAACAGGATTAAATGAAATTTCAATAAAACAAACTGGAACACCATTTGACAAATATAGGGGTGTTAATGTTTTCCACGCTGGGACAAAACTTGGTGAAGAAGGAAACTTACTTACCAATGGTGGAAGAGTTCTGGGAGTGACAGCATGGGATGCGACTCTTTCTGGAGCACAAGGAATTGCATACGACAATATTGCAAAAATTAACTTTGATGGTGTATTCTATAGAACAGACATTGCAGACAAAGGCATCAGGAGGATAAGAAGTTGAACTACGAGCAAATTCATGAGGGGCGCTTAGAATTAATTAGGGCTTATGCGAAAAAGATTTGGGAAGTTTTAATTCCGAAGATGGAGGTGTGGGATGAAGAAAACCCACTCTTTGATGTGTTTAACAATGCACCATTTTTAAGCAAGGCTGATGTATATTGGGGTGACATTAATGTCATATTGTGGGGTTCAGGAAGTTTTTCAACAGGAAGGATAGAACTAGAAGAGTGGAGACGAGCAAAAAATGAAATTCCAAATCTCCCGGTTGAGTACTTAGCTGTTGTTTCAAATAACAAAAAATCGAATGCACGAAAAGTTGCGGAAGACTTTGACCTACCACTTGTGGAAATAGATTTTAAAGAATGGTATAGGGAAAATTATGACAAAAATTCAAAAAACCCTATCAAAGAAACAGGTTTATTCTTTCCGCCAGGAAGCGAGCTACCAGATGATGTTGAGCATCGATTCAAAATTCGGGAAAAATTTGAAGAAGGATTAGTAGAGTTACTTCATGAGAAAGCCAAAACATATGCAGACACAATTTTATTTAACTCCCTTCGTGGATATAACTTTCCAATAATTCATTCTTATGGCATGTTTTTTGACGACACCCATCCAGCAGATTTGTCATATGTAGATGAAAATGGAATTCCGCTTTATCCTGGCTGGCAGTCTGGCGCAACACAGAAAATGATTAAAGATGGACACAAGATATTTAGAAGCAGTTTGATTTGGGTGCATTCAATTGGAGATATCAAAAATATTCAAAATGTTGATTCGGGGGAACTTTTGGCATTAAGCGAGGGCATCAGTTACAATGGAAGGGATGCAAAAGAAATTCAAAACATAATGAAAATTACAGAAGATTCTATGCTTGTTGCCTTAAAAGCGTGGGGGTTATTCCCTCTGTTATGGAGCTATATATCTCATAAGGTGAAAATTCCATATAAGATGTTAGACGATACGGTAGTGTGGAGAAAAGAACATAATATTATCGTTGGAAAAAGGGAGAGGGGTGGAGCAAGGGCTTTTGGCGGCCAGAACTTTAGGTTACATTTGGAAAATCTTTTGGATGATGTTAAATCTTTAACAAAGTAGAAAAGTTAATTATTTATCTTGCTGAGCATAAGAATCATAACCACTGATATCCCTGTTACTATTACTGCTGAAGCTGTAAGTGCAATTGCACCACTACCTGTTGTAATTATTGGTTTTAACCATTCTTTTATTGCTTCATTCCATTGCAAAGCTGCAACAAAACCAAATGCTGATGCCACAAGTGTAGCTATTTGCTTTTTAAATTCAGACATAATCCTTGCCATAGAACTAGCATAAGGTTTTTAACTTATAAGAATTTCTAAAATGGTATGACATACAAAATAATTTTACCAGATAAAACTGAAATGAAATTTGAAGATAAAAACGGTGCTATGAAATCTGCAAAAGAAAATGCCACAAGACAAAATAAAGTCATATCAGTACATATGGAGAAAGGTGGCGAATGGGTTCAAATAGCACTTGTTTATCCAAATGGGTTCATCCAAGAGGGCACAGGTGGATTTGGATTTTTCAAAAACTTGCCAGTTGGAAGAAGAAGGTAAACAAAATCTTTAAAATCCATAACTATTTCTTTTTTCTTAATGAAAAATGTTTTTAAGTGGTTGATATATTATTCACGAAAAAGAAGAAAGGGAGTTCCATTTCTGGATTTTTGCATCTAAAATTGAGAGGGATGTTGAATGGTATCTGAGTGGCAAAAAAATTATGAAACCGAAGCAAAAGAAATAATTAAAAAATCTGTAGAAGAGTACGAAGATATGGTAAGAATGAGTAACATAGCTGCTGCAAAATTTTGTGAATGTGGTTCTCACCATACCGAGTTTAAATTAAGATTTTGTAAAAGGTGCAAAAAATCTTTTTGCAAAGAGCATGGAGATTTAAAAAAGGGAATCTGTTATGAATGTGAAAGGTTATGAAAAAAGAAATTCTTGAAGATGTATTAAAATATTTAATTCCATACTATAGATTTGTTATAAATAATGTTCTTAAAGGCAATAAAATAAATGTTAAAGAAATCATTGAAAATGGGATTAAAACAGGAGAAGTTATTTTTAATGAATCTTTAAAAATTAATTTAAAAGAACTTGAAAAGCAGAAGGGTAAGAAATGGGTAATTGCTTTAAAAAAACAACTAAAAATATTTTCAGAAACTATTGAAAAGATTTAATAAATTTCCCACTAACAGCATCCATAATAACTTCTTTTTTAGAATTTTTAAAAATTAATGTGGCTTTATAAAAAGGATAATATATTTTCCTCTCATTCACAATATCTACTTTTTCTCCTAAACTCCTAACAAAAGCACCTAACTCCTTTGAGTCAATTTTTGATTCCAATCTCTTAGCACTTACTTTTAATCTATTAGCTTCAATTTTTTTCTTTGCAATCTTCTTAAGAGGTGGAAGTCTCAATTTTGTAAATGGGAAATAAATTCTGCTTCTTCCAATTTTTTTATCTCTTATCAACCCTTTTTCTAAAAGTTTTTTAAGGGACAACCTAATAGACTCGGGAGAGCGTTTAAGTAAATAAGCAATTTCTGTGGTTGTTGCTTTTTTCTTTTTTGTTATAATATTAAAAACCTCCAAATCGTTTGTGTCTAATCCTAAAAGTTCATGTATATCAAATAAAATTGAAAAACCTTTATCTAATGAAATAATATTTCCTGTGATTCCATCAAAATAAGCATGGATTGTTAAAAATTCATGCCCAATAATTTTTTTCTTAAGATATTTTATATCACAACTAAATATTGGACGAAGGATTAAATGAAAACCTGAAATAAGAGCGCTCCTTCCGAAGAATTTGAATCTTCTAGTACTCTTTTTAATCTTTTGAAATGCTTCTTCTTTGGAGATTTGTGGTTTTATACCTATTGTGCTAACTTCTTCAACTTCAGGTGTGGTTTCTTCTTTTTCTTTTAATTCTGCTTCTAATTCTTCTAATTCTTTTGTTCTTATTACACGACGGCCAAGTATTCTTGGGGTAATTGCCCGATGTCTTGTCTCTCTTTTTCTTATTTTTACAAGTTTTGGTGAGGATATATCTCCTTGAATAAAAAATTGTCCTGGTTTAAGTTGTGGTAGCTTTTCTAAATCTTCTTTATTTGGAAAAAATAGTTTAACTGCATCAATATCATTCCGAATTGTTAATTTTCCAATTATTTGATTTCCACATTGGGATAAAATATTCTTGCTGACAAGCGCAGGTCTTTGCGTTGCGATTATTAACCCCAATCCTCTTTTTCTTCCACGCCTACTTATTTCCTCAATTTCTTTTAGAATATTTCCTCTTTGTGGTGCAAATTTGTCAATTTCTTCAATTATAATGAGATACGGCTGTTTAATTTTACTACCTATTTTATAAATGGCTCTTAAAAATTTAGAAACTGCCTCTCTTGGATTATCCACTTCTGATACATCAAAGATTATGGGAATTCCTTTTCTAAGGGCCTTTTCTGCCAGTTTTTTATAATCTACATTTTCAATAGACAGCTCACAATTCTCTCCAGAGCCCACCCAAAGTATTGGATACTTATCTTTTAAGCTGAAATATTCTCCTTCTGTATCTATTATGCAAAATCCAATATTATTTTTTGCAAGCTCTTCACATATAACTGCAACAGTATAACTTTTACCAGAACCGCTCTGCCCAATTATGCAAGTCCTTCCAGTAACTAATTTATCTGCATCTATTCCTGCTTCAGGAGAGATTGCTAATTCCATAAAAATCCCAAGAAACTTTATGGTTAAATATTTATTCGTGTTCTTCTTGTTCCATATCTTGTATGTCATCAATTATGTCTGCTTCCTCTTGTTTTTTCTCTTCAAGTTCATAATTTCTGCAATCATCGCAGAGTTCTGTATCTACATCTCCATGTTCTCTGCAGAAACTAGCACCACATTCTTTACATATAAATACTTCTTCAACTTCCTTTTCACATATATTACATTTTGACATACAATAGTTAGGATTCTAATTATTTTTAAATATTACACTTCTTAAATTTAGCATGGAAATTGTATTTCTCGGAACTGGCAGCATGTTCCCAACAAAAAAAAGAGCACACCCGAGCATTTTTATCAGAGATGAAAAGATTAAATTTTTATTTGATTGTGGAGAAGGGACTCAGCGACAAATGCGTATTGCTGGAATAAGTCCAACAAAGTTAGATTACATATTTATAACTCATTGGCATGGAGACCACACATTAGGGCTTGCTGGCATATTTCAATCTCTATCTGCAAGCCAAAGAGAAAGAAAATTAATTGTTTATGGCCCTGTTGGAACAAATGCAAGAGTATCTCATTTACTAAAAGCATTTGCATTTGATTTAAAATATCCAATTGAAGTTAATGAAATAAAAATCAAAGAAGGTAAGGTATATAGAATAATTGATGAAAAAGAATTTGCAGTTGAAGCAATGTATGTCAAGCATATAATCCCATGTGTTAATTATGCATATATTAAAAAAGGCAAAAGAAAAATAAATCTTGAATATACAAAAAAATTTGGGCTTGTGAGACACAAAATTCTTGGAAAACTGCAAAAAGGAGAAACAATTGTTTACAAAGGACACAAAATTACACCTGAAAAAGGAACATACTTAACACCAGATAAAAGAATTACGTATATAACGGATACAAATTACTTCAAAGGATTAGAAAAGCTTGCAAAAGATGCAGAAATCCTCATTTCAGAAGGAACTTTTTCAGAAGATTTAGAAACAAAAGCTCGTGAATACACCCATATGACTGCTAAAGAAGCTGCAAAGCTTGCTAAAAAGGCAAAAGCAAAAAGATTGGTTTTAACCCATTTCTCACAAAGGTATAAGGATGTCTCAAAGTTAAAAGAAGAAGCTCAAAAAATTTTCAAAAATGTAGAAACTGCAAATGACTTTGATAAGATTATGATTTGAAAAAATTAGTTTGCATCAATATTGTATCTGATCGGACATATTTTCTTACAGAAATATATATAAGAAATGGTAAAGTATAAACATGAACAATGAAGAATATTATGAAATAGATATAAAATTGATAAAATCTATTGGAATAGGATTATTTTTAGGAATAATTTTCACAGTTATTGGTGGTGGAATAAATTCTATAGATCCTGTTGTTAGATTGGAAGCTATTCTTAGATTTATAACTGTTTTTGTGGTTGCAACTCTTATATCATACTCCTCATTAAAATCAATAGAGAAAAGGAAGAATAAATAAACATTTTTAACTCTCTTTAAAAAATTCCTTTATCCTTCTCACAGGTTCTTTTGTCACAATTATATTCCAATCTAATGGGAGGCATTTGAAATAATTTTTCCAGATAAAACGCTCATCCAAAAGAACAATCACACCCCTATCTGTTTCTGAGCGGATTACTCTACCACACGCCTGAATTGTTCTATTCATTGCAGGATAAATATAGCCATAGTTCCATCCAGCTCCAAAAAGTTTATCGTAATAATTAATTAAAGCTTGGGTTTCCAAATCTGGTGTTTCAAGAGGGATGCCAACAACGATTACCCCATTTAAAAATTTGCCAGGCAAATCAATACCCTCTCCAAAACTTCCACTAATTACACCAAGAAAAACAGCACCCAAATCAGAATATTCTTTAAATTGATTTAAGAACTCTGCTTTTTCTTTTTTCTTCATGCCAGGTCTTTCCACAAAAATTGTTTTCAAACTTTTTCTTTCAAATGAGTTTAATACTTTGTCCCTAAAATTATAAGATGGAAAAAATATTGCAACATTCCCCTTGACTGCATTTGATATTTCTGAGCACCATTCTGCTATTTTTTCATATTCTTCTTTTTTTCTTCTTGTAAACTTTGTAGTTGTATCTGGAACAATCAAAGAAAGTTGATTTGATTTTGGAAATTGTGGTGGGTATTCCCTACAAATAGTTCTCTCCTCTTCTAATCTTAATAAATCCCTATACATTCTAGTGGGAGTTAAAGTGCCACTCATTAAGATTGCAGAATGACAAGACTCAAAAATTTCTTGAGATGAAACTCCAGGATCTAAACAAATCAATTTCAATTCAATTTTTTCTTTTTCCTTCCAATACCCTAATTTTATAATTCCAACATAACCTTCTTCTGCATTTATCCATTCTTGTAAAAAAGAACCAATGCTTCCAACAAAACTTCTTTTGTTTTCTGCACGTATGTGTTCGCCCACAAGAATCAAATCTCCAGCAAGTTCTTCATAATCTTTATTTGTTTTTTCAGAAACTATTCTTATGAAATCTTCTTTTCTTACATACATCTCTTTATTTTCTTTTAACTCATTTGAGAGCTCTTCTAAAACTTCACCTATCGAGCTTATATCACTTGCAATTTCTAAATCCTCAAATTTGCGTGCTTCTCTTATTGCAGAATTTATAGAAAAATTAGAAATCTTTGAAGAAAGCACATTTCTTATCCTATCTGGAAGATTTTGGGCTTCATCTATAATTATAATACAATCCTCTAATTCTTTTTTTATTCTTAATAGAAAAGCTTTTCTGACATTTGGATGAAAAAGGTGATAATAATCAGCAATGATAAAATTTGCATCTTTTGCAAATTCGGATAAAATATAATAAGGGCAAATCTCCTCTTTTGCAGCCATTGCCATTGCTTGTTCAACATGAAGTGGAGAATTCTCTTTTAACCTTTTAATTAATTCTTTTGCCTCATTAGTTAATTGATTTTTCTTCCATAATTTATTATAAAATGGGCATCTCTCTTCTTTTCTTACATCATGACAGTACTCATTAAAATCCTTGCTTGTAAGAGAATTAACACCTGGCACTAAACACATCCATCTTTTGCCAATAAAATCTGCAGCAATAATTCTCTTGTTAAACTTTTCTTTAATTTTTTGAAGAGTTTCAACAACAATTTGGTGTTGTGTGTGTTTTGGTGTTAAAAAAATAACATTTTTTCCATTTTCAAGAGCATAAGTTAATGCAACAGAGATTACAGCAGCACTTTTTCCAATTCCTGTTGGTGCGTGAGCGATAAGGTGCTTTTTATTTTTGATTATTTGTTTTAAATCATTAATCATTTTTGATTGTACTGTTCGCATCTCTTCAAAAGGAAAAAGTAATTGCATAATGCACCTTACTTATTCTTTGTTTTTAAGTTTTGAGGTAGTGTCCATTGTCCACTAAAAGCAAATGTTAAATAATAAAGCATTTTAAAATATATCATGGAAAAAGTAAAACCTATGGATGAAGAAGTTTGCAAGGATTTACTTGAAACACTAAAAGAGATTAAAAAAGCACTTACTCTAAAAGATGCCGAAGAACTAAAAGAATTAAGTGACCATACTATCCACTGTTCTACTCTTCATCATGAAAAGAGGGCAATTTATATTGCTATGATAACCTATTCTTTAAGCAAGATAATTGAGAAAGGAGAGCTTCAAAGAAAACATAGCGAAGAATTGGAGGATTTTATCAATGGCATGATAGAAAATTTTGGAGCATTGATTGATTTTTTAGAAAAAAGAGATTTTGCAAAATTTGAAAATGCAATTAAAAACATGTTAAAAGATATTTCAGAATTTGACGCTTCATTTGGAAAATATGTTGAGGATGTTCTTGAATTCTCAAAAATTCAAAAAGGCACCAAAATATATGAACATGGATTATCCTTATCAAGTGTTGCTGAAATGATTGGGGTCTCTAAATGGGACTTAATGAAAAAAATAGGAGAAACAAAAGTTCACGAAGAAATAAAACCTTTAACAAATGTTAAAGAAAGATTTGAAAAATTAAAAAAACTTTTAGAAAAGTGATAGATGATGGCAGTAATAGTAGTTGACTCATCAACAATAATTTCATGTGCAATGAATTGTTTATTGTGGATTTTTGATGAGTTAACCAAAAAAGGCATTACATTTATTGTTCCAAAAGGAGTGAAAAAAGAGGTAGTTGATAGCGGACTCCGTTCAAAAAAATTCAAATACGAATCAATTAGAGTTATAAGACATTTCTCAAATGGAACTTTTCAAGTTTATGAAGGAGATTTAAGAAAAGAGGCTTCAAAGCTCCTTAGTTATTCTAATTCAAGTTTCTACATAAGGCATAATCCAATGCGAATTTTGCAAGAAGCAGATGCAGAAGTGGCTGCGCTTGCCAAGAAAATAAAGGCTGATGCAATTCTAACAGATGAAAAGACATTAAGGATGTTGATTGAAAGTCATGACTTTGTAAAAAAGATGTTAGAGAAAAAATTTGGTGAAAAAATAAGAATGAATGAAAGTGCATTACATTCATTTGTTAAAAATGTGGGTAATATTGAGATAATTCGTTCTGTAGATTTAATAGCATTAGCATATTCTCTTGGTGTTTTTGATGAAATGCTAAAAAAATGCTTTGAATCAGGCGAAATCGCATCTAAAAAAGATTTAATAGAGGGTTTACTATTCGCCCTAAAATTCTCTGGATGTGCTGTTTCATTTAAAGAAATAAATGATTATGTCAATATACTTTTAAAGGAGAGATAAAAATGCCAGAAGACATAAGCGTAAAGCAAGAAATAGAAAAAGAAAAACACCACGTAGTGCACAAAGCAATTCAATTTGAACCATTACACCCAAAACATGAAGAGTATAAAAAAGCGCCAAAAAAACATATGCAAGCACATTTGGCCCTTTGGATAATTGCACTAATAATATCTGTTATGTTTATTGCATCTGCAATGATATATCTATTCAGTTTACTCAAGTGATTCTTCTTCTGCAATTTCAATAAATTTCTTTCTTTTTTCAGCAGCAGCTACAATTCTTTTTGTTTTTTCAACAACATCTGGATTTACAGAAATAGAATCTATCCCAGACATGACTAAAAACTCTGCAAACTCTGGATATGTGCTTGGTGCTTGTCCACAAATTGAAACTGATTTTCCATGCTTATGGAACCCTTCTATAATCCTTTTTATTCCATGCAAAACAGCAGCATTTCTTTCATCAAAATATCCCATCTTCCCAAGAAGTTCTGAATCTCTATCTACTCCCAAAATTAATTGTGTCAAATCATTTGAACCAATAGAAGCACCATCAATTTCAAGTTTTGCAAACTCTTCTGGCATTATTGCAACAGCAGGAACTTCAGCCATAATAAAAATCTTGAATTGTTCATCTCTAATTAAACCTTCATTTTGAATTATTTTTATTACTTTTTTAACTTCGCTTGTTTTTCTAACAAAAGGAAGCATAACCCACACATTTTTGAATTGTTCTCGAACTTTTTTAATAGCTCTGCATTCTAATCTAAATGCTGGCTCAAAAACTTCAGAAACATATCTTGAAACTCCTCTCCAACCTATCATTGGATTATCTTCTTTTGGCTCATATTTATCTCCACCAATAAGATTCTCATATTCATTTGTTTTAAAATCGCTAAATCTCACAATAACAGGACGTGGATAAATTGCTGATGCAACTTTTTTAATTCCTTCAGCAAGTTTATCAATGTATTCTTGCTCTCTTCCTTGTTCAATCATGTGCAATGGGTGCTCTTTAATATCATCTGCAATTATGAATTCAACTCTCATTAAACCAATTCCATCAATTGGCAAATCTTTGTAATCATCTATTTTTTCAGGAATTCCAAGATTCATATAAATCTTAGTTGCAGTTTCAATTTGTTCAATGGGCACTTTTGGTTTTTGTTCAACAGGCTTTGCTTCAGCAGCTTTAAGAGACTTAACTTGTTCACCTTTGTAAACTAATCCATTAATTGCATCAACAGTAATTAAATCTCCATCTTTCAGGATTTGTGTTGCTTTTTCAGTTCCAACAACACAAGGTATTCCCATTTCACGACTTACAATTGCTGCATGGCTTGTAATACCCCCTTCATTTGTAACAATTGCTGCTGCTCTTTTCATTGCAGGAACAAAATCTGGGTCTGTCATTTTTGTTACAAGAATGTCTCCTTGTTGCACTTTATCGAGTTCATTTACATCGTGAACAATTTTTACTCTTCCAGAAATTATACCATGGCTTGCAGGCAAACCTTTGAGAATTGGTTCCCCACTTGGCTCTGGAGCAGTTTCAATCTTTTCCTTTTTAAGAGTTGTAATGGGTCTGCTTTGAACAATGAAAAGTTTCTTGCCTTCATATGCCCACTCAATGTCCTGTGGGAAGTTGTAATGGTCTTCTATTCGCTTAACCACTTTTGCCAATTCAATTATTTCTTCATCTGCTAAAACTTGAGAGGAACGTTTTGGTTCATCCAAAATGATTTTTTTATTTTTTCCAGAAGGATCTCTAATAATCATAAAATCTTTTTTCATAATTTTCTTTTCAATTATTTTCCAATCATCTTTGTCAACAACATAATGGTCTGGATTAATTGCCCCGGAAACAATTGCTTCTCCAAGCCCCCAACCCGCTTCTATAACTATTTTATCAGGTTGTTCTGTAATTGGGTCAACACTAAATGCAACACCACTTTTTGTAGAATCTACCATTTTTTGAACAATAACACAAATTTTTACTTTGAAATGGTCGAATTTATTTTTTTCACGATAAAAAATTGCACGGGCAGTAAACAAAGAAGCCCAACAGTCTTTAACTGCTTCAAGCAAATCATCTCCGCCCTTCACATTAAGAAATGTTGCCTGTTGTCCAGCAAAACTTGCACCAGGTAAATCTTCTGCTGTTGCACTTGAACGAACAGCTACAAAGGGTGGCTCTCTTGCAGCATTAATAAACATACCCACTGATTTTGGCAAATCATAACTACTTTTATACATGGACTCATATGCTTTCACTATTGCAGAAGAAATCTCATCTGGAATTTGTTCAGCTCGTATTATTGTCTGAACTTGTTTTGAAGCTGATTGCAAAGAATCATTATCATCAACATTCAAATCTGACAAAACTTCTTTAATCTCATCTTTAATCCCTGTTATTTCAAGAAATTTTTCATAAGCATATGCTGTAACAGCAAACCCAGGGGGCACTGGGAACCCAGAATTATACATTTCACCCAAATTAGCTCCTTTTCCACCAACATAGGGAATGTCTTCTTTGTTAATCTCTTTAAAATTTAGTATTAAAGCATGTTTTTTATCCAATATCCTCACCTAAATAATTAGAAATTAAAGAACTTTATATGGGTTTTGAAATTATTTTTTAACAATTTCTATCTGTGCTTTCAATGGGAATTTGTATGTTGCTTGCTTAATTGCTTTTTTTGCAGCATTAATGTGCTTTTCGTCAGTATCAACATACATTATTTCTTGTCCTTTTCTAACTTGGGCTGCTAAGCCAATTGGTTTTCCAAAAGAATGGCTCATACCTGTTTGGAACCTATCTGCACCAGCACCTGCTGCAAGAGGATTTTCTCTTAAAACATGGTGTGGATATGTCTTTATCTTAAAATAATAGTTATTGGTGCCAATATTTTCTGATAATTTCTTGTTAACAGCGATTCTTGCAGATTCTAACGCATTGTGCCTTATTTGAACATTATTTTTTGAAATCAATTTGATTCTATATGGAAAGTTGGCTCTCCTATTGCCCATGTCAAACATTACAATTTTTGAATATGGCGCCCCACGCACATAAGATTTTTCTCTCTTCTTAGATTTACGAGTATATGGGCGTTCAATCTTCCTATAACAAGATGCTTTTCTTAACTTTGCCATAGCCTAAGATAAATTTCATGTATTTTTAAAGCTTACTATGCCAAAAAAGGCAAAATTTAAGGGTTTTAAATACCTTATAATTAGTAATGGGTTATAAAGAAATCTTTTCAGAAGCTAAGAAAGAACTAGGCTTAGCAGACCATATTTTTATGGTTGCATTACCCTTAGTTAAAGATAAAAATGTTTTTCTAAGTGTGCTTGAACATCTTAACAAAAGTGTGAACTTAGCAATGCGTGCTTATATCAAAAGACAGCGGGAATTAAAAAAAATTAGGATTCTTCCTGAAAGCGAAGACTTATCTCGCAGATTATTTTTAGAAGAATTTACAAAATCTCTTGGAATAACAACAAGTGAACGCCATATAATAAATGAACTTAACTTACTTGTTAAAGCCCATAGAAAAAGTCAGGCAGAAATAAAGCGTGGTGAGGATTATATCATCTTCTTGCCAAATTTTGAAACTGTAACTGTAAATGAATCCAACATAAAAAGATATTTAAGCATAGCAAGGAATTTTATTAATAAGATAGAGAGGTGTCTAAATGGAGCAACGCGAATTGGCACAGCTTAAAATTGATAGGGCAATCAGATTAAGTGAAAGATTTGAAGAAATGGATGAAGAAGAATTCAAAAGACTTCTCTCTTTTTTAGAAAATGTATTAAGCATAATACCAAACAATAAAAGAGAAAAAGAAGAATTACAAGCATATCTTGGGCTTCTCAATAGTATGGAATTTAAAAAATATGGATTTATCTTCAAAGGATTTTCAAAAAAGGGTTCAGTAATACTAACTAAACGAGATGTAGAAAATCTTGTTTGGGGTGCGCGCTCTCTTCTTTTTTAAAATCTCAATAAAGACCTAGCAATTTGCTTTGCACCTTCACCCTTAAATCTAATTCTTTTAAGATTGTCTTTAATCTCATCTTCTCTCTTAAAGAATTTTTCAATTGATTGCTTGAGAACTTTAGCACTGACTCTTTTTTCAAAAAAGCATGCTTCACCAAATCCTTCTTTTTTAAGCAATGCAGCATTTACAAGCTGCTCTATGTGATTTCGAACAGGTATGGCAAGAATTGGTTTCTTAAACACAATTGCTTCAGAAATTCCAGAATGTCCTGCTGGAGAAATTACACCCTTTGATAAGGATATATATTCAAGCGCATTTTTAATAAAAGGATAAACAATCATATTTTCTTTTTTAATCACTTTTTTTGTGGCATAGTTGCTTGAAATTATAAAAAATTTATCTGGGAATTTTGAAAGCACATTTTCAAAAATATGATATATATACCTCTCTATGTCTGCTCCTCCGACATGCACATAATAGAATTCCCTATCAATTCCTAACTTTTTCTTTAACTTAGATTTGGATTTTAATTCTGATGGTTTTTTCCTTATTATCAAATCAGTATACTCCACCTTTTCAATATATTGCAGTCTCCTTTCAAAAGAAGGGACAAAAAATCTATCTCCTCTCTTAAGCATAAATTTCATAAGTCTTTTAAGAAGGACATTCTGCAATGAAATTGCTCGTGTTTTAAGTTTTTTTGGAATTATGTCATAATGTGTAAGTGTGGTAATAAGATTAGTAAGGATTGAATTTGGGATTCCTCTTTTTGTAGCATAAAAAAATGCATTTGGCTCTGAATCAGAAAAAACATAATCTGGTTTGAATTTATCTGCCGATCTTCTAAATCTTGTGTAATCAGCACCCAATTTCGTGGGATTCTTAAAAAATTCAGTTATCTGCAACATTATATTAAATGTAAATTCTTCTCCTTTGTATTTGTGTCCGCCAAAATCAAAGGTTGGAATATTTATTTTTTTATAATATCTATACGCATCCCCGTATGAGAAAACTTTAACTTTTGATTTTTTCTTAAGATGGTTATAAATAGATTCAGACCTAGTTGCATGCCCCAGTCCAATTCCTACAACCGACATCAAAATTTTTTTCATTTTCCTTAATTACTATAAAAGTATTCTGCAAATTTAAAACCATGTTTTTTTCCATAAAGTATACCTTTGAGGATAATTAAGGGACCTAAGATAAGCCAAGATATAATCTGAGATTTAAAACACAAAAGCGCTTTTATCTTTAGTGGGAATTCTTTGGATACATCAAATATAATCTTTGGTTCATGATTCCCGATTTCAAAGGTGTTAATCTGATATGTATAAACAGTTGGGTTATAGTTCAATTCAGAAATAATCTCATTCATAATCTTATTAACAGCTTGATGATGTGGATGTGCATCTTTTAATGAATGATAAAAAATTTTATCTGGCTTATATTTCCGTATTATCTCCAAAATCTTTTCTTTTTTCTCAGAATCGAATTCAGATTCGATATCTGATGTTATATCCAAAAAAATAGTTTCGTGAACTCCGAGAATTAAGCCAGCACGTTTGGATTCATAAATCCTTCTTTTTCTAAGTTTTTCTTCAGACATAAATAAAGGCCAAGAAGTGGCAGCGCCAGCACTACCCGAGCCATATGAGAAAATTACCACTATGACTTTCTCTTTTTTTGCAAGTTTTGCAATTGTAGCACCGCAGCCAATTACTTCATCATCTGCATGTGCTGCACAAACTAAAGTTGTCATGTTCTCAAAAAAGAATGGGTAAATTTAATAATCTTTTTGCCCAAGATATATAATTCGTTTTCTTTGTATATTGCCAATTTTCCAATAAGGATTCCCAATATCATACCAACTAGTATATCACCGAGATAATGGACGCCAAGATATAGTCTTGAAATCCCCGCCAGTGCTGCAATAATGTAGAATGCATAAGTGTATTTTGGATAATACCTAGAAAAAATAACTGCAAAAAGAAATGCCATTGCAGTGTGCCCTGATGGAAAAGAATGTTGGCTATATGGCAACATAGGTAATGATATCACATAATCTGGGCGTGGTCTTGCAATAATCTCTTTTAAAATTGTTAAAATTGCAAAATTAGCAAAGATTGATGAAATTAATATGAACAACTTTTCTTGTTTTTTAATTAAAAATAATATTATTAGAAAAATAGTAAAAACACCAATAACTGTTGTAGAAAATAAATAAGATAAAAACAAAGCTACAAAATCAAAAAATGGATTTCTAAAAGATTGTAAAAATATAATGACTAAGCTATTAATGTCCATATTACTTCAATGCAATCATCGTGGATGTCCTTTCAACTTCATCCATAGCACGTATCTTCTTAATTAAAAAGTTCTGAAGTTCTTCCATGCTTTCTTTTTCTACTTTTGCAACAATGTCATATTCACCATATACAACGCTTATGTCCTTTACTTCTTTCATTTGTTTTAATTTTTCAGCAACTGTGCTTTCTTCTCCTGGTTTTACAATAAGTAAAACATATGCTGTTACCAAATCTCACACCTCCTATCCTTTCACACCAATCATAGTGACAGTTTTTTCTATACCTTTTATTTTTCTTAAATTTAATATGAACTTTTGCAAATCATCCATATTGGGTAAAACAACTTTTAATACCATATCATATTCCCCATAGACTTCAGCAAAATCTTTTACACCCTTCATCTTGAGAATAGTTTCTTTAGACAGATATTCTTTGCTTCCTGGTTTTGTTATAACAAAAATATATGCTATTACCATTTTTACCCATTTTTTCAAGCAATTACTTATTTAATAGCTTTCCTTTTACTCCTCTTCTTTTTTGGGATTTCTTTGATGATTTCTCTTTTAACAACATTTGAATTTGGTATAATTGTTAATCTTCCTGCCTCATCCTCAAGAGTTATGCTAACTAAATCCATATCTACAACCTTGCCATAGTAATTTCCTATCCTAAGTATATCTCCCTTTCTTATGGATTTTACAGTATTCAGGTATATACCTGCTGCAGCATTTGGAACAAAATCCTTTAAACTAAACAAAATTAGGATTACCACGAATAATGCAATTAATATGATGATGATATTTAATACAAAAGTTGCAAATCCAAATTGCGCTAAAGCAATTATAAATGTAACAAAATAAAATACATATCGGATTACAAGGACGATAAATTCTATTATGGGTTCTTCATATCCCATTTTTGAAATCAATCTTTTCATCTCTGGGCGTCTTAAAAAGTGAGAAAGAAATTCTGTTGCTATCTTTGTAACAATAACACCTATTGCTATAACTATTGCAAATTGCAAAATACTAATAACCTGGACTTGCAATAATTCTTTTAATACCATTATTAAAAATAAAAGAATGTAATATTATTAAACCTTACTTAAAATCTCATGGGCTTTTTTTAAGATACTTTTTGCATTTTCAAAAGTTAATTGTTTTAATGCATCTTCGTATGGAAGCCAAATATATCCTATATGTTCATGAGAAAGTTTGACTTTATCTTGATTTGTTTGAGCAAGATAGAATATAACCTCTTTATAAACTACCTCCTTACCCCTTCTAAAAAAGTATCTAATCCTCTCCTTAAACCCAGGAATTACTTTCAAATCAGTTATCCCAGTTTCTTCTGCAGTTTCCCTTTTAACCGTAGTGATTTCATCTTCGCCTTCTTCTATATGTCCCTTAACAAAGTCCCAGTGTCCACTACCATAATGAAGAAGTAGATATACTGGCTCTCCATGTACTCTCCTAAAAATAACTGCACCAGCTGAAATCTCACGAACCATAAAAGTTGTAAAAAATTCATGATTTATATATTGCTACAGTCACCACAAGATGAATTCTTATTTTTAGTAACATTTAAAAACCATAAAAAAATAGGTGAATCTACCCGAGATGATAGGGCTTTAAGCTTGATGGGGGGTAGAGATATGGGAATGTATAAATATTTAACAAAACTTTGGCAGGATGCCAAAGAAAAGATTAAACCTATTCAAAAAGAAAGATTGATTAAATGGAGAAAACAACCTTCTATTGTAAAATTAGATAAACCCACTAGAATAGATAAAGCAAGAAGATTGGGATATAAAGCTAAGCAAGGTTTTGTTGTTGCAAGAATTAGAATTAAGAAGGGTGGAAGAAAAAAACGTTCTATACCAAAAGGAAGGCGACCAAAAAGATATGGAAGGACTAAATTCTCAACAGTAAGAAGTCTTCAAGCAATAGCAGAACAAAGAATAAACAGGAAGTTTCCAAATCTAGAAGTTCTAAATAGTTACTATGCTGGAGATGACAGCCAATATGTATGGTATGAAGTAATAATGGTTGATAAAAATCATCCTGCTATTAAAAAAGACAAGGATATTAATTGGATAACAACTCAAAGAGGAAGAGCATATAGGGGGCTTACCTCTGCTGGTAAAAAATCTAGGGGGTCGAGAAGGAAATGATGCCTGGAATGGATATGAAAAAACTTCAAAAAATGATGAAAAATGTAGAGGACATACCAGCTGAAAGAGTTATCATCGAAGGGCCAAAAAGAATCATAATTGAAAATCCAAAAATTATGAAGCTTAATGTAATGGGGCAGGAAACATTTCAAATTATTGGAGAAGCGCATGAAGAGGAATTAAAAGAATCGCTATTCACAGACGAAGATGTTCATCTTGTAATGGAACAAACTGGAAAAAATGAAGATGAAGTAAAAGAAGCATTGATTAAAAATGAGGGCGACATTGCAAAAACAATTCTTGAACTAAAATCCTAAGCACTTTCTATTGTTTTAATAAATAAGGATTTGGTTAAAACTAAGATTATGATTAATTGAATCAAAATTGGAGAAATAAAACTTGAAAAGAAGAATACTAATGCAAATGAAACAATTATAGCAATAATCATCCATTTATTTATTTTCTTGGATAGTCCAACAATCTTGCTTTTAATTATGCCTTCTTTTTTGAGTTTATATGTTATATAATTTTGATATCCAAATGTGATTAGACTTACAATTATTAAAGAAACCAATGTTGAGATAGTAATCATCATATTCAGTCCAGTAATTGCACCAATAACAATAACTATTTCAGAAAAGCCCAATAACATCCCTGCGAAGAGTATTTTTATCTTTCTTAAGAAAACAAAAGAAACTATTGCACTTGCTATCACAATTCCAATCATAACATAAACAATTAATCCCATTGGATTTTGTTTTTCTTTTACTGGAACTATCTCTTCAACTTTGGCATCTAATCCTCCTTTTAGCATGGCTTGGGTAAAATAAAGTGCTTTCATTGCATCTTCTTTTGTTAATTTTGCACCGCCAACAATTGGCCTATCATAAGGCAATTCTTTGTTGCTTGCATAAATTTCTTCAGAACCAATTAGCTTCCCATCAATATAATAATCAATAGTGGCATTCAAGGTACATCTTTCTCCTTTACAAGATGCAATACTTAAATCCTTTGTCAAATTTGCAAATCTCTGAGATGCTTCTTTTGTTAGAGAAACCTCAAAACCATATCTCCAAATAATTGTACTTTCTTCTTTGCTTTCATTCATATACGGATATAAATTTAGTGCACAATCAACTCCTGTAATACAAATATTCTTAATGTCTTTTGTTGTGAAAAAGATTTTATTGTCTACTTTTGCATAAAATTCTCCTTTTGTCTCTAGTAATGGAACAATTTCTTCTCCAGCAGTTGTGATTAATATGATTTTATCTCCTTCTTTAGAGATAGAATAATCATGAACCTTATTTATCTCCAATCTTTCTTTGATAATCTCAATTGCATTTGACTGATTTGTGGATATGATAAATTTATTTCCACCAATTAATTTATGACTAAATCTAAGATTTGAAAAATGAGTTTTATCTGCAACAATACCTAAAAAGGTTTTATTGTCTCTTTCTTCTGCAACAAATAGATGTGATATCTCTCTATAAGTATATGGAAATGTCTCTCTTAAAACAACAATTGAAACAGTATCATTAGGTTCTATTTGCGAAATTGCATTTTCATAATCTTCAAGAGTGAGGATATTATTTCCATTTACAGAACTTATTATGTCTCTTTCCCTAAGAACTAAGGAAGCTGGAGCCTCTACCTCAGTTATAACAACTCCTTCTTTAGTAAATGGATGTATCAGCAATAAAAACCATATTGCAAGTACGATTAAAATTGCTGGACGCGCATATTTCAAATAACCCATAGAGTTTCACAAAATATCACAATTTAAAAACCTTATGGGGTTGGCAGGATTTGAACCTGCGACCTTCGGCGCCCGAGGCCGACGCTCTAATCCAAACTAAGCTACAACCCCGCAACCTTTCTTTAAAAAGAAAGCGTATCCAATGAAAAAGATTTCTATATCTGCCAATTCAGGTTTTTAAGAAGTTCTTCAGCACGTGCATAAAGTTCTATTATAGATTGGTTATTATCAACAACATAATCTGCTAATTCTTCACAAGCATCATACAAATCAAAAAGTTTTGCTTCTCGCAACTCTTGCCTTATGAAATCCGCAAAGATTTCAACATCTTTCAGGCTTTTTCTTTGTTTAACTCTTTTAAATCTTGTTTCTTTATCTGCTTTAACACAAACCAAAACAAAATCATTTCCAAGCGTTCTAAAAAACTCGAGCTCTGCACTATCTCTTATTCCAGAGATTACAACGCGACGAATTTGGTTTTTTCTTGCATATTCAATGCAAGCTTTTGCCCAAATATCCTTTCCATATTTTTCTTTCATCTCTCTTGAGAAGTCCTGAATTTTAATCCTATCAATATCTTTAATTCCTTGAGATTCCATTTCTTTTATTATTATATCACTCATTGTTATTTTTACAAAGCCGTGCTTTCTAACTAAATAGTCTGCAAAAGTATCTTTCCCACTTCCAAGTTTTCCACAAAGTCCAATTACTTTCATATTCAAAACCAAAACTTTTGTTACAATAATCCCTTTTAAGCATTGCTAAGTCAACTTTGATTATGGGGTTTTTCTCCTTGCCAATGTCCCTCGTAGAGTTGATTAACTTCTCCTTTTGTGTCAAAAAACATCATTTGAAACCAATATTCATCTTTATGAACGCGAAGCTCTTGAACTGTTATTCTAACTGTCTGTGTTCCATGTCCAGAATAACCTGAATCCCAAACAGCGCTTTCTGATTTGATTACGCCAAGACGATTAAATGTGGAGCGAGGAAACAAAAGCCCAACTGCATTTTTTGGAATTGTAATTTTGTTTGCAATTCTAATTTCATATGTTCCTTTTGGCAAATAATAAAATCCATCTTCATCAACATCAATTTTCATTTTTTCAGGTTCAATTTTTCTTTCTTTTCCGTTTATAGTTACAATTCCTTCTTCAGGAAGTTTCCAAATTTCAGAAACTTTTAAGTCAACACCATTGGGATTTATTTTAACCTCTGGTGGCTGTTCAATATATTTTGCAACTTCTTCACCAATCCAAACACTCATTTTTTCACCTCATTGATAATCCTTTTAATTTCTTTTATTAAACCTTTGCATTTGTTTATTGTCTCTTTGCATATGTCAAACTCCATCCTCTTTCCATAATAGGTTAACATGTTTCGTTTATATCTTAAATCATCAAATATGTGAAACAAATCCTCTCTTTTTAAAAAGTCTTTGAGAAAGAAGCCCAAGCACAAATGATTAGAAATTTTAAATCCATTAATAAGAGCCAACGCTTGGATTAATTCAAGCACTGAAGTATAGTAATCTTCAAAAACAAAATTGCAGTTTCTTTCATTTATATCAGCTACAGAATTTATTCTATCCATAGATACTTCTATAAGAGATTCAGCCCTTAATATGTCAGGTGTGATATTTCTGCTATTCCCACTTTCAATGCATTCTTTCCAAGACGATTCTTTCATTCAAATACCCTCAAAAACCCATTTAGCGTAATCCCATTTATTATGCTATCTGCCAGCTTTTTATTTCCAACTTGTTTTATATTTTTAAATTTAAACAATTGTATATTCCGATGCAGAGCCTTCTCAAATTTAGAAACATCTACTTTTTTTGTAGATGGTGACTCTATGTAAATATCAACATCACTTTCTTCAACATCTTCGCCTCTTGCATATGAACCAAACACAATAATTGTTGGATTACTAAACTCCTCTCGCAAATATCTAACCAACCCAGATAAATATATTTGCTTTATGTTAAATAGTCTCTTTTCAAGCAAGAAAATTTCACTGCTTCTATCTGCAGTATAAAAATTAACATCTCCAATTGTTATCTTCTTCAGAATACCCTCTTTAGTTAGCTCTTTGCAATATCTAATAACAGAAGGTAGCGAAAGATGGAGTTTCCTCTCTAGTTGTCTCACCCTCATTTTCGAGGTTGGATGCAGAAAGAAATATTCTTTCAGTTTCTGTTTGGTATCCATAGATATCATATGATAATTATAAATATCAACTGATATTTAAAGTTATCGATTTCTCACCTCAATTAAATTAAATTCATTTCCGTCTGGGTCAACAAAAACAGCTTTGTACTCGCCCCAAGGCCTTTTTGAAGGCTCTTCGTCAAATTTAACCCCTTTCTCTTTTAATTCTTTTACAGCTTTGAATATATCATCTGTTTCAAAGAAAATATTTGCTCTCCCACCAATTTTTACTTTTTCCCATCCTTGTCCCCAACTTAGGTTTGGAACACCAATATCAAATTCTACGTCTCCAAGCTTCATAAGAATACATTGGAATTCTGGATATTCTTCTATTAATTCCATACCTAAAATTTTAGAATACCATTCTTTTGCTTTTCCTATATCATAAACAAAAATTTGTATTGGCCCAACCCTTAGCATTGTCTCACCTTTATTATAATATCAGTTTAACTTTTTCTTAATGGTTTCGTTATATACCTCTTTAATATCAATAGATATCTAAAGGTTTTTGACTTTAGTGCCAATATATTTTCACTACTAACGAGGAACAAGTAATCGAAATCTTTATAAATGCGCTATTCTTGGGTATAGTTATGGCAGAAGTCGATGAGAAGTTAATACCTCTAAGTTTTGGTAGATCTCTGGTTGTAAGAGGACCAGAGGAATTTGAGCTAAGAAAAAGAGATGGCAGTAGTGTAAATTTCCATGCGATAATTTATAAAGGAACAATTTTTCCTAGATTGTATAAAGGAGGAGAATTAATAGCGTATCTGACGTGGGGAGATATAGGGAGAATAATGGAGGGACTTGGAGAAGACTATGAACGACTATGTTTTTTCCGTCACTGATTGTTATCGGACTTTTCATAAACATCAAGCCAACCTTGCCAGTAGGGTGCGGGTTTTCTTTTCACAAGTTCCCAGCCAGATAGATTCATTATCGACTCAAGTATAAATGGTGACCAAACTGCGTGGGCAAATCTAATTTTTTTCTTAAGAGTTTCATTAAATGCTTCTTTGATTATTTCTCCCCTTTTTGTATCAAATGCTTTTGTTATGCTAATAACTTTTTCATTTCTCTTTTTTTCAATCATCTTATCTTTCCACTTTTTCTCAAATAGAATCGTGACTACATCCCTATAATCTATGATGAAGTAAGTTCCTTTGTGAGTATTCTTTTCAATATTTTTTAATAATTTCATGAGGTCGAATGTTGTAAAGTGTCCCAAGCTGTTTCCAAGAAATGTGATTGTGTCAAAACTACCAGTAATTTTTTTCTTTGTTATATCACCGAGAATGAATTTGTTTTTTGATTTTAGTTCCTTCGTGTGCTTTTTTGCGCTTTTTATCATATCTGGATTGATATCAATTCCAACATAAGTGTGTCCTTTTGGTTCAATTATAAATCCTAAAACTCCACCCCCACAAGCAATATCTAAAACTTTTTTGCCAAAGAATTTTTTGTTTGAGGAGTAAAGTTTTTTGAGAGCATCGACTCTCTTTTTGTCGCTTGCTAAATACCTCTCAAAATCTTCAGAGGTTCTGTAAAATTTTTTGATGTCTGTTTTCATACACTTATTTTCAAAACATTATTTTTTAATTACTTATGGAAATTTATTTAAACAACTATTAAGTAGTAATATAGGGCATTTTAGACACTTAGTTGAAAAGAAAGAGCCAATTATTATTAATTATATAACGGAGGTGGATTGTGGTAGTTGTTATTTTAAAAGGGGATTGTGAACTCAGTCCCGAGCAAAAAAGATGTGTGGATAAGATTAATCAAAGAAAATACCCTGTTGAAATAAACAGAGAAAAATATCTTCCTTTTCATAACGATGTAAATAAAAAACTCTTATATTATGATAGGATAAACTTTGCTAGAGAGATATATAATGTATTAAATAATCACATTGAAGATTTATTTTTAGTAATTAAAAACAATACCCCAATTCAAAATTATGAACGGATAGAAGTAGCACCATTAGATGTTAGCCTAAACAGTTTATCTGATATATTGAACGAAAATGGGTTTGAGTCAAATACGGAAGAAGACAAGGTTAATGTTAAATCTGGACAAGAGTATGTAATAATAAAGATAATTCCTGAAGACAATTTAAAGCACATACATCTCAACTGGAGAATAATGAGAAATTACGATGGCCTCCTCGCAAACTTAGTAATGATAAACTCCAATGCAAATGAAAGACTTGGAATTGGAAGTTCATGGAGAGTATACCCTCTCTAGATATCTATTTCTTCTTCAGCTTTTTCTTAAATTCCTTTGGTAAGTCCTTTATGTCAGCTATAAAGTCAATTGTTTTTTCCTTTTCATTAAAATGGACAAAGCCAATTGTCTTGCCTTTCTTTTTTAATTCAAAAAGATTTTCTTTAGCAGCTGGCAGTCCTAACATCTTCCCTATCTTTGCATCTTGCAATTCATCAAGTTTAAGCATTTCAGCAATGCTAGAAGTAAACATTTGATGATATCTTTCCATTTCTCTTTTATACTTTTCAGGAATTAACTCAGGTTTAACTTTCTTTTTAGATAAAATTTCATGAAATTCTTCTAAAGTAAGAAATCTTCCTTTTTTCTCCATAAATTCTAAATCTCTTTCAAGAGCTGCTTTTTTTGCTTTTTCATTAAGAATAGTTATTCCAGAATAAAGCCATTTTAGTTTTTCAATATCCTTTTTCTTAATTGGTTTTTCAATAATTTTCTTAAGCTTCATTCTCCCCACCACCTAAAAGAATCATGGCTTTTTCAGCCATTTCAATCATTACAGGATTAATCAACTTCATTTTTTTCAAATCTTTTACAGAAACCCATTTATAATCTGTGTGCTCTTTGCATAATTTAATTTTTTTTCCTTTTGGACGGCATAAATAAGCAACAGTTAAAACTTGTTTTCCATCAACTGTTTTTATCATACTTGAAAAAAATTGATAGACAATGTCAATATCCAAACCAGTCTCTTCTTTTACTTCTCTTTTTAAAGCGTCTTCATATCCTTCATTTTTTTCCAATCTGCCAGATGGAAATGTCCATTTTCCTTTTGTTTCTTTACCATAGATACCTGAATATTTTAAGACCAAGAACTGATCTTTTTGATTAAATATGAGTGCTTGTTGTATTGCTTCCATAAGAATACGAACACCATTGTTATTTATAAATTATAACTTCTTTTTAAAAAACTCTGCCAAATCATCAACAATGAGTCCATTGCTGCTCTTTACATAATCAACAAGTTCTTTTGGAGAATCGCTAAAAGTAAATGGGATAATCTTTTTGTGTGCACTAAAAAGCCCAATGTCTGCCATAGAATCTCCAATTGCATAAATGTGTTGGTATCCCTTTAAGATAATTTCTTGCATTCCTAAGTACTTACCTCGAACCCCAGCAAATAGATTTACTCTCTCAAATCCTGTAATGATTCCATCTTCAACTTTAAATTTTGTACCATAAATCTTTTGAATATGTTCTTCAAGTCCAACATTTTTAACAATTTCTTCGATTAGTTGCACTGGTTCTGCAGAAACAATGTAAATATCATCATTGCATTTTTTAAATTCAGCAACATGTCTTGGTTCTATCCATCTAGAATATTCTTTTGCGCGTTCTCTAACAAAATCCATTGGCATTCCTGCATCTTTGAGCATTAGTACTTCAAAGAGTTCCAAAGAAGTAGTTTCCCCAGTGATTTGTTCATCTCCAAAAATTTTCCCAATACATGAAGAAAGAGATTTATAAGATTTAATTACTAAATAGCGAATAGCCAAATCAATTTTTCTTTTTACATCTTGTTTCTTGTAAAAATCAAGCATTAGAGTTTCTAATAATGTTCTCTCTGCTTTTTTGATTATGGTTCCATCACAATCCAGAACTCTTGCATCAGTCATGATAATAATCAAAAAGTAACAATATTTAATTGTTTCTGTTTTGTCCCTTTTTAGTTAAAAATAAAAAGGTTTATCTTATAATTATTAACATGGCAAGATATTCGCCTTACTCTCCAAGTGCAGGGCTATATCTAATAATACAACGCAATATTCCTATTGGAACATATAACAAAGAAGAATTAATAGAATTAATTAAATTCCATGGACCCCCAAAAACAAGAAGCCCAAATGTAAAAAGATTAATCAATTTTCTAAAAGAAGCAGGAGTTATAATAGAATCTGAAAACGAATATCAAATTGTTGAGTACATACCTCTTCAAGAAGCACTTATGCGAGCTGATGAAGTTGCTACAAAAAGAAGAAAATATAGAAGTATTCAAAAAGCAGTTAGTACTCTTTCAACAAGTTTAAAATTTGGAGATACAACATTACATGTAACTAAACATTGCGAATCATATAGATGGGCAATAGAAGCTGGGTTGCTCATAGCAAATTTTGATGGATATAAAATAAACAGAGATTTGGTTCTCACCTACTCAAAAGCACTTGCATTAAAACGAGATTATCCGCCAATATGGGAATGGTTTTCAGAAATAGTTAAAAATAATGGATTGCCGATTAATAAAATTGATGAAATTGCATTAAAAAAGCTTCTAAAAATTGAGCTTGTTAAAGTTGAAGATAATTTTGCTGTTCCAACTACCAAATTAGAAGATTTAATATTTGAAGAATTCTAAAGCCTCGGGTGGAACGAGAGACTGAGATTCATGTCACATTTTGGCTATTCTTCCCACCTTTTTTATTTTTTATAGATATTGATCAAATATAAATTCTATGGTAACGAATAATATACTTTCAGATATCAAATAAAATAAATACTGCGACTTGATTGCCTTATCGGTGATTTAAATGGACAAACCAAATTATGAATATTTTACCAACTCGATTAGATATGTACTCGGGCTGAACAAACAAACAATGGGTATAACCTCTCTATTTGAGATTGATAAAAAGTATTTAATTGAAGATTTCATGAAATGGATAAACAAGATAAAAAAGAGAGTCGTAGAGATAACTAATTTAGATATAAATCTTAGAGAAAAACTACTATTTGAATTAGAATTATTAGAAAATAAAATCAAACTAATCAAAAAATCAGACATGGAATGGGAGATAATTCCATCTTTGATGAATGTTATATCTAATCTTGTAGGATTTGAACATGGAGATATAAATCGAAACTGTCTATTTTACCAAAATTTCAGTCAAGAAATGAAGAGTCTTAAAAATAAAGGAAAATATCCTACGTATGAGGATATGGCTAAGTTTAGTAAATACAGAATTGAAGAGATCAGCCATATAGTTAACGAACTGCACAAGAAGGGATACACCATCTATCAAATACATACAATCGTAAGACTACCACAACTTCAAATTAGAAAGATGCTACAAAAAAGCAGGCTTAAACGCCCGCCTGCTTCGCTGCTTCCCTGAGCAGCTCTGAAGCAATCCCTTCTGGTGTTTTCTGCTTTATGCCGAACGCGCTTCTGTAAAGGAAGAATATTGCTTTGCTGATGTCCCTGCGAACGAAGGCGTCAACTCTCTCGTCAGAAGCTATCTTGGCGAGGTATCTTGCCTTCGCAAGAATCCTCCTTGCCCTTTTCGTATTTTCATCTAAAGCAGATTTTTTGTTTTCCATTTAAACCACCTCCGGTGGCGTCTCGGGAGCGTGGTCTCTTAATGCTTTTAGCGAAAGCGCGGTTGCCAACCAAAAGCTTTAAGTTGGACCAAGCGACAGCCACAAAGGAGGTGGTTGGAAAACAAATTAAACATTAGCAATAAATTATATAAACTCTGAATATGTTTAGTCAAACATGAAATACAAACACAGTAATCGTGATTTATTGTCTCTAATATTAATGTTTACATTTGTGATAACCTCAATATTGTTCTTTGTATCGACTGAAGGTAGTTATATGATCAAATATGACATGAATAATCCTTGGAGTCCAACTACAGAAGGTATTATGATGATATTCATCATAGGCACTCCAATAATTCTTGGTATTTTTGATTTATATTTTATCATATATTACATTGCTAATAACAAAGATGTTCTTTATACGCTAAATGCAGTAGTCAATATTATCTTTGGTATACCTACAGGGATTATTTTAATATCTAACCTAGGCCCAATAGTTAAACTATTATTTATGTTTATTGGGATATTTACACCAATTATAACTTTAGTTTTTCTCTTTGAAAAATGACTACTTAATAAAGATATCCAAATCCCCCAATTTTAGCGTTGAATGAAGAAATGAATAATTTTCTGAGTAAAAGAGCTGAAATTTATGAAAAAGGATTAAAAAAACAAGATTAAGATTTATACAACTTCTCAACAGCTTCAATAATCAAATCTCCCTTAACCTTTTTCTTAAAAAGTTCTTCAATCTCCTTTATTTTCTTTTCATTTAGATTTTGTTTGTACATCCTCATCGCCCTCCATAACTTCTCTTATCTCCTGCCTACCATTCAGGCATTTTTTCAAGAATTTCTTTCTTCATTTTAACCAATAAGAATTAGATTAAGAAGTATAAAATGTGTTTAATAGTATTATTATTTATAATTTGGATTTCTGCACACATGCCACATGTTGATTGCTCTTTCTTCTACAAAGTTTATTTTTCCTTTCTTTTTAAAATCTTCAAGTATTTGTTTTAGTATCTCATATGTCTTTGGTTTGTTAATTCTAAGCCATTCAAAAGGTATATCAAATGCTTCTCCCTTACAATGTGGGTCCTCTTCTCCAAGCAAAGGATTTGCTAATTTCAAATCCTCAATTGTTCTTGTCATACTAACAATGACTATAAATTCGGTTTCTGGTGCTTTCTCTTTAAATTGTTCAACTATCTCCCTAAGAATATCAGCCATTTTAACCGACAATACAGGATGCTCTACTGTTTTGGCAATGTATACATATTCATTATATCCCACTCTAACTAATTCTCCTCTTTTTAAAGCAGACTCTAAATCTTCTTTAGTTCGATACGCTTTTTTATTCTTGTACCACTCTCTTTCATTAGCTATTGCTTCTTTCATTTTGATTAGAACATCTTCAGGAACATCTTTTGGTCTTAGAAAATCTTGCTTAGTTGTGAATTTATTCAACTCCGCTTTTAAAATCCGTGGCATAATTAAACTTTATCTGTTATTCGATTTAAAACTTTCTATGTTTCCTCAACAACCTCTTCTTTAATTGGCTCTATTTTGGTCTCTATATCTTTTTCAACCTCCTGCTTAAGAATTATCCACCACTCTGGTAGCCTTTTTTGGATTTCCATGTCCATAAAATCACCAGCAATAGAACTAGTGAGAAGGGTTTATTAAAGTTGGAAGAAATTTCAAGTTTTAGAAACAAAAATAAAGGAGAATTTGGATCATCCCTGTTTGGATGAATTTCAAGCCAATTAGCAAGATAAGGAGTTGATGTAATTAATCTTATTCTTCTCATGCCTGTTTTTCCACTCACAATTATTTTTGCTCCATATTTGTCAAAATTTAAATGTTTAATCTGCATTGTTGCTAATTCACCAATTCTGCAACCAGATTCATAAAGTGTTGAAATGAGTGCTTTGTCCCTAACATGCCCTGCTGCTTCTATCAATCTTTTTACTTCTTCAATTGTCAGGATTTCCTCTGGCAATCTGCTTTTTCCATTTTTCATAGTTGTTTTTAACCATTTGATTTTTTCTGGATACTCTCCATTGTTTAGCCATTTGTAGAATTTCTTTATAGAAATCTTGTGCAACTGCTTTGTCCATTCTGCATAATCCATTCTTTCTATTTTTTGAACCAAATCCAACAAATCTTCTTTATTTGCTTTGTCCAAATCTTTGTTCAGCCAAGATATTATGTTTTTCAAAAGATAAAGGTATCGCTCCACTCTCACAATGCTGAGCCCTTGTGCAAAGCAATCCCTTTGAAATTTTAAAAGCAGTTCCTTGTTTCTCTTTGAGATTTTTCTAGACTTTTTAATTTTCTCAAGAACTTGTCTAAGCCTTTTCTCAGATTCATGAATGTCCTGCTTCATGCTTTCACCTTCTTAACAAGGCGAGAAGACTTAATTAAGGCTCTAAGGGACACGAATCTGAGATAGACAGCCTCGGGTGGGATTTGCACCCACGACCTTCGCCTCTTTGCAACCTTTTCTTTGGTTGAGCTTTCTTTTCCAAAGAAAGGTCATACCAAGGCGACGCGCTACTAGCTACGCCACCGAGGCTTAACTAAATTATTAAATATTTCATTTAAATATATATTGCTATGGCGCATCCCCTCTTTTTGATTATTGGGCTTGTTGGACTATGGATTGGCTCAGGACTAGTAGTCGATGGGGCAAAGGGTTTGGCTAGAAAATTTGGCATATCTGAATTATTCATCGGACTTACAATTGCATCAATTGGAACATCTATTCCAGAAATATCTGTAAGTCTAATTGGTGCACTTGACAGGTTAAAAGGCATAGAAACATCAGGTGTGGTTGTTGGAAATGCATTAGGTTCAATTCTAAATCAAGTGACATTAATTATCGGATTAGTTGGGCTTTTTACAGTTTTAACAATTAGCAAAAGAGAATGGAAACGGGAAGGCTTTTCTCTTTTAGCATCTTTAGGAGTATTCGCATTAGTTGCATGGGATGGCTACATAAGTCATCTTGAAGGATTCTTCATGATTATTGTATTCATAATATATTTCTTCATCTTAATAAGTTCAGAAAAAAGAGCTGGAGTAATTCACAATTCAAAAGAAAAAAAGATTAGCGCATTTTTAATGATTCTATCTATAATATTTGGCCTTGCAATTGTTATTTTCTCCTCAGAATTTACTATTGGTGGTGCATTAGAACTTGCAGAAATGTGGAATATAAAGGAATCATTAATAGGTATTGTAATTATTGGTTTAGGAACAGGACTTCCAGAACTTATGGTTTCTTTGCGTGCTGTATTAAAAGGTTCTATATCTTTCTCAGTTGGAAATTTGCTTGGAAGTAATGTTGTAGATTTACTCTTCTCTCTTGGATTAGGCGCCTCAATTTCTGGATTTTTAGTTAACTCCAACATAATTTTATTTGACTTACCTATGTTAATATTAATGACAAGCGTCATGCTGTTGTTATTCAGGACAAATCTTAAATTAGAGCGAAAAGAATCTTTAATTTTGATTTTAATCTACATAACCTATGTTGGCATCAAAATATTTTTGAGGTTATAAATTAATCTCAACAATTTTGGTTTTTGAGGTTTCCCCTTTTAGAATCTTAATGTCTGATTTTTTAACATTATAATGTTTTGCTAAAATTTCAATTAATTGTTTATTTGCTTTTCCTTTTTCTGGAGGAGAAGTCAATTTAACCCTCAAGCTTCCATCCATTTCTGTTTCAACTAGATTCATGCTTGATTTAGGAACAACTTTTAGTTTAATTTGCATAATTTATAAAATAATAAGAAATATAAATTAATTACTACTTTAAAATAGATAGATAGGGGTGCTATACATGAGTGTGACTAATGGATTAAAAAGTGCACTTGAAGCAATATATGACATAAATAACTTAGAAGAAATTCTCATTGTATGCGACAAAAGCAAGGAATTTGTTGTTAAAGCTTTTGAAAATGCCATATTTAAAAGTAATTTTAATGGAGTGTCAAGGAGATTTTATCTAGATGATTATGAACGGCCTCTTAAATGTGTGCCAAGCGATTTAAATCAAATGATTGAGGATATGGCTCCAGAATTAACAATCACTTTATTTGAAGCCTATCCTGAAGAAAGACCCATGAGAATAGAATTATTAACTAAGTTAGAAGAAATTGGCAGAATAGCACATTGCCCTGGAATAACAAAAGAAATGCTAAGAGATGGTGGACCATTTGACATTGATTACAATCAAATGAAACAAAAAGCAATCAAACTAAAAAAAATATTAAGTCAATATAAAATGTTTGAAATTCGTTCAGGTCCAAATAAAGAGTATAAATTAAATATTTATGTTGGAGATAGAAGATGGCTTGATGATTTAACTGTTGCAGAAAGAGGTTTTGGAAATCTTCCTGCTGGTGAGGTATTTGCAGGTCCTATAGAGGACATGGCAAACGGTAAAATGTATGTGGAATACAGGGCAGGAGAACATCTTCTAAAAAAACCAGTTATTATTACATGGACGCATGGAGTTATCAGAGATATAACAACCAAGGACAAAAAAATGGAAAAAATTCTAAAAAAAGGATTAAAAATGCATAAATATGGAGATATAATCGGAGAGCTTGGGATAGGATTTAATATAAATGCAGACCCCCAAGCTGAGATTCTAGAAAGTGAAAAGAAAGGATTGCATATTGCAAGAGGTCCAAGTCCTGAATTTGGTTCACCTTATCACTGTAGCGACCATGAAGATTATTTATTGATAAATGCAGAATTAACAGCAATTAAACAAGGAGAAAATGGGGAAAGCGTTCAAATCTACAAAGATGGAAATGTTTTGATTTAATTAAAATCAAAAATTCTTTTTTGATTCAACATTTTACTTTTCTTCTTATATCCTTCAATTGAAATTTTTAATTTTGAATTAATATAACTTAGTGCATCTTGCAGAGTTTGAAATTTCTTTGGACATGATTTCATTGCATTTCTTGCATTTTCTCTAACTTGCCAAACACCAAGTGGAACAATATATCCTTCAGAAATCTCTCTAAAAACAATTACTCTTGCTTGCTTTTTCATTTTGTCCAAAGCTTCGCAAACAGCAAATCTTGCAGCATAATATCCACCACCTTCTTTGTCTGCATATGTTTTTCTTCCTTCGAATGGCTCATATTCTTCAAGAATAAAAGTTTCTTTAGCATCTTTTGCCCAAGAAGAACCAGGCGCCCATGCTTCGAAATTTTCATATTCCCATTTTCCAGGCATTAAAAGAATTATAAAGTGATTATCAAGATATTTTGATTCATAAATAAAGTAGGAATCTATTTGCTTGTATTCGCGAATTCTTTTCATCATCTCTTTTGCAAGAATGTCATCAACTGCTGTAATGCTCCATCTTGTTGGAACAAGTTTTTGATTTTTATATTGTCCGAGGGCACCACTTGTGAAAATATTTGTTATATAATAAATATCAAAATTTTTGTAAAGAACATTTACTTGCTCAACAGCTTTTAATTCGTCATCAACAATTTTATCAACTTTTTGAGGTATCTTTGGATTTTCAACAATTTTCATTTTTTCAATTGGTGCTGAGGGGCCCATTGGCTGAGTAATGTCTGAGAAACTTATTTTGTAACTTGGCTTTTTTGCAAATTTTAAATCAACATCTGTTGGCTTTTTTGACATTGCCAGAAGCTGATTTTCTTCAACAAACCTATTTTTTGATTTAACATTTTGAATTGATTTCGAACGAATAGTCAAAGAACGCATCTCTATTATTTTGCTGTATTCCATACCAAACCATTTATTTGGAGAATCAACTAAATTCTCATTTTCAACAGCGCCAATTGGTCCAACAAAAACATTTGGATAATTTGAATGTCCAACAAAAACAGAGGTAGATGGACCAGAAAATTCTTTTCCAATTTCTAACTTTGGCTTAACATTAAATTTAGCAAGAAGTGGGCAGGGATTATTCCCACACAAATGTTTTCCACCCTTACATATAACACAAAGATTTGCAGAAGATACCATTTTAATTAAAATCATTCTTGGTGCAGCTTCTTCTTAAGAAGGTGCATCCAGTAATTCCTTTATTGCTTCAACAGGCTTAGTGATTGCTTCCTCATAAGTTGCTGTTGTATTATCAAATAAGATATCATAAATGCTTTTATCATTAATATCAATGCCATAAAGTTCTTTATATCTTTGGGCATCAGCATTATCTCTCTCTTCAATCCTTATTTTTGCTTCCTCCTCAGAAATATTTTCTCTCTTAGCAACTCTTTTTATTCTAACATCCTCTTCGCAATCAACCCAAAGTTTTATATCAGCATTATCTCCCGCAACCCAACCAGTTAATCTTCCAACCAAAATAATTTTACCTTGTTTTGCCAATTCAATTGTTTTCTTATCAAGAAGTATGTCTGTATCTTCATTTCTGGTTTTTGAAAATTCTTCAATTGTTATGCCTTTTTCTTTTGCAAATTCTCTAAATATATCACCCATGCTCTTTAATTCTAGATTAAATGCTTTTGAAATTGCTTTTGCAACAGTTGATTTTCCAGAACCAGAAAGCCCAGAAACTGTAATTGTTATTCCTTCTTTTTTAATTTCTAATTGTTTTTCAAATTCTTTTAATTTCTCAATATAAGTTCCCATTAAAAATTCAACATATGAAACAAATTTAAAGTTTTAGAATTTTAAATTATCATGGTTACAATTATTGAATTATTTGGCATGGCTGGAGCAATTCTACTAATTGTGGCTTGGATACCTGAACTTATTGAAATAATAAAATCAAAACGCTCTAAGCTTGATAAGAGATTTAGCAGCCTCTTGCTTATAGCAACTATTATATTGTTTATATATAGCGTACTAATTAATGATAATGTTTTCACTTTTATTAACGCATTTCTTATGTTTGAGATTGGAATCAGCTTTTACTATAGTGTATTAAGAAAATAATTTCTTATAAGAAAAGTTTATAATATTTTAACTATTAAGTAGTTACATGAAATTAGAAGAAAAACTAAACATGAAAGTAAAATCAAGGGGGTTAATTCGATTTCTTGAAAAATTAGATGCTACTATTCTAACACCAAGAGAAATAATTGCGAAATTCAAAAAAAGATATCGCAAAGAAGAACCACACTTAGAAATTGAAAGAGATATTTACAAGATATATAACACCCTCAAAGAGTTAGATTATGCAGTGGACATAAAAGATTTCACAAAACCATTCCTATCTCTTGAATCTCTTGAAGATGGAGTAATACCCCAATATGATTTTGGAGAGGATATTGTAGCTGCAAAAGCAATTGGAGATGGAAAAAGACTTCATGCAAGAATGTGGAAATCCAAAACACAAAATGGTGAGAAATGCTACAGAGTAGAAGCCCACACAGAAATTTATCCTACAACAGGAAAATTAAATTATCCCAAGACATTATGGCAATGGTTGACAAGAGCTAGCCTTCATATTCGTGACCCAAAAGCAGATTATAACAAAGGCGCACAAATGCTATTAAATGAAATAATGGGATATATAGAAGTATATAATATTCAAACTCTCATTAAAGCTTAGCTTGTATTTCCTTCCCAAAAAACTTGCTTGCCTTCTTCGCATTTTTTATTGAGATTTTTGTTATTTTTCTCAATTCTATTACGTTTTCTTTTGCTCTTTCAATAGCATATTCTACTTGGGGCAAACTGTGCGCAAATACAATCAATGCATTTTCTGTCTTTTTTAATTCTCCAACCAACCTATTCGCATTTACTAATATCTCCTTGAGTTCAGTTATCATTCTTTTTTCTTCTTCTCCAAAAAGATCTGTATATTTTAACATAACCGCTTCTAAATTACTTATTCCTCTTTCTATATCTATCATGCATTTCTCTGATTTTCTAACCTCAGCACTAAAATCTTTTTCCATCAAAGCCAAATTTCTGTAGTATGCAATAAGTTTGTATAGCATCAATCCTTCATCCTCAAATCCCCTTCTTAATGTATTTATAAAAGCAACATATTGCATCAAATCTGTCTTGTTTTCAATCCACTTTTTCAAGCGCAAAATCTCCATAGATTCTTCCTTTTCTTCTTTGCTCAGATAATGTTCTGCCATAACAATATCTTTAATCATTCTATCTTCCACATTCTTCCCAAAAATTCCAAACAATCCTTTTTTTGTAAAATTAAAATGGGGTGCTTCGCTTATTGCCTTTTTAATAGCATTTATTGCAGGAAGAAATTCGCGCTTCATATCTTTGTGCTTGGTTTGCAATTCTCTAATTCTCATTCTAAGTTCTGCAATCTTGGCTCTTGTTTCTGCTTCTTCTTGAGTTGTTTTTGGGGCTCCTGCTTGGGCTTCCTCTTTAACAATTATCTTTTCCTCTTTTAGTGATTCTTCTAGTTCTCTTATGTCTGCTCTTAAATCACGAATCGCTCTTTTAGTTCCAGCATCAACAGATTTTTCAATGCCTAAGAGATTTTTATCCAATTTCTTTAGATTTTTTAAAAAACCCTTGTTTTCCAATATATACATCATTTGCATATCTCTCTCTAAATTTTTAATTATTCCTTCCTCTCCTGCAAACTCCTTGAACAATTCTCTTCTTTCTTCATCTATGTGCTGTAATGCTGGTATCAATGCTTTCTGAGAGAATTGCGCAACTTTTTCAAGAAAGTTTAATGCACCAGATGGATTTTTCTTTGCAATCTTATATGCGCTTAAAAGAGCATTGTTTATCCACATTATCTGTGGTTTTAATCTTATCTCTGCAGTAGAAATATTATTAATAAATCTCGAAATCATGGTAGAAAATCTTTGCATATTCTCAAATAATCTGTCCAACCTGGCAAATTCTTTTTCCAAATCTTCTTCTTCTTTAAGTAATGCTCGTTCTTCTGCATTTATCATTGAAACTGTTCTGCTTACTTTTACTCCATATTTTGCAGCTCCTTTTTTGACTTTTTCTAAATGTTTTTGGATTTTCTGCAGGGATTTCATCAATTTTTTAATCCGTTTAGAAACTCTTGCTTCTTTTTTTGCTTTTTGTTCTTCTCTTCTAAATATTCTTGGTCTGCCACCAATGAGTTTTTCTATTTTTTCATGGTCTTTTATTAGCTTAAACATAAGTTTCATGTCGAGGGCAATTGCATCAACAATCCAATTTTCTTCTTTCATAAATTTGGCAAAAAAAATCTCTTCTTTTTCAAAAACCAATTCAAGTTTTTTCAAATACATTGGTGCTAAAAAAATACGAGTTAATCCCCTTGCATAAACTCCTTCTTTCATAGACAAAGAATGTGCTTTTCTCAATGCTGCAAGTTCTTTATTTGTAACAGAAATCAATTTTTTATCTCTTGCTGCTTCCCTAGAAAGAATTTTTTCGCATTGTCTTGTTAGCTTTTCCACTTTTTTAATTTTGGCTCTTAACTGTTTGGGCATCTTTTTTTCTTCTGCTTCTTCTTGGTGTAACTCTAAATCTGTGGTTCTTAGTGTTGAGTATAAAAAACGTGCTTGTTCAGATGCCAACTTCCTTTCTGTTCCTATAAAGTGCATAAGCATACTTAATGTCCATGTTTTTTCAGAAAGGTATTGCACAATGCCCTTACCAAACCTTTTCCTCAATTTACCATATACTGTTCTTTTGCTCGCCCTTCCTCTGGATTCTATCTCAGCTCCTGCTGCTTCTACAAGTGGTTTTGCTATTCCTGCAACTTCAACATATTTTGCAATTGCAGAAGACAATTTTTCTAAGAATTCTTCGTGCTTTGCAAAAATTTGCTCTAAAACATCCATATTACGCCTAAGCTGGTTTTCTAATCCTTGAAGTGGCATAATACTCTAAGAAAATATACGTTAATAAAATTATGGATGCGGGGGAGGAGATTTTCACCAACCCTTTCTTTTGGTCGAGCTTTTCTTTTTAAGAAAAGGTCGTTTTGAACTCCCGCAGGGATTGGTCACCAAAGCGCCAAAGGGCACATTAGCTCTAACCCACCAGGTATCCACGACCCCTTCTTTTGGTCGAGCTTTTCTTCCAAAGAAAAGGTCGCCTAAGCCTGGCCCGTTTGACCGTACCGTGCTCTTTCTTTCCCGAGGGTTTCTTTCTCACGAGAAAGAAGAGCTCTCCGGCACCCCCGCATAAAACAATAGAAAATAATCCACTATAAAAAAGTTGTGAAAATTAATCTCTTATACTTCTAATTTTTTGAGCTAGTTTGTATGCAAAGAGGTAATTAGCTCCAGATAACATAGCACCAACCAACATTGTATTTGTTGGAGCAATTTGAGAAGCAATTAAAGACATATCTCCATAATCTAAAAAGAAAGAACCTGCATTTAACATAATGGCGCTAACTCCAACACCAAAAGATTTCATATCCTTATTTTCAATTCCTTCAGCAGCCATATAAAATCCAAATGTGGGTATAACAAAATTTGGCAATAATGCCGAAATTGAAACTGCAAGAAGATTTGGTGCAGTTAAGAGTGTGTATGCTCCTTTTGAGTTTACTCCAAATCCAAGAACGTCTCCTCCACACAATTTAGCACCAATAGCATGCAATGTTTCATGAAGAACAGTAAGTGGTAATATGCTTAAATATGCTGCAGCAAAATATTGTTTTGCCCCATTATTAACTTCAATATTTAATGAGTCCTTATTTTGTTCTTCTTCAATAAAATCCAACCAATATCTGAACATATCAATGTTAGATTCGTCTAAATTAGAAACATCGATGTAATCTGGAAGTTTGTCTTTTGAACTCAATAATTCTTCTAATTCCATTTGTTTAATTTCACTGATACTTAAGCATTCACTCATATGGTAATCACTATGTAATTATGACTAAAAATTATTTAAAAAGATTGCGAATAAAAAAGAAAAAGAAGACTAAGCTTCAGAATAAGCTTCGCCAATTACACTCATGTAAAAAATTCCTGCTATTGCTGCTCCCAATATATTTCCAATTATTGGTATAAATCCCAATACAAATTTTATTACCCCTGCAATAACTATTGAGATTATCCAACCCCCAAAGAATTTTTGTGTAAAAATTTTCTTTGTAATCTGTTTAAAATTAAATGCCTCTGAAAATTTTCTTTTTTCAGCATATCTTAAAACTGCTCCTGTTGCTATATAACCAATAACTAATCCAACAATAATTAGTAGTATCAATGTTATTGTTATTTCACCAAAACCTATAGCTGCTGAAAATCCAGTAATTAATGCTAAGATTATCACAGGTATTAAGTATATCAACAATATAACAAACTGCTTTATTCCCTCAACAAACAATTTCACATAATCTTTGAACTCTGGTAGTTTCTTTTGTTTTTTCATTGAGGTTTGTGCCACATCTAATAAATAGCCCATCCCAATAAAGTTAACATTTGGTATTATGCTAACAATGATATAAATCAATAATTTACTAAGTCACTAAATGGTCTTTTTAATGCTTCTGAATAGTTTACCACATGTTCACCTCCGACTTTTGATAAAAATAAAAATCGTTAGATTTATAAAAGAATTACTACTCTAAGATATTATGACTACTGACGAGGAGTTAAATAAAATCCTTGATGGATTGAAAAAAGAAGGTAAAGTAAAAGATAACTCTGAGATAGAAAAAATGCTAAGTAAAAAAGCATGGCATACAGCAATTAGGGTTGAAAAAGGTGGACAACTATCCATCTTTTATAATATGCCTGGCTTAGGGATAGGAGTATCCCATATTAATATGGATATATCAATAGAAGAAATTGAAAAAAGAATAAAGGATTCTTCGTATGGGCTACCTCACCAAACAAGAGATGACTACAGAATAGATGGTAACGTAATTTATCTAAGATATGGTACAGATAGTATTGGTACACTACTAAAAGAGTAGGTGCCAAATTGAAAAAGGATGCAAAAAAGAATGTAATTGCACTCCATAACTATCTCTTTTTTACTAATTACGGCAAACAAAGCATTATAATTGTGGAAAGTTGATTGATATAATTAAAAAATGGCTTGAATACAAAAGATGTTTAGCTGTAACTATTGCTAATTAAAACTATAGATTGTATCAGATGGAGCATTGTATTGATTACGAATTATTTCCAGAGGATATTAATGAATTTCATATAAATAAATCTTTAATTAAGAATTCCATGGAAAAAATTTTAAAGAAAGAAGAATATCGCGAAAACGCAGTGTATCATGCAAAATTATCAAACTCAAAAGTTAAACTAATTTTAATACCAAAGTCTAAACTAGAAAAAATTCTTAAATGTCTCAATGAAGATTAATATACATAGTGGGTAAGAGTTACAAAAAATCATTAGTGAAACTGCTTTCGCATGTGGATCTCCTTGTGTCTAATTCTAAACCCCATCTTCTTATACAGCGCAATTGCGCTTTCATTGTCTTCTACTACATGAAGATCCAAAGCAATCACCCTATCCTCTTTACAAATACTCATCGTTTTTTCTATTAATGCTCGCGCAATTCCTTTTTTACGATGGTTTGGCAGAACAATAAGTCTTCTGAGATATCCTATCTTTTCACTATCACCCCTAGTTCCTATGATTAACTCTATCTTTCCAACTATCTCCAAATCTTCAACAGCAAGGAGGATTAATTTTCTTTCTACTTTAGATGGATCTATAGGACATATATATTTCTTTATTAAACGCTCCTTAAATCCCCCCTCATCATCAAGCTGTAAGATTGCATTTGTATCTTTTTCTGTTGCAATACGTATTTCCATCTAAATCATTATTAATCAAAAAAGCATTATTTAAATTTATTTAGCTAAATAAAAAATTAACTTCAAGAATTAATTATCAATGTCTCAACATTGGTGGGGGCTTCCTATGTGGCGGATGGCGTATGTGGGTTACACGACTGCGGGCCGCCCGTATATTGCTTGCAGCAAATGAACGTGGTGAAGGATCTCTTGATGGTTTATTCAATTGATAACTTAACATACTGCTTGGGGGACCTGGTGGCCTTACTGACGAGTTTCTCCTGTTGTAACTATCTGTATTCCCTTGAGAACTATCCGACGAAATGTTACCAAATTTACCAGACGAATAATTACTGGTATCCGGAGACGTCGAAATAACATTTTGTGGCAATCTTTGAGCATAAGCAATTTCATGAAATCTTTCTTTCTCCTTAATTAGTGAAGGCAACCTTTGTTTATAGAAAGTATCTCCTGAATCTCCAAGAATCTTGTAGTAATCTATGGCAATAGATATCAAACCCTCAGCTGACTTGAAATCTTTTTCATCAACAGCCATGTATGTCATAGAAAGGAGTATTTCAGGAATGACTAATAGAGTATCATAATCAACATCCTTAGCATCCATCTTCCTGCGCCAAACAGTAAGAGCGTGATCCATATCATTAATAGCATCTTTTCTACTGCCAATTTCTTCGTAAATACTTCCCCTTATGTACAATGAAGTAATATCATCTTTCCTGAATCCAAGCGCAGAGTTAATTGAGGATAAAGCAGAATTTAAATCGCATCTTTCCATGTTAACATATGTAAGCAAATACATCAAATTAAGATACTCCTTACTATTCCTACTTTGATGTATTGTCTTTCCAGCCATATAATCTCTACCATAATCCAAATATCTCTTAGCACTTAATAATTCACCTTTGTTATATCTAAGTCCCCCTAGGTAACTAACAGTTTTCATAAGCACATTCATAACATCATCATCATTAGAATTGGGTATAGCCAACAATAAATCTTCCAATCCTTTTATTGAACTAGAAGAACCAAAATTCTCAAAACTAATCGTATAAAAATCATAAAAAAATTCCATAGCAGCAGGATAATCCGCAAGGCGATTTAGATTTATTGTATCATCTGAAAGAAGAATATTCATTGAGTCTGCAAGTAATTGTATTCCCCTATTTTTACTTTTGAGTTTTTGCACTTCATTAGTTTCTTGCATACCCGCAAGGTATTCATACTTTCCGACAAGGTATGTTATTTCCCCACTATTATCCATCCTTGCTGCAGTTTCAAGATAGCTTATAGCATCACTTGCCCTCTCTGCCCTCCTAACTGCATCAGCATAAGGTTTCGCTTTTGCATTCGCTTTCCATCTCGCCATAATCAAATCAAATAGGTTATGTTTTAAAGACTTTTTCTTTATAATGTTACAAATTATTATTTAAAGAAAAAGTGCTCCCACCGGGATTTGAACTCCCGCAACCTTTCCTTTCTTTTGGTGCAGCTTTTCTTTTTGAAAGAAAAGGTGTCCCGGGTCATCGGCTTTCTCCAGATTTCTTTGGTGCAACTTTCTTTTTAAAGAAAGGTGCTTCGAGAGGCCGACATCCTTGACCGGACTAGACTATGGGAGCGTCCAGTTCTTCCGCCAGCGCTTCTTTTTAAGAAGGGCTGATGGGAGCACAATAAGAAAATAATATAAATATATTAAAAGCTTTACTAATGTATGGATTCGAAGTTAATTATTGCAATTGCACTTATGGTTAGTACAGTTGCTGGGGCTTCTGTATTGGGTTTTCCATATGTTTTTGCAAAAGTTGGTTTTCTAACTGGAGTTACAACAATTGTAATTGTTGGTATTGCAACCACCCTAATGACTCTCTATATTGCTGAATTATCTTTAATGGAAAAAAAAGAACATTTACTATCTGGATTTGCTAAGAGGTATTTTGGGCAAAAGGGAAAGTTATTCACTCTATTAATTGAAACTTTTGGCATATATACTGCAATAATTGCATATCTAATTGCAATTGGTTTGGCATTATCTAATATTTTTGGCGGAAGTCCATTAATTATGGGTACTCTATTCTTTGTAATTGCTGCATTTTTGATATTGTTCAAATTTAAGAGATTTAGTAAATTAGACATAAGTGTTGCCATTGCTAAAATTTTCATTTTATTATTTTTCATTATAGTATTCTTTTCAACAGCAAAAACATCTAATGTCTCCAATTTTGAAATATCAAAAGTTTTTGCGCCATTTGGTATTGTATTATTTTCATGTTTGGGTTATAATGTAATTCCTGAGATGAAAAAGATTTTAGGAAAACAGAAAGAGAAACTTATGACTGCAATTGTTGGAGCTATGGCAATTGTAATGACTATCTATATTTTATTCTCCTATGTTTTCATTGGAAATTTTGGCTCTCAAATAAATGAAGTTGCTGTTGTAGGACTTCCAGTTTATACATTACTGGGCAATCTATTCGTTTTAATTGCAATGGCAATACCATTTATAGCCCTTACAGATGCAATCAAACATATTTATGTAAAAGATATTGGCTTGGATAGAAGAATCTCTTGGTTCCTTTCTGCATTTATTCCATTTTTAATCTATGTCTATGTCAAACTAGGATTTGTTACATTTCTTCAAATATCAGGTACTTATGCTGGTGGATTACTTGGAATACTAACAATGCTAATTGTTCTAAAAGCAAGAAAGAAAAAAGTAAAAACCAAATTTAGAGTTCCTGGTGGAAACTTCCCAATTTACTTTGCAATTGCTATTTTTGTAATTGGAATATTTTATCAAACAATATCTATCTTCTTCTAGTTCCTGTTACTTGTCCAATTAATTCTCCAATAAACATTCCTGCTATTGCATATGCTATAACCATGGTAATTCCAACAGTTCCCAAAGAAATATTTGTTGCTTTCCAATCAGACAAGTATGGAATCATTATTCCACCAATTCTAAGTATATACAATACAGCTCCAATTGCAAATCCAATTATTCCATCTTTCATCCAAGGTTTAAGTTCTTTCCATTCCATAACAAGTATCAAACTTTTTTCATTTAAGAATATTTGTTTTTCACACAGAAGTAGTTCTTTAAATGATTAAATTCCCTACAAAAAGTCCAACACGGCTCTTTTAGCACCCTCAGAATTTGATTAGTTCATCTTCCATGACAGTACCGCATTTTTGGCAATACATTTCAATCCTATCAGTGGTGCGTGCTATTTTATTTGAACCGCATTGTGGGCAAATAAGATTCAGTTCTAATTTAGTTTTACTTGCCATTGAACACCACCAAAATAGTATTAATCAATCCGTTCTTATAAGGATTGTTGCAAGTCCAATATATAGTTTAGAATAAATAGAAAATGTTTTCAAAGGCAAATTTTTTCTTTAATACATGAGGATTTTAAAACAAGATAAGAAAGAAGGCGTAATCACATTAAAAATTGATACCCTAGATGATATTTGGATACTTTCAAGAATTCTTTCTAAAGATGATGTTGTAATTTCAGAAACAACAAGGGTTGTTAAAAAAACAGAAGAACAAGAAGGAAAAAGAATAAAACTAAAAGTTACTCTCAAAGTTGAAAAAGTAGAATTCCAAAAAAATACATTAAGAATTCTTGGTACAATTATCGAATCTTCAAATCCAAATGTTCCTCATGGTGCATTTCATACAATCACAATTGAAAGGGGAAACATATTAAGCATTAAAAAAGAATGGCAAAAATGGCAAATTGAAAGGATAAGAGATGCAGTAGAATCCACTAAAAAACCAAAATTAATTCTTTGTGCAGCAGATTATGGAGATGCCACAATCGCTTTACTAAAAGAATTTGGCATTGAATACATAACTGACTTTTCAAAATCTTTGCCTGGAAAAAAGAAGGAAACTCAAAAGATTTATGAGAGTAGCAGAGAAGAATTTTTAGTTGAATTAGCAAAACTGCTTGAAGAAACTTCTAAAAATAAAAAAGTAGATAAAATCATTTTTGGTGGTGTTGGATTCCTTTCTGAAAACTTTAAGAAAACTCTTGAAAAATTTCCTGAACTAAAAAATAAAATTTTCCTTTTCAAAATTTCAACTCATGGAAAACCCGGGATTAATGAATTAATTAAAAGGGGCATTATTGAAAAAGTTTCAAAAGGAGGAAGAATCTCTGAAGAGACAAAATTAATTGAAAAATTCTTTGAAGAAGTTTCAAAAGATGGGCTTGCAACATATGGATTTAATGAAGTTAAAAAAGCAATTGAATATGGTGCTGTTGAAACTATTCTTGTCTCAGATAGTTATATACAAAAGCTAAAAGAAGAAAATAGATTTGAAGAATTAAATAAGTTGATTGATTCTGCTGAAAAAGTTGGTGCAAAAGTAATTATAATATCTGAAGAACATGACGCTGGTGAAAGATTCTCAAAAATGCAAATTGGTGCTTTACTCAGATACAAAGTATGAATTTAAAACAAACATCGCATTTTCTATTTCTCTTCTTAAAACATGCACATTCTCACTATTAAGTGCATTATTAACAACGTATGTGCTGTATTCTGGGGCTACCTTAAAAATTTGATTAAATCTGTCTTTTCCAAGACGTTCATGCAATTCAGAGTAAAATATCTCAACAATTCCCTCCTTATTATCCAACTCTGGTGGGAATTCCAATCTAAAAACCTCTCTCACTGCCTGCTGCCAAAATTTTGATGAAACAAGATATGGTTGGCTCTGTTCTTTTTTTAAACACTCTTTTCTAATGGACAAAGAATCCCCAAGTTCATTCCAATAACCCTCTGCTTCATTTAATTCTGCATACCTCTGTGAAATCAAACTTTCCAGATCAATAGAATCATAAATAATATATGCTCTATTTTTAAGATGTTGAAGAAATCCTCTTGAAAGAGAAACCAAATTTTTAGATTCAAACTCCTTGGTTGTTTTTATGACTATATCAAGTGGTGGGTATGTTGTAATCTCTTTAATTAAATTTGCTATTTCTTTATAGTCTTCATCTTTTGTTAAAAATGAATTTGATTCTAAAACAAGTAAAATATCTATATCTCTAATTCCATGATGTGGTTTTTCGTAATTTGTATAAGAACCAAATAACACTACACTCTTAACACTAGATATATCTGTAAAACTAGCAAAGTGATTAATATGCTTCATAACATAAGAAAAAAGTTACTACTTTTTAAGCGTTACGAACTGCCAGATTAAAAATCCTATTAATGAAATAACAAATGCCAGCTCACCAACAAAATCCATTCTAATTCTTAACCAATATGTAAAAGTCCAACTAACGCTCTCAGGATGCGCAATTTGCATTGCGATTACATAGAACCAAACAAGCAGCCCAAATAAAAATGCTGTTTTTGAAAAGGTTACTACCAATTTGTTATCCATAAAAATTTTAAATGTGGAAGTACTATATATATTTTGATAAAACTTTTCCAAAAAGTTTTGTGGAATGTGATCTTGTGAGCTCTGCGTTGCCTCTTCGGAGGTGATGCATTGGGCACGCAGATTACCCACAATAACATTCTTCTAAAATTAAAATGTTTTAAATGTCTATCTAAACAAAACAAAGTAAAGAGAAGCCAGAGATGCAATTAAAAGCCCAACTTGTATTTTAATAATATCTGAAAAGATTAATAAAAGAAGTACAAAAAAGACTCTTCCAGCACAAAGACCCATTTCTCTGAGCATCATAAACTCTGTTTCATTATATTTTTTAGAAATCAAAGATGAGATTGCAAAAATTGGAAGATAAATCATCACAATACCAATGCCCACTATAAATGATGCAAAATAAAGTATAATTGGGTTATTTGCATACAAAAGAATCAATAAAATAGCAGAGAGGATTAATCCACCAAGCCTAATAATTCTTTTTCCTTCAAAACTATCAGTAAGTTTACCAACAATTAAAATAACAATAAAAGAACCAACAAGCAAAACTGATGAAATAAGCCCAATTGAAATATATGTTTTAAGTAAAAACAATATGAGAAATGGAATCACAAAAAGAGTTGTATTTGAAAGTATTCCTTGGAAAAAATAAGCAAAAAAGTATTTTTTGTTTTCTTTTAATATTTTAAACCAGTTATCTTTTTTCCTACAACTATAATCTTTTGATAAAAATAAAGGAACTAAACTCAATGAAAGCAATATCCCAACAATTAAAAACAGATAATTAAATGTTAATTCTGTTAAAATAAATCCACCTATTAATGGAGCTAAGACACTTCCAAGTCTTGAGGATATCATAAGATAACTAACTTCTTTTCCAGGAGACTTTTTGTGAGAATTTCGGGCAAAAATCCCATTAGTTGAAACCCAATAAAGTCCATTAGAAAATGCAATCAATGGTGCGACAAAGTAAATTGCTAATGGCATATTCCATTTTGGAACTTCATAAAGCAACCAAAAGAATAAAATTAAAATGGGTACGCTTATCATAATTGTGTGCTTTGTACCAATTTTATAATTAATCCTAGATGCAACATAAGATGCTATTGCCTGAAATAAAAACCAAATTGCTATAAAAATCAAAATATTGTTTAGAGAGTATCCTATAGTGTAGAGATAGATTGGAATAAAAATATTAATAAGGGAAATTGCAAATTTTCTAAGATACAATGTTAGATAAACCTCATTCAATTCTTTGTTTGTTTTTTGCAACCAATGTAAATGTGTAAATGGCAAGGTTTCACCTCTCCATTTTTTGGTGCTATGGATACAATCTTGTCATGGTTCTTGGAAATGGAATTGTTTCCATTATGTGTTCTGCTCCTGAAAGCCACATAACTAATCTTTCTATTCCAAGTCCAAAACCTGCATGTGGAACTGTTCCATATCTTCTCAAATCAAGATACCATTCATAATCTTTCTTATCGAGCTTGAAAATTTTTAGTGACTCTTCAAGTTCTTTTAAGTCATAAACTCTTTCACTGCCACCTGTTGCTTCTCCAACTCCTGGAATAAGTAAATCTGCTGCTAAAACAACTTTTTTGTCTTTTGGGTCTGGCCGCATATAAAATGCTTTCATCTCTCGTGGAAAATGTGTTATGAAAACTGGCGCCCCAATTTCTGCAACAAGTTTTCTTTCATCAGCATCTGTTAAATCATATCCCCATTTCTTGCCAAGCTTTTTAATTACTTCCTCGTATTTCATTCTCTTAAAAGGTGGTTTTATCTTCTTTAATTCATCAACATCTCTTCCAAGCTCTTTTAATTCTTTTTTACATTTTTCAGCAACATAATGTGCAACAAAAGTTATGAATTCCTCTTGAAACTTCAAAAGCTCATCAAACTGCATCCATGCAGTTTCCATTTCATGGTGCCAGTACTCTGCAAGATGCCTTCTTGTTCTACTTTTTTCAGCTCTAAAGCTTGGAGCAATACAATAAATTTTCTGAAGTGCAAAAATCATTGCTTCTGCATATAGTTGCCACGATTGTGTCAGGTATGCTTTTTTATCAAAGTACTTTACTTCAAAAAGAGTCGAACCCCCTTCACAAGCAGAGCCAGTAAAACTTGGAGATTGGATTTCATAATATTCTTTCTTTTTGTAAAATTCGTGAATGGCTTCAAAAACAGCACTACGCACTTTTAGGATTAAAGTCATTCTTCTGCTGCGAATCCACAAGTGTCTAACATCTCTTAAGAATTCTTCACTTTTGTCTTTTGTAATTGGAAATCTTTCTGCAAGCCCAACAATTTCAAGTTTTTCAATTTGGATTTCATATCCTCCTGGAGCTCTTTTGTCTTCTTTAACAACACCCCAAATCTTTACAGAAGATTCAATTGTTAATTTTTGTGCATCATCCCAGTACTTGGAATCTGGCTTAATTGCTGTTTGCACAATACCAGAATCATCTCTGATTAAAAAGAAAGAAACTGTTTTTTGCTTTCTCTCTCTATACACCCAACCCCTAATAGCAACTTTTTCACCTGTATGTTTTCCATCTAAAATCTCTCCAATTTTTACAAAATCCATAGAATAAGTCAATCTCTCTTCCTTAAAATCCTTTTCTTTAAAGATTCCGGCCATCACCTTTTAGAGTTTTTTCTCTAGACATTTTTATCACCTCTTCTTTTTTTAAAGAAATACCTCTAAGCAAATGAGAAAAAGTTTCAGTTCCGGCAATCGCCTTTTGCTTTCATTTTAATCAATAAATTAACTAAATTTTATTTTATAAGTATTTCTAAAAATTAACTCAATAATTCCCTTAAAAAAGAGGTTTCTTCATGAATTAATTCTCTATTTATTGGGATACCTTCATCATTACATTGTTGAATATATGCTTTTAGAATACCACCATAGATTTTCCAAATATTAGATAAATCTTCTTGTTTGGTCAAGGCATAAACACTATCTATCAATGCCTCATCTGCTGGAATAATATCTGATCCTTTTCCCCTCGCATGAGAAATCATTCTAAATCCATATGTAATTAAATCAGGTGGTGTTGTATTGCATGCTTGTAGAGCATCTCTCCTGCTGTAGCTTCCCCTTTCTTCTCTACAATTTTCAAAAGATCCTGAATGTGGTGTGGTTTTGCTGCCCATTTTATCACCCTCTTAAAAGTGGCTATTCCCCTTTCTTTAACTTTTCTTGCCTCTTTCACTTTTTTTGCAAGTTCAACAATTTTATTCCAATACTTTTTAGCTACCCCATCAATGGGATCGAATAAAACATGTTTTTTCCTTACTTCATAGTAGTCAAATGGAGCACTTATAAATGTTACGAAAAATAAAGCTCTTGGGTTCATTAGTCTTCACCTGCCATCTATAGTTTTTTCTCAAGTTTTTCTTCTTCTTTTGTTAGTTTTACCCCAAGTTTCTGAAGAGCATCAAAGTGTAATTTGATTAGCTGGTCCACAATGGTTATCAACCTATAAAGCTCTTTTCTTTCATTAATCAAAGTTTCAATCGACCCTTTATGATATCCTATTTGTTCTTCTTTACTTACTTTTGATTGTCTTGCCATTTTATCCCCCCTCGATTACTTCTATTCCAATTATTTTAAATTTATCTGGATCAAAAACAAGAAAATTCATCGGAAATCTCTTTTCATGTTCTTTGAAAAGAGTAAGAGTTTCAAGTTCTCTTAACTGTTCAGGATTAATTATTGCACAATTTGGATATAACTCTTTGATTATTTCATTTGCAACTTTTTTTGGCACATTTGTATCTTTTATTTTTATTAATTTTCCAATAAACATCTTTTTAAGAACATCATTTTCTATTAGGATAACGTCTTCTCTTTTTTGAGGCAAGCGTTCGTTTTCAAGTTTTACTTTTTCTTCTGCATACTTTGAAACAACCTTTTTGATTTTTTGAATATCGCTTTTTGATAATCCTATTTCTTCAAGCCACTTTTCTTGAACATCTGGAAAATAATTTAGAAAAACTGGCAAAAGTTTAAGCTCTTCAATAAATTCTTCTGCACATTCTTTGCATGTTTTTTCAAGAGTTTCAAATTTCATAATAAAAATTAAAGAATCCCGTGTTTATATCTTTTAGTTTTCAAAGAAACTCTTTAAATTTTCAACATGTTGATAAAGATTAAGTATTACTCCACTTTTTTGTTCTTGAAGATTATTTGTTGTTTTGACATAGTCCTTAATGATATTTATTTTTTCAGGGTTTTCTACAAGTGGAACAAGGTATTTTGCCCAGCTTGAAGCTGAAGCAAAACTATCCCTTTGGGCTTCAGATAACAATCCCAGTTGATTCATCAAATCTTGAAAAGTATTATTGTATTCAACAGCCTCATCTAATCTTTCATTACAATATGTTAAAACACATCTAACAATTTCATCTATTTGATCATGAATTGGCACTCTAGAACGTATGTACTTTGTCGGCCCTTCACCCGCCTTTCTCTTTCTCTTCTGTTTTTTAAGTGTAGATTCTATCCCCAACTTTTCAATCAAATTCCTTCTTTTTGACAATAACCTACTTACAAAACTTTCAAATAAGTTATACGCCTGGATTTCTTTATATGAAATCTCTTCTGGCATATTTACTGATTTTATTTTTTCATCTACTCCTTTAAGTTCATCCAAATAAGTTTGTGATTTTTGAAGCCACAAATCTAATTGTTGAGCATAAGATTCTAACTTTCCTTTTTCTTCAACTAATGTTTTTTGTTTACTTTGTACTTTTTTTCGTTCTTCTAATAAATGGGAAATCTCATTATGTGTTTTTACATATGGTGTTCCTACTTCATTAATCATATCGGTATATTCATCTGCTTGTGGAGAATTAAACGCATCTTCAATGCAAGAATCAGTACTATCAACAAATTCTTTAGCATGCTTAACTAATGCTGCTCTTTTTGTGGTTAATTCCAAATCCAATTTATCTAATTTCTTTTGTAGCCCAAATATCTCATCTTCGAGTTGTGGAGGTTTGATATAACATTCTACAATTTTCTCTCGTATATCTTGTATTGAAATTACATGTACAGAAATTCCATTTAATATTCTCTCTAAGTCTTGTGGTTCCATGGAATAACATAAATAAAATCTATTTATAAATATTACTATTTAGTAGTAAATTTCCAAAGAGTAATTTTTACAGGATGTTTGAACTCTTCATGAAATTCCATTGTTGGTTTTAGAATTAGTGTTTTATCAGATAATTTTATTGCTCTAAAGTTATGTTCGTCTGCAAATTTTTCAATAAATTTTTCAGTCCTGAATTTATGAATGGAGTAAATATTTTTTGAAATTTCAAATGCTTTTTCAAGAAATACCCTATCGGCCCCTTTCTTTTGAATTCCAAATGGTGGGTTCATTATAACTGTATAGCATTTTTGTTCAATCTCTTTTACATCCTTACGAATAAATTTGATATCGCACATTGGAATCTTTGTCCCTTCCACAATTTTTTCATTTTTCTTTGCAATTGCTAAAGCTTTGTTATCAATATCATACCCAACAACAGATTTTGCTCCAAGAAGTGCAGCACCAAAAGAAAAAATTCCGGTACCACAACCAAGATCAACAACATCTTTACCTTTAATATTTCCATCCATATAAGCTATCCATAACAATTCTGCTGCAATTTCAGAAGGGGTTACATACTGCTCCCATTCTGCAACTGGCTCTTCAAAACCTTCAATTGCAGATAATATAATTGCCAAATCTTTTTTTGATGGTATCATAATAATCAGTTAAAAAATTCAATATTTATCTTTTTATCTATGTTAATTAAAGCAAATTGTCCAGCTCCACCATATCCAGAATTAATAACCACCGTCTTTCCAATTCTTGTTTTTCCTTGTGTTTCATGTATATGCCCGCAAATGTGAAGAATGGGTTTATATTTTTTATCAATAAAATTGTATAAATCTACCCCAATATGTTTAGCATGCATTGGTGATTTTGGGTTATCTATTTTATCTAACTTCGTTCTATACGGTGGAATATGTGTTAAAAAAATTGTTCTTCTTTTTGATTTTGAAAATAACCTTTTAAAAACATTTAGTGGTTCTTTTAAGTAAGAGTATATCGAAAACCCAATCAAATCAAAATCTCTAAATTTAGCCCTTGAATAAAATAAAAGTTTTAGATTTTTTGTTTTTCTAATCATCTCTTGCAAAGTAGGATAATCCCCAGATAAACCATACTCTCTCAAAACCTTTTTCTTAATCCGCATTTCTGTAAAATCATTATTTCCAGGGACAATATAAACTGGCTTTCCAATTTTATCCAATTCTTTTACTACAAATTTCATGCTTTTCAAATTTTGCTTAAAAAGATTTGAAAGTTTTTTCTTTGAAATAAAATTAGTTAAAGGGATACCCATTCCAAGTTCCTGCGCATATTTGAATAAATATTTCCTTTCTTTTCTATCTGCTAAATCTCCAGGTGAAAAAATGACATCTGCTTCTTTAGCATATTTTTTCACTTTTTTTGGAAATCTCCCATGAAAATCGCCAACTGCAAGTATTTTCATTTTAATGTACCTTTGCAATCTTCCATCTTACGAGTAGGTGTGAAAACAAGAATGGAACTACAAATCCAAATAAAATACTAGATGCAATTAATACTGAAAATAAACCATTTGTTATTATTCCATTGTCAAACAAAAGTTTAACAATTACAATACTTGTGCTAAATCTAACAAGCAAACCAATACCAAGTAGTACTGATTTTTTGGTGCCAAATCTCTTTCTCGCTACTAAATATGCACTTGAAATTTTTGCTAAGCTAACAACTCCGATTACTATCAAGATAAGTAAAGGATATGTTATAAGATAATTAATATTCATTTTTAATCCAACATCCAAAAAGAAAAGTGGGGCGAATAGTCCATAACAAATGGATTTTATTGTTGTCTCAATCGTTTTATACCTTTTCTTTGGCAAAAATGTTTTCAAACTTACTCCAGCAAGCAAAGCACCCAAGGATGTGGCTTCTGCATAACTACCAATGCCTATAAAAAAGAATAAAATGAAAATTGCGAATAAAAATAAAGTTTCTACATCAAATAACTTAAATCTTTCTCCTTCTTTTCTAAAATATCTAAATGTAATAGCAAGTATAAAAATTGTTAATAATGAAACTAAAACCACAAATAAATCTATGTGTGTTTTTTGTTGAGAGCCAATCAATAAAACTGCTAAAACAAGAGCTAAAATTTCTAAACCATCGTCTAAAATCCCTATCCCAATTATTGCTCTTCCTAATGAAGTACCAATCAATTTAAATTCATCAAGTATTGGAATTAAAATTGCCTCACCAACTGTTGCAAAGGATAATGCAACAATTATTGAAACTACCCAATCATAATTGAATATGTAATGAAGGACTAATCCCCCAAATAATGCTTCAAGAAGTATTATAGATAAAGTTGAGTTGATTATAAATTTTCCCTCTCCAAATATTTTTTTCAAATCAATCTCAAAACCAATAACAAAAAGTAGTAAATATAAACCAATACTAGCCATAAATTCAAATTGTGGAGATGAAGTTATTAGTGAAAAAGGATTCTTAATAGCCAGAAAAAAACCTAATATTAACGCACCAAAAATCCAAGGAACTCTAAATTTTTCAATAATTCTGCCGATAATAAATGTTACTGCAAATACTGCTGCTAAGAATAAAAATAGGTTCATCATATAATATTATCTCATTTAGCTGCTTTTAACTTTTTCTAAACATTTTTTAATTAGGATGATTTAGAAATAGTTATGTACCACTCTCTTTCAATTAAAGAAACCTTAGAAAAATTAAAAACTTCATCGAATGGACTATCTGAAGAAGAAGCTAAAAAGAGAATAAAACAATATGGTGCTAATGAATTAATAAAAAGAAAGAAAATCAGTTTATTAAAAATAATCCTCAATCAGTTTAAAGATGTCTTTGTTGGATTACTTATTTTTGCAGTTATTGTTTCAGTTTTATTTGGGGATACTACAGAAACAATTATGATTGGAGTTATTATAATTCTAAATGCTTCAATAGGTGCATTCCAAGAATATAAAGCAGAAAGAGCATTAGAGGCATTGAAAAAATATATGTCTCCCAAGGCAAAAGTCATTAGAAATAACAAATTAAAAGTGATTGATGCCAAATTCTTAGTTCCTGGTGATATAGTTGTAATCGAAGAAGGAGATAGAGTTCCAGCAGATGGACGATTAATCAAAGTTTCAGAATTGGAAATTGATGAATCAATCTTAACAGGGGAATCCACCCCTGTTAAAAAAAATGTTTCTAAAGTAGGTATCAAAACAATTGTTCCAGAAAGAAAAAACATGGTTTATAGTGGAACATATGTAACAAAAGGAAGGGGAATTTTTGTCGTTTCATCAACAGGGCAAACTACTCAAGTGGGTAAAATCGCAAAGATGACATATGAAATAAAAGAAGAGGTTTCTCCATTAAAAAGAAAATTATCAAAATTTGCAAAAAAATTGGCGATTGGGATTGCAGTAATAACCATGTTAATATTTTTAGCAGAAACCTGGCGGGCACTGCAAGCTGGAAATTTAACCACATTTAACATCACTAGTTTTTTTATGATAAGTATTGCATTAGCAGTATCTGCAGTTCCAGAGGGGCTTCCAGCAGTAGTTACTATATCCTTAGCACTTGGCGCAAAGGAGATGGTAAAAAAGAAGGCATTAATAAGAAAACTCTCATCTGTTGAAACCCTTGGTTCTGTAGATATTCTTTGTGTTGATAAAACAGGAACCCTAACAAAAAATGAAATGACAATAACTAAAATATACACAAATGGAAGAAGAATAGAAGTAAGTGGGATAGGCTATAAACCTCATGGCAAATTTCTTTACAAAGGAAAAGAATACAAAGGCAAGGACTTAGAAAAACTACTTTTAGCAGGAGCATTAGCAAATAATGCCAAATTAGTAGAAGAAGGGGGTTGGAAGATTATTGGAGACCCAACAGAAGGTGCATTAATTGTTGCTGCCAAAAAGTATGGCCTTAATTATGAATATCCTGAAGTGATAGAATTTCCTTTTAGTTCAGAGCTAAGAATGATGTCAACAATAAATAAAATTAATGGAAAAGAATTTATGTTCTCAAAAGGAGCTGTAGAAACCATTCTTGAAAAATGCTCTAAAATTCTTAAAAATGGGATGGAACTTCCCATTACAAAAAAAGATAGAGAAAGAGTATTAACTGTTACTGAAAAATTTGCTCATGAAGCTCTTAGGGTTCTTGCAATAGCATACAAAAAAGGAGATTCTCATAAAGAAGAGAATTTAACCTTTCTTGGACTTGTTGGAATGATTGATCCACCAAGAGAAGAAACTTTTAGTGCTTTTAAGAAGTGTGAAAATGCTGGTGTAAAAACAATTATGATTACTGGAGACCACAAAATTACAGCAATGGCAATTGCAAAAAAAATTGGAATTCTAAAAAAAGGAAAGGTAATTACGGGCGAAGAATTAAAAACAATCAAAGAAGAGGAATTAGCAGAGATTATAGAAGAAATAGATGTTTTTGCAAGAGTGCTTCCAGAGCAAAAACTAAAAATTGTAAGGGCTTTGAAAAAGAAAGGACATATTGTTGGTATGACTGGGGATGGAGTTAATGATGCTCCAGCTTTAAAAGAAGCTGACATTGGAATTGCTGTAAATTCTGGAACTGATGTTGCAAAAGAGGCAAGCGACTTAATCTTATTGGACGACAACTATGCAACAATTGTGGCTGCTATTGAAAAAGGAAGAGAAATATATGCTAATATCCGCAAATTTTCATTTTTCCTTTTAAGAAGTAATTTTGATGGAATTGCGGTAGTAGGAACTTCAGCATTAATAGGAATCCCTATCCCTTTTACAGCTTCCATGATTCTTTGGACTAATGTGGCAACAGACGGAGGGCCTGCAATTTCATTAGCAGTTGATCCCCCATCAGATAATCTTATGAATCGTCCACCAAGAAAAATCAGTGAGGGTTTGCTTGATGGGTACTGGTTCATGATTATTGCTTCTTTTCTTTCTCAATATCTCTCCTCCTTAGGTGTTTTCTTATTTGGACTATATACAACTGGAAATCTTGCTGTTGCAAGAACAATGGCTTTTGCGCAAGCAACTTTGAGAGAAATGGTGGTTGTGTGGAATTGTAGAAGTGAGAAAAAGGGAATATTCAGATTAAACCCATTATCAAACAAATATCTCCTATTAACTGTGGCCTTGTCAGTAATTGGGACAATTTTAATAGCAATAACACCATATTTTGCCAAATTTTTTGGTGGTGCTGCATTAACTCTTAATCAATTATCCATTTCTGCGGGTGTTGCAATGCTTGGTGTGTTAATTATGCCAGAATGGTTTTATGGAAAAAAACTACCAAACCCATTAAAATGGTTTAAAAGATTAAGATAATCTTTTCTTTAATTCCCCTGCAACAATTTCGCCGTCGATTCTTCCGCGCACTTTTCTCATTACAAATCCCATAAGAACACTAAATTGTTTTTCTTTTGCAAGCTTTTCATTTTCAGAAATAATTTTATCAATTATTTTTCTTAGTTCGTGGATTGATATTTTTTGAAGCTTTAGTTTTTTCATAACTTGTTCAGCAGTCATTTGTGGCTTTGCCGCTAAATGAGCAAGAATTTCAACAATTGCCTCTTTTGCTATTTTTCCTTTATTTAACAATTCAAAAGTTTCCTCAAAATGGTGCTTTTTAATTGAGGAAGTATCAAGTCCATATCTCCTTCTTATCTCATCCTTTGTTGAGACAAGGCTTGATGCAATAATTGTAGGCGAGATGTTTTTAAATTTCTTGACAAGCTCTTCAAATGTAATTAATCCCTCACTATGAAGAATTTGATTTGCTAAATCTTCAGAAAGCCCCCATCTTTTAAATTTCTTTAATCTATTTTCTGGCTTTTCAGGAATTTTTATCTTTTTCAACAATTCTTTTGAAACAGGAACAGGGATTTCATCTGTCTCTGGATACATCCTTGCAGCACCAGGCATTGGACGAAGAAATCTTGTTGTACAATCTTCGCTTACATCTCTAACATCTTTTGGAACTCCTTTGATATATTGCTCACACCTATCAATTAAAAATGAAAGTGCTTTTTCTGCAAATTCCTTTTCTGCAATTACAAAGGCAAACGCATCCTCATTTTTGCAATTCAAAAATTTCTTAATTTGAAAAACTTCGTTTTCAGAAATTCCATAATTTGGAAGTTCGTCAGAATGGATAAATCCGCGAATTCCAGTAAAGTGTTTAACATATTCAACTAAGTCGCGGGCAAGATGTTTTTCTCCTTGAAGTTTTTTCTTTAGAATTGTTGAAAATCCAGAAAGTTTTACAGCAATTAGATCGTCTTCTCTTTCAATTGCTTTCTTGATAAGATTTGATTCTGTTTTCTCAAAAATTTTCTTTATGTCATAAAATTTCTTTTTTAGTTTTGCTTTTCTTTGCTTAAGCTTTTTTGAAATTACAATTAATTTTTGCTGTCTTTCAATTTCAAAATCAATTATTTTTGGAATTTCCCTTAAATCTTGCACACCTTTTATTTCAACTCTTGTTCCACCTTTAATAGAAACATTTATGTCCTGGCGAATCGTACCAATTCCTCTTTTTACTTTTCCAGTCATTCTCATTAATAAACCAATTCTTTCTGCTGCATCTTTCGCCATTTGTGGTGTGAAAATATCTGGTTCTGTTCTTAATTCAACAAGGGGAATTCCTAATCTATCGAGCCTAAAAGTAACTGAATTTGTGGTTTCGCTTATTCTTCTCGCAGAATCTTCTTCAAGAGCAATCATATTAACTCGGACTCTTCCATCTTTAGTTTCTATATAACCATCTTCTGCAATTAATGCTGTTCTTTGAAATCCAGAAGTATTTGAACCATCTATAACAGTTTTTCTCATTATTTGAATTTCATCAAAAGGTTTCATGTTAAGCAAAAGTGCAATTTGAAGTCCAATGATTAATGCTTCCTCATTTAGCTTGTGTGGTGGCTCTTCATCCAATTCAACCAAGCAAGTTGTATCATTGTAACCTTGATAAATAAACGTTCTTTCTCTTTGTTGTTCTGAAATCGCAGCAATATCTGTTCTTCCCAATTCTCCAGCCACTGCTTTTAATTTTCGCTTAATTTCAAAATTAGGTTTATCATCTCTTAAACTAGAAGGACAACTACAAAAAAGCTTATGAGTATCAAGCTGCTGATGAATTTCAAGCCCGCATTTCAAGCCAATTTTTTTATAATCCATAATCACACCAAAAATACTTTTGGACTTAATGAGGGATTTATCTCTCCAGTCATGTTTTTCTTCATTAATTCCTTAACCTTATCCAACTTCTTTGTTTTTCCCAAAACATGCATAAGTTTTACATAAGCAACTTCTGGAAGCATATCCTCGCAAAAAATTGCACCAGTGTTTTCTAATTTTCTAAGATTAGAATAAACAAATTCATGTGTTCTTCCATAAAGACATTGAGATGTTATGCAAACAGCAATTCCTTTTTTAATAGCACTTCTTATTTTCAGAATCAAGGAATCCTTTCCTGTTGTAGGTATATGTCCAAGCCCTGTTCCCATTAAAATAATACCATGATATCTTTGCTTGATGTAATAATCAATTATTTTTGGATTCATTCCAGGATAGATGTAAACAAGTGCAACTTTCTTGTCAATTTTTGTATCTAATTCATTTTTTCCATCTAGTTTTTTATAATCAATTAAAATTTCTATTCTTCCATCTGGAAAAACTTTTGCAATTGGAAATTGATTTATAGAACGAAAAGCATCTCTCCTGCTCGTGTGCATCTTTCTTACTTTTGTTCCACGATGTAAATAGCAGAAGTCATCATTTGGAGTCGCATGCATACAAACCATAACTTCCCCAATCCTTTGAGTTGCAGCAATCACAGAACAAATTAGATTCATAAAAGTGTCGCTACTTCCTCTGTCAGTTGAACGCTGCGCACCAACCAAGACAATTGGTTTTGAAAGCTTTGGAAACATAAATGAAAGCATAGCAGCTGTGTAATGAAGAGTATCTGTGCCATGTGTTATAACAACTCCAGAAACATCTTTTTTGTTCAATTCTTTGTAAACTTCTTTTGCAAGTTTAACCCAATCATCTGGATTAACATCCTCACTCATTATCTGTAATACTTGTTTTGCTCTTATGTTTGCAAATTTCAAAATTTTTGGCTCAAGCTCTACAAAATCTTCTGCAGTTAAAGAAGCATAAGTTCCACCAGTAGTATAGTCAACTTTTGAAGAAATTGTTCCGCCTGTTGAAAGAATAGAAACTGTTGGAAGTTTTTTATTTTGTTTTATCTTTTTTCTCCTTGCTTTTTTCTTTTTTGCTTTCTTGATTACTTTTATTTTTTTAATATTTTTTTTGTCAATCCCAATGTTATAACCAGAATTAAGTTTGATAACAATTGTGTTGCTCTTTAAAATTTCTGGCTTTGGCATTAAAATTCCTTTATAGGTTTTGTTTTTTGTAATTACTTCTACTAAATCTCCTGGTTTAGCCATACAAAAATAAAAGAAAGAGCAGTTTATTAATTTAGTCCTTTAACATTTTCTTTTAGTGCAGGTTTTCTTTCTAAAAGAAAAAGTGCAAAGAAAGAGCAGTTTATTAATTTAGTCCTTTAACATTTTCTTTTAGTGCAGGTTTTCTTTCTAAAAGAAAAAGTGCAAAGAAAGAGCAGTTTATTAATTTAGTCCTTTAACATTTTCTTTTAGTCTTTTAATAAGAATTCTTGAGGATTCCTAAACATATATCTTATTCTTCCCATTGGAGTAAGACGCCTATATATTTCAATAGATGTACTTTGTCCAACTCCTTCAGAAACTACGGGTTTCTCAACATAGTCATCTAACGCACTTCTACCTAATGCACTTCTAACTACTTCATTAGCTCTCATACCTTTTAAAACTGCATCAATTGGTATTGGTTCTTCTGGTTGATAAGGAGTTGTAGGAAATTCCACTCCTCTTTTTATATATTCATTTCCACTCATTTTTTATTTCACCTCTTGGTAGTTTCAGTTTGATGATTTATCGGCTTTATAAAGCTTTTGGTCTATTGTTGGGAGATATTTCCCTATCTCGTGACACATCTCCAACAAGTAGGGTTCCAAATCAGCATTTGGGTTGGAATTAGGAACTTGTAATATTCCATTTATGCCAATCATCTCAAAAGATTTTTCAGTCAAATTTCTATATTCTGGTTTTACAGTTATTATTCTTATTTGACCTGGAAACTGTTCATCAGCTATTCTCTCAAGAGTAGATTTAATAACTCTTGCTGCTTTTAATGGACCTAACATCTCTGCAGCGTCAAGAAAATAATCACTATGTAGCTCCTTTTCAAATCTTATATATGCAATTATGTCAATTGCTTCCATAAACTCACCTAATTATTTTGCCTTATTCCATAACTTCCAAGAGTGGCTAAATATTGTTTAGCCATTCTTCTTGCATCCTCTTTATTCCCATTTTGTGCAGCAATTTGTGTTAATGCACATAATCCCCAAACATCCTCAATTTTCTTGTTTCCAATCATGAAATCATATCCCATACTTGAAAGAGAATTTTCTACTAAAGGCACATACAATTCTCTATCTAATCTTGATAAAAGTTCTAAAGAAGTTCCATTAGGTTCTGGTGCATCAACAAAAATAAGAGCAGATATTGGTTCATCTCCTCTTTTAACTTTCATAACACGAACTTTGTAATTAGTGCCATAAATTTGTTTAAAAACATCTCTAACTATTGGTGCTGCAGTTCTAATTAATTCTTCCAAATGTTCGCCTTGATTTATTTTTATACCAATTCGCATATACCTCACCTATGTTATTACTATATAGTAGTTACTTATAAATGTTTTGGTTTTAATAATTTATTTAAATATCTAACTATTTAGTGATAACATGGTTACATATGGAATAATACCTAGGTATATTGGGATTACAATTAATGATGTATTAGAATTAGATTTAAAAAGCCAAACTCCAAAAGGAAAAATGAAACTTATTTTGCCACCTTCTCAATTTGCACTTGCTCAAATTGCTTTACGCCATCCAAACCAAATAAGGCAATTAATTGATGAACACTCCATAATGTATACTTATGAAGAACTTGAGCAAGCAGTTAAAAAACAAGAAGGTTCTTATAAACTTTTTAGAGAAATGGGTTTTAACCAAGATGCATCTACAATAACAGCAAAGGGGCTGTATGGTTATATTGGCACAAAAAATGATGCAAGACGGCTTGACCAAAATGGAATTAGAATCCCAACTTACTACCAAACAACAGTATATGATATAAACATTGTTAACAAAAGAATTGGAAAATATTTTGATGTTTCTTGCGGTTGTCAGGATTTTGCATACTCTTCTGGATTAAAAGGAGTTAGTAGACAGAAAATAGCATGCAGACACATAGCAATTGCAATGACAGAATTATTTATGCTGTCTACTGATTTTGGAAAGAATATTGAATTTGCACAAGCAATTCAATCAGGAACACCACTAATGCCATACAATTTCTTTGACTATCCAGAATTGGTTGTGAGAGCATTAGAAATGAAGTATATGGAAAAAAGAAAAATGTTTGACATTGATAGATTTTTGCTCTCCCAAAAAGAACTTGTTTCTGACTTTTTTAAGCAAAATTATGAAAATTTTGTCATAACACTAGAAGTAGTTAAACAAAAAGAAAATCATCCTGAGGGTGTTTGGACACTACAAAAAGCAATTTCTAATCGACTTGAAAAACTTGGTTTTGAAAAAGATGCTATTGTTCTTGAATATGATGAAAAAGCAAGATGGCATTTTCAAAAAGATGATTGGGGAATAAGTTTAGTTACAAAAGAAGAACCATGGGCAAATCCCAGTGTGATTCTTTATCATAATAATGTCACACCAGAATTAGAAGAATATGCAAAACAAGACCCAGGATTGCACATTGATGAGGACCCATTAAGACCTGGTATAAAAAGGGCTTGGAGAGAATTTAGCTTTGAAGAACTTAGTGAATTAGAACTGCTTGTAAGGTGAAATAATGGAAGAAATTGATTGGGTTTATGAAATGATGGTTGACGGGCATCCAAAAGTTCGTCAAGAAATAGTATCAAGAGCGTGTATTAATTATCCCTATGTTTGTGAATTAACACTTATCACAATTCATAGATATCAACAAAATAGTAAAAACCTGTATAACGATGTATTTCTTTGGTTAAAAAACAGCTTAGAAATTCTAGCTAGCAAATATGAAAATTTGGGTTTGGAGCTTGAAAAAGCATGTGAATCTGGAAAAAGCATAGATGAAATAATTAACTAATCAATTCTAGATTTGCAAAAAATTAAAGATCCTGGAATGTATGAAAAAGCAAAAAACATGTTTCCTTAATTGAAATCCAGGATGATAAAATATTCCTTACAAAAGAAGGAGAAGAATTGTTTAATTGAGAAAAGCCCTACCCGGTTTCTTTCAGAGAAGTCCCAAAACAACCGGGTCATTGGGCAAAGGGGTGCTCTCTAGGATGAGAGCGTAATGTGTGATTTCTTTGGATGAAACTTTTTCTAAAAGTTTCTTTGTGATTATTAGTGGGCAGTCCTTCCCGGGGTAAGGAAGGATCTGCCTCGAATGCGCTCGCTGAAACATGAAACCCTTATAAAAAGGGTAAAGAGTGAGGAAACCTCACCTCAAAATTTCAATTCCCAATTCACTTGAAACTCTTGCTGCTTTTTCTGCTGCTTTCTTTGATGTTGATGGTCCAAGTATGTATGGTGAATTTACACCAGTTATTATTGTCATTACTCTTAATTTTCCTGACATATTGTCTTGAACTCTTGCTCCCCATGTAACCATGGCATCTGGGTCTAAGCTTGCTGTTACCATTTCACCAACTCTATTTACTTCGTCAAGTGTCATGTCTGGACCACCTGTTATGTGGATTAATGTTCCTTGTGCACCTTCATAACTTACATCAAGCAATGGGTTAAGTAATGCTCTTTTAACTGCTTCTTCAACTCTATTTTCTGTGTCAGATTCTCCAACACCAATTACTGCTACTCCTCCACCTTGCATAACTGCTTTAATATCTGCAAAGTCTCTGTTTACAAGAGATGGAACTGTAATCATTTCTACAATTCCTTTTATCATTGTTGCGACTAGTTCATTTGCAACACCAAATGCTTGACTAATTGGTAGCTGTCCTGCAATTTCTATGAGGCGGTTATTATCAATAACTATAACAGTATCACAATTTCTTCTTAATTTTTGTAACCCCTCTTCAGCTTTCTCAATGCGAGCTTTTTCAATTTTAAATGGCATTGTTACAGTACCAATTACTATTGCACCTTGTTCTTTTGCAACTTGTGCAACTATTGGAGATGCTCCTGTTCCTGTTCCTCCACCCATTCCTGCACAAACAAAAACCATGTCTGATTTCTTTAGTGCTTCTTTTAGTTCTGGCAATGATTCTTTTGCTGCTTGTTCACCAATTTCCAAATATCCTCCTGCTCCAAGTCCTCTTGTGGACTCTTTTCCAATCAATATTTTCTTATCTGCTTCTCTTGCATCAAGGTGTGCTTTATCTGTATTAGCCAAAATTATTTCAGCCCCCTTAACACCTTTGTGGTAGAGCCAATCTCCCATATTATTTCCAGCTCCACCTACGCCAATTACCTTTATATTGGCTTTTCCAACAAAACTTTCATTCCATTTAGCTTCTTGTTCTTTTGCCGCTTTTAAAGCGTCTTGTATGATAAAACTCATTTTTCTCTCCCTCTCTTTTTCTTTTTTTTACCCGTTCCTTTTTTTGGGTTGGCAATTGTTTTTATGTGCCAACCGAAAAGTTTTTATATGTAAACGCTCTATATGGGTAATATAAAGCTAACAGAAATCGTGACGTTGGCTTTTTAAAATTCAAAGCTTAAGCTGAGAGAAAGAATACAATTTGGCCTGAATATTTAAATTAATTTTTCTAAATAACCCATTATTTAAATAGTTTTCAGTAATTTGTTCTATATATTATCATTATTGCTTTTTAAAATAGAAATGCCCATTTCTCATGGAAATAAAACTTATTTTGCATTTATAAAAAGAAAGATTACCTTAAAGTGCCAGGTAAATGTTTTACCCAACGTTTTCCATACTCTTCAAAAAAAGTCATGAATTCTAATCCAATTCTATGTGGTGGAATTGGTTTTTCAGCAGGATACCCAATTGGTATTAATGCATGCACATCAATTTGTGAAGGTATTTTTAAAATTCTTTCAACAGCAGGTTCTTCAAAAACAGATACCCAACAAGCACCTAATCCAAGTGCATGTGCTGCTAAAAGCATATTTTGAATAGCTGCAGCAGCATCCTGTTTTACGTACAATTCTTCGCCTCTTTTGCCATATGCGCGTGTTACTCTATCATTCTTTGTTAAAACAACAATTATCACAGAAGATTGTGCAATCCAATATTGTCCCAATGCTGCTTCTGCAAGTTGTAATTTTCTTCCTGGATCTCTTACAATTATAAATTGCCATTCTTGTAAATTGCCAATTGAGGGTGCCCATCTTGCAGCATCCAATACTCTTGCAACTTTATCTTCTTCAACAGGCTTATCAATAAATTTTCTTATGCTTCTTCTATTAAAGATTGCTTCAAAAACATCCATATCAAATAAGAGAACAAACACAAATATAAAATATTGTGAGTTTCATAAATGAAACAGCGTTTCGCAATAGAAACATTTTTATATTAAAATTTCATGTAGAAAAATAATGGAAAACATACTAAAATCAGTATTTGATGAAAAAACTGTTTCTATACTTTGTGAGATTCCTGGAAAAAAAATAATTGGGATTCGTGAAGTTTCAAGAAAAACAAAAATTCCTGTTGCAACAGTTTATAGAATTTTTCAAAAACTTGAAAAAAGCGGATTACTTAAAAAAAGAAAAACAGGCGTCTTTTCATTTTATGAAGTTAATCAAAACTCAAAAGCATATGCACTTATTGAAAGATTAATTCCTAAAAAACATCCCCTTGAAATATTTACTACAATAGTATCAAAAGAAAAAACAGAAGAGATTCATTTGTTAGATGAAGCTGAAGACAAAGCAAGCATTCTTGTTATTGGTAATATTAAAACAAAAAAAGTACAAGAAATTTGTGAAGCAATTAAAAAAGAATTTGCATATTCAATCCAACCACTAGTTCTAACAAGAGCTCAATATGAAAACATGGCAGCACTAAACATTGCACCAATGAGCAAAAAGAAATTATTTGAAAAATAAAAGGGAGGTTTATATCCTTTATCACAATATTTATAAGTGTGTATTTACTCTTAAGTAGTATGGTAACATATGAAGTTGAACCTTGGCCTTCAACTTATATCATGAAAGGAGAAATAGAACCTAGAAAGATTACTAGTAAAGTTGAAGGGCGAAAAATAGGCGCGTTTAGAAGTGCAATTCCACCATATACCATTGAACCCCCACAAATCCATTTAATTGCACCAAGAGATGGAGAACCTTTTGAAGAATTACTAACTGATTTTGATAAAAGTTTTTTAGTTGCATATTTTAACATAAAAACTAATGAAATAACCATCAAAGAATATCCCCCAGGACATGATATTATTATTCCTGAATATAAAATACATTGGCTTATAAATAAACACCCTACTGAATTAGAATTTACTTGTGAATGTGCCCCATTCCCTTGGGATGGGGAAACTGATGAACCTGAATTTCCAAACTTAAAAACTCTTCTACAATTTCTAGATGAAAGGGGATTAAAACAAAACCTTTATAAATAAACATCTCCTAATTATTTGTAACTAAGAAATAGTAAAATTATAGTTCGTTTAAGTTGCGACTCGTCGGGGAGAAAACTATATTAAGAGAAAAAGACTATGTATATGAATTGAAAAAGGGGGATGAGTTGAAATGGTTTTGAAAGATGAGATGCTTGCAAGGCTTCGAAGAACATTTGATTTAAATCTTTATGAAGTTAAAATTTGGGTTGCTTTGTTGTCAAGAGGGATTTCTACAGCTGGAGAGCTTAGCAACATGGCAGGAGTACCACGTTCAAGAACATATGATGTTTTAGAATCATTAGAGAGAAAAGGCTTTGTTATTATGAAATTAGGAAAGCCAATCCAATATATTGCTGTTTCACCAAAAGATGTGGTTGAACGAGCAAAGAAGAATGTAAAGGAAAATGCTGAAAAGAAAGTAAAAACACTTGATAAGGTAAAATCAACTGACATGATTAAAACACTTGAAGGGCTTTACAAAAAAGGAATTAATTTCATTGAACCAACTGAACTTTCAGGTGCTTTAAAAGGAAGAAATAACATATATTCTCATATTGAATCCTTAATTAAAGGAGCAAAAAGAAACGTTGTTTTAGTGACTTCTGAAGATGGTCTTGTAAGAAAAGCAGATGCTTTAAAATCTGCAATGGAATCTGCAAAGAAAAAAGGAGTATCAATTAAAATTGCTGCACCATTAACAGATGCAAACTCAGATATTGTAAAGAAATTAAAATCTGTTGCAGAAATAAAGCATGCCAAAGACCTTAATGCAAGATTTGCTGTTATTGATGGCAAACAAGCAGTCTTAATGGTTTTAAATGACAAAGACTTGCATCCAAACTATGATATTGGTGTTTGGTTGAATTCACAACCAATTGCATCAGCACTAAATCATATGTTTGACCATGTCTGGGAAAGTTTGCCTAAAAAGTAATTTCTTCATTGTCGGCAGAAACAGTAAAAGCTGTTTTCATCCCCCGACTCTTTTTGGCGCCAATTTGGCGTCTTTTTTTAATTTTTTAAACTATTATCTAAAGAAATATATTTATATTTCTAAACACGCAAATTATACAGCTTTTATTTCTAATTTATTTGAAAGCATTAGATTAAGCATCTGTTTTGATAAAAATCCAGAAAGCAAATCTCCAAAACTAAATTTCTCCTCGTATTCTAAAATTTCAATTTCAGTCAAGTTAGCATCTTGTTTAATTATTTGAAGGGCTTCGCTTCTACTTCCCAAAATATCAACCAATCCTAATTCTTTTGCTTGTTTACCTGTAAATATTGAACCATCTGCTATTTCAGAAACATAATCAACTGAGAGGTTCCTATTTTGTGCAATTTCATTAATGAAAGCAATGTGCATCTCATCTATTATGCTTTTTAAGTCTTTGAGTTCTTTTTGGGTAGGCTCTCTAAATGGTGTGCCAATATCCTTTTCTTCTCCACTTACTAACCTTACATAATTAATTCCATATTTTTCAAAAAGCCCTGAAAACTCAAGATAACTTGCTGTAACACCAATACTCCCAGTAATTGTAAACTCATCTGCAACAATATAATCGCAAGTAGATGCTATCCAATATGCTCCTGATGCTGCAATATCTCTAAGCCAACAAACTTTTGTTTTATTCACAGATTTTAATGCATTTGCAATCTCTTTTGTTGCAACAACACTTCCACCAGGAGAATTAATTTCAACAAGCAATGCTTTTATCTCAGGATTACTATTTGCATCTTTTATTTCAGAAATTATTTTATCACTAGAAGCCACATCCACAAACAAGTCTGGTTCTGGAACAATCTCTCCTTTTATTTTTATTAATGCAACATTTCCCATTGGTGCGCTAAACATAGAACCAACAAAATAAGCAGTAATTACAGTAAAGATTAATAGTAAAATTAAAACTTTTATTGATTTTAAAATTTCTGACATTTTACCACGACTCGTATACTAATGATAAGGGACTAAAATATATAACTTTGGTGTTTGTTATTTTCTCACTAAATCTTTGACCTTTGTTAAAAACTATTCCTAACAAATCTAAAGGTAAGAGATAAAATAAAACTGTTTTTGTTAGATTTCTGATAAAAACGTCCCAATAACTTAACTCTTTTTTCCCACCAATTTGCAACTTCATAATCTTTTTGCCAATAGTTGTTTTGAAGTTTTTTTCTAAAAGCATAAAATAAAATAAAAATACAAACAAAGCAGCTACAAAACCAACAATCAGGCGCATCTGTGCTGTTGGCATAGCATTGATATATGCCTGCATTGCAGAAACATTTTCAAAACCCAATCCAACTTTTGGAAGATAAATTGCCATAAAAATTTGAAATGGTAAAAAGTAAAAAAAGATGGCATCAATTAGATAAGCAACCACTCTTCTCCAAAATGGCGCTGCTTGAATATCAACTTCTTGCTGGGGAATATCAAAGACATATTCACCTTCATCAATAATCTCTGGTTCTCTTATCTTCATTTCAATATCTTTTTTAGAAATTTTTCGTTTAGGCATAAAATAAAGATAAACTTATTTAGTTAAATAGTTTTTCTAACTTTTCTTCAATCCGTTTAATACTATCTTTAGAACCAATTGAATCATATATCCTTAATGCAGTTTCATAATCACTCTTAGCATTTTCAACTTCATTTTTGCGGACATATATGTCTCCTCTTAAAACAAGCGCATCTGCAATTCTTCTTGGTTCTTTTAATCTCTCTCTTAATTCTAAACTTTTATTAATTGATTCAAGTGCATTGTCAAATTCTCCTTTTTGCATATAAATAACAGAATCTAACATTTCAACACCAGAAAGTCCTCTATCATTTGGCAGCTTCTGTTCAAATATATCTCTTGCTTCAATCAAATAGTTTTCTGCTTTTTCTAAATCACCAAGAAAAGCATAAATCTCGCCCGCATTAAATAATACCCAACCTTCCATATAAGAATATCCTATCTCTCTTGCAAATTTTAATGCTTCGTCATAATTTTTTGCTGAATTTCTTAGATGCTCTTCTTTGTTTTCAGAATCCAAATCCTCCATTTTATGATATGCGACTCCAATGTTATTGAAAACGCTTGCTTTCATTCTTAATATGCTTGAATCAGATTCATCTAATTCAGATAATATTTTAATGCACTTTTCATTATATCTTATTGCAACTTTTTTATCTTCTGCATAATCGCCATATAAAACACCAAGTCCATGATACACTTTTGCAAGTAATTTTTTATCACCTACTTCTTGTGCTAATTCTAATGCTTTTTCAAATTTGGATTTTGATAAATCATATTTTCCACGCTTCCAAAAATAAATTCCCCAATTGCTATTTATTCTTGTTTCTAATTCTGGTTTAATACTCCCTGTTATATTGCTAACGAGTGTCTCTGCAATTTCAAGCAAAGTAGCTGCTTTTTTCCAATTTTCTGTATTTACATAACTTTCTTCAAAATCTAATAATGGAATTAAGTATCTCTTGCTTTCAATTGGGTTTAATGAATCAATATCAGGTATATTTTTTAATTCATTTAATAAAATTGGGCGCATAAGTATATCCTTAACCATCTCAGCTAAATGCATACCAACCACATTTTTAAGAGAAGAATATATGACATCTATGCGGTTCCTATCTATTTGGTTTGGAATTTCGTCTTCATCTATTCCAAGTTGTTTTCTAATTGTTGGAATAATAAGTTCCTTGCTTGGAAGTGAATTCAACATAGAGTTTACATCCATTTCTTCACTAAGAATTTCTAATAGGCTCTGCTTAGTTGCACTATCCAATATTGACTTAATCTCTTGTTCAGACATATTTAAAAATAAATTTTCAAAGTATTTAATTTTTACTATTGCGTAATAACACAAAAATGTTAAAAATAGTAGTTATGAGTGTTAATTATGCAATATATAATAAAAGAACTACTTAAAGAAATAGAAACAGGAAAGATAAAAACAAAAAAAGAACTTGAGAAAAGAAAAAAAGAAATTGCAATAAAATATAATCTTGGTAGGTATCCATCAAGTGCTGAGATTCTTGAATTTGCAAAGGGAAAAATAAAAGAAAGAGTAAGAAAAATACTCCAAATAAAACCAACAAGAACAATTTCTGGAGTTGCTGTTGTTGCAGTTATGTCAAAACCATATCCTTGTCCACATGGAAAATGTATATATTGTCCGCATGCAAGCAATGTTCCAGAATCATATACTGGAAAAGAGCCAGCTACAAGAAGAGCAATTGCAAACAAATTTGACCCATATAAACAAGTCCAAAACAGATTAAATCAACTATACTCTATTGGACATCTACCACAAAAAATTGAATTGATTATAATGGGTGGTACTTTTCCAGCAATGCCAAAACAATATCAAGAAAGTTTTGTTAAAATGTGTTTGCTTGCTATGAATCATTTTCATAAATCAAAGCCAAAAGTTATTCCTTCTCTTGAAAAAGTTCAAAAGGCAAATGAAAAAGCAAAAATTCGCTGCGTTGGAATGACTTTTGAAACCCGTCCAGACTATGGAAAAGAAAAACATGCAGAGCTAATGCTAAAACTTGGTGGCACTCGTGTAGAGCTTGGTGTTCAAACAATTTATGATGAAGTTTACAAAAAAGTTAATCGCGGCCATACTATTAAAGATGTTATTGAATCAACAAAAATTCTAAAAGATAAAGGCTTCAAAATTTTGTACCATATGATGCTTGGGCTTCCAGGCACAACAAAAGAAATGGATATAAAAGCCCTCAAAGAAATTTTTGAAAATCCAGATTTCAGACCTGACATGCTTAAAATTTATCCAACTCTTGTTATAAAAGGTTCAAAACTTTATGAAGACTGGAAAAAGGAAAGTACAAACCAATTAATGAAAACTATGCAAAAGATGTTCTAACAGAATTAAAGAAAAATGTTCCTGAATGGGTAAGAATAATGCGAATCGAAAGGGATATACCTGGCACAGAAATTGAAGCAGGAATAAAAACAACTAATTTAAGACAAATGCTACAAAAAGAATTGAAAAAGAAAGGAATTAAATGTAAATGTATAAGATGTAGAGAGGTGGGGCATATCCTAAAAAAAGGTGGAAAAGTTGATGTAAACTCTATCAAATTACAAAAGATTGAATATGAAGCATCTGGTGGAAAAGAATTCTTCTTGCAATTTAAAGATAAAAATAATGTCTTAATCGGATTTTTAAGATTAAGGCTTTCAAAAACTGCAATCATACGAGAACTTCATGTATATGGTGAACAAATATTGCTTGGTAAAAAAGGAAAATGGCAACACAAAGGTTATGGAAAAAAACTTTTGAAAGAAGCTGAGAAAATTGCAAAAGAAAATGGTTACAAACGAATTTATGTAATCTCTGGAATTGGTGTCCGTGAATATTACAGAAAATTTGGATATAGAAAAACAAAATATTATATGTCAAAAACTTTATAATAACTCCAATACAACTCTATTTTGGGTGATGTAATTTGAAAACTGCTAAAGATATAATGACTAAATCTATTAAAACTGCTTCTCCAGATGAGCCAATCAAAAAAGTTGTTGCAAGAATGGAGAGATATGGTATAAAAGAAATTCCAATTGTAGAAAATAAAAAATTGGTTGGCATGATTACATATTATGACATATTAGATTTTGTAAGAGCAGACCCAAATGAAAAAGTTTCAACTCTTATGATAAAACCACCCATTATTGCACCAGATACCCCAATAGGTGAAATAATAGAATTAATGGTTAAAACTGGTGTTGAAGCAGTTCCTGTAATTGATAAAGAAAAAATTATTGGATTAGTTTCTGACTATGACATTCTTTTAAACATGTTAAATGATTCAAAGATTAGAAGATTAAAAGTTAGAGATGTAATGGATGAATCTACAAAACTTTTGAAAGAGACAGACCCAATTTCAGAAGCAAGAAGAATAATGAGATACCATCGGTGGGAAAGATTACCAATTGTAGATTCTGAAGGAAAACTTATTGGAATGATTACTTCCATGGACATCTTAAGAACGTTTTATAAAATGCCAAAAGAAAAGATGGGAAGGCAAGATAAATCAGGAAGAGCAATCAATCCACTTATGATGCCTGTAAAATCACTTATGGAAAAAGACATTCCTGAGATTCATCCAAAAGACAAAGTTTCAGAAACTCTTAAGAAACTGATAGATAAAAAATTAAAGGGTGTTCCCGTTGTTGATGAAGAAAACAAAGTTATTGGAATGTTTGAAAGGTGGAATGTTCTTGATAAATTAATTGAAAGAAAATTCAAAGAGGGTGTCTGGCTTAAATTCTCAGGATTTCCATTAAGCATTGAAACTGTTGAAATACTAAAGGATTATTTAAAATCAGACATCAAAAAAATGAAAATAATCTGCCCAGATTTGGTGAGTATTGATATCCACATTAAAAAACTTCATGGCGCAACACCAAAAAAATGGAACTATGAAGTAAATGTACATTTAATTACCCGTTCTGGAAAAGGTGCTGTTGTAACTAATCGTGAAGCATGGTATGGTTATAATTTAATGTTTACATTACAAGATGCATTTAACAGATTAATCTCTCAGCTTGAAAAAAATATGTTAAAAGAGAGGGAAAACAATACTATGCTGTTAAAAGAGGCGGAGCTACAAAATCAAGAGGTAAGAGGAGAAAATAATAAAAAGGTGTTGGCTTTTTCTTTTATTTATAGCCCCGTAGTCTAGGCACCTTTTATTTGCACCAAAAGAAAGGTGAGAAAATGGTCAAGGATGCCGGGCTTTGGAACGACCTTTTCTTAAAAAGAAAAGTTCGACCAAAAGAAAAGGACGTAGAGAAACCCGGTGACCGCGGTTCGAACGCACCTTTCTCTTTTGAAAAAGAGAAACGTGCACGAAAGAGAAAACTTTCGTGGGTGCTTGAAAGTCCGCGCGGGGCTATTTTCATCTCTTCATAGTAAGAAAAATATATAAACAATTGTTCCATTGCTTATTTTATGAATACAGATATACTTGACCAAATTCAAATTTTGCCATATGAAGATGTTTATACTCTACTTCTTGGAAATACTCAAGGATATATACCTGTTGTAATCAATAACATTGGTGCAGAATTATTCTCTATGTCTTTATTTTATAAACAAAATCCATTAAGCATAAGTGGTAGGGAACTATTTGACTTTTGTGGAATTAAAAAAGTTGAACTAAACATTAAAACTAATACAACTTGTGGATATTTAAGTGAGTTAGTAATTAATAATGAAGTTGTAGGTGTATTTCCCCTAGAAGATTTATTATACTTTATTCATGTAGGTGCTCCAACAATTAGAATAAATGAAGAATTATTAATAACAGAAGAATATGATGGATTTAAAGAAAATAATATTCCCTTAAAAGAACTTTTGAACATAACTAAAACGCCAACAATAAAAAAGCCAGAAAGAATGAAAAAAATGGCACTTTCTTCTGTTAAAAAAGAATACTTTATTCAAGAAGATGGTTTTGCAGCATTAGTATATAACTTAGTTTTTAAGCATAAGGGATCTATGTTTAAATTACGCATATCTCAAAAGGATGCTCCTGATGAGATATATAGATATTTATCTAGTGAGGGAATTCTAACTCTTGAAGATTTTGCTGAAAGGCAGGGTTTGCATAGAGCAATCCAACCAATTTTTGAGAAGAACAGAATAATCCCAACAAATGTGTCTCTATGCGATGCTA
>JAJRVP010000001.1 GCA_024277205.1 archaeon
AATATTTTTCCATCATAAATCATTGGAGAAGAATCTATCATTGGCCAAGTTCCATTAACTGTGTAATTCCAAATTACATCTCCTGTTGTTGCATTTAATGCATACAATTTTCCATTATCGCAACCAAAATATACTATACTATTATAAAATAATGGCGAAGAGAAGATAGCATTATCCACAGTAAAACTCCATATGATCTGTCCCGTTGAAATATTAATATCATAAAATGTGCTTCCACTCCAATTGTTCGTTCCAAAATATAGATTATCCCCAATAACAATTGGAGTAGAGGAAATAGGAGCTGACACATTGTATATTAAAGATAAATTTATATCATTTATTTTGCCAACACCGCTTACTTCAAAAGTTCTGTTAATATTTCCACCAAAAATACTCCAATCTGCATTTGCAACACTTAGTGCAAAAGTTACTATAAAAATAAATCCAAAAATTTTAATCAAATTTTTTGCCATGGATTTTTTTAAAACACATCTAATATATAAATTGTGGTCATCAACATGTTGCATAACAATTTGTAGTGGATGTCTTCTACAACATGTTGTCTAATCTATCATTTAATAATCAAAAGCTTTAAAAAGGAAACAAAATTGCAAATATTATCTATCAAGACATGCTTCGTGAAAGCGGGGCATGCTCGGGTGATTTAATGGCAAGAATGTATTCAAGAAAAAGAGGAAAAAGTGGTTCTACTAAACCAGTTAGAAAAGTTCCTCCAAGTTGGTTGAAGTACAAACCATTTGAAGTAGAAAAATTAGTAATAAAACTTGCAAAAGAAGGAAAAAGTGCTGCTGAAATTGGAATTGTTCTTAGAGATTCTTATGGGATACCTTGTATCAAAGCAGTTACTGGAAAAAAAATTAATAAAATCTTAATAGAAACTAAGTTATACCCAAAAATACCAGAAGATCTCGCAAATTTGATAAGGCGTGTTATTAGTATAACAGAACATCTAAAAAAGAATAGAAAAGATAAAGTTGCAAAAAGAGGACTTCAACTAACTGAATCCAAAATTAGAAGACTTATTAGATATTATAAAAAGCATAATAAAATTCCAAAAGGATGGGAATATTCACGAGATAAGATAACTTTATTGTTAGAATAGGTGTATTGAATGGCTAGACGTCCAACAAGAAAAAAAATTGCACGGGGAAAGACTTGGTTTACATTGCACGCTCCAAAAATTTTTAATGAAAATGAAATAGGTCAAACTCTTGGAAAAGATGGAGATTCTATAATTGGAAGAACAATAAAGATGCCACTTTCAGAGATTAGTGGAGATATTACAAAACATAATGTTAAACTTCGTTTAGGTATAAATAAAGTTGTTGGGGAACATGCCTATACTGAAATTCTTTCTTATGAGCTATCAAAACCATATTTACAAAGGATGATAAGGCGTAGAGTAAGTAAGATTGAAGTAATAAATGATTTAAAACTAAAAAATGGTCAAAAATACAGAATAAAAACAATTGGGATAACACTTCATAGGGCAGATGCATCCCAAAAAACTGCTTTAAGAAAGGAAATATATAAAGAAATTGAAAATGTTATTCCCCCATTTGATATTGAAACATTGGTTGTTGCACTTTCAACTGGAAAGATACAAAGAGAGATACAAAAGAAAGTAAGCAAAATATATCCCTTAAGATTCCTTGATATAAGAAAAATTGAAATTCTTAAAGAAAAAAAGGCAGTTGGGTTGGGTATAACAAAACCCCAAAAAAATACTGAGAACACCCCAGAATAGAAAAGTTTTTGATTTTGAAATGCCTTATATTTAATAGCTCATTGGGGGTTATTTCGATTTCTCCCCAAATAAAAGGTGATTAGAATGAAATCTCTTATAAAAAAATGCCCATATTATGTTGATGGTGTTCCTTGTAGTTATGATGCTTGTGTGGGATGTGGCTCTTGCATTGGCTACTGCCAATTAAGTGGGGAATCCTGCGAAGCGCCTATTTTGTATCTATATCAATGGTTAAGGGAAAATATTGGTGGTAGCATATTTAGAAGAATAAAGAATAAAATTATATCCCATAAAATAGATTTAAGCAGTTATGTTTGCTTAGTGCACAACATCACAGAATCTGAACTTGAAGAAGAGCTTAGAAAAATTGAAATAGAATCTGAAAATGATGAATTTGCAATAGCATAATCTACACATGAGTTCTATCTGAAAATGCTTCTAGAATTTTTTTGAAAACTTTACCCCAATATTTCTTTTCAAGAATTATGACTTCTCCAAAATTTTTGTAGTTATCAACATAATCTTTATGCAAAGTTGCTAAAACATCTTTATTTGAGGTTAATAGTTCTTTAACTTTTTCTTCAAACTTCTCAGAAAAAAGTTCCATCTTTCCAATTTCATCAATCACATATAAATCCGCTTCTTTGCTAAGCGCTGGAATTGCAATTTCTTCTAAAGAATCTACATCGACATGATATTTTGAAACTTGGGGGCCCTCAAAATCAATATGTGCCAAAATTTTTTCTTTTTCTGTTGCAATATCTCTTATTTTAAATCCTATTCTTTTTCCTTTTTCACGAATTTCTTCTGTTAAAATTCCCGCAACACTTCCAGAATAAAATTTAAGAAATTCTTTTATTAATCTACTTTTACCAGAACCCGGCATACCAGTTATAAGAATTTTTCTCATCTTACTTTCCAATTCTTTTTTGGTAGATTTGTTAGCAAAACAACTCTGCTTGGCTTGTGCTCATCAGCAATTTTTATTTCTAAGTGTTTGCTTAATTCTTTTGCAAACTCAACAATTTCTTCATGAGTTGGCATGTATCCTAATCCCAACCTATCTCTTGAGAATCCAACAGCCATATATGCTTTTGCCTCAACAAAATCAGGATTGGCTTTTTTTATTAACTTAGCATACTTCTCTGGGTTTTTCATATTCAAATTTTTTACGAGAGTTAAACGAATTACTTTCCTTGTTTTTAAATTTGGTAAAAGCTCAAGAGTTTTCATGAGTTTTTCCCATGCACCCTCAATATTTGGCTTGCAAACTTTTTCAAAAGTTTCTTTATCAGAAGCAGCAAGAGTAACATAAAGCTGTGTCGGGAGAGGATTTAAATTCTCGAGCTTCTCTGGAAGAGTTCCATTTGTTACAAGAAAAGTGGTCATACCCCTTTTGTGAAATTCAGCAATTAATTCCCCAAGTTTTGGATAAATTGTTGGCTCACCTGCTAAAGAGATTGCCACCTGAGTTGGATTTTGAGCTTCTTTCCATTTCTTCATATTAACATCTGCGCCAGGAAAACCAGAAAGCAATTTCCTTTGTGCTTCAATCATTTTATCAACAATTTCTTTTGGATTTTCCCAACCTTCTAATTTTGGAGATTGATATCTTCCTAATCTCCAACAGAATTCGCAGTTCTCTGTGCACCAATTAACAACAGGTGTGCATTGCAAGCATTTATGAGATTCAATCCCATAAAATTTTTGTTTATAACAAACTCCTTTGTCATGAAGGGATTTTTTTGTCCATCCACACAATTTCACAGCAGAATGTTTACCTGCAAGTCCATAGTGTTGTCTAACAAAAAGTCTTTTCTGTGTATCTGTCAATTCTGCAAGAACCATGCAAAGGCAAAACTTTTTTAACCTTAAAAAATTAACTCTTTTTTATGCGCCGGTAGTCTAGGCACCTTTTCTTTGGAAGAAAAGCTGCACCAAAAGAAAAGGTGAGACGATGGTTAGGATGCGAGCTTGCCAACACCCTTTCTTAGAAAGAAAGCGTGTACGGAAAGGGTGTGTGAAGAGCTTGTGACCCGGGACAGCCTTTCTTTTGGGAAAAGAAACGCTGGCGAAAGAAAACTTCTTTTTCGTCAACGTTTTTCTTTCCAAGAAAAAGGTTGCGGGAGTTCAAATCCCGGCCGGCGCATTTTAAATTAATGGAAAACAATATTAATCTAAAACAAGTTATAATGGTTATCAAAAAAGAGGTGTGATAATGGTGGAAGTAACAGTTAGGGTTTGTGACTTATGCAAAGAAAGAATTGCAATTGGGAACTGCCCAATTTGTGGAAAAGATGTGTGTAAACCATGCACTCAAACCTTTAGCTTAGAGCTTGGGATGAAATGGCGTGGCCCAGCAATGGAAATATTCAGGGAAAACATATGTAATGAATGTGCAAAAAATCTTGAGGGCAAATCAAAAGACATTATTATGCAGTTAAGCTCCAAAGTACAGCCAGAAATAAAGGAAATACTTAAATCCTATGCTAAAACATAATCATGGCATTTGGTGATTTTTTTTATTATACTTTGCTAAAACATGGCAAAATAATAATTGCAATTCTTGGGATTATGGTTGCAATTCTTGTTTTTATGTATATCAAAAAATTTGGAGTTGGATTTAAAACAACAACAGAAGCATCAGTTAAGTATTGTGAAGAAGACTTTGATTGTTTTGAATATTGTGGAGATTGTGTTTCAATTAAATCCACTGCATATTGCGAACCAAATTCTTCAATAAAATGTGTTTGTATAAATAATCAATGCGAACTAGCGTAAGCCTTTTAAAACAATTGTTTCTTGAACAATTATGGGCCTGTGGTCTAGCACAACCCTTTCCTCTTCGCGCACCTAGCGACTCTGTCGCTGGGCATCGAGACAAAGTCTCATCGAAGCGTTGATGGAGAAGTGTGGACAATGGCTATGACGTCGCCCTTACACGGCGAAGGTCCCCGGTTCGAGGCACCCTTTTAGAAAAAGCGTGCATGGAAAGAAGGGTGAGGAAATCCGGGCAGGCCCATTTCAAAAAGTGTAGTATTTATAAAGTAGTAAATGCTTCTATTAAAAGGGTGCTTAATGGAAACAAAAATACCAGAATTAGAAGATTATGAAAAATCATTTATTACAAAAGATAAGCCATTAAGAGAATATTACCTCTCAATTTGTAAATGGTGTTCGAATAGATTTCCAAAACTTGCAAGCAGAGATGTTAAAGTCAGTGAAGAATTAAAGAATTCTTTAAAATTTTTAAAGTGGAATATTGAACCCTATGAAGTAATAATTTTTAGTAGATTTGTGATGGTTCTTAGTGCAATAATTCTCGCACTACTTAATATCATTGCACTATTTTATTTCCCACCATCAATAATAATTCTTGCTGTAAGTGCAATAATACCACTTGTTTTAGCTCACGCCATAACTGAATTTCCAAAAACTGAAGCCAATTTTGAAAGAATTGATGCATTAGGACATGCACCAACAATCCTAACTCAAATTGTTATTTATCTCAAACAAAATCCAAATCTTGAAAGAGCACTACATTTTGTTTCTAAACATTCAGAAGGTAGGATTGCAGATGAAATAAAAAATGTTCTCTGGAAATGCCTAATGGGGCATAAAATCAATATAAAAAAAGAACTTGGTGAGTTAGCTCAAAAGTGGGGAGAGTACCTAACAGAATTAAAAAGAAGTCTTTATTTGATAATTGCTTCTGTCTCAGAAAGAAATGAAATAAAAAGAAATCAAACTCTTGACAGAGCAATAGATATCTCTCTTGAAGGCATTGTAAATAAAATAAAAGAATACACAAATCAATTGTACTTACCAACTCTTTTCCTTTTTAGTTTTGGCACAGTTTTGCCTTTAGTCATAATCTCTCTATTACCTATCTTTTCATTTTTGGGGGGAGAGTTTTCATCTCCATTTCAAATGTTTGTCATTCTTACTGTATCTTTGGTTGCAATTTATTTTTACTCGAACAAAATACTTGCTAAAAGACCACCTTCATTCTCAACAGTTAAACTTCCAGAAAAATTAGATATATACCCAAAACCAGGCTATCTTAAATTAAAACTTGGTAAAAAAGAATTTGAAGTACCAGCATTCACATATTGTCTTTTAATATTTTTAGTAATCAGTTTTCCAGGGATTCTCTACTTGCTTAGTGAAATCCCCTTTATCACATTTATTCCCAACACATTCTCAGATATCTTAAAAGGATTCAATACATTAACAATTATTTGGGGATTTGGAATTGCAATGACTGTTTATACATATGGAACTTCATGGTATAAAAAGAAATTAAGAGATGAAATTGAAGAGCTTGAAAAAGAAGCAATTGATGGTACATACCAACTTGCAAGCAGAATAAATGAAGGTAGGTCTCCAGAAGATACAATTAAACATATTGGGGAAACAATGCCAGGAACTGAATTTGGAAATTTAATGAAAAAAACATATAAACTATTGAGAAGCAGGCACACCACAATTGAAAATGCATTTTTAAATAATGATTATGGTTCTTTAAAAAATGTTTATTCTAAAAATTTTAAATTAATAATCAGAATATTTATCACATCTTTAAAAAGAGGGATTAGTAATTGTGCTCAAACTCTTTTTACAATTTCAAATCATTATGACCAATTAAACAAAACAGAAGAAAAATTAAAAACTACTCTTAAAAATGCCCTTTCAATGATGAGGACAACTGCAAGCATATTTGCACCAATGATAACGGGGTTGGTAATAACATTACAACAACTTATACAAGATGGACTCAAAGGTGCAAAGGAAGGATTAGGAAATCTTGGGTACCAATATATCGACCTCTCATTTTTATCCACACCAAGTTTTAGTGTTGAAGTTCTTCAACTAATTGCTGGAATCTACATGCTCTTGCTTGCTTATTTATTGATAAGATATGTATCCCTACTTGAATATGGAAAAGATGAAATAATGCTCAAATACGAAGTTGCTAAAAATATACCTATTGCTCTTTTCATATTTACATTTACACTAATAATGAGTCGTTTTGTATTGGGAGCATAAAAGTTATAAGTAAATGTAATCATTTAAATTTTAAGAGGAGGTTTTAAAATGGGGTTACTAAAAAACAAAAAAGGTGTAGAAGGTCTGCCTCTAAGATATATTATAATTGCGCTTGTGGCAGCGCTCGTGATTGGAATTGCACTACAATTTGTTGGTGTTTTAAGAGGTGGGACAATAAGCGCAGCAGAAAAAATTAATGAAACTCTAACTGAAAAGACAACATGCGAACTTGATGAAGAATCACCAGTAATAACAATAAACTCAATAACATGTAATGCAACAAGTGATGTTTTAAGCGTAGATGTAACTATAACTGACGATTGTGGTGTTAAAACTGCTAGCTTTATTGATAGTGATACAGACACTTGGACAGACTTAACATTAAGTTCAGGGGATGAAAAAGATGGTGTTTGGACTGGTAGTTTAAACGGTACTTTCAGCACAAATGAGGATGTTACAGTTACTATTAGTGCATTTGACAAAGCACCAACTGAAAATCAAGGAACTGAAGCACAACAAGTTACGTGTACTTAACTATGAAGCTTTCAAAAAAAGGCGTTGAAGCCTTTCCATTTTTTTTATTTTTAACACTTTTAATAGCTGCATTTGTGATAGTTATTGGGTTTTATCAAGTACAGACATTTTCAGAGTTCTCATCTAAGAAAGAACTAACAGATAGTTATAATACAATGATAAACACTATGGAAAATCTAAGAGCTACAGCAGACCAAGGCTCATTTACAAGAGTGAAACTGAAAATCCCTGCTGGATACAATATTACAATCTCAGCAGAAAATGATACAATATTTATTGAAGGCCCAAACTTAGAATTAAACAATACACCTGGATTTGACATAATAGCAATAACTGATAAACTAAACGTGCTCCATAAAGATAAATTTACTTTAGAAAAAGGAGAATATGAGTTAGTGATTTACTATGGAAACATTAGTCAAGAAACAGAACCACTTGAAATCTTTTTTGTCTAAAAAAGGAATTGTTAGTTTTGTTTTTTCTAAACTTGCTTTTCTTATCTTTGGTATCATCATTGCAGCCACATTTTTTTATGTAATATCTATTCAACACAATATCCAAGACATAGATGAATTAGCTAGGACCTCGGATAGCATTGCCAATGTTATTAACATGATTTCAGCATCAAAATTCAAAGTTTGGACTATTTATGAAAGTGATTCAAATTATAACATCTCATTTGAAAATCAAAGTTTTACAATTTTCAATGGTAAAGAACTAAAAAGAGGATTATTATTCCCAATTAATGCAACAGATTCAGATAGCAACATACCAATATCTTGCTTAAATATTAGCAATACAAATGGGGTGGTGATTAAAAAATGCCAGTAGGCGAAGACATCCCAATGTTAATACCCATCTCAATCGTTTTAGTAGTATTCTTATTATTCCTATTTGCTCTTTTTGCTAATTTTTCTGAAAAATCTGAAATTGTGAAAATGTCTCAAACCACGTTAGATATTGGGGAATATATCATCAATATCCAATTTGCTGAAGAATATGGCATTTCTTCTCCACCACAATCCCAATGGGGATGTCGTGATATATCCGAATTAAACATATCCCCCAATTATAAAACAAAGATAAATATAACAAATCTTGAAACTGGAAGATGGTGGTGTTGGGGCGACATAAGCAATTCAAAAGAGATAGTAACAAATAATCTTCCAACTTTGATAATTGAAAATGGAAAAACAATTCCTGCTTTGGTGAGTGTAAGTGTTGGTAAATAAAAAAGCACAAGGGATGGTAATTGATTTAATCTTGTTAATTTTAATTAGTAGTGTATTCTTCCTTTTTTTAAGTCATCAAACAGGGGAACAGTCAATAAATGCGGGTGTTATTCGTTCGCAAAGTGCATATGTACAAAAACTTTTGATTTCAACATTGAATTACAAGATTAATGATTCTGTTTATGAAAATGCCACAATTGCTGAATTAATTGGAATGAGTTACTGCCCAACTAGTTTTGCCTATAGGGATGAAATAAATGAAAGTGTGCATTATGTTATGGAAAAAATGAACAAAAAAGATTATCACTTTATTTTTACATATGGAAATACTATAAGTAGAACTGTCTATGATTATCTACCTTGTGTTAAAACAGAAAAAATTAACATAGCTACAATAAATCTACAGTTAACTTGTAAAAATGTTACTGTTAAACTCGGGATTTGGCCAAAAACCATGGAGGTGGAAGCCTGTGACTAAAAAAGGATTCATTATTACACCTATTATATTTATTGCATTTTTTATAATTGCAATTCTATTTTCATTTTATGTTTCTAACATAGATAATGAAATTTCTTATGGAATTCAAAAAAGCTCAACAATTGAAAAGGGGATTCATGATATTCAAAAAAAACAAATAAATCAAATAAATTTTGTTAAAACAACCACATACAAATGTTCAGATATAACTTGTTATAATTCTTCAGATTCCTCAAGCGTTACATTCATTAAGAATTGTGTAGAAGGAAATCTAACAGAAAAGTTTGGAATTTGGGATTGGGATTACAAATTAATCAATATTTCTAGAACAATTATATTTAGATTTAACATGACTTCATTTAACGCAACAAATATAAATATGAATTCAAATAGTACTATTGTTGAAGGGGTGCTTCATAAAAAATTATTAAATATATGTTGATAACAATGTTTGGAAAACAAAAAGAAAAGATTGAAATGCTTGAAAGAGTTGTTGATGCTCTTAGCAGAAGCATTGATGATTTAACTGCAGAGGTTAATGTTTTAAGAACAGAGGTTGAAGAACTAAAAAAAGAGACCAAAAAGAAAAATAAATAAATGGTTTCTTTATATAGAATTATATGAAAAACATCCCAACCCTTATACTTGTATCATTACTTGCATTGGGAATTGGACTATTTATTAAATATGAAATTACGGGGTTTGCAGCAAAGCCAGGACCAACATTACCCTATTGCCAAATTTCCAATATATCTATTTCTTTTGATCCAAATCCCTCCCAAGAAAATTCTCAAGTAGAAGGATATATTGAGGGAATTAAAGGAGAATGTGGAACAATAACAATAGATATGTATCTAAATGGTGAACATCTTTGCACAGCAAATGGGATTTTAAAACCTTGTACATTTATAGCACCATCTACTTCTAATCAATACACAATAATTGCTAAAGCCAATATAAGTGGAACTATTTTTGATACATCATCAAATTTGGATGTATGTTGGAGCGATGGACATAATATCAGTTCAGAGGGAGGAACATGTTGTAATATACAGTGTTCTGATAATATATGTAGAGATATTTGTTGTGCTGGGTTGAATGAAAGCGCAGCAGATTATCCAGATGGTTGTTGTGAAGAACTAACAACGTGTAATGATGGAAATTGCAGATATGTTGGTGGGCACATATGCTCTCAAGATACACAATGTTGCTCAAATATATGTGAAAATGGTGTATGTCGAGAAGAAACACAACCCTGCGAATTAGGTATTTTAAATAATGGTGATTTTTCTAACAGATTATCTTGTTGGGAAACTCTTTCAAGTGGTGGTGGTGCAAATTATGTTTTATACAGCGGAGAAAATAGAGTGGGTACGATTTATGGTGGAACAATAGCAGGGAATGTTGGTAGGTTGTATCAGAATGTAAATCTCTCACCAGGAATAATTTCATTTGATTTTAGGATAGATAATCAAGATGTTGATTCAACTCAATGTAACCTCTTCTATATTCCAGCTGGGATATATATTGAATATATAGATGATACGAATACAACACGCTCATGGTGGTATGGATATTATATAACTGGGGATATAACGAATTGTGCAGAAAAAGTAAACAAAAATGTGTGGATCCATAGAGAGATTAATCTAACTAAGATTTCACCAATACCAGAGACATTAACAAAAATTATGTTTTTCTCAGGTGGATGGAGATTAAATACATCTTATGATAATATAAGTTATTCAGAATTACAAGAAGTATGTCTTGAAAATGAAAAAGAAGTTATCCTTACTACGCAGGGTGAATATACAAGTAAAGTATACAATGTTGGGAGGTATAACTACAATGTATCAATAATAATGGTGGACGACTATGATAAAACTATCAAATTTAATGTTAATGGAGAAAGTACAGACATTCTTACTGAAACAGGAGTATATACTTTAAGTGATGGAACAAAAATTGGTGTTGTCGATGTTATACCAAATGAAGGAAGTGAAGCTGCTGGTGCTGATCAAGTAACATTTAACATATTCACAACAAATAATGTATGTGGAGATAACAAAGACAATGATTGTGATACATTAATTGACAAAAATGATACTGACTGCAAAATCGTGTTATCCAAAGAAAAAGATACATTTACAAGAACGCAGGGGGAATATATCACAGAATATTATGATCTAGGTGGTAAATTGTATGATGTGGAGGTATTGATAATATCTGACACAGATAAAACTGTAAAATTCAAGATAAATGGGGAAACAACAAGTACATTAAGTGAGGGGAATATATATACACTATCTGATGGTTCTA
>JAJRVP010000016.1 GCA_024277205.1 archaeon
CAGTTTCCTTCGGGATGTCTGGGAGCACCTTTCTCTTTTGAAAAAGAGAAACGTGCACGAAAGAGAAAACTTTCGTGGGTGCCAGAAATTCAAAATTCGGCAAGAGCCGTGTTTTGCCGAAGGAAAGTCCCAGCCCCGGCGTTTAAAAATAATGAAATTAAAGATGAAAGGGATGTACACTCTTGCAATAGAAATTAGAAAAGATATTTTAATCAAAGTTGGCTCTCTTGGAAAAATAAAATTTGAAAAAGGAAATTATGTTTATGTTGGCTCAGCTCAAAATTCTCTTGAAAGAAGAATCGAACGGCATCTCTCGAAAAGCAAAAAAGTAAGATGGCACATTGATTACCTGCTTTCAAATAAAAATGTAGATGTTGTAAAAGTTTTCTACAAAATCGCACCAAAAAGCGAAGAAGACAAAGTTGCTTGTAAAATCTCACATTTTGGTATGCCCATTAAAAATTTTGGTTCCTCTGATTCTAAATGCCTTAGTCATCTTTTTAAAGTTGAAAATTTTGATTTTGTTTATGAAATGGAGTTCAAGGACTATCTTTTTCATGGATAATGATGGGGTGTTGTCGGAAGATAATCAGGACGAAGTATGGCTTGGAAAAATACCTGAAATGATTTCAAAGAAGGAGAGAATTCCTTTCAAGGAAGCGTACGACTTTTGCGTTGAAGAGTATAAAAAATTCGAGGGGATGGAAGAGTGGTATAATGTCCTCTTTTGGGAGAAAAGGTTTGGAATAAAATTCAAGCACCTTATAAAACCCCAACATCTTTTTGAGGACGCAAAGGAGTTCTTAAAAAAATTTGGCAGCCAAACAATTGTTGTTACTGCGGCACATCCTTCCATAATCGAAATTACAACAAAAAGTGTTAAGCCATTAGTTAGGAAAATTTATTCAACATTTGACTTTGGACTTATCAAGGAAAATCCTGCCTTTTTCCATGCTGTCATAAAAAAGGAACATCTTATTCCTGAAAACATAATTTTCGTTGATGACAAAGTTGAAAATGTCAACTCCGCAAGAAAAGCAGGGATAAAATCTTTTTTGCTCGATAGAAGTTCAAAAGAGAAAAAAGAAGGAATAATTCATTCTCTTAGGGAGTTAATGTGATTTTTTCCTTTTTATCTCGATTAAATCCCCAAGAGTTGCAGTTTCTGATTTTTCTTGTTTTATCCCCGCTCCACTAACCTCGCTTTGGACTTCAATCAATTCAATTCTAAACTTGTCCTCAATTTTTTTTGCAAGTTTTAAGCTTGGCACAAGTTTTCCTTGTTCAACATGTTTCATTACACTAAGTTTTTCATTTAATTCTTTTGCAAATTCTTCTTGAGTCATCTTATTTTTTTCCCGCACTTTTCGTATTCTTTTTGCAAAATCCATTACAATTGTTTCTTCTATCTCTGGTTTTGTTTCAATTTTTGGCTTGGGCTTTGGTTTTGGCCTTGAAACAATCCTCCCAAGTCTTGCACAACCTTCGCAAACATCTAATTCAACACCTTCAATAATAGCAACAACGCTTGCTTTTTTAGAGCCACATATACTACAGCTTACCAATTTGTTATCCCCCTATCAATCTTATCAATAATAATATTAAAATTACAATTAACAAAAGTAAAATGTATTTTATATTTTTCATCATAAATCTCCCTCTTTTAACAAGGTGGCGATAAGGATTATGATGATTGCTATTAACACAATGTCAAAAAGAATTTGTATTTGCAAAGCAGCACTTATTTCTTCAATAGTTTTAAATTGTTTAATATATGTATTCAAAAGCAATTCAGTAAGTTTATATAAAAAACCACCAGCAATGACAGCAATAACCCATTTAATAATTGGTGGTAAGGATTCAAACTTCCTTTTTAGAGAGTCTATACTTAAAAAATCAAAGTTAGATTTTATTTTGCTAACAACTTCTACTTTATCCCTCTGCCAATCTATCTTTTTAACCATACCTAAAATTAGTAAGCTTTAAAATATAACCTTTATTGAAAATAGACATGGCTAGAAACTTTGATGATATGTTAAAAAGAGCATGGGAGAGGTACAAAGAGAGAAAAAGACAAAAATCTGAGCAAGGCAAAAGTTATGAAAGATTAAAAAGAGAAGAATCTATCGAGTTCTTTAAAAGACACTTCAAAAGCATAATTTCCGTGCCTATAATAATAGGAATTTTAGCAGCCATTTTGATGTATCATGAATTTGGTTGGATAAAACTTAAAGAAACTCTTTTGAGCTGGACAATTGGTTTAACTCTTTTGGCAACAATTGTGACCTTATTGGAAAGATATACAAAACTTATGAAAATATAGGTAACTTTTTATTTCTGAAAATGTTTATACTATTGTGGGGGTGTATTTCTGTGGAAAAAGAAATAGGTAGGGTTACACACTATTTCTCTAGCATAGGTGTGGCCGCAATTAAATTAAATGATTCTTTAAAAGTTGGTGATAAAATAAGAATCAAAGGCGCAACAACAGATTTTGAACAAACAATTGAGTCTATGCAGATAGATAAAACAAGTATTACTGGAGCAAAACCTGGAGACGAAATTGGAATAAAAGTAAAAGAAAAAGTTAGGGGTAATGATGCTGTCTACAAAATAGAGTAATTACTTAACTTCAACTTTTTTAACTTCTTTTTCTTTTTCTGATTTTTCTATTTCTATTGTTAAGACACCATCTTCATACTTTGCATCTGCTGTTTCAGGTTTTACTTTTGCTGGAAGAGTCCTGTATACATTGTAACCTTTGTACATTCTTTCTTTTCTATAGAAATCTCCTTTTTTCTCTTCGACAGCTTCTTTTCTTTCAGCTTTAATTGAAATGCTGTTTTCTGTAATTGCTAGGTCAATATCTTCTTTTTTAACACCAGGCATATCAACTTTAATAATTATTTTATCTTCTGTTTCAGAAATGTCTGTTGCAGCCTCTTTGAATTCTGGAAATTTGATTTGTTTTGATATTTGTGAAAACATTTTTTCCATATCTTTTTGCATTTTTTGAATATCTTCAAACAAATCCTCCCACATTTTCTCACCCCCATACATCTAAGAAAATCAATAAATATAAATTTCAATGGAAAAATTAAATGTGTCTGCACTCTTTTATCTCGGCAGTTGTTACTGTGCCGTCTTCAGCAGTATATTCATAACTCCCAGTTACTTTACAGATGCATTCTGTTGATGCTACACCCTCATAATCTGTTCCAACACCAACACATGTGTCTACATCTCCTGCTCCAGAGCGACAAGTTACAAGTTTACAATCGTCATCAGTTTCACAGTCATATGTAATTTTTTCAGTGTCAAGAGGACACAAGTATGTTGGTCTTTCTTTTTCTTCTGCAATTACTTCTTCTTTTGGTGTTTCAGTTACAACTTCTTGAGTTTTTTCTTCTTCTCCACCGCCAATACATCCCAATACAAATATTGCTGCTATGAATACGGCAAATAAAGCAAATTCAATTTTCATAAATTTAGTTATATTAAACAAGAATATAAAGTTATCCACACTTTTCTAATTCCTGTTTAAGTGATTTAAGCATAGTGCTTGTGGCATTTGCAGCTGTTTCTAATGCTGAAGAAGTAGTATCATTAATTGAGGTTTTTTCAAGATATTCTGGAAATTTTGTTTTTAATTCATCTAAAGAAGCTAATGCATTATAGAAACTTTTATCTGCAATTTCTAAGTAACCAATTAATTCTTGTGCCTTTTCTTTTTCAGAGCAGTTTATGCCTTTATTTAGAATTTCTTCTGAAAGCAAAATGTTTTTTTGAGCAGCCAATAAATTTATTCTAAACTCTATAAATTTGCTGAGGGATAATGCGTCTTTGCTTTTGTCATCTTCCAAAGAAGATTTAAAATTTTCAAGGTAGAGCGAATATGCTTCTATTTCATCTAATTTGCTAAGGTTGTGCGTGCTTTCTGCATTGATTATTTCTGAATATCCCTGTTCAAATGAAATTTTTTCAGAAGGACTTTTAATACACCCTAATAAAAATATAACAAAACCAAATAACAAAAGCAACTTTGTGGTTTGTTTCATGATATCTTAAACCATATTCATGTTTTTAAACTTTAGTCTATGTCAACAATTCCGTCTTCTGTAATTCTAAATGCACATTCTCCTTCTGCTAAGCAAGGAGAATCAACAAGTTTTGCAACTCTTTTGTCTCCTTTTGAATGTCTTAGATAAATTCTATATGTGGATGCATGTCCTAAAACATGTCCGCCAACTGCTGCTGTTGGGTCTCCGAAAAAGACATCTGGTCTTGCCATAACTTGATTTGTAACATAAATTGCTACATTGTACCTATCTGCAAGCCTTTGAAGTGCATGTATATGTTTATTTAATTTTTGTTGTCTTTCTGCTAATGTTCCTCTACCTACGTATTCGCTTCTAAAAATAGATGTAAGAGAATCAACAATTATTAATTTGATGTTTGGATATTTTTGGAAAAGTTCTGGGATTTTTTCAACAAGCAAGATTTGATGGTCTGCAGAATATGCTCTTGCCACCTTAATATTCTCAAGAACTTTTTGAGGATCAAGCTCTTTAGCTTTTGCAATTTGAATTACTCTACTTGGTCTAAATGTACCTTCTGTATCAACCCAAACAACTTGCCCATTTAATCCGCCTTTTTCTTTTGGAAGTTGAACATTTACAGAAAGTTGAAATGCAAGCTGTGATTTTCCACTTCCATATGCACCATACGCCTCTGTAATAGCTTGGGTTTCTACACCACCACCAATTAATTTGTCAAGAGCATTTGAGCCTGTAGTTATTCTTTGTATTTTTTTCATTTTTTCAAGCATTTCAATTCCTGTAACAAAATCCATTTTTAAGTGGGCTCTAGCAGCCTGAATAATTTTTCTTGCAGTAGATTCTCCAATCTCACAAACTTCTGCAAGAGCAGTAGGATTAGATGTTGCGATACCCATTGGGTCTTCATAACCAGCATCGCGCATTTTCTTAGCAGTGGTTGCACCAACACCTGGTATGTCCTCAATTTCAAATTTTTCTTCATCAGAACCACCAGCGGGTTCCGATACTTCCTGCACCTTATTTTTTTCCTCTTTAGAACTTTTCTTTGCCATGATTTTTAATATTAAATTACCCTTTTTATAGTTTAGGGTGTTGTCCAGTAATGCCAGTATACCACTCAAAAATAAAGTTTAGTGTAGAATGAATTTAAGTGCTGACATTAAGATTACACCAATTGAGAATATGGAAAAAGATATTATAGCTTTTTTAATATTTTTTTCAGTGTGTAATGAAGGTATTAAGTCAGATGCGGCGATATAAATAAACCCCCCTGCTGCAAAAGGAAGAAGAAATGTGGAAAAAACCTGAGAAGAAGACGAGAAGATATATCCAATTACTCCACCAATTACGCATGTTAATTGTGATAAGTAATTAAATAAAAGTGCTTTTTTAACTTTAAATCCACCATATATTAGTACACCAAAATCTCCAAGCTCTTGCGGGATTTCATGTCCAATTATTAACAAAGTTGTAATAATTCCAAATGGGACACTTATAGCAAATCCTGCTGCAATTATTAATCCATCTATAAAATTGTGTATGCCATCACCAAATAGGATCAGATACGTAAAAGAATGCACTTCACACTTTTCTTCATGACAATGATGCCAATGTAACAATCTTTCCATTAAATAAAAAATGGAGAATCCCAGAATGACAAGCCCGAAAACTAAATTTGTGGATGCCAATTCTAATGTTTCAGGAATCATATGAAGGAATGCTCCACTAAAAAGAGCACCTGCAGAAAAAGCAACTAACCCATAAATTATTTTGTTTAATGTTTTTCTATTTAATGTAAGTGTGAATACACCAATTAATGCAATCAATCCATTAAGTATTGTTGCAGCAAGTATGTAAAATAAAGTGCTCAATTTCTTCCACCTCTCCAACCTCTGCCTCTAACAAATTGATATGTTCCACCTTCTACTCGGATGGCTTTTCCATTAATTAATGCATCTGCAATTTTTTTTCTAGCAGAACATAATATTCTATTAAAAGTAGGTTGTGATATGTCCATTTTTTTTGCAGCTTCAATTTGTTCTAAACCTTCAACATCTTTTAATCTAATTGCTTCAAATTCTTCCATTGTTAACACTACTTCTTCTAATTGTGCTAATGGAACTCCTGCTGGTTTAAAGTAATTTACATGAGGTTTAAATCCTATTCTTCTAAATTTAATTGGCCTTGGCATCCAAACACCTTAATTTTGTGTATAATTAATATTTGATAAGCTTATTTAAACTCATCTATTCTTTTCTTTAAATCTTCTACAATTTTCTTTAGTGAGTCTATTTCATTTCTTATCTCTTTGTTAGATGTAACCTCTGTTGTAGGTTGTGTGACTGGCAATCTTCTCCAGCCAGTTCCCCTGCCGAATCCAAATCCGCTTCCTCGTGCAAGTCCCCTACCACAGGGTCCGAGCCCTCTTCCTGTCATTGGTCCTCTTCCATCAGGTCCAGTTCCATCAAATCCTGGCATATTATCACCTCCAAATATTTTGAATATTTATTAAAAATATGTATATTCATAACTTATATATAAATGTTTTGGATATGTATTCATAATACTATTTAGAAAAGTAATTAAAATGTTAGTTATTGAGTTTTTTCATGTCAAAAGGTGGAAGGGGAAAAAGAAGAACTGGAACCAAAGACAAGATTAGGAAAGCAAGAAGAAAAAGAAGAAAAAATAAATAATCTTTTGTGAGGCCGCATGGCAAATAAATTTTGTATTGTTGTAAAGGCATTAATCTTGAATGGCAATAAAATTTTGATAATAAGAAGAGGAAATGCAGAGGAATTTCGTTCTGGCGAGTGGGACCTTCCTGGAGGAAAACTATCTTTTGGTGAGAGCCCAATCGAGAGTATTCAAAGAGAAACGTTTGAGGAAACAGGACTTGATATTGAGATTATCAAACCATTGGATACTTGGACTTTTTTTAGAGATGAAGAGCAGGTTATTGGGATTACTTTTCTTGCAAAACCAACTTCGAATAATATTTCAATTGGCAAAGAGCATACAGAATACAAATGGATACATCCAGAAGAGATTGATAAATATCCAGTTCATGAAGGAATAAAAAAAGTCATAAAAAATTTTAAGTGATTATTCTTCTTCTGCAAAAGCTTTAATTGCTTCATAATTTTCAACAATTAGTTTTGCTTTTGCTTTTCCAAAGACAAATGGATATTTGTCATCTGGGTTTCTTTTTAGTTTTATAATTTTTCTTCCTTTGAATTCGCCAAATTCATGCATTTGTTTTCACCTCATTTTTAAAAGATGCGCCAAGCGGGATTTGAACCCGCGTCAGAGGCTTTCTCCATCCCTTCTTGGTCAAGCTTTTTGCTTGCAAAAAGGTTGTGGGAAGCCCCTATCCTACCAGGCTAGACTATTGGCGCATTACAAGTCAATTTCTTCATCTGATGCTTGAAGTATCATCAAATCTTCTTTTGTAAGTTTTTTTCGATTTTTGAATTTTTCTTTTATTTCTATTAATTTTTCTTTTATTTTATTCTTAATACTATTTTCTCGCATTTCTTTTTCTTTAATTTCTTTTTCAATCCTTTTTAGTTTTTCTTCGCTAATACTTTTTTTAATTTTGTCGATCTCTTTTTCTACATTGCCAATTTCTCCATTTAACTTATCAATTTTTAAAGAAATTTTTTCTTTTTCTTTTTTAAGTTTGTCAATTGTGTTTTGAATTTCTTTCCATTCCTTTGAATATGCTAGAATGGTAGAGTGGAGCAAATTCTTTTCTTTTTCATAATCTTTTATTTCACTTTCAAGCCTTTCTTTTTCTTTTAATGCTCTAAATAATTTTTCTGCAATTTCAAAGTCTTGGTGTAATTCCCTTATCTTTTTTGTAATCTCTTTTTCCTTTTCGTAAGGCATAACCTCTGTTTGTATCTTCCACTCAAGCCTTTCAATAATCTTTTTTATTCGTGCTGGATTGGAATGTGGCTTTTCTTTTGGTAATTCTTTTATTTTTTTGATAAAATCTTTAATCTTTTCAAGAAGTTTATTTCGTTCTTCTTTATTCTTTTTGACAATTTCAGCAATTTTTTTTCTTTTTTGAATTTTTGTTTTTATTTGATTATTAATTTCTTTTATTTCTAGAATTAGTTTTCTTTTTTTATCTTGCAGTTTTCTTTTTTGGTTTATTAGATTTTTTATATTTTCCATTTTTCATCAAATCTTTTGCAGTTTTTATTGTTATTCCTACCTTCTCCTCAAGTAATGCTTTTTTAAGTTGGTTTGGTTTTGTTCCATTAACAATCACAGCAGGGCATTTAAGTTTTGAAAGAGCCTTAAGTTTTAACTTCATGCTACCTGTGACATCTCCGGGATCTTCTTTGAATTCTTTTTCAATTTTATCAACATTACTCACCATGATAACTTTGTTAGCACCCCATTTCTTAGCAAACTCTGTTGCCAAAACATCTCCTGAAATAACTTCAAAGTCGTTTAATCGTCCTTTATAGTTTTGAGTTGGAATAACATCCCCATAGATAATTGGGATTTTTCCAGATTCGAGTGCTTCTTTAACTCTGTCAAAAAGAGATGCGCAGTTGTATTTTGTAGCTCCCAAACATAAACAGTTTTCAAATGGATGCAAAACCTTTGTTTTGAGCCCTTGCTTTTTTAATACATTCTTTACAATTTTGTTAAGAACTAACATAGAATCATGAACCAATTCTGGAGTAATCTTTTTATTACCTTTTAAGTATTCATTTACTAAGAAGTGTCCAAAAGGACCAGCACCATGAACAATTATGAGCTTTATTTTTTTATTTTTTAAAGCTTCTGCAATTTCCTTTGAAAGTCTTTCAAGAACACCCATGCGGATAAACTTTATTGCATTTGTTTCTATTTTATGCAGTCTAGTTGGAAATTCTTTTATTCTTTTGTAGGTTATTGCTGAACCACCTAGTTTTATTATTACTTTTTTCAATATTTCACCCCAGATAATCTAAATGCGCCGTCCGGGATTTGAACCCGGGTCACCAGCTCACTCCGTTCCCTTTTCCATGCACGCTTTTTGGAAAAGGGTGCGTGGAAGGCTGGGGTCCTAACCAATACCCCACCTCTTCTTTTGGTGCAACTTTTCTTCCAAAGAAAAGGTGCCTAGACTAACGGCGCAGTTTTAACCAAACATTGCAAAGCCACTTGCTGCACTTTCTTCAAGTTCCTTAAATTTATTTAGCACTTTTTCCTTTTCATCATCTTTAACTTCTTCTGCATCTTCTAGTGCTTGTTTAATTTCATCTTTTTCAAATTCTTTTTCATCAGCTTTGACTATGATATAATATCCATCTTTTTCCATTCCCAGTGTTGCCCCACTTTCATATTTGTATCCCAACATTTTAAGAGCATCACTATCTAAGATGGATTTTTTTTCTGTGTAAAAAACTTTTTCTACAATAGCCATTTTATCACCTTAACTAGAAAGAAAATCTATGGTTTTTAAACATTATGATTGTTTTCTTCTTTTCGTACTCCACCAACACCAACATACCTAACTTGGGAAAAGAACCCTTGTTTTTCAAATTCTTTTTTAAGGTAGTGAAGGTAATCCTCACTCGCTAGAACAATTGCAGAACCGCCACCACCAGCACCAGTCATTTTCGCACCATACGCACCCAAATCTATTGCAGTTTCAACAATTATATCCAATTCCTTGCAGGACAGATTCAATTTTTTAAGAAGCAGATGATTTTCATACATCAATTCACCAACATCTTCAAGATTGTTAAAAACAAGCTTATGAATGCCATCAGTTGTTATTTCCCCGATTTCTTGGATAATATCTATTGCTTTGCTATTGTTTTTAACAAGTTCATCAAGTTTTTTTGTTTGGTTTTTTGTTTTAGCTTGCACACCACTATTTACAATAAGAATTGGAAATGTTTTGATATCAATTATCCTTCCAAAAGTGCCATCCTTTTTCTTTCTTTGGAAACCACCCCACACAATTGTTTTTGCATCAATTCCACTGCTTTTACCACCATGCATAAAATAGTCTATTGTTGAAACAATATTTTCTATGTCTTTTCTTTCCCAATCTCCTTGGAAATAATTATAAAATGCAGCAACAGTTGATGCTGCAATTGCGCTTCCAGCACCACAACCTTTTGGAATGTAGTTTCTTACTTTTAATAAATAATCTTTTGGAAAGGTATGTTGGGGATTGTCATATTCGAATTTTGCGCTTAATGCAACAAATGGTGAATACCAACTAGGAAACATTTCGCTTAAATTTATTCCTTCTTGTGCTTGCATCATCAAAGTTTCATACAAATTGTTTTTGTTTCCAAGAACTACATTTTTTACTCTTAGTGAAGGATTTGGTTTTGTATAATCCTTAAATGCAATTCTTCCATTCTCTTTTGTTTTTTTAAATGAGGCATTGCACCTCAAGCTTATGGCTCCTGCTACTGCTGGTTGTCCGTATAATACTGCGAATTCGCCGAACAATATGACTTTTCCAGGAGCAGAGATGTTTTCCATACAAAATCCAAAGTTATGTGGGATTTTAAATGTTACTATTCAATAATGTCAAACAATGACTATTGCCTACACAACTCATTTAAAACATGAACACAAAAGAACATGCATGGCAGAATGGTATTGTATCAAATGTGGGTATAAATTGCCCAACCAAAGACCTCCTGTTGTACCACCTCAATTTTGCCCTAATTGTGGTGCACGTAGAAGTTTTAGGAAAAACTAAATTTTATAAATAATTGCTTTGGTTAGTGATTTATGGTAATCGTAGAACTATTCACATCTCCCACTTGTCCACATTGTCCAAAAGCAAAACTTGCAGTTGAGAGAGCATTAAGAAATTTTGAAAATGTTTCTCTTAAAAAGTATAGAATAACAACACCCGAAGGAAAAGCCAAAGCAGCAGAATATCGTTTGCTTGGTGTGCCAGCTGTTTTTATTGATGGTGAAATGATAAAAGGAGAGATAACAGAAGAGAAAATCATTGACAAAATTGACAAAAAACTAAATCCCAAACAATCTTTTTTTTCAAAACTTTTCAAAAAGTAGAGAGAAAAGCTTTATATTTGTGAATTACTTTTCAATTACTACAAAATAAATGGAGGTAAACTAAATGGCAGACAATAATACATGGTTTATTTCTTTAACAATTGTAGCTGTTGTTGCAATTGTAGCTGTATTTGGCTTAGTAAAAATGACAGGGTATGTAACTGCTGGTGACTTCTTTGGAAAAGGTGGAACAGCATCTTACGAATATTCCACAGCAAGAATGATGGAACCAAATGTTATGGCACAAACATTGGCAATTAAAATGAAAACAGAGACGGAGATCAAGCAACAATATGGGTATGATGTAAATATTGCATGGGTAACAATGACATACGAAGGTAAAGCCGCAATAGGAGGAATAGTTCTAAATGCAGACGGAAGTTACAACTCAGAGGCAACAGAGAGGTTGGTTAACTTACTTGGGATAAACTCACCAAATACAGAAATTTATGTGATTCCAACACCAGGAACACTTAAGATATTCCAAGCAGATTCAGGAACAGCTACAACACTTGGACTTAGCCCTGGATCTGGAAGTACTATAAGCTAATTTAATTTCTTTTTTTCTTTTTTATAGAAAATTTTATAACTACTAAGAAGTAATTATTTATTATGATTGAAAGGGCAGAATTCCAGAATCTTGCTGAATTACTCGATGAATTAGGAAAGAAACCCCTCTTCTTGGAACTTATAGGTTCAGAAGGAACTGGCAAAACTACAACTATTGAGGAGGTTAGAGATTACCTGATAAGAGAGGGCTATGTTGTAATGCCAGTCTCGCCATCTGGGGGCAATGCATTAAGGGATTCATTTGAAGATGGGGCTTTGGAAGAACTAGTTATGTCTGGCTTTGAAGTAAATAATATAATGCTTATCAATGGAAAGGACAACTTGCTTATGGTAAGCAAAGAAGTTTCAGAGGGAGGAGATAGCGACATTATTGCTTCTATGCTTGGCGCTGTTGAAAATTTTGTCAAGGATACTTTTGGAAGCGATGATGAAAACTTGCCAGAAGAGGTTAGCAACATAGTTAGCTTCGGAGACAACACAATTGTTATGTATTCTGTTAAGGATTTTGGAACGCTTGCTGTCCTGCTCCATGGAAAGATTCCTGACATAATAACACTAAGAATGAAGAATGTTATGGACAGGATAAGGAGCGAGTACTACGACCTTATTGCAGATTGGAACGGAAAAATAGATGAAAGATTAAATGACATTGCCAATTTATTCTCTCCAATTGAAGAATTGTCTGAAAAAAAAGAATTCAGTGGGTTAATAGAAGAAGAATACTATTTTGCAAATAGATTTTTCAAGAAGTTCCAGGAAAAGTTAAACGATGGTGCTAAGATTGCAATTTTAGTTGATGATTACGATTCAATTGACAATGCCTCGCAAAAAATAATTGCCGCACTTCCAAGCATTATCAAGAGTAGCGATCTTGCTGTTGTAGTGGCAACTAGTTCTCCTATGAACTTGAGGGGATATACTCAACTGAATCTCAATAACTTTAGTTATGAAGATGTCAAGAAGTTAATCAATTCAAAATTTTCATTAAAAAAACCAAAAGAAGGAGTGATAAAATATATCTATGAGCAGACAAAAGGAAATCCACTCCTTGTAAATGAAAACTTAAATATTTTGCTTGATAGCAATTTTGACTTTTGGGGGGATAATCTCCCATCTTTATTGACCGATTTTAAGCAATTGGCAGAATATAAACTTTCGAAAATAGATAGTGAGGAAAAAGAATTTCTCGCATATCTTTCTTTATTCGGAAATGTTGGTATAAAACATAATTTCATTGACAACAAACAAATACTTGATTCTCTTAGAGATAAAGGATATCTTGTTGTTAGCAAGAGCGTTTCATTTAGATACCCTGAGATGGGAGACATACTTCGGCAAGAAGTAAGTAATGAGCATCTTTTGGTTGCAGCAGAAAAGCTGGAAAATGATGGAAAATACAAAAATGCGATTTCAATGAGAATTGAGTATCTTAAAAAGACAAAGGATTTTTCTCAAAGCAAAAAAATCATGTCAGGACTTTCTAAATGGGTTTCTGGAATGGAAAAAGGACAATTGCCTTTGGAAAACCCATTTCCACTTATAGAAGAATTAGTTGATGTGCCTGGTTTTAAAGACTCAAAAGAATTTCTTGAAATTATTGACAAGGGATTATTTGCTCTCTCAAATAGTGGGAGTTTAGACGAACAGGAGAAAATTCTTTCAGAAGTTATGGATTTTGCGAGAAATGTTGGTTCTGATGACATTTTCGCTCGTGCAAGCTATAAATATATCCGTATAAAATACAAGAAAAGAAAATTTAAGGAATCTCTTGAATTAATAGATAAAATATCTAAACAATGGAGAGAGATGGAAGTATCCAAGGAGATGTACACTCGCTTGGAGAATACAAAACTCGCCATAAAAAAAGAGTTAGGCAAAGCTGACAAAGATGCAGGAATCTTGAAAGAAGTAGTTAATGAGGTTAACAAATCAATAGTTGAAAAAGAAAAAGACAATCCTTCTAATGAAGAAATGGATATCATCTTGGAACTTTATAGGATTGGTTTGTCTGCATATTCCAACATTAGTATGATTAAGAATGCAAATCCTGCAGCAGATGGTATATTGGATAACACATACGAATCTGAGAAGGAAACCTTTTTCAAGAAATATGGGAAATTGCTTGAGAAAGTAGATGATAACACCACAAGAGTTTCCATGTGGCGTCTGCTTTCCATTCATTACATATCTGTGAATGATATCGAGAAAGCATATGAAGTGATAAAAGAGGTGAAGCATTTTTTAACACCCAATAATATTAGCGAGGCGTTCATGTCTTCTGTTATTTTATCATATTTGGCGTGGGTCAATGGACATCCTGAAGAGGCAATTGAGGTTTACAAGAGATGGTATCCTACAATGCTTGCGTTTAACCCCTTAGAAGCGGACTATCTCAAAGGTAATTATCTTATTGCAAAGGAAATGACACTAAAAGAAGAAGAACGGGAATTTTTAAAAAATGCAAGGGAGGGTGCAGTCAATAGTTTCAAAGAAGATTTTCGAAGGGTTGTTGGCATGTATCCTGAGGAGTACGCACTTCTTGAGTCTTGCTTAAAGGAAGAGTGATAAAATTTCTAAAACGTCAAGTTTTTATACTACTTTAACCTAATAACAAATATCATGGTAGTGCAATCAGCAAAAATTGTTTTACTAGGACCTGGAGCAGTTGGTAAGACTTCTTTAGTTAGAAGATTTGTAGATTCAACTTTTAGTGAGGATTACATCTCCACAATTGGTACTGTAACTTATAAAAAAATAGTTGAGACTGAAAAAGGAGATGTTAAATTTTTAGTATGGGACATACATGGACAAAAACAGAATTCAAGATTGCATGCAATTAATTATTCTGGTGCAAAAGGAGCACTAGTTGTTTATGATTCTACAAGAAGATCTACATTTGATGAATTAAAAGGATGGATTCATGATTTGTATTCTGTTGTTGGACAAGTTCCAATTGTTGTTGTTGGAAACAAGTATGATTTGCTCAGAGAATTCGAGAATGATACAAGTATAAAACTTTCAGATGTAAAAAATAGCGAAGAATTAAAACAAGAATTTGATTCTTGGATGAGAGATAAAAACAAGAATATTGTAGAATTCTTTAAAAAGAATTATCCTGGTGATTTTGAATCTCTCTCTTTTAATCCAGTAACCTATTGGCAGTTAACCAAATCTATAAAAAGAGAATTAGAAAAAGAAATTGGACAAGAAATTCCTTATTATCTAAGCAGTGCAAAAACAGGAGAAAATGTTGAAACTGCTTTTAAGAATTTAGCTGAACTAATTTTGGAGGATTGATAAAATGGGACAAATTGTTGCTATGCCTTTGGATGTTATTCTTAATATGAGGAATGATTATGAAGAATTATTTTCTAGAGACCACGCTAATTTTTTTATGTATAAGTCTGGTTTAAGATATGGAGTGAGTTTAGTAAGGGATTTAGAAGAAAAATCAGATTTTGATTCTATTGGAGAAAAAGTTTCATTTCTTGCTGTGCAAACAGGGTTATTAGCAGTAAGACCAAAAGAAATTTCAGAGAAAAAAATTGTTTTTGAGCCATACAATACTCCTGATAATCTAGATCCATTTTATATGGCGGGCTATATTGCTGGATTAACTTCAGAACTTTTGGGAACATCCTATAGTGCTATTTACAAAGAGGGTCTAATCGTATTAAATCCAATACAAAAAAATTTGGAGGAGCTTTTGAATAAGAAAACAGTGGTTGGTAGTGATGAAGGTAGAAAAGAGTTAATCCAAGTTAGCGAATTAAGAAGGGGTGAATCTTATCTAATTAAAGATAATGTAAAAGAACCTGCAAATACACTAAATGTTTTTATAAGTGAGATAATAAATAATGAGAGAGAAGGGCTTTTCATAACAAGGATGTTTCCACCTACAGTAAGAGAATTCTACTGGGAAAAATACAATATAGAAGTTCCAACTATTTGGCTTACTACACAGAAACCTCAAAGTGACATTGTTGTTATTGATCCATCTAGATATGATTTTGAACTAAAAAGAGCATTATCAGATTTCATAAAACAAAAGGAAGGTGTTGCTGTTCTTCATGGAGTTGACTTTTTGATTTCTAGAGTTAGTTTTGAACAGATTAGAAAGTTCTTGCAGGATTTGATAGATATTACATCAACTACAAAAAGCACGCTTCTTATTCCAATGGACCCAGAATCCATGGACCGCATCCAATTTAACCAGCTTAAGTTGGATTTAAGGGAATATGGTGTTAACTGAATATGATGACTTCATATCATAAAAAGATTGTACTTCTTGGAGAAGGTGCAGTTGGTAAGACTTCTTTAGTTAGAAGATTTGTAGACTCAACTTTTAGTGATGACTACATAGCAACAATAGGGGCGAATTTCAAAAAAAAGATAGTCCAATATCCAGAAAACAACCTTGAAGTCACTTTAATGATTGCAGATTTAATTGGGCAACAAGGTTATGAAAGAACACAAAAAACAAACATGAAGGGTTCTAATGGTGCTCTTATGGTTTGTGATTTAACAAGATTGGAAACTGCTAAGAGTTTAGAAGATTATTGGATTCCCTTGATTAATGAAGTTGTTGGAGAATCCCCAATCATTTTCCTTGCAAATAAATCAGATTTAATTGATCCAAAAAGCGAGGAAGCAAGAGAATACAGGGCAGAGCTTTTATTTCTTTCAGAGAAATATAATTCTAAATTCTATTTTACAAGTGCAAAAACAGGAGAAAATGTTGAAACTGCTTTTAGAGATATAGGTTTGTTATCTATAAATTATAAACCCAAATTCTATTATGATGATTCTTTGTATAAAACACCACACTGGGAGATAAGCACAACAACAGCATTAGATTTAATCAAGGCACAGCTATATCATGAATTAGGAGGAGAAGAATTTGTAAATTCGATTCTCCAAACACAACTCCCAAAAATTGGAATTGATATTACTCAAGCGCCAACTAAGGAACAGCTTGAAAAATTAGTTGAAGTTATAAAAGATATTGAAAAATCATTTTTGCCAGAGGATAAAATAAAAGGATATTACATAAAAAGAAGAGGAATTCTTGCAAAAGTTGCTTAATCACTGCTTATCTCGATTTCTTGTTCTAATCTGTATCTTCCTTGTGCGCCTTCTTCGTATTCTTCGCAATCTTCACAGCTTAATTTATCCTTGTTTCCGCATTTTTCACAAAATCTTGCGCCACAAGCCTTACATTTGTAAGTCACTTTGACTTTTTTCTTACAAAGTTCGCAAACTGGCATTAGTATCACCAAATCGTAATCTAATTTATTTGAAAATATTCATTTATAAGCTTTTCTTAAACAAGATTCAACAAATCTTCGAACTTATTTATTACATAATCTGGCTTGACATCTGCTTTTTCAACCCTGTCAACACCTACAACACCTTGTTCTTCACCATATTTTGCAAGAACAGAAATCATGCCCATCCTCTTAGCACCAACTACATCTCTTGTTAAAGAATCGCCAACCATCATGATTTCTCCTGGTTTTAACCCTGTCACATCAAGCGCCTTTTTAAATGGTAGTTCACCAGGCTTTTTCTCAGTATCTTCTGCAGAAATGACAAAATCAAAAAAATGCTGGAGCCTAATATCACATAGCCTAGTCCACATCTGAAGTTTTGGGGCATCACTTATTATTCCAAGTTTGTAACCTCTTTTGATTAATTTAATCAGGGTGGGTATGACACCTGGATATGTGTCTAGATATGCTGCCTTTACTTTTCTATATGCAGTTACACCAGCAGAAAGTATTTTGTAATCAATTTTTTTAATTAATTTCAAAAGAACATCATCAAAAACATGCTGATATTCTATTCCCTTTTCTTTGTATACTTGGTCAATAGCATCCATTATTTCTTTTTTTGAAAAATCTAAGCCGGCATCAATCATAGCTGCAACAGCATGTTCTACTGCCATTTGTTTTAATTTTAGAAGATTAATTAGTGTATTGTCCAAATCAAAAATAATTGCTTTTATCATACTATTTTTAATTTCATTTCTTGTTTATATTTGTTGGTAACTTTTAAATAATATTAACTCTTTAGTAATTACATGCTTGAAGACATTGTTGAAGGAATTAAAAATTCGCACTTATACTTTAGAAGAAGAAAATCAATAGCAGAAAGAATTTCTAATGAACTTTCTAATGCAAATTCTTATAATGAAGTCCAGGAAATTGGAAAAAAATATGTTAATGGAATAAAAACAGGTGCAAAAATTACTTTTTGGGGATTAGCTTCACCATTTGGAGCATATTTTCTTGCAGGAACTCCATTGCCCTATGTTGGAAGAATTGCATATTTGCCGCACGCGGATAAAGCAGGACATGCCGCAGTTGGTATGGGTGTTGGTTGGTTTACTGGAAAGATTCATTCTCGTTTGGATGATTATCTACATAGCGGAGAGGATGTGGATGACACAACAGAAAGAAGAAACAAAAATTTGCTTGCAAGATTCGGACTTGAGTTCGCAGCAAACATAGTTGTTGGTGTTGGCAAGGAAGTTTATGATAAATTTTATGGTGGGGTTTCAAGTTTAGCAGATGCAATGGCAACAATTGGTGGCGGACAAGTTATTAATGGCATTCTTGAATATACTCGCGCTGGGAAATATGAAATTATTGTTAATCAAATGAGAAAAAGACTTCTTGAGCTTGGATTAGATGATGATGGAAATCCATTAGAAGAGCCAAGAGAATACAAACCTGTTAAAATTACATTAACTAAAGCACATAAAGTAAAAAAAGCAGTATGCGAAGGAAATCTTTCTTGTTTAATTTGATTTCTGAGCTTCCATCATTGCAATGAATGCTGGTATTCTAACACCAAGCCATTCAAGGACTTTTATTGCAAGAGTTATTTGTTCTGTTGTTTCCCACTTCCCTTCTTTTTTTTCAACTCTTTCAAGTCTTAAACTATTAGGCCAAAGAGTTACTTTTATTCCTTTTCCTTCACCAAGTGTTACATATTCTGATTTAATTGGATTTGCCATTTGATTCACCCCTTATATTACTTTAGCTTTTGGTGGAATTGCAGTTGGAGTTTCTCCACCATGCCAAGAAAATCTTGGACGCATTTGAACAGAATAAACTCTTTCTTGATTTTGGTCAAGTATTAATGCACAACCCTTTACTCTTGGCAATTCATTTAATGCTTGCGAAAGAGTTTGAGCCATAAAGGATTGCATGATTGTATTAAGTGCTTGAATATCCATTTTTGATGTAACTCTATGTGATATAACCAAGTCACATTGAGAAAGAACATCAGTATTCATTTTTCCTGGCTGCTGTGTTGCAACAACTAATGAGATCCCTGGTTGTCTTCCCTCTCTGATTATTTGCAAAAGTGGACCTGTTGCTAATGTTGTTCCTTTTAATGGTAAAAACTCATGGACTTCATCAATAAAAATCCAAACCATTGGAACGCGCTTCTTTTTTATTTCACGCCTTCCAAAAAATGCAAAACCCCTTTCAACTTCTTCTTTTTCTTCTATTTTTCTTGCTGCTTCTCTCTGTTCAAGAATTTTTTTTGCAAATAGTGCAATGACTAATGCCCTGATTGAAAATGCACCATACACATGAGTATAAATTGAAATATCAAGTACAGATGAGATACCACCTTGCAATATTCTTTCTAATGGAGTTCCTTCTTTTGCAAATAAACCCCATTCTTTTATTGCTTCAAATCTTGTTGCTGCAGATACTTTTGTTTTTTCATCTGCTTCTTTGTCAGTTCTAATCTCTTCAATTATTTCATCAATATCAAAAAGTTTTCCAGATTTTCTTAATTTATTTACAATTCTTGTTATTAAAATACCCTCAAAGTCAGTTGGTTTTATGCCAAGAGTTAAACACCATTCAAGAGGTTCTATGTCAGAGGTTGTCAAATAAAATTTTTCATCAACAGGAATTCCTTTTTCTTTTAAATCATCAAACTTGCCACCAGGCACAAACAATCTCACATTTTCCAGACCTCTTGGCTCAAGTCCCCATTTGTGCAAAAGAGCTTCATCACGATAATTTGGAAATTTCATTGTCCAAAAAATTCCCATTGTATCAAGAAACAAAAGCGCAATATTTTGAGCAATCTCCTTTGGTAAGAAAAATGAAACACTTTCAGCAATTTGTGCCATTGTATAAGATTTTCCTTCCCCTCTTTTTCCAGCAATAAGTATGACGTGTGGTCGAATAACGTCAAGAAGAACTTTGTTTGCAAGAGACATTGTGTCTCCCATTTTTACATATTGCTTTCCAATGTATACTGTTCCCTCAGTACCATATTTTTTTAAATCAGAGGAACTCCGACCAATAACAATCTCTGGCATACCTTTTTAAAATACTCTTTTGTTTATAAAAATATAGCTTTTTTGATAAGAGACTTATATAAAAATGCTTATGCCAGGGTGCCAGAATTTGGTAAATGGGGCTGGCTCGAGACCAGCTGTGCTTCGGCACGTGCAGGTTCAAAACGACCTTTTCTTGGAAAGAAAAGCTCGACCAAAAGAACCAAGAAGAGGTTGGGAAAGTCCTGCCCCTGGCGCTCTTTTTGTTATCACTCCTAAAAAACGAAATATTTATAAATAAACATAGTATTGTAATTGTAACAACTTTAATGTAGTAAAAAGGGGTGAGTTTTATGGATATTGATCCTATCGTATATGACATCTTGTCAAAAAATGATTATAAACAAGCATGGAAAACATTAAGAGAAAAAGATAAATGGCCAACATATAATGATGTTTGGTTTTCTTTGGGTGTAGATCCAAAATTGTTAGACCAAGAGTCTAGAATTGGAAATCTTTATGTTCCTGATGAAATGGCATTGGGTATGGCATATGAAATCGCAGATGCTCAAAAAGATGTCGATTCTCAACGTTCTTGGTTAAGTAAACACCCCTATGTCAAAGCTGCAACAGCTGGTATGGCTGGTTTAGCTCTTGTAGGTGGTATTGCTGCAATTTCTGGGTTTTATCATGATGGACATCTAGATCTTTCAGACTTTTTAGAGTTTAAATATACAGAAGTTGGAAATGTAAATGCAACAATGGAAGCTAATCTAAATGGAACTATTAATGGAACTTATCAAAACACTTCTTTTGATGGTGCATTCAGTAATGCTATTGTTGAAATGTCTGTGGAAGATGGGAATATCACTGGTTTATTTAGTGGTGATGTTAATAGTGTTTTTAATGGAGGGTATACAGGTATAGTTTCAGGAAACTTATCAGGGAATGTTAGTGGAGATATAAATGGTAATTTTGCTGGTACAACAAATGGAACAATTGATGCAGCATATGAAGGTATTGCAAATGGAACAATTGATGCATTATTTAATGGAACTACAAATGGTAATTTTAATGGTACTCTTGAAGCAGATGTGAATGGGACCACAAATGCAAATCTAACTGGAACTACTAATGGTACATTTCAAGGAGCTTATAATGGTAATTTTTCAGGAGATTTTGATGGGGTATATGATGGTACTGTTGATGGATTAATAAATGGAACCACAAATGGCGCGTTGCAAGGCAATGTTAATGGAACTATGGATGGTGCCTACACAGGCGTATTTGATGGGAGTTTAGATGGAGTAATGAATGGAACCATTGATGGTATAATCAATGGTACTGTTGATGGATTAATAAATGGGAAATTTAATGGAACATTAGATGGTAATGTTTCTGGTGAGCTTTATGGTATCATCCATTATGATAATGGAGATGTTCCTGTAAATGGTACTGTTGAAAACATTGACCTTTCAAATGCCACATTTGAAGGTGAGATGAGAAATGCAACTGTAAATGGAACAATGAGAGGCACCTTAAATGGTACTTATAACGGACAATTTGAAGGTATAACACAAGGGAATATTTCTGGTAATTATACAGGTAGATTTGATGGTACTCTTGATGGAACATATGATGGTGTACTTAATGGACAATTTAATGGAACAAGCACAGGTACAACACAAGGAATATTGCAAGGTATCTTAAATGGTACAATGAATGGGCAATTTGATGGAACACTTGATGGTTTATTGCAGGGCATTTTCAATGGTACAATTAAAGGTATAACAGAGGGAAGCATAGAAGGCATTATTGATGGAATACTAAGAGGAGATTATAATGGTACAATGGAAGGATTAATTAGGGGTTTCTTTGATGGTGCTACAGAAGGTAATTTTGATGGTTCACTTGAAGATACTTTGTTAGAAGGAAGATATAATGGGGAAATGAATGGCATTATTGATGGTGTTATGAATGGTACTGTAAGTGGATTACTAAATGGAATGTATGATGGTAGATTTGTTGGAAACATTGATGGTCGAGTAGTAGGAGATATAACTGGGGAACTTAAAGGTGGTTTCAATGGATATGTTGATGCTAGTGTGGAAGGACCTATCCAAATAGAAGGTTCTGTTCCAACAGTTGGGGCTTATGTACTTAGTACTTTACTCTCAATTTTGACATTTGGATCA
>JAJRVP010000017.1 GCA_024277205.1 archaeon
ATTTCTGGAAATTCTTTTTTTAATTCAGGAATTAATTTTAATGGTAAACTATCTTCTTTAATTAGTGGGTTTCCAAATATGAGGATTTTGATAATATCTCCCCCAGTTCTTTTTTAGTTAATAAATCGACTACATAGTTTCTATGAGTAACAATTAGTGGTTTATCCATCTTTTCAAAAAAACTAGTATTCAAATCACTAATGTTGTTTGCTATCTCAATTCTACATTCTTCCTCACTGCAAGCAATTGGTTTATGTATTTTCAAGAGTTTATTATGAAGTATAAGATAATAACTTCTTATAACTTCTGTATCTATAACCTCTTTTCCAAGTTTTTTAGCAACACGTTCGCACATAAGATATGCTAAATCAAACTGAATTTCTGAATTGGGTAATACTTCACATCTTTTGGTGGCTTCTAAAATTTCATTAGCGTAGTCTCTTGTCATTAAACCTTGCATAACAAAATCATCTATACAAGGCGCAGAATAGCGTAAAAAGATTAATTTATCAACAATATCCATATCAAATTATAAATTAAGATGGATTTTAAATAGTTTACATATGTGCATTTTCTTTAATTTTTCTTGCTAGACTAATATCTCTTATTTGATTTTCAGGTTTAAAATTCCAATTTACTACACCAAAATATATTAGAGGACTCCCAAAACTTTCAAATGAGATTGTTTTGATATCACTAGGGTTTATCCACACAGCCAAAATATCTTGTGCATCTAACCGCCTACTAAAGATATTATAATCTTCATCCCGCGCTCTTAAGATACCAATTTGATGTGGAATATAAAGTTCTACAACAAAATCTTTTCTAGATATGGCATCATCTATGTAAACATTGAACTCTTCACATATGAGATTCAGTGGTAATACTCCTTCTTTTGTATAAGGCACATCGTCATTGTTTACTTTAAATAAAATAGCATCATCTAAAGTATGTGGTTTTAATTGGGTAAAAAATATTGAATAACCATCAAAGTTTTTTAAAGATGGAACAGGCGTTGGGTCAGGGGGAAAGCTAAATTGAATTTTATTATACTCGCCCTCACACAATTCTGGATCTGTGTAAATGGTGTAATATGGTCTTAAGTTCCATAGTCTTCTTGTTAAGTCTAATAAAACACCCATGTTAATCTTAAAGCAGAATATCCTTTTAAAATTTTCTATTGTTATTACTTTTTGTAGATAACAATGTTTATAAAGAGCTATTTATTCTTTAAAATCACCAAAAATTGGTAGATTAATATGGAATATAGAGAAAGACGCAGATTTGGTCGCGGAAACTTCAATCGCGGTCCACGGGAAATGCACAAGGCAACTTGTTCTGACTGTGGCAAAGAATGTGAAGTTCCTTTTAAGCCAACAGAAGGCAGACCAGTTTACTGCAAAGATTGTTATACAAAGCATAGGCCAAAGAGAGATTACTAATTCTCTTAGTTTTGGCAGATTATTTAAATAGCGTTAGCTCTATATATGAGGATTTGTTAAGATGTTACATGATTCGAAAATCAATTGTTGCAGGACAATTCTATGAAAAGACTAAAGAAAAGTTAATTGAACAGATAAAACATTGCTTCTTATCTGAATTTGGACCAAAAAGTTTACCAAAAAAGAATTCTAAAAATTATTTTGCAGCAATTGTTCCTCATGCAGGGTATATCTATTCTGGCCCAGCAGCAGCACATGTTTATAAAGAAATTGGAGAAATAAAAGAGGTAGATACTTTTGTGATTATTGGAACAAACCATTCTGGTTTAGGACCTTCAATTTCAGTATACCCAGAAGGAGAATGGCAAACACCAACGGGGAACATTCAAGTTGATGAAGAATTTTCCAAAGAAATTGTTAAAAATTCAAACCTTGCAGGATTTGATACACAAGCACATACATACGAACATTCAATTGAAGTCCAACTTCCATTTTTACAATTTCTTTTTAATAACATAAAAATAGTCCCAATTGTTTTTAGAGGAGATGAAATTCTCGAAGAAGCAAAAGATTTGACAGATTCAATTGAAAAAGCTGCAAAACGATTAGGAAGGAAAATTTTTGTAATTGCCTCGTCAGATTTTACACATTATGGAAGGGCCTATAACTATATTCCATTTTTTGGTTCAAATGAAGAAATTAAAAAAAGAATTTATGAATTAGATAAAAAAGCAATTAATGAAATTTTAAATTTACATGAAATGAAATTTTTACGTTATGTTCATCAAACTAGTGCTACAATTTGTGGATTTGCACCAATACTTGCAACAATCTTTTATGCTAAGAAATATGTTAAAAAAGGTAAGCTTTTGAAATACTATTGCTCTGGTGATATCTCTGGAGATTATGAAAATTGTGTAGGTTACGCTTCTATTATATTTTAATTTTTTTTATTTTCCCATTTGGTTCAATTTCTTCAAAAGCTTCAACATAGAATTTGTAAATTCTAACATTTTGTTCCTTCCAGCATTCTGGATACAATCCTGCTTTTAAGCAGAGGGCATCCAAAAACTCATTTTTGTTTTGAATATCTTCCCAAACCTGTGGAAGAAAAAGCCCTTTATGATTTCCAAGTTCTAAAATTGCACCATCTCTATATTTTAAATCTTCAAGCTTAATTTTTTGTGGATGTGAAAGAATGGATATCTCAATCAAAATTTTATTTATTTCATCTTCTTCAATAGGCTTAAATCTAGGATCACTATATGCTGCTGCAATTGCAGCTTTTTGAATTGCTTCTCCTAATCCAAAAACAGGTTCAACAAATCCAATACAGCCTCTTAATCTTTTTTCAGGAAAACTATGCAGTGTTATAAATACACCTCGCTTTTCTTTAAAATTTGTTTTAACTATTTTTTTTGATTTAATTGCATTTCTTGCAAGTTTGATTAATTCATTTGCATCCTTTAGTTCCATTTACATCACAATAGATATTTTTGTTCCACAATTAGGACATTTTTTATCTTTTGTTAAATTCATTTGAGTTGTTTGCATAAACATTCTTTCAATTAAAAGTTTGCCACAATTTGGACAATATGTGTTGTTATATTTTGCATCTGAAATATTTCCGATGTAAACATAATTAAGCCCTTCCTCTTTTGAAATATCATATATTTTTTTCAAGATTTCAAATGATGTTGGTTGGGGTTCTGTCATTTTTGGGGTTGGGAAAAATCTTAAAATATGGTATGGTGTATCTTTCCCAAATTTTTCTTTTATCCACATTGCAAAATCCCGAAGTTCATCAAAATTGTCATTTAATCCAGGTACAATAAGATTTGTTATCTCAATGTGTACTCCAATTTGCTTATATCTCAATGCTCCTTTTTTAACTTCTTCAAGTTCTGCCATTGTAAATTCCCTATAGAATTTTTCATTATTTCCTTTGAAATCAATTACCGCAGCATCTAGGTATGGTTTTATGTCTTTTAGTGGTTTTTCCATTGCATAACCATTTGTTACAAAAACATTATAGAATCCTTTTGGTTTTGCAATTTTAGCAGTATCAAATGCATATTCAAAAAAAATTGTTGGCTCGATATAAGTGTATGCTATTCCTTGTACTCTATTTCTTTCAGCAATTTTTATAATTTCACTTGGCAATACTTCTTTTGGAGCTATTTGTTCAATTTTGGCTTGAGAAATTTCCCAATTGCAACAAAATTTGCATCTAAAATTGCAACCAACTGTTGCAAATGAAAGAGTATTTGTTCCAGGATGGAAATGATAAAAAGGTTTTTTCTCAATGGGGTCTATTCCTATTGAACTGGGTCTTGCATAAACAAGAGAATATAATTTATTGTCTATGTTTTTTCTTGCCCAACAAAAACCTGTTTTTCCTTTTGGGATTAAACATTTTCTTGGACAAAGATAACATCTTACTTTATCCTTTTCTTTTTTCCAATATCTTGCAAGATACATAATTAATATAAGTATGATTTAATATTAAATCTTTGTGAGAATAAAAAAATTTGAGGGGCTTGAAGGTATTAGTTTTGGGATAACAAGTGGAGTAATAACTATTTTAGGTGTACTTATTGGACTTGCAGCTACAGGAAATAAAATGTTTACTGAAATTGGAATAATTGTTGTTGGTATTGCAGACGCTCTTTCTGATGCAGCTGGAATGTATGTAAGCGAAGAAAGTGAATATATCCACACAAAAAAACAGATTCACAAGACTGCCATTTTTACATTTTTATGGAAAATTTTAACCTTGATAATTTTAATACTGCCTCTTGCAATATTAAATTTAACTACTGCGGTTATGGTTTCATTAGCATTAGGAATTTTTATGATTGGCTGTTTAGGTTACTTAGTTGCAAAAGGAAATAAAAAATTAAAAATTAAAATTGTAATTACAAAATACATTGCAATTGCTGTAGTAGTTGCCATGATATCTTATGCTGTTGGATATGTAGTCAACCATTTTGTTGGAGTTTAAAATGAAAAGAGGATTACTTTTACTTAGCGGAGGAATAGATTCCCCAGTAGCAGGTTATTTAATTAAAAAAAGAGGTTTTGATTTAATTTCAATTCATTTTTCTAATGAAACTTTTGCAGGAAAAGAACCTGAACAAAAAGCAAAAGCACTTGCAAAGAAGATTGGTACAAAATTAATTGTGATTGACATAAGTGACATACTTAAACAAATAGCAGAGGATTGTGATAAAAGATATTATTTTGTTTTAATGAAGAGAGTACTGTATAAATTAGCAGAAGAGGTTGCAAAAAAGAAAAAGTGTAATTTTTTAGTAACTGGAGAAAATCTTGGACAGGTTTCAAGCCAAACTTTGCAAAATCTTTTTATTACAAATAAAGTAGTTTCAATCCCAGTATTGCGTCCTTTGATTGCTTATGATAAAATGGATATAGTTCGGCTTGCAGAAAAAATTGGAACATTTGAAATTTCAAAAGGACCTGAAATGTGTGATGTTCTAGGACCAAAACATCCATCAACCCAAGCAAGAGAATCAGATATCATAGGACAAGAGAGAAAAGTGAATATGAACAGATTGATAAAAGAAAAAATGGAAAAAATTAATCTTTAAGCAACTTAGCAATTGTTCTCCCAAAATTTCTTGCTGCTGTTGGGCCATTTGCAGTAATAATTTTTCCATCAACTGTTACTGGTTCTCCAGTATAAGAAGCCCCCTTTGCAAGCAAGTTTGTTTCTTCACTTGGCCAACAAGTTGCCATCTTATTCTTTAATATCTCCGCATTTGCAAGGATACTTGGGGCAATGCAAATTGCACCAACAACCTTTCCCGTTTCATAAGCTTTTTTTGCAATTTCTTTTGCTTTTTCATTTTCAAAATAAATTGATGCTCCTGAGCCCCCAACAAAAACAATAGCATCATATTCATTTACATCTACTTTATCAATTGTTATTTCTGGTTTTACTTTTCCACCAAGCATACCTGTTGCTTCTTCTGTTGTAGTAGATGCAATTGTTATATCATGCCCTTCTTTTTCTAATTCTTCCTTTGTATGAAAAAGTTCTTCATCTCTAAAATTTTTTGGAGCAATTATCATTAAAACTTTAGCCATTTTTATCACCATCCACTTTTTTATTAAGGATTTCAATCAATTTATCTATTTCTTTATCAGACATGCCATGTGCTCTGCAACCTTGTTCAATTGTTTCTTGAGACATCATTGGACAGCCAATACAGTGCAATCCAATTTCTATTAATGTTTCTGCTAATTCAGGATATTCTTTTAGTATTTCCCCAATTAAACTATTTTTTGTTATTTTTTCCATTTATAGTTACCCCATCTATTTTATTGCATTCATCTTTATATTCGCAAAATCTACACATCCATGACTTGTGAACATCTAATTTTGCTTCTGGTTCTGGAATAACACCATCTTTTAAATAAGAATGGAGTATACTAAATCTCTCAAGAACTTTTAATGCTTCTGCTTCATCATAGTCAATTTTAAAGATTTTACTTCTCAAATTTTTTTTATCAACATATAATAAAACACCATCTCTTATATTTGTAGCAAACATATAAAGTTGTAATTGCATTTTATGCTGTTGCTTTGCATCATTTAAACCATTTAATTCCCCAATAGATTTAACCTCAACAAGAATTTTTTTATTTTCAGATTTTAATAAAATAATATCATCAACTCTTCCAGATATGATATAATCTCTCATTTTTAATTCAAATGGTTGTTCAGCACTTATCAATTCAACCTCAGGATTTTTTTCACTTTTTAGAACATCTACAACAAAATCATGAACAATTTCCCCAATATGGAATATTTTTAATAAATCTGTTTCTACTTCTTTTGGCTGTTTATATAGAAACCACACCTTTCTTAAACACCCCCCAATTTCAGAAGGATAATATCTGCCCACAACTCTTTGCTTTTCTTCTCTTTTTATGTAGTTTATAATCATATTGTCAAAATCAATCATAGATTTTTTTAAAAAATTTGTATTTATTTAATTTGGGGTATTGTCGAGTATCTAGTAATGACAATGAAGTTCGTTTAAATTATTTAAATACCAAACTTCTTAAATTTATTATGTTGGAACAATTAGAAACCGAGTTAAGACTTAGGGGCTCAAGCAAAGAAACAATTAAAACATATAAATTCTATAATAAACAATTCTTAGATTTTATCAAAAAAAATCCCAATGATGTTATAGAAGAGGATATTAAAAAATATCTGTCAAACTTATTGTCAAATGGCGCATCCAATTCAACAATTGCACTTGTTAAATCTGCTTTATTGTTTTTTTATTCAGAAATTTTAGGAAAAAAAATTGAAATAAAAACTCCAAAAATTGCAAAAAAAGCACCAGTGGTTTTAACAAAAGAAGAAATAAAACGACTTTTGGAAGTAACTGAGAATAAAAAACACAAACTTCTGATAAGCCTATTGTATTCTACAGGAATGCGTTTAAGCGAATGCATTAATCTTAAAATAAAAGATTTGGAGCTAAGTGAGAGCGTTATTTGGGTAAGAAAAGGAAAGGGTTCAAAAGATAGGATGGTCCTTATCTCAAAAAGATTAGCACAGGAATTAAAAAAATACCTAAAAGATAATAACCCAGAGGATTTTGTATTTAAAGGAAGAAATGGGTGTTTTTCAAAAAGAAATGTTCAAAAGATTGTAACAAATGCTGCTAAAAAAGCAGGCATATCAAAAAAAGTTTCACCTCACACTCTAAGACACACATTTGCTACACATTTGCTTGAGTCTGGTGTAGATATAAGAAAAATCCAAGTATTGCTTGGACATTCAAATCTTTCAACAACTCAAATTTATACAAGCGTTTCAAAAGCAGAATTAAAAAAAATAAAAAATCCTTTTGATGACTTTTAGGTGATTTCTAAATGAAGGACAAAGTATTGATAAAATTGAGCCATAATAGTTATTCATCTTTAATTGATTTTTTGGAGGGTGTATTTTACAGAGATAAAAATCTTGCAAAAGTTGCATTAAAATTTTTAGAAAAAATATATAGGACAGAGTATGGAATTTCTTCTAAGCAATGGAGAAGTCATATTTCTGAACTATTTAACTGTTATCCTATTGATGAAGAAGATGAAGCAATGTTGAATAAAATTTATGAAAAGTACAAAAATTTTGTTGAAAAAGAAAGAGGAAAAAAGCCGTATTACCTTTTGCTTAAAAAAGACAAAAATGGTGAAATTGAGTTATTAGAGGATGAAAAAATTATTTTGGAAAAAGCAGCCAAATGGAATGCTTCTATTTCAAGTTATTATTCTATCCTAAGAAAACTAAAATGCATTGGGCTTATTGAGAAGAAAAAAGGATACCTTATCAAAAGCAAAAAAATCTTTGAAATATTAAAAGGCATTAAAGAATGTATAAATTCCTTAAACTCAAAAGAAAAACAAGATTATGTATACGCACCCAAATGAGGATTTTTAACATAAGGGAGTAAATAATGCATTAAGGCCCTCAATTCCATTTCAACTCTATCTGAACCATGATTGTGAAGATGGATATACCCATCTCCAATCCCAATGACTATGCCTCCTTTTCCATTAAGTTCTATAATTTTTTCAGCACTTAGGATGTTAGATATACTTCTTATTGGAACATAGCACCCAAAATCTGAGTTCTTAAGTTCTTCGAGGAGTAATACAATACCTTCTTTTTCATGATAAGCTAATTTTAAACTGAATCTTCCTTTGTTTATAGGGTTAATTAGAGGAATCGTTTTGAATGATTCATCAAGTACTTCAAATACTAATGGCTCTTTTTTCATAAGAATAATAATAAAATCTAGTTTTAAATGAGTTTCTTGTTGCAAATTGTTATTTAGAAACTAAAAAGTAGTAAAAAAGAAAAAAAGATTAAGTTAATGTTTCATGTTCTGGTGGTGGTCCTCCTGGCGTGCTTTTATTTTCTGATTCATGCCCAGTCATATTCCCCATTTTTTCACTTGCATTCCCATGCTCACTTATGTTTCCAATAATTTCACCAATATGTTCTTCTACTTGTTCTTGTATTTCTGTTTCTGCTCCTTTATTTTGAACCCTTTCTCTCATTTCTTTCATTTGCTCTACTGCTTTGTCGTGTCCTTTTTGTGAAACCTCTATTGCATGTTGAATAGCTGATTTTGCTTGTTCTGGAACTTTTTCAAGAACTTTTTCTAATACATATATATGTTTTTCAGTTTCATTTGAAACTTTTTCAACAAGATTGTTCCATTTTTTACATCTTTCTTCAGACATATTCTTACAAATAGTTTCTGTCATGTTTAAACATCTATCTTCTGTCATATTTGGACATCTTTCTACTGGTGAAAGTCGCTTACACCTTTCTTCTTCCATATTCATACAGTGCTCATATTTACTCTCAATTTCTTTCCATGTTTTGTTAAATTGTTCTTTATACTCATTAACTAATCTTGGGACATATTCTGGTTTACCTTTTTGTATCATGACTTCTGCTTCTGCTAATCTTTCTTTTGCAAGCTGAAGCTCTAATCTAATCTTTGCTTCTTCATTTGTTGTTAATATCAATTGAATTTTTTCCCATGCTCTTTCTAATCCGTATAATGGTGAGTCTGGTGTGTATCCTGCGATACGCGTATATTCTTTGATTGTTTCATTGTCTTCTTGTGCAAATACTTTTGGTGCAAATATCGCAAACAAAAATGCCACAGCCAAAAATACAAATAATATTTTTTTCATGATATTACCCCCATACACTATACTATTAGAAACATATATAAATTTATTTTCTTTTTGAAAATTGATTGGTGATAACTATGAAAACATTACAAATTGCATTTATTGGGTTAAATAACTCTGGAAAAACAACCATTGTTAAAAAACTTCAACAAAAAGTTGAGTTAGAGGCTGAAAAGTTTAATATTTATTCTTTCAAACAAGGAGATGCATTAGTATACCTTTCTGATACTCCTTATAACATGGAAGAACCAAAAGAAATGATAGCTTTATTGAAAGAGGCAGATGCGTGTTTATTTTGCATTTCTGCTGTTGATGGTATAAATCCAAAACTTGGGGAACTCATACTTTTGCTAAACTTTTTGGATATTCAAAAGGGAGTTATTGCTATAACAAAAACAGATTCATCAACACCTGATGAGGTTGAATCCCTTAAAACAAAAATTAAAGCGGTATTAAAAGATTCTACTCTTAAAGATGTGCCAATAATTGGAACTTCTTCAATAACAGATGAGGGTTTCACAGAATTAAGAGAAGAATTAGTAAAACTCGAACCAAAACAAAGAGATGAAAATGCTCAATTTAAAATGCCAATAGAAATTGCTAAAGAAATTAAAAGCGGTTTAACAACAATTTTTGGCATAATTAATTCTGGAAAATTAAAAAAGTATGATAAAACTGTTGTAATGCCTTGGGGAAAAGAATTTATCGTTCAGGAAATCCAACTCCATGGAGAAGTTGTTGAAAATGCAAAAGCAGGAGATAGAGTTGGTGTATTTTTCAAAGGATTGTATCCTTGGGATGTTCAAACAGGAGACATCCTTACTATTGAAGGATTATTTCAAAAATCAAAGAAATTGAAATTGGAATTTGAAGTAACTAATTTCTTTAAAGATGAATTAAGAACAGATAGTGAAGTTAAATTAAACATTGGGCTTCAAACATTTCCAGTCACAATTTTAAAAATAACAAAAGATGGAAGTGAAGTTTCATCTGCAAAGCCAGGCGAAAAAGTAGAATTACAAATAGAATCAAAACTTCCATTCGCATTTGAGAAAAATCAGAGATGTGTTATTGTAAACCCAGAGGCCCATTGGCGTTCTATAAAAGTTGTTGGTTTTGGAAAAGTTTTGGAAGGTGTTGAATGAGCGAATTTGGTATAACTCTTGGGTATGAGAAAGACAAATGTTCTATATGCAAGAAGCAAAAAGAGATTAGGTATATCTATGATAAAAAAGATAGTTTAGTTGTCAGGGTTTGTGATGATTGTGTATCTAAGTTGAAAGATATCTCCATAGAAGAATTAATAGAAAAGTATGGAGAAAAAACATCTGAAAAACACATCCAAATTCTTACAAGAGAGCAACTTGAAAAGTCAGGATTTGATATGACTGGTAAACGTGAAGCAAGTTAGATTTGCTATATTTTTTTAAGTTTTAATATGTTTGTTCTACCCCTTGGTTTTTTTTCAATTAGGTTTTTTTCTTCAAGGGTTCTTATTAATTTGCTCAATTTGGGTTTTGAAAAATCAAATTCTTTAAGTAAAATTTTTTGTTTTATTTCGCCCTTCTCTTTTATAAAATCATATATCTTTTTTTCTTCATGAGAAAGCCCAATAGCTATAATTCTATTAACTTTTTTATTGTAAATTTTAATTAAAAAAACAACAAACCCTGCAGATATTATTAAAGCAGATATAACAATTTGAATAGGGTAATTTACTTGCAGACTAAGCATTCTGTAATCAACAAAGATTTCAAAATTATCTCTGGGGTAATCTACTTGCCAATTGAGTATTATCCTCTTTCCATCACTTAGTATATTTGTTGGCTCAGGAAAAATTAAAGATGAATTTTCCACATCTGATAAAATCGCCCCTTTTGGCAAGTTTACTATAATTTCGAAGTTAGAAATATTTTGTGGAAGAGGTTGTTTTACTGCAAGTATCCTCTCACCATTTTTAATTTTAATGAGATTACTAAAGAAACATTTAACTACAACAACTCGCTGTTTATATTTTCCAAAATCCACTTTTATTTTCAGATGAGAATTATTTAATTCATATTTTAGATTTTCAAAATTGTCTTTGTAGTATACATTTACACCCTCAGGTTTATCTATTAAATCAAGAACAATTACATCTTCTCCACTGTTTAGTAGAACAAGAGTATAAGTTATTTCAGAAATATCTTTATCTAGATTAGCTACTATAACTGTCATTTCATCAATATTTGATTGGGCGTATGCACTACTAAAAATTGCTAATAAAACCACAAGAGCTAATATCTCTTTTTTAGTCATTTTCCTCACATAATCTTAGCAGTCTACCATAAAAAAGTTTATCCACTTCAATAAAAAAAAGAAAAAATTGAAACGGTTAAACATTTCTTTCTTTTTCATGGCCGGATTTGCTTTCATTTAAATCTTCATATTCTTCGATATCTTCTATGTCGTGCATGACTTCTTCTATATCTTCGCATACTCCTTCATCGCAAAATTTGTAATTTTCGCAATCTGAGTCGGTAGTACATTGAACCTTTTCTTCCTTTTCTATTTCTATTTCAAGCTCGTGTTGAATCTCAATTTCTAATTTATTGCCTTCAGAAGATTTAATTAATTCTTGTACTTGATTCTGAAGAGTTTCCCAAAGTGCTAGTTGTTCTTGATTTAATGTCCCTTTTTCAATTTCAGCTTCAATTAAAGTTTCATTGCCTTCTTTTTCGATTTGTAATCTAAGTTCTATTTCTCCTTCAACATTTTTTAGACTTGTTAATAATGCGTCGATTGTGGCTTGCACTTCTGTTGAAATTTCTACATCGCCGCTAATTTTAACTTCTGTTTCATTTCCTATTTCTATCTCTTCATCTTCAATTTCAATCTCTTTTTCCTTTTTTTCTTTGTATACCTTACTTTTTCCCTTTCTCTCTAATTCATATTCTTCTATTAACTCCTCAATTTCAGCTTCTATCTCTTGATCTGTTTTTCCAGTCTGAATTTTTAGTTTTATCTTAGTTTCTTCGCCTTTATTTTGAATTTCTATTTTCAATTTTGTTGTTGTATTATTAATGGATGAAATTATGTTATCAATCATTGCTTGCTGTTCTTCTGTTAATTCACCTTTTATTTTTATTAGAGCTTGACTCATGTGTTCTACAATCATTTTGTGGATATTTACTTCTTCAGAGAGTTCTATAACTGTTTTTAGTTCTTCTGTTGCGTTTTCTTCACTTAACTCTTCTATTTCTTTTTCAACTTCAATTAATTCTTCGTCATGTGCTTTTTGAGCTATTCTTGCAGCTTCTATTTTTTTCTCCCTGATCATTTCTTGAACTTCAGCAAGTCTTTCCTTTGCATATTCAAGTCCCTTTTCTGCTCTTTTAGCTTTGTTAAAGGTTAAGGCTAAGTCAATCCTTTCTATTGCTATATCTAATCCATAAAAAATAGAATCTGGACCTATTCCTGGATTTGGTAATTCTTCTACAACAGATTCATTTAATTCAATCTCGGTTATTTCTGTAGCATTCGTTTCATTTTCTGTTAAGTTTGGTTCGATAGGATATACTGTTGGAAGATCTGTTGCTGCCCAGCTTGCTGGCAAAACACACAGTAAACCAATCAATAATCCAATCAAAAATTTTATTTTCATTTTCTTACCTCCCTTTGGTTATATCAACATCTCCATAGGATGAATGCTGGCGTGAGATACTATTCTCAAACCCCTTAAATATGGCTAACATTTCCTATGATTTTTAATTTCTGTATCTAATTATAGTAATTTTATTAATATAATAACTCTTAAGAAACAGTTACAAAAGATTAAAAATAGAGCTTAAAATAGACTTTAAAATTAGAAATAAGCTTAATTATATCTCCTAATAGTTTCTAAAAAATAAATTTAAAAGATAAAGCTTCCTAATTTTGTTCCCACATTTTCGCCATCAACTTTTATAACACATTTTAAGTTTCCCCGTTTTTTCTGCTCTTTTTTGAAATGTTCATATTTTTCTATTTCAAAAGTACATTGAATTTCAACCCTTTTGTTATCTCTTTCAATTTCAACAAATGGAAATAAACCAATTAAAATTTGTAAAAACCTTCTTGATAAAGTTTCATCTTTAAATCTTACAATTGTTCCTTCATATTCAGAATAAGTTATTTCAAAATCATCTGTTGTTAAAATCTCGTAAAATATTCTTTCAACATCAGTGCCCATTAACATATTTTCTTTTAATTCTTCAATATGTGTTGTTGAATGTGCTGTTTTCGAAATTGTTTTTGTTTTTCCATTGCTTAAAACTCTTAGAGATAAGGTATAATCTTCTTGTGGGATTATCCTATTTGCAATTTCAAAAGCAACAGGTAAACTTCTGAGAGGAGAAAGAATTTTCACACTTTTTCCTTGTAAAATAAATCCAAAGTTATAATTAGTCTTTCCTTCTGGAAGATTCCTTATAAAATGGTATGTTTCATTACTGATATCTTTTTTTATTAGTTCTTTAACTATTTTTGAAAATTCTTTTAAATTCATTTTTTCACCATTTTTGCTATTGCAGCCACACCATATTCAGGTTCTTTGAAATTTAAAATCCCATTTTCTTTTAATATCTTCTTTGCTTTTTTAACAGCATCCCCACCCATAAAACATCCAAAGCAAGGAATCTTTGTTTTCTTTTGAAATTTAATCAAGAGTTTTGCAACTTCTTCTGGTTTTGTCATTGTTTGTGGAGTAAGTGCAAAAAATGCAAAGTCATAAAATTTTTCTTTTTCAAGAATTGCAAGCACTTTTTTGTATCTCCGGGGCGTTGCATCTCCAATTACATCAATAGGATTATTTTTACTCCAATGTTCTGGCAAAACACTATTTAGTTTTATTATAACTTTCTCTGGTATTTCAACAACTTCTAAATTATTTTTTTCAAAAGCATCACTTGCTAAAACACCAGCACCACCAGCATTTGTTAGTATCAATCCTTTTTTACCTTTTGGTGCTTTTTCATAAACAAAATGTCTTGCAACTTCGAATAACTGATGAAGATTATCAACTTGAATTGCACCGCATTGCTTAAATGCGCCCTTGTATACTTCTGCAATTGATGCTAAAGCAGCAGTATGTGTTGTAGCAGCTTTTTCTCCAGCTTTTGTTAATCCACCCTTTAATACAATAACTGGCTTTTTTGATTTAGAAACAATCTCCATAAATTTTCTTCCATCTTTTAAACTTTCAATATAAAGGCAAATTGCTTTTGTTTTTTTATCATGCTCAAAATAATTTATTAATTCAGGGAACTGAACATCCATTGCATTGCCAATTGAGACAAAAGAACTTAATCCAACTTTATTTTGAATTGCCCAATCTAAAACAGCTACGCCAAGAGCACCACTTTGTGATATAAATGCTATTGCTCCCTTTTCAGGCATTTTGTTAAAAAACGACGCATTTATTTTTTTGTGAGGATTTATTATACCCAAGCAATTTGGACCAAGAATCCGGATTCCAAATTTTTGTGAAATATTTTTTATTTCATCTTCAAGCTTTTTATTTCCTATTTCAGAAAACCCAGAAGATATTATTATTACACTTTTTATTTTTTTCTTACCACATTCTTTTAAAACAATTGGAACAATTTTTGCTGGAACAGAGATTACAGCTAAATATATTTTATCTTTTATGTCAAGAACAGATGCATATGCTTTTTTACCTAAAATTTTTTTTGCATTTGGATTTATAGGATAAACTTTCTTTTTCTCTTTTAATAGATTTTTAAATATATCGTGCCCAACTTTTCCCCTAAATCTTGATGCACCAATTACAGCAATCCTCTTTGGCTCAAAGAAATTTTTCATAACAAATTAGAATATCACTACATTTTTATGTTTTAAGGTTATATGAAAATTTATGATAGGGGTGTTTATTGTACTGGAAGGAATAGATGGCTGTGGAAAAGGAGAACAAATTAAAAGATTACATAATTTTTTGTTTGAAAAAGATAAAAGAAACATCATTCTAACAACAAGAGAGCCAACGTATGGGACATATGGACTTAAGATAAGAAAAATTTTAAAACAAGAAAAGGACCCATATGAGAATGCAAACCTCATGTTAGATCTTTATACAAAGGATAGAAAAGAACACCTTAACGATACATTGAAACCATTTCTTGCAAATGTAAAAGGAGAAATTAAAAAATTTGTATTATGCGATAGGTATTATCACTCCACATACGCATTTCAACAAACCCAAGGAATTTATTTTGATAAAATTCATGAACTTCAAAAAGATTTTCCAAAACCAACTATTACTTTTATCTTGGATTTAGCACCAGAAATTGCATTATCAAGAATTTCAAACTCAAGAGATACTTCTGAAAAATTTGAAAAACTCGAATTTATGAAAAAATTAAGAAAAAATTTCTTAGAATTAAAAGAAAAATTAGATGAAGAAATTGAAATTATTGATGCATCAAAATCAAAAGAAGAAGTATTCACTCAAATAGTTTCTATTCTTGAGAATAAAAAAATCATCTAAAATCCAAATATTCTGGGTCCAAACATATGCAGTAACACTACAAAGATTACAACAGCAATTGTGATGATTATTACAACATGTGGTGGTATGTCTATCTTGCTTTTGTATTCGTCATAGTACTGCATTATCCCGCCATAGCTTGCAGGCAGCCTTACTTTTTTATCTTCAGCCATAATTCACACCAGTTTTATTTGATTTATAAAGCTTTTTCTTTAACACCCACAATTTTTAGCAATATCTTCAATGTTTTTTCCAATCTTTTCAGAAGTTTTAATCAGGTACTCCATATAGATTTGATCATCTTCTTCACTAAAGTATTTACAAAATAATTGGCAGTTTAGCTCATCAACAGAATCACATAAATTATTAATGCATACAGGAACAGGTGAAATCGCAAATCCAGTTTCACTTTCACATTCTACAAGTGGGCATTCTTCATTACAAATTTTACTCATTTTTTCTTCAATGCTTTGAGCAGCCATTTTATTAACAGATTCAAAACCAGTACATCCTGGACAACATTTTGTTCTTACAAAAACACAATCATCAACTTTTTCACATCTTTTTTCTTGAGGCACCATCGTAGTTTGAAATATCCCAAATAAAGCAAGAAATATTACAATTAAAATTATGAATTTGTCTGCTGGAAAATAACAGGTATTCATAGATTAAAGGAAACAGCAATATCTAAAATAGTTTGCTATAGTAGGGTTTAAATATTACTTGATTCTTATACACTAAGATATGGATAAATCAACAAGGTTAATCATACTTGCTGTCTGTCTACTTATATTTTCATTTGAAATTACTAATATTCTTGTATCTAACACAGATTTAAGTGGCAATTATGTTATTGAAGGTGTAACCAAAGTTGAACGGCGTTCAATCCGCCTTGGAGCAACAACAGATTTCGGGCTTATGTATCCACTTGTTATATCTTTTCAGGATTTAATATTATTGCTAGTTGGTGGATTTTTAGTAGTAGTCTTATATCTTGATAAAAAAGATATAAATCTAAAATCAAAAGCTTCAAAAAAATACTTAATACTTTCTTCAATTGCTACATTCGCATTATTTTTAGCACTCAATCTCCAATATTCTTATAGATTCTCTTTTGAATATGTGAATGAATGGAGTATTTACTATCTTACTCAATTTTGTTTTATGATTTCACTGATGTTTTTATTTACACTTGCATATGCTTATGGCAAAAAGAACAAAATAAAACTCTTAAAATCTCCAAAAGCACAATTTATAACATTGGTTGCTTCCCTTTTTGCAGTAGGACTTCTTATTGGATTTTTTGATTCTTTTTATACAGGGGGAATAATATTCAAATTCTTTGATAATATCTTTGGATATGGCGTCACTACATTTTTATTGCTTGCTACAACAGCAATAGCCACTATTTCATTTATAGCATTGCCAACTTACTTTAAAATGAAAGATAAAAATATTTTTTATTATTTATTCATCTATTTTGCAACTTATGCAACAGGATTATGGTTCCTATCGTGGCACTTTGTAACCGGAACACTTATCCCACAGCTTCAACACCCCTTACCATTTAGAATATATCCATTTGCAATTTATTGGGAATCTTGGATGGATTATTGGTTAATGGTTGTTTCTATTGTGGTATTTTCTATTGTTTCTTATATGATTTATAAAAGGATAAAGAAATAATTTGAATGTGGGTGGGAAATAGTTCGTCTTCTGTATCCTCTCCATCGCGCTAGGCGACTTCTTTGAAAGGATTAGCAACATTCGACTAAGCGCCTTTGGCTTGCACCATCCAGGCTGACGATTTCACTCTCTCGCTTGGAATGTCTGGTTTTCACCATCATTCTACTCAAGCAGAGATATTTTCTGCGTCAGAGCCCCACATTTCTGCGGACGGATTACTCCGCTGGACTTTTGATCAAACTTTTTCTAAAAGTTTGTGGTGGACGAACTTCCTCAAACCTTTTCTTTTAGCAAAGAAAAGCTTTACCAAAAGAAAGGTTCGGTAGTTGCCTATCCCACCCACGAAAATAACATGTAAAATTTTGATTTATAAACATTACTAATCAAAGTGGCCACGCATCTCTAAAAATTCATAATAATCTTTTGGCATTCCATTAATCATCTCTTTTTTAACTGCAACAAAATATATTCCTTCTTCAAAAGTTTGAACAGAATAATTTCTAAGCATTTTTAGGATTACAGGAATTTTTTTACGCTGATGACTACAGACTCTTGCCCCAATTACTCTAACTCCTTTGCTAACACAAGTTTTTACAAGTTCATCAATTGAATGGCTGTTTCCTCCAATTCCAAAAAATTGTTGATATGTTTGTTTTTTAAATTCAAGATTTGGTTCTTCATCTACAAATTCTAAGGAGGGGTCAATGCCAACCACTTTTGCTTCAATTCCTTTTTGAGTTAGCAGTTCATGTATTTCTAAGCTTGAATATGGAGATTTACCACAGCCAATGTCTGCTATAATATCACCATCTCTAATGTGTTTTACAACTTCTTTTCTAAAAAAATGATTTCCAAAATTATCATTTGAGTGATACTTACATAGAGATTCAGAATAGACAACAGAAGGAATCATTCTAACACCCCATAATAAAGTATGCCATCCTTATATTCTATTTTTCCAACTTCTGCATCCAATCCAACACTTTCTGCGATTTGTTTTATGTTTTCTTCTGGGGAAATTCTAAATCTTCTGAATTTAGAATATGCTTCAATTACAATTATTTTATCAGATGCTTTACTGAATTTCTTTAAAAATTGTTTTGGTTCTGGTGGAACATATTCTTCACCCAATACCTCTACACTAACAGGATAATTTGGATTAAACATTTCAGTGCAAATTGCTAAGCAACAATTATAATGCTTTATTGGTGTCTGTTCTTCAATATCAAAGTGATACACACCCACTTTATCTTCTAATCCTAAACTTTTAACATGTTTTCTTAATAGCTCAAGAACATTTTCATTCTTGTCTGTAATATCAACTTCCAAAATACCTTCCAGATTTGCAAGTAATGAGAGCACCCCTTCGCCACCCATTACCTCAATTGCAGAACCACCATTAACATATTCTTTAAGAATGCCCAACTGCGCTTTTCTTAGTTCTCTATTTTCTGGATACGCTTGAGCATGATATTTTTCTCTAAAGTATTCCTCTCTATTTTTATCAATCGTATCAAAAAAATTATCGTGATTCATTTTCAACCCACCTCACCTTTAACTACTCATAAGTAGTAATTATTTATAAATATTTCGATAGCTGAGGCTAAGCCTTGAATCTAAATAAAAATGTCAAGGCTGTGCATAGGGAAACACTTCCTTTTTGGTCAAGCTTTTTTCCAAAAAGGTTGGCATGGTGCGATTAGTAGCCGTAGACTGCCTCTTACGAGATTACATCTCGGCTCTATCAACGGAGTCTTCTACTCCAGCACCATAGGTGACTCTTTTTGCGAGCAGCTTCACCCTTAGATGCTTTCAGGGTTTATCTGCTAGCGCGTGGCTACCCAGCGTATGCCCTGTCGGACAACTGGTTAACTAGAGGCGCCGATCCCTCGTTCCTCTCGTACTAAAGGGACCTTCCACTCAGTCACCAAACACTTCCACTAGATAAAAACCGTACTGCCTCGCAGCGTACTGAACCCAGCTCACGACCCCCTTTAACCGGTGGACACCCGTACCCTTGGCTGCTGCTGCACAGCCAGGATGGGAGGAGCCGACGACGACGTAGCAAGCCGCGGTGTCGATATGCGCCAACCTTTTTCTTGGAAAGAAAAACGTTGACGAAAAAGAAGTTTTCTTTCGTCAACGTTTCTTTTCCCAAAAGAAAGGTTGTATGAGCTCTCGACCGCGACAACTCTATTACCCCCAGGGTAGCTTTTCGGTCATCACAGGCCCTCAATAAAAAGGACTCTGTGGTTCGTTAGGCCCGGCTTTCGCCCCTGCTTTTCGTGGTATGGGAAAAGCAGTCAGGCCGGCTTTTGCCCTTACGCTCTACTCCGGATTTCTGACCCGGATGAGCCGACCTTAGGGCGCCGCTGATCCCTTATCGGCGGCGTGCCACCCCAGCCAAACTACCCACCAATACCTGTCCTGCGAGTTATTCCCGCAGTTAGCGCTTCAGATTTAAGTGGGCAGTGTTACATTGGCGACTCCACACTCACTAGCGTGAGTGCTTCGACATCTCCTGCCTACACTATACACCAAAACCTGAAACGCAAGTACAGGCTGTAGTAAAGCTCCTGGGGTCTTTTCGTCCCAATGGAAGTCTCTGGCCTTTGCACCAGAATAGTGTGTTCATAGGGTGTCAGTTAGGGACAGTGGGAACCTAGTTACGCCGTTCGCAAAGCCATCATTTAAATGGCAAGGCATTGCGCTTGCTTAAGAAGGTTACAGTTACCTCCGCCGTTTACCGGTCCTTGGACCCCTTGAAAAGGGCTTTCAGATCCCGGCACTGGGCAGGCGTCGCCGGTTGTACAAGTCGTTTCCGATTGGCAACCAGCTATGTTTTTGTTAAACAGTCCGGCCCCCCTTGTCACTGCGGCCTGCAACAACACTTCTTAACGAAACACTGTCGCAGGCACCCCATCTCCCGAAGTTACGGGGCTAATTTGCCGATTTCCCTTAACTGACTTATCCCTACACGCCTTAGCCTTCTAAGCCTGAGACACCTGTCCCGGTTCTCGGTACGGACACTTGGAATCCTTCCTGCTCAACTTTTCACGGGCTCCAGGAGTCGATGGAACTGACAAACGCCAGCTATTCCAGGTTTAGTCCGGATCTCTCCATTACAGAACTCCCCGGACTTATCCCTGTTAAACAGCACGATGGTGCTGCTCCACCTATCCAGAAGCGTCATTGAGCGGGCTTTCGTTGCCGATCGTATCCAAGTGGTGCAGGAATATTAACCTGCTTCCCTTTCCCCATACTGGAATTACCGCATGGGTTAGGACCGACTAACCCTCGGCTGACGAAGCATTGCCGAGGAACCCTGGCTCATAAGGCGGATGGGATTCTCACCCATCTAGGCTACTACTACCGGCAGGATTTTCAATATCGCATGGTCCACTGGTCCTTACGAACCAGCTTCTGCCCACGCGATACGCCTCTCTACCACACACACCTCAAAGAGATGTGGTCTGGAGTATCGGCAGCTGACTTAGACCCGTCCATTTTCCCCGCCAACAGCCTCGACCGGTAAGCTGTTACACACTTTTTAAAGGATGGCTACTTCTAAGCCTACCTCCCGGCTGTCTGTGGCTGGTGACAAAGTTCTGTTCAATCAGCCAGCATTTTGGGGCCTTAACTCCAGTCTGCGTTGTTCCGCTTTTGGACACCGAGCTTACCCCGATGCCCCCACTCCTGTCCTCTACACTGCTAGAAGATTCGGAGTTTGACAGCGCACCGAGATCTCTCGACCCCTGCATACGCAATCAGTGCTCTACCCTTCTAGCAAGCTCAGACAAGGCTGAACTGAGGCTCATTTCGAGAGGAACCAGCTATCGCCGCACATGATTGGCCTTTTACCCCTATACCCAGCTCATGGGAGCGCTTTGAAAGGCAGCACCCCTTCGGACCTCCATGAGAGCGTTAACCCTCATTTCATCCTAGCCAGGCATAGATCGTGCGGCTTCGGGTCTGGCCCCAGTGACTACACGCACTTTCATACGCCGCGCCTCGCCGAAGCTGCGCGCATATTGCTTTCGCTTTGGATACCTTCCTAACTGAAGTTATCCTTGCCACTGAGGCAAACTCCCTGCCACATTATCCGAAACAAACGCTGCAACCCTGGAACTAGTTCCTTTGCTACAAAAGCCTTGCAACTTCTTCGCTCAAGAACTAGCCTTTTGAGCCGCAGCACACTGTAACTGTTAGGTTTCAGGTTCTTTTCACATCCATTTCTGGATACTTTTCAGCATTCCCTCACGGTACTAATTTGCTATCGGTCTCATAGAGTATTTAGGGTTGGAAGTTATTGCCTCCCAATTTCCACGAGGAATTTCAACCCCGTGTATTCTGGAAACTGCACCATCTTCTTGGCTTATGCTTACGGGGCTATCACCCTCTATGGCCTCTCTTTCCAGAGAAGTTCAGCTTCACCTTGAAGATAGCATATGCAGCTCCAAAACACCACATCTCTGTTATATCACTATAACAGATTCAGTTTGCCCTATGCCGCTTTCAGTCGCCCTTACTAACGGCATCTCATTTGATTTCTTTTCCTCCCGCTACTAAGATGTTTCAGTTCGCGGGGTTCCTCCTTGCAAAGCAAGTGACACACATCACTGCGTGCCAAGAAGTCTTATTCGGGAATCCACGGATCTTAGCCTGCGTGCGACTACCCGTGGCTTATCGCAGCTTGCCGCGCCCTTCATCAGCTTCTGAGCCGAGCCATCCACCTAACAGCGTAGTGCCTATTCTGGTGTTTCCCTATGCACAGCACCATTGACCATGATACATGGCACAAGTGGATGCTTTTGCTTCCAGGTCTTTTTGACTCAGGAAGCACACGAAGAAAAATGAGGCTGAATCACAAATTTTGGTGTTCAATGACACTAATAACTCATCATTTTCATCAGCCTAACTTGTAATTGAGAAATTTTGAAGTTTATAAATGTTACGATGTTACAATCTAAATGTTAAATCACCCGGAAGTTCGCCGTTGTTTTTTATTGCATGATTTAAATCCCGAAGGAAATGTTCTTCTTTTTTGTATTCAGAAGTGCCCACTCCACGTATTATACTCCACATTTCTGGATGTAAGTTGTAACTCACTAACAAGTCTTTTATGAAATCATAGTCCGCTTTTGACATCTTTTCAAATCCCATATCAACATGTATGAGCAATGGAACTATTCCTTCCTTATCCATTTGTTTTTGTTTGCGTCTAACTCTCCAATTGTGTATCGCTGTTGCCATATCATCAAATAAACTTATTCCATAAGGTAAAGATAATTCCTCAAGATGTCCAATCCACACATCTTCATTTTTTTGTAGTTTACTTTTTAATTCTGGGATATACTCTTTAGGAGCATATACTAAAATTTCAAAACCACCTTTTGCACCATATGGAACCATTTTGTCACCCCTTATCTATAGTAATTAATTTACTGTTAAATATAAACTTTTGCATAGAAAAGATAAGTGGACCGGGAGGGACTTTCTCACCTTTCCGTGCACGCTTTGTGCGAAGCACGAAAGGGTGCTTTGAACCCCCAACCTCCCGCGTGCAAGGCGGGCGCGCCACCGTTGCGCCACCGGCCCACAACTTTTAAAACCAATTTCAGTATTTATAAAACTAACTATGAATAAAAAACAAGTCATTTCAAAAACAAAAGAATTTGTAAAACAAAAAATGTATGCTGAAGAATCTGGACATGATTGGTGGCATGTTTATCGCGTTTGGAAACTTGCGAGAAAAATTGCAAAGGAAGAAAAAGCAGATACATTCGTGGTTGAACTTGCAGCACTTCTTCACGACTTAGAAGACCATAAGTTTGTAAAAAAGAAA
>JAJRVP010000018.1 GCA_024277205.1 archaeon
ACAAAAGAAGAACTTTCCTCTTTTGCATCTAAATTTTCTAAAATAGATAAAACCTTTAAAGAAAAATTAGAAAAAATAGACGATGCTCTTGAAAAATTAAAGAAAACTGATGAAAAACTAAAAAGAACAGATGAAAGATTGATTAAAACAGATAAAAAATTGATGGAAACTGATAAAAAATTAGCAACGATCGATGCCCTCCAAAAAAGCTTTGGGAACTTAAAAATGGACATAGCAGCCACAGAGGGTGGATTAAAACATCAAATCGAAGAACTAAAAAATAAAGTTGAAATGATTGAAACTGAAATGGAAGAATATCCAAAAATAAAAGAGCTTGCAGCACGAGATGTTGAACTACTCAACAAAATAAAGGAAATTGAAGATAGAATTGGCCCAGATTTCCAAGCAATTCTTGAAGAGTTCAAAAAACTAAAAGGTTTATTTGCAAAGAAAAAAGATGTTGAAAGCATAAAAGAAGAAATTGAAAACTTAATTGAAGAGATTAATGTTCTTAAATCAACAATTCAATCAAACCAAGAAACAATTGATACCTTAAATGAAACTGTTGTAAGAATAGAATCCGAGCAAACGCCACTTGTTGAAAATATTGAATCTCAAAAAGCCATAATAGCGGAATTAAAACGGGAAATTGAAGTATTGAAACAACAAATAATTATAACTCAAGATGCTATTGTAGAATTAAACACATTTCTACAACAGGGATTAAGATAAATATCGCAAATGATATAAACAATATATCTTCTTATTGAATATATGCTAGAAAAAAGGATACCTACAAAGGATGCCTTTAATAAAAAAGAAGTAGTTGTTGCGGGTTGGGTTGAAGAGTTCAGAGATTTAAAAAAAATAAAATTCATAATTCTTAGGGATTTATCCGGGACTCTTCAGATAACACTTCCAAAATCAAAAGTAAAACCAGAAATTTTTGATATAGATTTAACAAAAGAATCTGTAATAGTTGTCCAGGGAACTATGGTGGATAGCAAAGAAGCAAGAGGTGGAAAAGAATTAATCCCTGAAAAAATCGAGATTTTATCAAATGCAGAAACACCACTCCCAATCGATATTTCTGGTAAAATTGAAACTGATTTAAGCAAAAGATTGGATTGGCGATTTTTAGATTTACGAAAACCAAATATTGCAGCAATTTTTAAAATAGAATCTGAAATATGCAAACTTTTTAGAGAGTTTTTAAGGAAAAAAGGATTTACAGAAGTTTGGCCACCCGGAATAATTGCTGCTGCTTCTGAAGGTGGAACTGAATTATTTAAAGTAGATTACTTAGGGAAAAAAGCATACTTAGCTCAAAGTCCACAATTGTATAAACAACTTCTTACACTTGGAAATTTAGAAAGAATCTTTTCTATAACACCTGTGTGGAGAGCAGAACCACATGATACTTCAAAACACCTAAATGAAATAAGACAAATGGATGTTGAAATGGCATTTTCAGATGATAAAGATGCCATGAAATTGCTTGAAGAAGTTATAATTTACATAATAAAAGGTATAAAAGAAAATTGTAAAGATGAACTTAAATTAATTAACAGGAAACTTTCCATCCCAAAGGTTAAAAGATTAACATATAAAGAAGCAATTGAAACACTTCAAAAAAATAATTTTGAAATTAGCTATGGAGATGATATTTCTAGAGATGCTGAAAAAAAATTAGCTCAGATATTTGGAGAAGAAGTACTAATTTTCATTTATGATTGGCCCACTTCTGAAAAACCATTTTATATCATGCCATATGAAAAAAATGAAAAAATTTGTAAGGGATTTGATATGGATTATAGGGGTTTAGAATTAGCATCTGGGGGGCAAAGGATACACATTCCATCTATTCTAACAAAGAGAATAAAAGAGTGTAAATTAAATCCAAAAGATTTTGAATTTTATATTTCTTCTTTCAAGTATGGTTCTCCACCACATGCTGGATGGAGTATTGGGCTCGAAAGGTTAACTATGACAATTTGTGGATTAAACAACATAAGAGAAGCGTGTCTTTTCCCAAGAGATCGAGAAAGATTAACTCCTTAAACAAACAAAGGAATCTATTGTTTGTTCAAAAATATCTTTTGGAAAACTTGTTCCCTTTAATGATGTCATCTGAAATATATAGATATATGCACAATGAGTAATTCCATAACAATCATATACTTCTTCCCCACTCTTTGAGATTCCATTTCCACAACTTATATACCATGTAGAATTACCTTTTTCAATAATCTTTTCATATTCAACATCGTATTTGATTCTCCCAAAATTTGCTTCAGAGATTACATCAAAATATTCTGTCAAATTTTTCCCCTGGGATGGAAATTTCCAAATAACAAACAAATCATCGTTTTTATTTAATTTAAAAAGTTGTCTGTCTGTTGTTGTATTCAATTGCAACCATTTAGGATAATCAAAATAAGCATCATTATCCTTATAATGATTCATAACAATTTTTTTAGTATTCAAATTTCCAAATGAACTCAAAATAACAGCTGCTATTGCAATTATTAAAAATATCCCCATTATGATTTGTTTTTTATCCATTTTACTTGAAGATTCTTGAGTCAACTATCCAACACCCCTCTTCATTAACTATTAATGGATTTATATCTATTTCCTTAACAGATAAGTGAGATAACTTTACTAAAAATTGTTTAAGTTCAGAAATATTAACATCTTTTCTGCGAAAACCATATAATAATTCTTTTGCTTTTGTTTCATTAATCATCTCTTCTGCATCTTTTTCTGTAATAGGGCAAACTCTAAATGAAACATCTTTAATTAACTCTGTTAACACACCACCACTTCCAAAAAGAATTACTCTTCCAAAAACAGCATCTTGCTTTAATCCAACAATAACTTCAACCCCATTTATCTGTTTTTGAACTATGAGCCCATCGAATGGAATACTTTGCTTTTCCAAATTAGAAACCATGTTTTTGCTTAAATTTTTTAAATCAGTTACATTATGAATATTTGTTAAAACCCCACCAACTTCAGTTTTATGTATTTGTGATGGTATCTTAAGTGTTACAGGAAACCCAATCTTATTTGCAATTTCAATTGCTTCACTTATAGATTCTGCAAATCCATATTCTGCAATTTTAAATCCTTTTTCTTGTAAAAATTTAAAATTTCTAATAAGCTCACCCATAACAAATTATAAAAAGTCAACTTTTAAAAATAATTGCTTTTTTAATCCCTTAAGGGCCCGTAGCTCAGGTTGGATAGAGCACTTGCCTCCTACAGCCCTTTCTTAAAAAGAAAGCGCTGGCGGAAAGAAATCTGTGTGGGTAAGCAAGGGGTCGTGGGTTCAAACGACCTTTTCTTAAAAAGAAAAGCTCGAGCAAAAGAAAAGGTTGGGTGGAAGTCCCACCGGGCCCTCTTTTATACACTTTTTTCTCTTGTAAGTGAAAGTTGCAAGCAATTTCTTTCTTTAGTGCAGGTTTCTTTCTTTTTAAGAAAGAAAAGTGCTTCTATTGGATAATCCAATAGTTTTTTAAGGTGTTATTTTCTAACGTATACCATAGGTGATACTATCAAAAAGATTAAAAATTACTTAGAAGTATTAAGGGTTTTTTCAGAATTAGATAAATGGTATACCATAAAAGAAGTCCAAAATAAACTTAGACTATCTTATGAACCTACACATAGACATTTAAATTCTCTTGTCCAGCAAAAACACCTAATCAGAAAAATTAAAGGTAAAAAAACATACTACAAGATAAATATCAACAATTCTGCAACACTCAAATCCTTAGAAATCATTGGTGTGAGAAAAAGATTAACTGATGAAGAATTAGAACAGCGAAAATTTTTTGGTAGACACAATCTAATGGTGCCTTTGGGGATAACAATTGCTATTCTCGTATTCTTTTATTTTGGTTTTTATACAAGTTTCTCTTCATTTGGTGGATTTATTACATCAGATGTTAACATAAGAAATTTTGTAGATGAGGTTAACTTAGAATTTAATTCAAATCAATATTATGTTTGGATTCCCCAAACAAAAATTAATAACAGTTATTTATCCTCCATAAGTATCTCTGGACAATATGAAGGTTATGGTGATGTTAAAATTTATTTAGAAGATAAATTTCATAATAGATATCTGATTGCGAATAGTCAAGATTTTCCTGCTTTTGAAAAGATAACAGCATTTGTTATTAAAAAAATTAGAGATGTACCTGCCGAATCTAATTCAGAATATAGGGGGGTTATGCCAATAGAAAGCGCTTCAAATAAAACTCAAAAAATAAGAAAAACAATACCAAAAACAACAACTGAAAGAATTATAAAAATTGTAAATTTTGATTCTGCTTGTGAAGAAAGTTGCAATCTACTAAACTACAGTTTAAATGAAAGTTCTTATAAATTGTATTTTGAATTTGTTGATGTTGGCACTCTTAAAATAAACAAAATCCATTACTCTTTTGTCCGTATTGATAATGGCTCTAATATAGAAAATGCCTCTGTTGTGCAAAATGTTTCAAATATTTCTACAACACAAACAGCAGATTATAAAAAAATAAAAGAGGATAAATTGTTTGATGTAACAATACATTCTGCAGAAATTATAGACAACAACTTAATCGTGGTTTTTGAGCACAATTCAACAAAAGAAGAACCATTTTACATAATTGGGAATGTAACATATGGATTTAGCAAAAATCCTGCGCCCCCTCACGAAAATATAACTTTAACAATTTATAATTGGAATCATGAATATTTTGAACTAAAAGTTGGAGCAGATTCTGAAATAATTGCTTTTGGTGTCTTTGAAAAAAAATATTTGGTGTCCCCAATAGTTACTGATGCAAAGGGAAATCATATTGATGTTGACATAAAAGTTGAACAAAATGGAATAGTAAAATACAATTCTCTTGCAAATCAAAACGCAAAATTATCTAAACAACCCACATCGCTACAACCAATAGTGACTGGTGGAGGATATTATGACATTGTAATCCTTCCAAAAAATCATCCTGTAAAAAAAATTAAGTTAAAAAGTGTTACAATAACAGAAAATGTAAGTGAACTTCTGAAGCTCGATGATACACCTGAAATTGGAAATTTTGTTGAAATTTATGCGATTGACCCTTCCAACTTAACTTTTTATGAAGCTGAAGTTACTGTAACTGCAAAAGGAAAATTTCTGTATAAATGCAGAGAATGGGATTTTGAAAGTAGAACTTGTCTTGGAGATTGGGCTCCTTTTCTCCCAATAACCCCTGGACAAAATTATACTTTTGTTTTAACAGCTCAAGACCCTGGATTTGGAGAAGTAAATACATCAAACTGTGTTGCAGAAGATATGTCTAACAAAGGTGCTTGGAATAGTGCGTGCGATTATCCTGATGGCTCTGCATTAATAAGCGATGATGGAAATGTCGAAACACACACATATAGAAGACAAGGAGGTTCTGTACGATACGGTGGTGTAAAAATAACAGCATCAAACACAAGCGTAACCAATTGTAATTCTATCCAAGAGGTATTTCTTTGTTACGAATGGTGGAGTAGTGGACTTGGGCAAAATTGCGATATTAGTGTAGACGCAGATGGCGGGACAAGTTTTACAGCTGTAATTACATCCTGTCCAGGTACAAGTTCAAATCCTGGAATAACTTGTACAAATGTCACTTCATTAGAATCCTGGAGTTGTAGCAGTTTCTTTGGAACCTCTGGCACAAAAGCTCAAGCAAAATCAGAAATAGGCGGCACGGCTGGATCGACTGGCACAGCCACATGGGATGCACTATACTTCAATGTATCTTATACTGAAATCCAAACCTGTATCGTATCTCTCTCTTCAAATTCAATTAACTTTGGAAATGTTGCGCCAGGAAGCAACACAGGCTCTACAAATCAAATAGTCACACTAACAAATTCTGGAAGTGGTTCTGCAACAAACACTACGATTAAAGGAACAGATTGGAGTGATGGAGGAACAAATACATTTGCTGTTGGAAATACAGAATGGAGCACAGCTGCGTTTACATATGGAAGTGGAACTGCTTTGACAGCAAGTGATGTTTTAATAAGT
>JAJRVP010000019.1 GCA_024277205.1 archaeon
CCCTGTTCCTGGAAAACACGCAGATCCTAATTCTCCAGATGAATTTTTAGCCTCAATTGAAGGAACAAGTATTAGTTCAAGCTATAGTCCTGATGATCCTAGTTTAAGTAAATCATTAAAAGTTATGGGAGGAATTAGTGGAGGAGTTGGAACTACTGCAATAGCATATGCTACAACTACTGGAGTTGGGGCGGCTGCAGGTGCAACTAGTGGTGGTTTATGGGGAATTGGTGAACATATTTTAGGAGGAACTATGACTAGTGGTTCATTAGCCACAATTGGAACAGCCTTTACAGCTTTTGCAATTATGATGGTTGCATCAACACTACTTACTAAAATATTTGGGCTTGAAGGAGATGCTGCTTTGATCATGGCAATATCTGGTGCTCTTGCAGGCACTGTTGGCCTTGCTATTAACGCTTACTTTGGAGGACTTTGGTGGTGCCCATGGTGTTTACTTATTATCTTGCTTGTGGCAATAATTCTAAAAGTTCTTGGAATTGGAGAAATAAAAAAGAAAAAAGTTAAGTTTGAGTGTTTTCCTTGGAGGCCTCCTGTTGGAGGGTTAGATTGTAAAAAATGTAATGATGATCCAGATAAACCTTGCACAGAATATAGATGTAGCTCTCTTGGAGCTGCTTGTGAAATCGCAAATGAATCAAAAAATACTGCTGCCCCTATTTGTGTTGGCAAAAAAGATAATGGAAAAGATCCAAAAATCTGGGCTAAAGATATAGGACAAGAATATAAATTTCAAAACAAAATAAAATATGAAAGTGTTAAAATAAGAAAAAAGAATGGAAATTGTATTACTGAATTTACCCCTGTTTTATTTAGTCTTGAAACAAGTGAACATGCACAATGTAAATTTGATTTTATAGAAAAAGATTTTGAAAAAATGTCGGACTTTTTCTTAGAACAAAATTCATTTGAAATAGAACATACGATCCAATTTATGATGCCTAGTTTAGCAAGTTTAGAAGTTTACAATATTACAGGGGATGCAAAAGAAAAATTCGGAGATATGAATATGTATGTTTCGTGTCAAGATGTTTATGGAAATAAAAATAAACAAGGTTATAGGGTGAATTTTTGTATAAATTCCGGACCAGATATTACTCCAGCAATTATTAGTTATTTTAATCCTGTAAACAATGCATATTTGAAATATGATGTAAAGGAAATCCCTTTAACTATTTTCTTAAATGAACCAGCAGAATGTAAATATGATAATCGAACAAATATTGATTATGCCAATATGAGTGCTTCAATGGAGTGTATTACTGAGATAACAGATTATGAACTTTATGGTTGGCCTTGTTCTACAAATTTAACTGGATTGGTTAACAGCGAAAATAATTTTTATATTAAATGTAAAGACCAACCTTGGCTTTCAATTGATAACAATTCGACTAATGATACTTTAACTAACAATGATGCAAAAAGAAACATAAACAAACAAGATTTTGTTTACACATTGCAAGGTTCAAAAAGTGAATTAAAAATAGAATCGATTTCTCCTAATGAAACAATAATTTCGGGGATTGAACCGGTCACAATTAATTTAGAAGTTGCAACTTCAGGTGGAATGAAAAATGGAAAATCAATTTGCTATTATAGTTTTTTAGGGTATGGAGATATGATCGCATTTACAGATACTTATTCTAATATTCACAAACAAGAGTTTAATGTGATTATGGAAGGAGATCATAAGATATACATTGAATGTAAAGACGATACTGGAAATTCAGATCAAGGAGAAACAAGTTTCAAAGTGATTATAGATTCAAGTGCTCCGATTGTTGTAAGAGCTTATCAAGAAGATGGAAATCTTAAATTAATTACAGATGAAGAAGCAGAATGTGTTTACAAAACAGATAGCTGCACTTATACTTTTGGTGAAGGAACAAGTATGAGTAGTAATGGCAAAAGCCACTTTACCCCCTGGGATACTGAAAACACATTACATGTTAAATGTAAAGATAAACAAGACAAACAACCTGCACATAATAAATGTAGTATTATTGTTAGACCAAGTGGAGAATTAAACTTTTAAAAATAACGAAGTAAAGTTATTAAATAAGTTTTATCTAATAGTCTATATAAAAAAGAGAATGAAAAAACAAAAATTAAAGGCTGAAAAAAGTAAAATAAAGATTTATATAATTTTTACAATGATTCTTTTTATTAGTATTACTCTTGTGAAGGCTTCCATCATTGATAACTCTGCTGATGCAGATTTTAGTGATCCTCTTGAACAATGTTGTATTGAAACAAACTCTGGAGCCCAGTGTCAGGTTGTTAATCCTAGTGAATGTAAATCAGGAAAAGCAACAGGTACAAAAACTTGTGAACAAGTTACAGAATGTAAAATCGGGTGTTGTATTGATACAAGTGAAAGGACATGTTCTCCTCAATCTCTTTTTAGCAAATGCAATTTAGATAATGAATTAATTAGATGGGATAATAATAATGATTGTTCTGAAGTCAGTGAATGCATTGCTGGTTGTTGCATCTTAGGTGAAAAAGTTGAATATATCACAGAAGGAAGGTGTAGAAAGAGAACAATGGAAAAAGGACTTATTTTTAATTTCAAAGAAGGTGTAGAAAAAACAGAATGTTTGGCAATTGCAAATAGTCAAGAATTAGGAGCATGTGTTCTTGAAAATAAAAATTGTGTTTTTGAAACAATAGCCGAATGTGCAGAACAAAAAGGAACATTTAACGAGAGTTTACTTTGCTCTAATGAAAACCTTGATACTCTTTGTGAAAAACAATATTCAATTCAATGTGTTGAGGGAAAAGATGAAATTTATTGGTTTGATTCATGTGGAAATAGAGAAAATATTTATGATTCGGATAAAGATAAATCATATAACAAAGGAGAGATTTTAAGTAAGGAAGATAGTTGTGGTTTTGATAAAAATAATGCAGGTTCAAAAAATTGTGGAAATTGTAATTATGATAAAGGAAGTATTTGTTCTTCAACAGAATTCGGTGAAACAAGCGTGGATGAAGGAGATTTTACTTGCAGAAATCTTGATTGTGGAGATATTGACAGGGATTATCGAGAAAATGGGGAGAGTTGGTGTGATTATGATGGGAGCGTAAAATTCGGAACAGATGTTGTTGGAAGTAGACATTGGGTAAAAAAATGTATTGATGGTAAAGTTGAAGTAGAAGGATGTAAAGATTATAGAACAGAGGTCTGTATTCAAGAAAATACTTTTGTTTCTTTTGGAAAAGACGGGGTGGTAAGAAAAAGTAGTGCAACTTGTACACCAAACAGATGGAATGAATGTATGAAAATAAGTGTAAATGATTACTCTAATATGGCTGAAGGTGAAGCTGCAATGACTGATTGTATTGAAAACCCTTATTGTTATGTTGGATATACTTCTGATTTCCCTGGAATAAATGAGGGGGATAAAGGATATCCTTTTCTTTGTTTACCTAATTATCCTCCTGGATTTAATTTTAATGATACAACTTCAACAAACAAAGATATATGTGGCATTTTAACTACAACTTGTGATGATTCTTGGTGCAGAACTGAAGAATGGACACAACAAATGAATGAAATATGTACAAGTTTTGGCGATTGCGGTTTATGGCCCAATATAAAAGGAATTGTTCCACCAGATCCGAATATTATATTAAATGGAGAATCAATAAGTATGCCTTACAGATTATTTATTAAAACTTATGCAAACCCAAAACTCGCAAAGGCAATAGGTGCTGTATTTAGTTTTGGAGAATTTGCAAAAATTGCCATAGATGGGGGGGATATGTTAATGATTCTAAATTTTTTCAAGGCTAAAAATAAGGAGATTATTGTATTTGGTCCTGGCGAAGGCAGACAAACTATCCCCCCTACTAAAGCAGGTTGGCCAGATGTTCCAATTACCGCATGCCATCCAGAACTTGATGTAGAAAGTTGTGCCCAATATATTGGTTCTGGAAGTGGAGGATCAGAAGTTAGTTTTAGTTGTAGACCTTGGAGACCTCCAAAAATAGGAGGTATTGTTGGGGGTTGTGAAAAATGTAATGAAGATCCAGATAAACCTTGTACACAATATAGATGTTCTTCAATTGGAAGAACTTGCATTATATTAAATGATAATCTTGAAAATCCTGTATGTGTCCAAAGTGTAGATGATAAACAAGCACCAGACATATTTAAAGGGAAAATTGAGAATCATTATAGTTTTGAGAACCCAATACCTAATGAAGAAATTGACATTGAATATGAAGAAAGATCTGATCGATGTGTTCCTGAATTTACAACAATTCAATTTTCGTTAAAAACAAATGAATATGCACAATGTAAATGGGATTTTGAAGAAAAAGATAGTTATGATGAAATGTCTGAATATTTCAATGAAGGGGAGGATTTTGCAAAAGAACATGAACTTAATTTTAGTATGCCAAGTATATGGACTTTTGAAAATGAAGGGGAACTTTTAGGTGATTTGAAAACATGGTTTGCAAATACAAAAATCCATGTTAGATGTCAAGATCATCATGCTAACGGAAGAGATTATATTGTAAATCTTTGCGTGAATTCTGCGCCAGATATAGACGTACCTGAAATTTTAAATTATAATCCTGAATCAGGAAGTTATTTTGCTTATGGTGAAAATGAAAAAGATTTAACAATTTATTTAAATGAGCCCGCAGAATGTAAATATAGCAATGATCCTGAAATTGATTATGATAGTATGAGCAATTCTATGGATTGTAAAACTAAATTAAATGATTGGAAAACTTATGGAAAAGAAATTGGATGGCCCTGTTCAACAACCTTAACTGGTTTGATTGAGGATGAAAATATTTTTTATATAAAATGTAAGGATAAACCTTGGGTAAAAACACAAGCAGATATTACAAAATATGAAGAGAGAAATGTTAATACAGATGATTTTGAATATATCCTATATAATTCAGAAAGTAAATTAAAAATTGAATCTGTTTCCCCTCAAAATGAGATTACAGTTAGAACTGCTCCTGTTTCTGTGGATTTAGAAGTTATAACTTCAGGAGGAATGGACAATGGAAAATCTATTTGTTATTACAGTAAGAGGAAAGATAGTTTAGGTTTTCAATTAGGCGCAGAAAATTCCAACATTCATAGCACAACTCTTAGTATTTTGGAAGAAGGAGAAAAAATTATTTGGATTAAGTGTGAAGATGAAGCCGGAAATATTGATTCTGAAAATTCGACGCTCAATATAAAATTTGACAATGAAGCACCAATTATTGTTAGAGCTTTTCAAGAAGGAGGAAACCTGAAATTGATTACAAATGAAGAAGCAAAATGTTACTATGATTTTACAAACTGTGATTTTGATTTAGAGAATGCAAGTTCAATGACAACTGCTTTTGATAAAACTCATTTTGCAGAATGGAATCTTGGAAAAACATATCATGTAAAATGTGAAGATATCTTGGGAACTTCAAGTTCCGGTTGTGCAATGATTATTGAACCAAGCAAATTAGAATTAAAATAAATTTATAAATTGGAATATCTTATGAAAAACATGAAAAAAAGAAAGAGGAATGTAGGAAATTTGTTAAAACAGAAAAAAGGTCAGGTTACAATTTTTATAATTGTTGCAGTGGTTATTGTTGTTTTAAGTGTATTGATTTATATGTTTTATCCAAAAATTAAAGGCAATTTTAGTTTTTATGAAAAAAACCCTTCAGCATTTATACATGACTGTCTTGAAAAAGAAATTAAAGATAGTGCAATTAGAATCTCTGAACAAGGGGGAAGTATAAGTCCGGAACATTATTTTATTTACGACGATAAAAGAGTGGAATATTTATGTTACAATGAAGAATATTATCTGACATGTGTTGTTCAACAACCAATGTTGTATAATCATATTGAATCTGAAATTAAAGAAAATATAAAAGAAAAAGCTAAAACTTGTTTTGAAGATTTAGAAAACACTTATAAAGGAAAAGGATATGCTGTGGATTTGAAACAAGGAGAAATGAATGTTGAGTTAATTCCTAAAAAAATTGCTATATCTTTTAATAGCACTCTTACTTTAACAAAAGGTAAAACAGAAACATATAAGTCATTTAATATTTTTGTAAAAAATAATTTATATGAATTAGTAAGTATTGCAAACAGCATTGTAGAATGGGAGACAACTTATGGTGACTCTGAAACAACTACCTACATGAATAATTATCATGATTTAAAGGTTGAGAAGAAAAAACATACTGATGGAACAACAATCTATATTTTGACTGATTCAAATACAGGAAATAAATTTCAGTTTGCTTCAAGGAGTCTTGCATGGCCTCCAGGTTATGGGGCAAGTGAAGTTTATGTTAGTCAATTAACATGAAAAGGAGTTATAAAAAATGAATAACCTATACCTTAAAAGGCATAAAAAGGTCACGAGAAATAAAAAATTTAGTTTAATATTAATCTTGGGAATTTTCTTAATGGTAATTTCAAGTGTTCAAGATGTTTCTGCTGTTGGAGAGATTTCACATTGTTGTGAAAAAACTGTCGAGGGGGCATGGTGTCAAAATGCTCCTGTAGAAAAATGTGACCAAGATTATAAAAATGTGCCAACCTCTTGCGAAGCTACAAGTTATTGTAAACTTGGAACTTGTGTAGATAGTCAAGAAGGAACTTGTATGCCAAATTCTCCTGAAAGAGTATGTAATGACGAAGGAGGGGTTTGGGAAATGGAAAGTTCTGAAGAACTTGGACAGTGTCAATTAGGATGTTGTTTGATGGGAGACCAGGCAGCATTTGTGACTCAAACAAGATGTAAAAGATTATCTGCAGTTTATGGGTTAGAAACTAATTATAGAACAGATATTCAGTCCGAAGTTGAATGTATTGCAAGTGCCACATCTGATGTAAAAGGTGCGTGTGTATTTGAAAGAGATTATGAAAAAACATGCCAATTTGTAACCAAAAAAGAATGTCAGGAAATGGGTGCAAAAGGTGGACAAACCTCTCAAGAAAAAATTGACACTAAAAGTATTTCTGGAAAAGCCATTCTTGAAGGAAATAATAAAGTAGAATTCCACGAAGGATTTTTATGTTCTGACGAATCACTTGGAACTAATTGTGGTCCTAGTAAAAAAACAACCTGCATTGAAGGCAGAGATGAAGTTTATTTTTTGGATACCTGTGGTAATTTGGCAAATATTTATGACGCGTCAAAAATCAAGAGTAAAAATTATTGGTCAAAAATTTATGATAAAAGTGAGAGTTGTGGTGCTGGATTAAGTAATGCGGATTCATCAACTTGTGGAAGTTGCGATTATTATTTAGGAAGCACTTGTAAATTATTTAAAAGAGGAGAAGACAGGGTTAAACCAAATTATGGGGACAATATTTGTAGGGATTTGAGTTGTGAATATAATGGAAAAGAATACCAACATGGGGAGACCTGGTGTGCTAGTTCAGAAGGAACCAAAGAAATATTTGTTGAAGAAGAAACAGTGTTAGGATTTGAAAATGTTTTAAATGAAAATCTTCCTGGAAGCAGGTATTTTAGAGCAGTATGTTATAATGGAGATGTTACAATTGAACCGTGTGCGGATTTTAGACAGGAAATTTGTCTTGAATCAGAGGTTAACGGATTTAAAACAGCGGCGTGTAGAGTTAATCAGTGGCAAGATTGTACTTCTCAAAATAGTAGTTTGGAGTGTGAAAATCCTGACAAGAGAGATTGTGTGTGGATTGATACATCAAGTAGAGAGGGATGTGTTCCAAAATATACTCCAGGATTTAACTTTTGGGCAGAGGAAAGTGAGGCCTCATCAATATGTTCTTTAGCAAGTGCTCAATGCACTGTTACATATGAAAAGGACTTTGGTGGAAGTAAAAAATGTATTGATAATTGTGAGTGCCTTGATGGTTCTGCAAAAATGGGAATGGAAGCCGCATGTATGTCTTTAGGAGATTGCGGAAATAAAGTTAATTATATTGGGGTGGAAGGTTATGGTTTTGGGGAGAAAACAAAATTTGACACAAAAAAAGTGAAAGAAAAAGATGATAGTGGTGGATTGTTTTAGAAGTGATGCAATCTAATTATTGAATAGATCATAATTAAGTTTTGTTCCATATAACTCTTCAAATTTTCTATTAAAATTCTCTCCATTCTATTCCAAAATCCATAAAATTAATTTCTGCAAATTTGTTCAAATTTATTCTTCCTTTTCCTGTAAGATATTTGAAAATTTCCATTGTTTGAATATTTGCTATGGCTCCTGCAATGGGTCCAAGATTACCTGTTTGTTTAATATCTCTTATTTTTTCTAAATTCTTTAGAGGATCCATCTTTTTTTGGTATTCTAAAAAATTATCAAAAGTTTTAGTTACTCCAGGAATAATAATTGGTCCTACCATTCCCAAATGTAAATTATAACCTCCTGAAACACCGTAAGCTACCCTATATGGGGCAGCATATTTATCTATAATTCTTGTTGTTTCTGAAACTGATGGAGAATCTGCACAATTAACTAAGAAATTGCAACTAGAAACAATCTCTTTAAGATTCTGATTTGGTTCTACTCTTTTTTTAAAGGGAATAATATTCGCGTCCTTTAATTTTTCTTTTACTACATCAACTTTATATCTTCCTATATCGCTACTATCGAAATATAATTGCCTATTTAAATTACTTTCATCAACTACGTCTGGGTCTATAATCCTTATCTCCCCCAACACCAAGTTGATTTAATCCATTCACTATCCCCGTCCCAATTCCTCCAACGCCAAAAACTGCAATTTTTGAATTTTCTAATCTTTTTTGCAATTCGAGAGTTTCCTCTCTTGAATTTGTAAGTTCATCCAAAAATAACAACTGTCTGTAATGTCTTCCTTCTTCTAAATCTGTTTCATATCTTCTAAGGATTCCTTCTTGTTCTAAAGCGTTTAAACACGCATTTATGTCTCGTGTTTGATAGTTTGAAGATAACTTTCTAACTAAATTCTCTTCTGTTGATTCAAAATCGAGCGAACTAATTACCTCTTTAACTAAAGAATCTACTTGAAATTTTTTTATTCTCCTTGTTGCGGTTGAAATAAAAATATAATTATCCTGAGAGTCTCTTAAAACATACAAAGAATCTTTTATTTTTAATTTTTTACCCATTTGAAATTATTTCTCCATATTCAATTTTTTCTTGTTTATTCGGTTCAAATAAAACTTCTCCTTTTTCATTAATTGGAGCAATAATTTTGTAATTCTTTAATGCTCTCCTAATTAAAGAACCTTTTCTCAAATGCCAACATCCAAGAATTATTATAAGAGGTTTATTTGTTTTTTCTTTATATTCTAAAATTTTACGTAGATGCTGTTTTTCTCTTTTTTTAGTAATTTCTTCTAATATTTTTTCCTCTTCTTTTGTAAGTTTTTTTTGATTTTTAATTTTATTTTGTAAAGTTTTATTAAATCCAAAATTATTGAAATCTATTCCTATTAAATTAATTTTTTTCTCAAAACATAATTTTATTAATTTTTCAACTTCATTAAATGAAGTCATTTCAGAGATCTGTCTTTTTTTTAAAATTTCTTTAAATTTTTCTTCTGAATTTAATTTTAAATTTTCTAATTCTTCACTTAACACAAACTCTGGATTTACTGATTTTATTATTTCGTTTTGTTTTAAAAAATCATCTAAAAAGAAATGAGTATTACCTATAAAAATAAATGAATATTCCATTTTTTTGATTCAATTGAAAAGCTTACATCCAATATTTAATACTTGTTGGACCTGCGTAGACCTTATCTTCAACTTTTTGAAGCCCCCTATAAAGAGGTTTTTCCATAGTCAAAGACCTCACTTCTTCTGTCTTCAATTGAACTTTTTTTAAAGTTCTTTCAAGTTTTTCCATAAAAACCTAACACCCTTAAACTATTTAAGTTTTATTATAATAAACTGCCACCATTCTTAAGTAATCAAAAAGGTTAAATACTTAAAATACCTTTATATTTTACTTAAAATGACTTTATTTGTAAGAGGTGCAAAGAGTAAGTTAGTTGGTTTGTTAGCTGGTTCTGTTTTGTTGGGAAGTGGTTGGCTGGATTTGCTAAAGCATTAGTTATGGACTCTCCAATAGGGGTTATTGTTGATATTA
>JAJRVP010000020.1 GCA_024277205.1 archaeon
CTGAAATCAAAAAATTGTTTTTTTCTGAAGAATTTTTAAAAGAAAATGGAAGTGTGACAAAAGTTAAAGATGAAATTCCACAGCAACAATATATTGAATATCTAACCATTAGGTTAAAACTTCCAAAAGATTTTCTTGTAGTCTTAGATCCTGGAAATGGAGCCACATCTCATTTTGCAAAAAAACTTTTTGAAGCTGCTGGTTGCAAGGTAATAACAATTAATGATGAACCTGATGGTGACTTTCCTGGAAGAGGACCAGACCCAAAACCAAAAATGCTTGTGGACTTAGGACAAGAAGTAAGAATTCATAATGCAGATTTGGGAATTGCATTTGATGGGGATGGAGACAGAGTTGTATTTGTTGATGATGAGGGCGAACCATTAAGCGCAGATGAAACCGGATATATTCTAGCAAAAGAGATTCTTAAAAATAAAAAAGGGAATGTTACAATCAATGTTGAATGCTCAAAAATAATTGAAAATTTAGTAAATGAAATTGGTGGAAAAACAATATATATCAGGGTTGGAGATGCATTTTTAGCAAATGCTGTTAAAAAGTATGATGCTGTTTTTGCAATGGAGGCTTCTGACCATTTCTTAATACCAGATTATTTTCCAGCAGATGATGGTGTCATGACAGGTTTATTTTTTGCGAATTTATTGAGCAAAAAAAATGAGCCTCTCTCAGAGATAAGAAAAAGAATCCCAAAATACCCAAAAGATAAACTCAAGGTTCCTTGTTCAGATGAAATTAAATTTGAGGTGATGAAAAAAATAAAGGAACGATTAAAAAAAGAACACAAAATTATTGATATTGATGGTGTAAGAATTAATTTTAGCAAGGCATGGGTTTTAATTAGAGTTTCGAATACAACACCATTCATACGTTTAACTGCTGAAGCTGAAACTGAAAAAGAATTAAGATTGTTTTTAGATAAATTCAAAGCAATTATTGAAGATGAAATTGAAAAGGTGAGAAAATGATTGAATTGTGGGCTGTTGGAGGATACTCCTTAATTGGAAAAAATATGACTGCAATAAGGGTTGATGATGAGGTAATCATTTTAGACATGGGATACAATGTTGGAAAGGTTGTAGAATATGAAGGTAGTGAAGGTGAAGAATTAAGTAAATTATCTTATGAACAAATGTTAAAAATTGATGCTGTACCAGATGACAGAAAATTCCATGAAGGATGGGGCAAGATGGTAAAAGCAATTGTGATTGGACATGCTCATATAGACCATTGTGGTGCTGTTAGAGTTTTAGCCCCGAGGTACAAAAAAGCACCAATAATTGCAACTCCATTCACAATAGAAGTGATTAGGAATACTCTTGAAGGTAAACGATTACCAAATAAGATTATACCACTAAATCCTTCTTCAAAATATGAAATCTCAAAAAACATAACAATAGAATTAGTTAACATAACCCATTCTACTTTGCAAACAGCAGTTGTTGTTATACATACACCCTATGGGAAAATTGCTTATGCAAATGATTACAAACTGGATGACAACCCAATCCTTGGTAAAAAACCAAACTACAAAAGATTAAAAGAAATTGGAAAGGATTGTATTGCATTAATTTCCGACACAACAAGAGTTGAATATAGTGGGCATACACCTTCAGAATCTTTGGCTCGTGAAATGCTAAAAGATGTTTTGTTAAGATATGTAGATAGAGATATGGGGATTATTGTAACAACATTTTCATCCCATATCGCAAGATTATCAACATTAATCAACATTGCAAGAAGGATGGGAAGAAAACCCATTTTAGTTGGAAGAAGCCTTTCAAACTACCTATCTGCAGCTAAAAGGGCAAATGTATTTTCAACTGATGCTGAAATTTTTGGATATAAAAGACAAGTAAATAAAGCACTTAAGATTGCAAATAAAGACAAAGAGGATTACTTAGTTATTTGCACTGGAAATCAAGGAGAACCAAATGCCATATTATCTAGAATAGCAAATGATGAAACTCCCTACAGATTAGAACCCGATGACATAGTGATTTTTAGTTGCACAACAATACCAACTCCAGTAAGTGAAGCAAATAGAAGTATTATTGAACAAAAACTTCGTTCAAAAAATGTTAGGATATTTAAAGACATACATGTAAGTGGACACGCTTCAAGAGAAGACCAAAAAGATTTTTTACAGATGTTAAAACCTAAACACTACATACCAACCCACGGAGGAATCGATAAATTAGTTATTGCAGCAGATATTGCCCAATCAATAGGTTATGTTCTAAATGAGAATATACACTTACTTCAAGATGGACAAAGATTGGTGATTCAAGAATGAAGGAAATTATTTTTAAATGGGGATTGAAAAATGCAATTGAACATGAAGGCAATGCCCAAGTTAAGGCAGTGGTTCCAAAAGTTATAGGTGAAAAACCAGAATTAAAAAAGAATGTTAAAGAATTATTTAAAGAAACCTCAAAAATTGTTTCTGAAATAAATAAAATGTCTCTTGAAGAACAAGTTGAAAAGTTAAAAGAAATCGCTCCTGAACTTTTAGAAAAGAAAAAAGAAAAACAAGAACTACCTGAATTACCAGATGCAATAGAAGGAAAAGTTGTAATGATGTGGCCACCAGAACCAAGCAAGTATCTTCACATTGGACATGCAAAAGCAGCAATTTTAAATTATTACTATGCAAAAAAATACAAAGGAAAATTTTATTTGAGATTCGAAGACACCAATCCTGAAAAAGCAAAAGAAGAGTATTATAAAAATGCCATAAATGATTTGGATTGGATTGGGATTAAATGGGACGGGATAGATTATGTTTCTGACTATATTGAAAAATTTCATGAATATTCTGAAAAATTAATAAAAGAAGGAAAGGCGTATGTTTGCACATGTCCAGTTGAAAAAGTTAGAAAGCTAAGGCATGAAGGAAAAGAATGCGAACATAGAAACCAATCATCGAAAGAAAATCTAGTGCTTTGGAAAAAAATGCTTTCTGAATTTAAAGAAGGGGACGCCTCATTAAGATTAAAAATAGATATGGACCACAAAAATGCAGTAATGAGAGACCCAACAATAATGAGAATTATTTTAACACCACATATAAGAAAGTCAGGATATAGAGTTTGGCCAAATTATGATTTTGCAACTGCAATTATGGATGGTTTTGAAGGGATTACGCATAGAATTCGTTCAAAAGAATTTGAAATGAGAACCGAACTCCAAGAGTATATTCAGAAACTTTTCAATATCAAATCTCCAAAAATAATTGAGATTGCAAGATTTAATTTAGCAGGAGTTGTTGCATCTGGAAGAATGATAAGGGAAAAAGTTGAGAAGGGAGAATATTTTGGATGGGATGACCCAAGGCTTGTAACACTTATCTCTTTAAGAAAGAGGGGATTTCAACCAGAAGCTATAAGGAATTTTGCTATTCATACAGGGATTTCAAAAACAGAATCCATAATCCCTTGGGAAATCCTTGAGAGTGAAAACAGAAAAATAATTGAGCCTATTGCAGATAGATATTTCTTTGTCAAAGACAAAATTAAACTAATTGTTCGTGGGATTCCAAAAGATTTTAAATCTGAAAGATTAAAACACCCTGATAATCTAGAACATGGCAAAATTTTATATAAAATTAATAAGGATGAAAAAACATTTTATGTTGACAGACACGACTTTTTAAATGCTAAACAAGGAGATGTTATCAGATTAATGGACTTAATGAACATAAAGATTGATGTTGTTGGGGATGAGATTGTTGCAGAATTTGAAAGTAAAGATTATAAACCTGGTATAAAAATAATCCATTGGGTTTTTGAAAAAGAAAATGTTGCTGTTGAAGTTTTAATGGCTGATGCATCAACTGTAAATGGTCTTGGTGAAAAAGCAATTGAAAATCTCAAAGAAGGAGACATTATCCAATTTATAAGATTTGGCTATGCTCGCCTTGACAAAAAAGGCAAAACTTTAAAATTCAGATATACACATGATTAAAATGAAAATTCTTGCGGCATCTGATATCCATGGGGATAAAAAAGTAATTGAAAAACTGGTAGCAAAAGCTAAAAAAGAAGATGTAGATTTAGTTATTCTTTGTGGGGATTTAACTCTTTTTGAAAACGACTTAACAGGCATAGTTGGCCCATTTAAGAAAATAAATAAACGGTTGATTTTAATTCCAGGAAATCATGAAACTTTTGCAACAGCAGAATTTCTTTCAAAACAGTATGGCCCAGGTGTTTACAATCTCCATGGCCGTTCTGTCTTATTCTATAATGAAATTGGAATTTTTGGAGCTGGGGGTTCTAACATCGGACTATTTGAAGTAAGTGATAGTGAAACCGAAAAATTGCTTGAAAAAGCACATAAACCAATTAAAGAAGCCAAACACAAAATTATGATTACACATACGCCACCATTTGGAACCAAAATTGATGCTCTTTGGGAACATGTTGGCTCAAAAGCAGTAAGAAAAGAAATAGAAAAAATACAGCCAGATATTGCACTTTGTGGACACATTCACGAAACCTTTGGGAAAAGTGACAAAATTGGAAAAACAACAGTTGTAAACGCTGGAAAAGATGGAATTGTAATTGAAATTAAGAAAAAGAAATAATCATCCTCTCTCAAAATTTTTAAATTCATTGGTTGGAGTTTGCTCTTCAATTATTAAATCTGTAACTTTTGCAAGCATTGGTCCTTTTTTGAGCCACTCAACAAATTCTCTTAGTTTTTCTTCACTTCCTTCTGCAACAATTTCAACTCTGCCATCGCTCAAATTTTTAACCCATCCTTTAATCCCTAATTTATTTGCAACTTTAACTGTATTTGCCCTAAAAAATACGCCCTGCACTCTTCCAGAAACAAAAATGTGCAATCTTTTCATAATCCCAATTTTTTAATGTCTTCTTCAACTCTGGGCAAATTCTCTTTAACAGACATATCAATCCAATAATCTTTTAATTCATAAATCCTAACTTTGCCTAATCCAGCAAGATGATTAATCGCCTCAGTTAATTCGATTTCTCCCCTTGGTGATTTTTTCAAATCAACTAAATGCCCAAAAATCTCTTTTGTAAATTTATACAACCCTGTATTTACAAGATTACTTTTTGGATGGGGTGGTTTTTCTTCTATTCGAATAAGTGTGTGTTTTTCAGTTTCAAGAACGCCATAATCCTGTGGATGTTCACTTTTAAAAGCAGCCACATAACTAAACTCGTCTCTTAATTCAGCTAAATGTTTTATGTCGTTCTCTGAGTAAAGATTGTCACCCATCACTACAATAAAATCTTCATCATCAATCCATTCTTTTGAAATAAGAACTGCGTGCCCTGTTCCCTGTTGCTCTTCTTGTTCTATAACTTTTACATTAAAACCGTATTTTTCAATAAAGTCATAAACTTTTTCTTTTTTGTATCCAACAACAATTCCAATTTTTTCTATACTTGCTTTTTGAAGATTTTTTAATACATAATAAAGAAAGGGTTTTCCAGCAATTTCTATAAGAACCTTAGGTTTATCTATTGTTAAAGAACCCATTCTAATTCCTCTACCTGCAGCCAAGACTAATGCTTTCATAGAAATTTAAAACAAGTAAATATTTATTAAATATTGTGGTTAGAAGTTATTGATGAAAATAGTAATAACAGGAGGTCCATGTTCTGGAAAAACCACTTTGATACGATATTTAGAAAGGCAAGGTTATAAAGTGCTTCATGAAGTTCCAAGACAGATAATTCGTGAATACAAACAAAAAGGCATAGATCATTCTCAAAAAAGAAATGAATTCCAATTTAATGTTTTAAAAAGAACAATTGAACGCAATAAAAAGATAAAAGATGGAGAAATTGTCTTCTTAGATGTGGATATACCAGAGGGAATTGCATATTTTAAAGCAAATGGAGAAGAACCACCAAATTGGCTTCTAAAAGCAGCAAAAGAACATGCTAAATATCATAAAGTAATTCTGCTAGAACAAATACCTTTTCATCGCAAGGACGATATAAGAATTGAAGATGCAAAAACAGCATTGAAAATAAGTAAAATCATAGAAGAATTATACAATGAACTTGGATATGAAGTCCATAAAATCCCATTTATGCATGTTAAAAAAAGAGCTGAAATAATTAAAAAAATCTGTAATATCAAATAGATTTGGCATTTTTCCAAAGAATTTCAAAATAACTTCTAAAGGATTCTGCAGCTGTTTTATTTTTGATAACAACAGCTTCTGGTGGCTCGCTCCAAACAATTATAGCAACCTTGTCCCCATAAATATCTATAACTGATTGCGATTTTGTTTTTTTGGGTATGTACCTTATAAGTGTAGTTTTTGTTGGATTGATGTCAACTCCACGTCTTACAATGTGTTTAATTTTTATTTTTTTCTTTTCAATCTCCTTTTTGTAATGGGGTGCATAATAAGGCATTCTTTCACTAAATTGTCCCTCTGCATCAATTACATAAACTGTCTTGCCAGTTCTTAAAATATCCTGAAAAACAGATTTAACACCTTTGTATCCGTAATATAATGTAACTTGATGTTCCTCTTTGGGCGATTTGTACATGTAAATTAATTTCGGTAATATCTTTTCTGCTTCTTCTTCTTTTTCCTTAATTAATTCTAATATGTATTTTGGATTTGTTGCCTTAAACCACTTTCTATTTGATTGTATAACATAACTCACGAGCCCTTTATCCAACAAGCTTTTCAAAGCACCATATGTTGTTGTTCTATTTAGTTGTGCTTCCTTGCTTATTTTTCCTGCTTTATTCATCCCAATCTTTAAAAGAGTTAAATAAACTTTGCTTTCTATTTTTGTTAATCCTAAAAATTTGAGTTTTTTAGCAAGATTTTCCATGTCATATAGTTAAAGCATATTAATTATTTATATTTTGTTGTCAAGTTTTTGACAACATTATTTTTTATAATTAACGTCATTAATTAAAAGAGGCACACCCAGGAGGTAAAAAAATGAATGGGGCTAAACAAGAATTTCTAAATGAAATTGAAATTGTAAAAATAGAAAGTGCAATTCTAGAAGGGGCTAGAAAATATTTTTTAGAAAATGGATTTTCAGAAGTTGTGGTGCCACACATTACAAAAGCAACTGGTGCTTGCGAAAATGTAAATACTTTGTTTGAAGTCAACTACTTTGGAAAAAAATGCTACTTAATCCAAACAGGACAATTATATCTTGAATCATTAGTACCTGCACTGAATAAAGTTTTTTGCATAGGTCCAAGTTTTAGAGCAGAGCCAGATGTAGATGAAAGGCACTTAACTGAATTTACCTTAGTTGAAATTGAATTAAAATGCGATTTAGATGAGTTAATCAAACACATTGAAAATACATTTATGTCAATGATTAAAAATGCATTAAGATATGAAAAAGAAATTAAAACATTGGGTGGGGATATAGAATATTTAAAATCTCTTAAACCACCTTTTAAAAGAGTGACATATACCCAAGCAATTGAAGAGCTGAAAAAACATGGAGTAAACATTAATTGGGGCGATGACTTAAAAAGTTCTCATGAAAAATTTCTTTGTGAAATTTATGGAAATATACCATTTTTTATAACGCATTATCCAGAAAAAATAAAATTCTTCAACATGAGAACAAATGACAAAGATTCAAAAATAGTTAACAGCACAGATTTTATACTGCCAATCTCTGGAGAATCTGTTGGTGCTGCTGAAAGAGAGTATGAATATGAACGGCTATTTCATAAATTAAAAAATTCTACAATGCTAAAACAGCTAGAAAAACTTGGTGGAAGTATAAATGATTTTGAATGGTATTTATCCCACATTAAAAAAGGAAGTGTACCTCACGCTGGTTGTGGTTTTGGATTGAATCGAATCACACAATTTGTAATAAACTCAAAAGACATTAGAAAAACAACCAAATTTCCACTAAACAAAATAACTCTTTATTAAGGAATAAAGATGGAATCCAAAAAATTACGAGAAATGTGAAATTGTGGAGGTATGAAATGAATCCTATACCGACTCCAGAAGATGATAAACGGCTTGAAGAAGAACTACTAAGGCTAAATAGCGAAGACATGGAAATATACAAAATTATCTGCAACTCAAGCATGAATAAAATAACTCCTGAGAATGTATTACAATTAAACTACAACGGTTTTTCTAAAAAAGAAATAGGGAACAGTTTATACAAACTTTATAGAAATGGAAAACTACAAATTCACTATAATGGAACTTGGTTTTATTCAAACAATATTTAATAGAAAAGATTTATAAATACTTCACTTTTCATTCTTGTTACCAAATGACTAATGAAAGCAGCATTAATTGCTGGCTTGAAGGAGGGATAAAATGGCTGCTACTTATGCTAAGGTTGAAATACCAAAAGAATTAGCTGACAAAGCACTTGAAATTGTAGAAATTGCAAAGAATAGTGGAAAACTTAAAAAGGGTATGAACGAAACTACAAAAGCTGTTGAAAGAGGAAAAGCAAAACTTGTTGTTGTTGCAAATGACATTAATCCTCCAGAAATTGTAATGCATCTTCCACCTCTTTGCGAAGAAAAAGGCATTCCATTTGTTGTTGCATCTCCAAAAACAGAATTAGGAACTGCTGCAGGTTTAGAAGTTCCAACTTCTGCTATTGCAATACTTGATGCTGGAGAAGCAAAAAAACTATTAAAAGAATTAACAGATGAATTAAACAAACTTAAAAAGTGATAGCCTATGGCAGAACAAAAAAGAAGAAGAACAAGTAAAAAAAGAGTAAGGAGAAAAGAAGCACTTACAGAAGAAGAGCAAAAATTTGAAGAGTATAAAGATGCAACCCCAGCAAAAGTTATTGAATTGGTTTCAAGAACAGGAGTTCGTGGGGAAGTAACACAAGTTAGATGCAAAGTATTAGCAGGAAGAGATGCTGGAAAAGTTTTAAGAAGAAATGTCAAAGGTCCTGTTAAATTAGGAGATATTTTAATGCTCACAGACACAGAAATGGAAGCAGCACCTTTATCTAAGCGCGGGAGGAGATAGAAATGCCAAAATGTTCTTTTTGCGGAAAAGAAATAGCAGAACACAAAGGAATAATGCTTGTACAAAATGATGGAAAAATTAGATGGTACTGTTCATCTAAATGTGAGAAAAATGTAAAACTTAAAAGAAATCCAAGAAATGTAAGATGGGTTAAAACAGGGTGATGTTATGGTAAAAATTATAATGCTTGGTCCTCCTGGTGCAGGAAAGGGAACATATGCTACAAGGCTTGCACCAAAACTTGGAATTCCAACTATCTCAACAGGTGAATTATTAAGGGCTGCAAGGCAAGACCCAGAATTTGGAGAAACTATAAAAAAATACCAAGACAGTGGAGATTTAGTACCAGATGAAATAGTAATTAAAATTCTTAAAAAAAGACTAGAACAAGATGATGCAAAAAATGGATTTATCCTTGATGGATTCCCAAGAACGCTTGAACAGGCAAGAGCACTTGAAACCATTTCAGATATTGATGTTGTTGTAAATTTGAGTGTACCTGAAGAAATTCTAATTGAAAGATTATCTTCAAGAAGACAATGTAAGCAATGTGGTGCTATATACAACCTATTGTATTTAAAACCAAAAGTTGAAGGTGTTTGCGATAAGTGTGGCGGAGAACTTTATCAAAGAGATGATGACAAGCCAGAAGCCATAAAGGAAAGATTAAGAATTTATCACGAAAAAACAGCACCATTAGTAGAGTACTACACAAACAAAGGCATTCTTGTAACAATAACAACAGATAGAATTGACATACCACCAGAAGAGCAAGTTGAAAAGATAATGCAAAAATTAAAAGAGAAAAATTTGATTTAGTTTTTTAACTTTCTTTTTCATAAATGTTTTTCTTTTCTAAAGAAAAAGATTTAACCAATGTATCTTAAATTTTCTTCATTTTTTTCTGTTATTTTCTTAAAATATTTCTTTTGTTCTTCTGTAAGTAATTCCCAAACACCACTATTATCAGAACCAACATCTTCAGAAAAATCAAATTCTGGCATTTCTTCCATAATATTTCGTTGTGATTTGTTGCTTTTAATCTTTTCTATCCCAACTTTTTTAAATTAAAATTTAGTTGTTTAACTCATGAAAATCCGCCAACCAATTATTGCAGTAGTTGGGCATATAGATCATGGAAAAACTACAATATTGGATAAGATTAGGGGCACTACGGTTGCTAGAAAAGAAGCTGGTGCAATAACACAACATGTTGGTGCATCAGAAATTCCATTGGATATAATAAAAAAAGTTTGTGGTCTATTACTTGCAAGACTACAAACAGAATTTACAATCCCAGGACTTTTAATGATTGATACTCCAGGGCATGAAGCTTTTACAAATTTAAGAAAAAGAGGGGGTTCTATTTCTGATTTAGCAATTTTGGTTGTGGATATAAACGAAGGATTCAAAGCCCAAACAAGAGAAGCAATATCAATTTTAAAGCAATTTAAAGTTCCTTTTATTGTTGCTGCAAACAAAATAGATTTATTACCTGGTTGGAAATCTCAAAAAACAGTTTGTTTTGCAGAAAGTTTTAAATCGCAGCCTCCACACGTTCAGCAAGAATTAGACAACCAGCTTTACAAAATAGTTATTTCTCTTTCAGATTATGGAATAGAATCTGAAAGATACGATAGAGTTGAAGATTATACAAAAAGAGTTGCAATTGTTCCTGTTTCAGGAATTACAGGAGAAGGAATTGGTGAACTTTTAATGCTTTTAACAGGCTTAGCTCAGAAATTTTTAGAGAAAAAGTTAAAAATTGAAGTAAGTGGTCCTGCAAAAGGGAGTGTTCTCGAAGTAAAAGAAATAAAAGGGCTTGGAAAAACAATTGATGTCATCATTTATGATGGAATTTTAAAAAAAGGGGACACAATTGTTGTTGGTGGAACAGAGGGACCTATTGTAACAAAAGTTAGGGCAATATTAAAACCATCCCCATTAAAAGAGTTAAGAGAAAAAGGGCAATTTCAATCTGTGGATGAAGTCTCGGCTGCAGCAGGAATTAAAATCTCTGCACCTGAGTTGGACAATGCTGTTGCAGGCATGTCTTTAAAAGTCGCTAATACAAAAGAAGAGATTGAAAAAGCAAAAGAAGAACTCCAAAAGGAAATAAAAGAAATCTTATTTGAAAAAGGAGAAGAAGGAGTTATAATAAAAGCAGATTCTGTAGGGGCTGTTGAAGCTCTTGAAGGCATGTTCAAACAGATTAACCTACCAATAAGAAAAGCAGGAATTGGAATTTTAACAAAAAGTGATGTTGTTGAAGCAAAATTAATGAAAGAAAAAAATAAACTATATGGTGTAATTTTTGCGTTTAATATTGAAATACCAAAAGATGTTAAACAACTTGCAGATGATTATGGAATAAAGATATTTTCAGCAGATATTATATACACTCTATTTGAAAAATATAAAGATTGGAAAGAGCAACAAATTGAAGAAGAAAGAAGGATTGCTCATGAAAAGTTAATCTGGCCTGGAAAAGTTAAGATTCTAAAAGGATATGTATTCAGGCAAAGCAATCCTGCTGTTGTTGGTGTAGAAATCTTTGGAAGGATAAAAACAAAAGTAAGGTTAATAAGAAATGACGGCAAAGAAGTTGGAGAAATAAAAGAAATACAACACGAAGGTAAATCTGTTTCTGAAGCAAAATCCGGAGACAAAGTCGCAATCTCAATTCCAAAAGCAGTTGTTGGCAGGACAATTCATGAAGGCGATGAACTTTTGGTTTTTATGCCGCGAAGTCATCTTGAAATAATTGAAAGTAAATTTCTAAACGATTTATCAGAAGAAGAATTAATAATAATTGAGGAGTTCAAACAAAGCCAAAAATAGTTTCAAAAACCTTTTTAAACCCTTGTTCTTTTGATTTGTTAAGAACCTGAAGGTTCTAACCAATGACTGGTTGATTTAAAAGATACCGGGAGTGTGATGTAATGGCAGAATTTAAATTAGTTATTTCTGACCCAAAAGCAAAAAAAGCATATCAAATAGAAATAAAATCTCCAGATGCAGATAGACTTTTTGGCAAAAAAATAGGAGATATAATAAAAGGCGAACTTATCAACTTAGCTGGTTTTGAATTTAAAATAACTGGTGGGAGTGACAAACAAGGATTTCCAATGAGGGCAGATGTACATGGAACAAAAAGAGTTAGAGCATTGTTAAGCCAGGGGCCTGGCATTAAAATAAAAAGAAAAGGTGAACGAAAAAGAAAGTCCATACGTGGAAATCAAATTGCTGATGATATTGCACAAATAAATCTAAAGGTTGTTAAAGAGGGTTCAAAACCTGTTGGAATCGTATTAGGAAAAGAAGGTGAAGAAAAACCGGAGGAAAAAGAAAGTGCCAAGAAAGAAGAAGGAGACGCAGGAAATAAAGAAGGAAACCAAAAAGAAAAGAAGTAAAAAAACATCTGAGAAACATATTTTTCCAGAGGTTAACATAGGCACAATAGGGCATATCGCGCATGGAAAAACAACACTTGTTTATCAATTAACAGGAAAAAAAACCCAAGAGCACTCTGAGGAAATAAAACGTGGATTAACAATTCGTTTGGGTTATGCTGATTTTATAATTAGAAAATGCAAAAAATGCAAAAGATACACTGTAAAAAAGAAATGTGAATACTGTAAGGGTGAAACAGAAGTAGTAAGAGGTGTTTCTTTTGTTGATGCACCTGGGCATGAAACCCTAATGGCAACAATGCTTACTGGCGCTGCAACAATGGATGGTGCAATTCTAGTAATTGCTGCAAATGAACCTTGCCCCCAACCCCAAACAAAGGAACATTTACTTGCATTAGAGATTAGTGGAGTAAAAAACATTATTATCGTTCAAAACAAAATTGATTTGGTAAGTCAAGAAAGAGCAAAAGAAAGTTATAATGAAATAAAACAATTTGTCAAAGGCACAATTGCTGAAAATGCACCGATTATACCAATTTCTGCGCAATACGGGGCAAACATAGACGTATTACTAGAAACAATTGAAAAAGTTATTCCAACACCAAAGAGGGATTTGAAAGCAGAACCTATCTTTTTAATTGCCAGAAGCTTTGATGTAAATAAACCAGGTACTAATGTTCTTAAAATGCATGGTGGTGTTGTTGGAGGGATTCTAAAACAAGGGAAATTAAAAGTTGGGGACAAAATAGAGATTTTACCTGGAAGGAAGATTGAAAAAGAAAATAAAACAATTTGGGAACCTATTTTTTCAAAAATTGATAGTTTGAATGTTGGTGGTGTAAGCACAAAAGAACTTGTTCCGGGTGGCTCCTCTGGAATTGGAACTGAATTAGATCCATCTGTTACAAAATCAGATTCCTTAGTCGGACAAGTAGTTGGATTAAAAGATAAAATGCCACCAGTATGGTATAAACTAAAATTAAAAGTTAATTTACTTCATCGAGTTGTTGGTTCAAAAGAAGAATTAGAAATTCATCCACTAAGAACAAATGAACCTCTAATGATAAATGCATGGACTGCCCGCTCAGTTGGAATAATCACAAGCGCACACAAAGATATAATTGAACTTAATCTCAAACTACCAATTTGCATTTCTAAAGATGAAAGAATTGTTATTTCAAGAAGAATTGGCCAAAAATGGCGCCTTGTTGGTTATGGAGTTATTATATAAGATAATTAAGGTCTTATCATAAAATCTTCTTCATTAAGATTAAATATATTAGATAGCTCTTTTATGATTAATGCAAGTTTTCCTGGATCCCACCCATGAAGAGTATGAGCACACAATAACATCAGACCCCCATCCTTAAGTTTTTCATATCTCCAATAAATTCGTTTATTGAGTTTGTCCAATTTATATTTTTTAACATATTTTGGACCAAAAAAGATATGACATGGAACTTTCTTAAATTCAAGCTTATCTATCCAACCAATAGGAGAAATACCTTCAAAGTAATATGGAGTATCCCCCAATCCCAACTCTGGCTTAATTAGATAATAAATCTCTTTAATAATTTTAATGAACTCCAATTGATTTTTTACAGAATTCGCATTTTCAAAGGTTTGTTCTTTATCATCAATACGGGGGTCAAAAGGTATTTGACTATCTACAAAAATAGAAAAGATGTTATAACTTTTTCCTTTTTTAAATCCAAAAAGAACTGATGTATCTTTTGCATTAATAAATGACACTATACAATTTATATAAAACTCCTTTGGTAAATCTTCTAAAACTTTATCTAAAGAAACTTGATTAGTTCCAACTGAGACATACAAAACTTTCCCACCAAATTGTTTAATCGTCTCTATAACATTCTCAACACTTCTACGGTCTATTTTTTGTTTTGTATAAAATTCAAAATCATAATCAACAATCGCCATCATGTACTACCCAAATTCCTTTCTTGAAGGTATCTAATTTCTGTTATATTAAATAAAGAATGTAGCTCTTTGAGAGCCAATATGAATTTTGCATCAGACGCCTGATTATCTGCTATAAAAAAGAGTACCAACATCAACCCACCATCTTCTAATTTTTTATATTTGGCATAAAAATTAGATGTAAGCTTAGAGTATAAATCATATTTTTTAACATAATTTGGTCCAAAGAATATATAGCGTGGGACTGCTATAATTTCTAATTTATCTATCCACCTTATTGGTTCTTTATTTTTTTCTCTCATCTCACTAAAAAAGACATCAGTATCTCCAATCCCCAATACGGGTTCAATTTTATAATACAAATCCTCAAGAATATCAATTATTTTTAATTCATTCTTAACAGAGTTTAATTCAAAAAATTCCTTTTTGTTAATTCTATCTACATTACTTTTGTAAAATGGTATCTGACCACTGATTGATAACATTATCTTATTATGCTTTTGATTTTTCTCAAAAGTAAACGTAACATCAACTTTATTAGTTCTATCATCCCAAAAAAATGGAATTAACATAGAGAATGTTTTACTCTTTTCTTTAGATTCCATAACTTCCTCAATAGGGTATTCTTTTGCATTAATATATCCAGTTGGAAGAAGTTCACCCCCATATTTTTTAATTATCAAATTCAAAATATCCCCTATCTTATTTTTATCAATATTTTTTTGAGTATAAAATTCAAATTCAAAATCAACACTCATTTTTTAACACCCAATTCAGCCAATACTTTCTTTAATTGTTTTATTTCATTTGCCTTCAAATAAAACGATATATTCTTTCCATATCGTTTCATTAAATATTTGAGCTTTGTTTTTATTTGGTTTTTTATCTTTTTAATATATGCTACATATTCCTTTTCACTTTTAAAAATAAATGCGTGAATTTTGCTTAAATAATTATAACTCTCAATCAAATTTAGAAATCTGTGTCTTATCTCTATTCCTTTTTCACCTTCTTTTTCAAATATCTTTTTATCCATGCTAGACAAGTTTCATCACTTCCTTAAATGAATTAGATAATAATTTAACTTCTTTAAGGGTTTCTGTTAACTCCCTAAACAATACAGGATCACCAATATCTGCTGCTATTTTCTCTAATTGCAATAATGTATTCATACCACTTTTTCCATTAAGAGCAATCCATTCCGAAAGAAAAGAAGTTTGTGGTAATCCTGTGTTACCTTTTAGAATATTATTAAGCACCTTCAATTCTGATTTTATAAATTCTTTTGATACAGAACGACTACTAGTTATCTCTTTAACAATTTTAATTGAGTCCCATTTCTCTAATCTTTGTAGATATCCATTTTTAGAAATTAATCCTTTTGTTTTGCTTGCTTTTTCAGTAAAGCGTAAAGTCAAAAGATCGTGGGCTTCATTTCTAGCTATTAATGAGTTTATATCTCCTTTTTTAACAAAATTTGGTAATTTAGATATAATTGCATCATCCAATTCATTTGTAAAAGAATGTAGATATTCATGATGCGCCAATTCAAAAATTTCGTCTGAATTTTTACCTAATGCTTTTGAAACATCAAATCTTACTTTTGCAGAATCCTTGCTTAATGCAGACCACATACCCACAGCAGGTTCATCTATTCTCTCAAAAGAAATCAAGTCGACTTTTTTTCCAAGATAACCCATTCTCCTTAATTCACTAGATGCTTCTTCTGCACTTTTTGCATTTTTGAGTAAAGATTTAACAATTTTTATCTCATCTTTTGAAATATCTTTGATAATAATTTTAGCATCCAATCCTTTTGCAAGTTTCTGAATTTCTAATGTTTCTTTTGGAAATTTACTTACAAAATTCGAAGATGCCATACTATCAAAAGCTTTTAATCCACCTCCACCAGTAGCAGAAAATCCTGATGCTGTTTTGCCCACATACTTCCACACTTTTGTTCCATCTTCAAGATAATGTATTTTGAATCCTTTATTTAAAAATAGATTAATGTATTTTGCATCATTAAACAACTTACCTGCTTTATCTCCCATGAAGATTACATCTTCTCCATGCTTGGCTGCAACCAAGTATTTATTAATTTGTGTTGCCAATTTATTTAGTGGTGGTGCAATACTCTTACTCTCTATAAATGTAGTTCTCGTACCTATCTTTGCAATTATATCAATATCAACTGTTCCTGCTTTTGCAGTTTTAATTGTTTTTCCAAATTCAACAATTTTAAATCCTTTTTGACTTAATTTTTCCGCATTTAGAAGTTCATTTATCGCCCCTTTGATGTTACCAATGTTACCCTTTGAAGAGATAATCCTTTCTATTATCTTATTAGATCCTTTAGTAGTTCTATATTTAACAATTAAATCTAAATAATCATCAACCTTTGTTGGTGAAAATTTGTTCAAATAATCGACAAGCCTAACTAATTGATCATCTGATAAATCTAAAATCCCCCTCAATTTGTTTACTCTTGCTATGTTTACAGAAGTTGTTGATTTCCCAAATGTTAAAAGATCTTCTTTTGATTTCCCCAACGCACTTGCTAATTCATCTATTGGCGTATCTTTTGAAAGCTTAATTGTTTTTGTAACTCCTGTAACTTCATCTACATATTCTATTTTACTACCTGCTTTGATTATAGCTACTCCATCATCTGTTTTACCAGCTATTTTAATAGCAGTTCCAGCTGTTCTTAGTGTAATACCATACATTGCCAAATCTAATGCTCCAAAAGCCAACCATAAATTATCGTCTGAATTTGCTTTTGCTCTTTCCATTAATTGTTCTTCGGTCTCTGCTGTAGCATATTCATAACTATTTTGAATAATAATAGTAGTCATGCCTGCTGCGACCATACCAGCTCCAATAGCAGTAAGTGGAACTCCAGCAATAGAACCTATCCCTGTTAAAGATAAGATAATCCCAGCACCAGCAATTAATAATCCACCAACAGTCATTGCTGTTTTAGCTAAAGTATCTATGGGATTGTTAATTAATGCATCTACATACATTTTGCCTAAGTTTACAATTCCATTTCCAATTGCATTGATACCCTTAACAATTCCAGTTCCAATTGATGTTAAACTTTCTAGTGGGTGATCTAAGAAACTCTTTATCCCATTGTTTATGGACTCTCGGTTATCCCAAGCATATTTTATTCCTCCAAATGGAGTAAGATATAGTAAATTAGATGGGTCCTCTTTTATTGCTTGAATCCCATTCTCAATTGTATTTCCAATGAAATCTGCCGCACTCCCAAAGAAGTTTGTTATTCCATTCCAAGTTTCACCTAGTGATGCACCCCAACCTCTTCCAACTTTGCTCCACCAAGATTCGTCTTCAATAGAATGAACTTGTACTGGAGGTGGTGGTAAAATTGTTTGTACATAATTGTTAAGAGATTCCCTGTTTCCAAATATTGCAGCAGCATCTAAAAATCCAAATCTCTGTGCTTGTGAAAATAATAACATTCTCTCAGATTCTGAAATGTTTGCCAAATCTTGTGCTTTTAAACTACCTAATATCTCTTGGAACCTTTGTAATTCCTCTTGTTCTTCTCGTTGTAAAATATTTTGCCATTCTTTTTGCCCTTCATAATAGGAAGGGGGTAATGCATAACCAGAACCAACATATTGTCCCTTGCTTATTCCAGAAGGTAGGATACTCTTAGATTCTACATAAATTGGCTTTACTTCTGGAAGTTCTGGTCTTGGTGGTGCTTCTCTTCCTCTTTCAGAGATTATATTAATTGGTGCAACAAAAGTAGATTTAATGTTGGATAAAACCTCTTTCAGAGAATATCTTTTTCTTTCTTCTCTATAAATTACTTTTTCTATTTTATCAAAACTCTTTGACAACTTTCTTATAGAAGAGTTTAAATTACTCGATGACTTTGTTTTTGAAATATAAACTCCTGCAACAGCTGTTGCAACAATAGCGCCTGTTGCAATTGCAATCAATGAAACTTTTCTATTCTTAACTACTGAATTCTCACCCCCAACAACTGGGAAGAATCCAACTTTTGTTACTGTTCCATTTTCATAAACAATTATGAAATTATTTGAAACTGAATCATACATAATACTATATGGCAATCTCCATGCAGTTACTCTTGTGTTATACATCATTGGTTGAACTGTCTCATAAATTGGAATTGTTATTGTAAATGTATTAATCCCATGGGTAGTATTTAATTCAAACATTTGAGAAAAAGCAGTAGCATTATTTGTTTCATTTCTAATATCTACACCAAAAGTTACATTTCCAAAAATACCAATTGACTTGTATCTCATTTGAAGTTCAATGTTTGAATTTGGATAAACCTCTGATGGTACAAAATTAGCACTTTCTATTGTTATTCCCTTACATTCTGCTGTTGGTTCATAACATCCAAAAGTACAATTTTCTTGTTGAATAATATCGTACTCACAATTTCCTGCAAAACAATAATAATCTCTTTCTTCTGTTAAATTACCATTACAAATCCAACCGTCCATATCAGAACAATTAGAAATTTCATATATACAATCTCCATTTGTTTCATCACAATATCCATTGTAATAAATAGTATCTCCATCGCATTTGTTTGGACAAATTACTCCATCGCAAACATTAATAACTTCTACAATTCCCCCTTCAATAGAATCATATTGTCTTGAATAATCTGGCTCATTTGGATTAGATTCCTGTGGTTTATATGCAGAAACAATTAGTTTGTAGTTTCCAGAAGTACCATTAACCGGCAAAAGAATAGATAAATCTACTTTGTTTGCGCCAGGAACAACTCTAGTTGGTGGTAAATTATCTCCGAACATACAACCCCCAATACCACATTCTGTATCTGAAGAGGGATCTCCACAGAAAAGTTTTTCACAATTTGGATAATCTCCTTTTACTAAGTCCACTACAAATATTACTTCGTCATCAATGTTATATGAATCCAAATCAACACTTATATTTAGTATGCTACCAAGTCTTTCCTGGCTATCTGAATCTACATTTGTTAAATCAATTCCATTACATGTTGCTGTATCAACATCACATCCAAATACACAATTTTCTGTTTGAGTAATCTCTGATGTACATCCTCCTTGTGTTTCATCACAATAACGTTGAGTATAATACCTAGTACTTAGATCAGAACTACATTCCCATCCACTTATTCCACAATCTCTTACAAAAGTTTCTTCTACAGGTGTATCAGCAAGATAACATTCTCCATTCGAACAAGCATAATCCGATCTGAGAACATATCTATATTCATCTCCATATTTGCAAATTATCTTGTCTTCAATAACGCTATTAAGTTTATCACAGTTATATTCCTCTGAAATTCTCCATAAGAATTCATTATTTTGACAATCATAGTAATCTATGAATATCTTAGTATTTCCATCTCCATAGCAAGTCCAATAATCTTCTGCAGTATAAGTGTCATATTTACAAGAAAGGGTATTATAATCATAATAAGCATTATCTCTTCTTGTACTCGAATCTACACATCCATTTAAATCCTCACAATTTGGTTGGCAAACATCAACATCCCAATTCCAGCCATAATTAGAACCAACATTATCCACACATATTAAACCGGGTTGACACTCATTGTTATCATCACAATCTCCTTCATCTTTAGCAGCAGGACAATTATCATATGCCCAATCCTCTCCTCCTAATGGAGCAACATGACAATATACTCTTGGTGTAATGCTTGCAGTATACATATCATAATATTCTGTATATGGTGTTTTCCAAGCACCCACTTTTACAATGAAATCATCATAAGGTCCATTAATCTTACCTTTAGCAGCAGGAAGATGAATTGTAAATTCTACATAACCACTTCCAAATGGAACATAGACTGTTTTTAATGAACCACCTTCACAACCTTGATTACATTCTGTATCTCCTGCTGGATTTGCACAATGAAGTTTATAACAATTTCCTGTTGAAACCGAACCCCTTATGTAATCAACTGCGAAATCAACATAACCACTAAATGAAGACTCATAATAAACCCTAACAGTTACATTCTCATTAAGATTTGATTCTGAAAAAATATTAACAGACTTAATAGTCAAATACTTATTTACGCAAACTCCAGTGTTAGTATCACAACCATATGGACAATAGTTAGATTGAGTTATAGTATATGAACAACCACCACTGCTGCAATAATAATCCCGATATTTAGAATAGCCCCCCTCACAATACCAACCATCTTTAGAATCACAATTTTCTACATATTGGTCATCTTTCCAATAAGTACTTGCTACATAACAATTACCATTTGAACACCCATAATCATAAAAAAGTCTATGTTTTCTTACAGTAGTTCCAGAACAATAATATTGCCAATCGCCATAATAATTATTATTATTACAATTGAAATAATTTGTATTCTGAGAAGCACACCCACCACCTGAACAGTAATAATCTTTTTTATATTTTGTATCTCCGCTACAAGTCCAATAATCATAATCATCGCAATCTTTTACATATGAATTGCTTGAAGTACAATAACCACTACTGCAATATCCATTATGGTAATAAACTCTATTCCCAGTAGAACAATAGTAATAATCATTATCACAATTTTCAACATAATTCCACCATGTAGAACAGTCAGAGTTTCTCCATTCAGCATATCTTTTATCAGCATTCCACAAAGAACCACACTTATAATTTCCAGTGGGTCCAGATGGGCAATATACATTTACCCATTGATTTCTATTCTCATAATTAACCCATTGATACCACCAAGCCCACCAATATGGTTTCTTATAACATTCTGCTTTACCATAAATATTCTTAGAGTAAGTAGGGTAAAAATATTTGGGGTATGATACTTGACCCTTCCCATCATAATCTGTTCTACAATACCAACTTCCACCTTCCTCCCTTACACAAGCTTGTGTTTTTAAACAATTATCTGATGAATAAAAATAATAGCTCTCATAAGCATAAACAGGATTTCCTTTTTGAACATATGTGGGGCTAACGTAAAAATAGGCGCTTGCAACAGAAACAGAGAGAATGAGAGAGAAGGAGAGCACCAAGAATAAAAGCCACACACGGGCCCTACACCCCCTTTTTGTGAGAAGAGTCATTATGAGCGCATTCTAACCAAGGTTAAGTGGTATATTCTGTAGAATATACCCTCACGAGCATTATATTTTTTATAAGTAGGCTCATATATATAAAAATTGCGTTTCTACAGAATATATTATGAAAAAAATTATCTTTGATACAAACTTTGCAGTAATTCCATTTCAATTTAAAGTAGATATCTACTCAGAATTAGATAGAATCATAGATGAAAAATACGAAATTCTATTTCTAAATATTTGTACTGATGAATTAAAAAAACTAAAATTCGGAAATGCAGCACTTGATTTAATGAAGAAAAAAAAAGTGAAATTTATTGATACAGATCTGATTAAAAATGTGGATAATACAATTCTAAACTTTGCAAAAAAAGAAAATGCAATAATCGCAACTCAAGATAAAGAATTAAAAAAGAAAGCTTTAAAAAAAGGCTTAAAAATTATAACACTAAGACAAAAGAAATATTTGACTATTGGAGGTAGTTAAAATGGTTTTAAACATTTTAGTACCAGTTTCAGGAATAATTGCATTGCTTTTTGCACTGTATCTGGCTTTTTCAGTTTTAAAGAAAAGCAAAGGTACACCACAAATGCAAGAGATTTCAAATGCAATTAGAATTGGTGCAATGGCATATATGAAAAGACAATACAAAACAGTCTCAATTGTTGCAATAATACTAACAGTTATATTATGGTTTGCTACAGGAGCACCCACAGCAGTTGGATTTGTTATTGGCGCAGTTGCTAGTGCATTAGCAGGTTATCTTGGAATGAATGTTTCTGTAAGAGCAAATGTAAGAACTGCTGAAGCAGCTAAAAAAGGATTAAAAGAAGCATTATCAATTGCTGTTAAAGGTGGTGCAGTAACAGGAATGGCAATTGTTGGCTTGGGACTTCTCTCAGTTGCAGGTTTATACTATATCTACCGAGATCCAACCCTAATTATTGGAGCTGGATTCGGAGCATCATTAATATCACTATTTGCTCGTGTTGGTGGTGGAATTTATACAAAAGCAGCAGATGTTGGAGCAGACTTAGTTGGAAAAATTGAAAAAGGAATTCCAGAAGATGATCCAAGAAATCCTGCTGTAATTGCTGACAATGTTGGTGACAATGTTGGTGATTGTGCAGGAATGGGTGCAGACTTATTCGAAACCTATGTTGTCTCAATGATTGCAGCAATGTTATTGGGAATGAGCTTAGGTGAAAATGGCATCTTACTTCCAATGTTTTTGGGTGCAGCAGGAATATTTGCTTCAATAGTTGGTGTACTTTCAATAAGACTTGGAAAAAACAATAACATCTGGAGTGCTTTATCAAAAGGGGTATTTATCACAACAATAATTGCAACATTGATATTTTATTTCATTGTACAAAATATCTTTGGAACTCTTGAAATATTCTATGCATCATTAGCAGGCTTATTTTTAACAGTAGGCATATGGTATATAACAGAATATTATACATCAAAAGACAAAAAACCTGTTTTAGAAATTGCAAAAGCATCTCAAACAGGAGCAGGAACAAACATAATAAGTGGTTTAGCAGTTGGACTTAAGAGCACAGCAGTACCAATATTGTTAATCATAATTGCAATTTATTGGGCGCATCATTTTGCTGGAATTTATGGGATTGCAATAGCAACCATGGCAATGTTATCTGTAACTTCAATGATTGTAACATTGGATAGTTATGGCCCAATAACAGATAATGCTGGTGGTATTGCAGAGATGAGCAATTTAAATAAAAAAGTTAGAAGTGTTACAGATCAATTAGATGCAGTAGGTAATACAACAAAAGCAGTTACAAAGGGTTTTGCAATTTCTTCTGCAGCACTTGCAGCACTTTCTTTATTCGCAGCATTTGCAGGAGAAGCAGGAATAAAAATGCTTAATCTACTAAATTCAAATGTTGTAATTGGTTTGTTCATTGGAGGAAGTTTACCATTTATTTTTTCAGCATTATTAATGGGTGCAGTAGGAAGAGCAGCATTCTCAATGGTTACAGAAGTAAGAAGACAATTTAAACAAATAAAAGGAATAATGACTAGAAAAGCAAAACCAGACTATGCAAGATGTGTTGACATAAGTACTCAAGCAGCATTAAAAGAAATGATTTTGCCAGGATTGTTAGCTGTTATTTCACCAATTGCTGTTGGATTTATACTTGGTCCAGAAGCACTTGGGGGACTATTAGCAGGCTCAATTGTTACAGGATTACTCATGGCATTATTTTTAGCAAATGCAGGGGCTGCATGGGATAATGCAAAGAAATACATTGAAGATGGAAATCTTGGTGGAAAAGGAAGCCAAGCACATAAAGCAGCAGTTGTTGGAGATACAGTAGGTGACCCATCAAAAGATACAGCAGGTCCAGCACTAAATGCATTAATTAAAGTATTGAACACAATATCAATAATATTTGCGGGAATGTTTGTATTGTACACATTGTTGTAATAGAAAGGTTTAAAAGGAATTTCTTTTTTTCCTTTTTATATTCAAGGAGAGATTAGCATGTATTCCATATTAGAATTAAAATCAAATATAAGAGTACCACCCCAATTCCTTGGGAAAAATCTAAAAGAAGCTGTAAAATCAGCTATTGAAAAAGAATTCATAGGAATGCTAGGAAAACATGGGATATTCCTAGCAGTGCTTAATGTAAAAGAAATTGGCGAAGGAACAATTATTCCAGGAGATGGTGCAGTATATTACCAAACAAGTTTTGAAACTCTTGTTTATAGACCAATTATGCAAGAGGTTGTTGAAGGGTTTGTTTCAGAAATAACTGAATTTGGAGCATTCATCAGAATAGGTCCAATTGATGGATTAGTTCATGTATCTCAAGTTATGGACGATTATGTTAATTATGCAGAAGCTGGTGTACTTCAAGGAAAAGAAAGCAAACGTTCATTAAAAGTAAAAGACAAAGTTAGAGCAAGAATTATTGCAATAAGTTTAAAAAATATTCGTGGCGCAAAACTTGGATTAACAATGCGACAACCAGGGCTTGGAAAAATTGAATGGATAGAAGCAGAAAAGAAAAAGGGCGACGAAGAAAAACCAGTAAAACCTGAAAAAAAGAAAAAGACAAAGACAACTAAGAAAAAGAAGGGGGGTAAGTAAGAAAGGCGTTCTTTTGGTAAAGCTTTTCTTACAAGAAAAGGTTTATGGTAGAAAAAGCATGTAAAAAATGTAAACGAATAACAACTGGAAAAAAATGCCCAGTTTGTGGTAGTCAAGAATTAACCCAGCATTGGCGCGGCTTAGTTATAATCATTGATCCTGATAAATCTGAAATTGCAAAAGAACTTAACATAGAAATTCCTGGAGAATATGCCTTAAAGGTGAGATAATGGAAATAAAAATAATGAATGAATATGAAAACAAAGTAATTGGAAGAAAAGAAATTACATTTGAA
>JAJRVP010000021.1 GCA_024277205.1 archaeon
AGAAAAGATAATCAAAGGTATTGAAAAATATGAACAACCAATACAAGAAGTCGAAGTAGAAGGCGAACTTGGAACTTTTGCAGAATTAAGAGATGAATTTGAAAGATTGAGAAAGCAACTTGAAGAAATTAAGAAAACTGTTTAATTCTAGAAATGCTTAAAAATAGATTAAATCAATAGATACATATATGCGGGAGTGCCGGAGCACCTTTTCTTTGGGAAAGAAAAGCTGCACCAAAAGAAAAGGTACGGTATGGTCAAACGGGCACGGCTCAAGTGATCTTTTCTTTAAAAAAGAAAAGCTCAACCAAAAGAAAGGGTCGTGGATACCGTGTGGGTTAGAGCTGATGTGCCTTATGGCACTTTAGTGGCCAATCTCTACGCAGGTTCAAATCCTGCCTCCCGCATTGGTAAAAATAATAAAAACTGAATTTGGAACAATTAAACATACAGGATTTAAAGAAGCTGGCTTGAATGTAGAAATAATAATGCCAAAAAAGAAATATAGATGTCTACTAAAACACAATGTTGGTATTATCTACATACTTGAAGGAACTTTAATCTGCAATAAAAAGAAGTTGAAGAAAGGAGATTTAATTAAATTCAAACCAAAAGAAAAAATAGAGATATGCAACAAATCCAACAGGCCCTGCAAATACCTAACGATTGACATTCCTCGCGCAACAAAAAAAGACATTGTGTGGTTGGATTGACATGAAAATTGCAACTCTCTGTTTTTTAATAAAGAATTGTTCTAATGAGATTTTACTAGGGATGAAAAAGCGTGGTTTCGGTGCGGGAAAGTGGAATGGGTTTGGTGGTAAGGTGGGCTCAGATGAAAGTATAGAAGAAGCAGCAATAAGAGAGTTATATGAAGAAACAAATATATTAGCAAATAAACTTCAAAAGGTTGGTGAATTAAAATTCATCTTTCCGTATAAAAAAGAATGGAACCAAATAGTTCATGTCTTTTTAGCAAAAGAATGGAAAGGACATCCAAAAGAAAGTGAAGAAATGTTACCACAGTGGTTTAATATAAACAACTTACCTTTTGAAAAGATGTGGCAAGATGACGAACATTGGCTCCCCCTAGTCCTAAACGGAAAAAAAATAACTGCCACATTCATATTCAACAAAGATAATGAAACTATAGCGGAGATGAAGTTAAATGAAACTTGAAATAACTCCGCGACTTTATCAAGAAAAGATATTTGCAACAGCTGCAAAACAAAATACATTAGTTATTCTTCCAACTGGATTAGGAAAAACAATAATTGCCCTCATGCTCGCAGTCCATAGATTGGAAAAAATTCAAAATTCAAAAATCCTTTTTCTTGCACCTACTAAACCTCTTTGTGAACAACACAAAAAAACTTTTGAAAATCACATAAAAGGAAATTTTGCCCTTCTCACAGGATTAATCAAACCAATCGAAAGGAAAAATATTTGGGAAAATGCAAATCTTATTTTTGCCACGCCCCAAACAATAACAAATGATTTAATAAATGGGAGAATAAATTTTGAAAATGTTTCTTTGATAATATTCGATGAAGCACACAGAGCTATTGGAGATTATGATTATGTTTTCCTTGCAAAGAACTATACGAAACAATCAAAGCACCCGCACATTCTTGCCCTCACTGCAAGTCCTGGAAGTGAAAAAGAAACAATCAATACTATTTGTAAAAATTTATTTATCAAATCAATAGAAATCAGGAGTGAACATTCTGAAGATGTAAAACAATACGTTGAAAAAATGAATATTGTAAAAGTATTCATTGAACTTCCAGAAAACCTAAAAGAATTAAAAGAACTTTTTGAAAAATCTCTTAAAACCAGATTGGGATTTCTAAAGGAAAATGGGATAATTCAAAGTGCGGATATTGAAAAAGTTAGAAAAAGTGATTTTTTAAAATTACAAGCAGAACTAGTAGGAAGAAATGATTTCAGTTTAATGAAATATGTTTCTATTGTTGCTGCATGCACAAAAATTTTACATTGTTTAGAACTTCTACAAACACAGGGAATAAAATCTCTTGCAAAATTCATTGAAAAATTAAAGGGGCAATACCACAAAGTAAAAGCCACAAAGCAATTGATGAACGATTTAGATTTTAGAGAGGCAATGGCTCGCACATTTGAATTGGAATCTAAAAATATTGAACACCCAAAATTCAAAAAATTGCTTGAATTAATAAATTCGAATTCAAAAACAATTGTCTTTACAAATTACAGAAATACGGTGGACAGAATAATAGAATTCCTTAAAGAAAATCCAGGCATCCATGCTGTTAAATTTATAGGGCAGAAACAAGGGATGTCACAAAAAGAGCAAATAAAAGTTTTAAATGATTTCAAAAAAGGGGTTTATAATGTATTAGTGAGTAGTAGTATTGGTGAAGAAGGGCTTGATATCCCAGAAGTGAAAAGAGTTATATTTTTTGAACCAATTCCAAGTGCATTAAGAACAATACAAAGAAGAGGAAGAACAGCAAGGCATTCCCCTGGCGAAGTTATATTGTTAATAACAAAAAATACTATTGACGAAAAATACTATTGGGTATCATTCCATAAAGAAAAGAAGATGAGGACTGCTCTAAATGAGATAAAGGAAAACATAGAAAATCCACAAAGGAGGATTGGAGATTTTGGATGAAGTTAAAATAATTGTTGATAACAGGGAATTGCGTTCAACTGTTGTTAAAGAACTCTATGACTTAGGTACAAAAATTGAAACCAAACAGCTTCCTGTTGGAGATTTCATTCTTTCTGAAAGAGTTTGTGCTGAGAAAAAAACTACAAAAGATTTTATTCAATCTCTAATAGATGGGAGGCTATTTGAACAAGTCAAAAATCTAACAGCAAATTTTGAAAAGCCCATTATTATTGTAGAGGGTTCAGATGACGTATACAGCGAAAGAGCAATTCATCCAAATGCAATTCGTGGAGCGATTGCTGCTTTGGCAATTGATTTTAGGGTTCCGATAATACAAACAAGCTGTGAGCATGAAACTGCTTTATTTTTATATATGATTGCAAGCAGAGAACAATTAGATAAAAAAGTAAACATAAGCCTGCGTGGAGAAAAAAAGCCGTTGAGCGATAGATTCCTTCAAGAGTATATCGTATCTAGTCTTCCTGGTGTGGGGAGAGGTATTGCACAAAACTTGCTTAAGCATTTCAAAACAATTAAAGCCATTTTTAATGCTGATGTAAAAGAATTAAAAAAAGTTGAAAAGATTGGTGAAAAAAAAGCTAAACGAATAAAAGAAATAATTGAAAAGGATTATGGAGAATAAATACATAATTTTGGGTTTGGATCCTGGAATAACAACAGGTTTATGCGCTTTAGATTTAGAAGGAAAAATAATTAAGAAGCACAGCTCAAAAAAGATGGGGATTGACCAAATCATATCTTGGATAGAAAAAACTGGCATTCCAATCATAATTTCTTGCGATGTAAAAATTCCACCCTACCTTGTTAAAAAAATTAGCATGAAACTTCATGCAAAAATTATTTCTCCAAATCATGATTTAAAAATAGGTGAAAAGCAAAGGCTTATAGAAGAATTTTTTCCAAAAACAAAATTTAAAGATACTCATCAAAAAGATTCCTGTGCCTCTGCAATATTCGCATTTAAAAAATTTAAATCTTTTTTTAGAAAGGTGGATTATCATCTCAATAAAATTGGCAAACCTGAATTAAAGGGGAAGGTTGTAAAAAAAATAATTTTTGGGGAATCCAAAAACATAAAAGATGCTTTAACGGAAAAGCCAGAAAGGGCTACTTTACAAACAAAAAAGAGAAAAAGACAGCTTGAAAAAGAAAGCGTTATTACTTCTCTAAAAAAAGAACTTAAAAAAACAAAGGCTCTTTTTGACTCCTTAAAACAAAAATATGAAAAACTAGAAATTAAAAATAAAGAATTGGAAAAAGAATTAGTTTCCAAAAAAACAAATGAACAACTTTTAGAACTTGCAAATAAGAGAAAATCAACAATTGATTCTCTTGAAAAAGAGATATTTAGGCTAAAAAAAGAAATCAAAGTAATTTCAAAAGAGCTTGAAAACCAAATAAGCATAAACAAAATATTAAAGGATGAAGATTGTTTTTTGATAACTAAACTAAAAGATTTAAGTAAAAAAGAAATAGCTTCTTTAGGAAAGAAAGATTTCAAAAATATTCTTCTTATCGAAAACTTAAGCAATCCTAGCAAAGATTCTTTAAAACAATTAACCAAACTAAAGATAAAAACAATTTTATACATTCGTGGGAACAAGGATATTGTTAAATCTCTTAAACAAAAAGGTTTTGATATTTTCCCATCAAAAGAAATTGAAATATTGCAAAAAGGTGGTGTTCTTTTTATAAAAAAGGATTCCCTTGAAAAAATAAAAAAATCTATTGAATCCATTGAAAAAATCATTTTAGAATATAAGAAACAAAGGACGTAACCAATTTTATAAAGAAGTAGTGTGCTTTTTATGATATGCTGAACGAAAAAGAGGAAAAAGTTTTACAGCTTGTAAGGATGCGTGGCCCAATATTGCCTATTGATATTGCTAAAGCTGTTGGGCTTGAAACTTTTCTTGCATCTGCTATTCTTTCCACATTAATCAACAAGGGGCATGTAAAAATATCACATAGAAAAGTTGGTTCATCTCCATTGTATTATGTTGATGGGCAAGAACAAAAATTGAGGAATAGATTATATTCCGAACTTAATGACTTAGAAAAAAAAGCGCTTGAAAGACTAAAACAACTGCGTGTAGCCTTCAAAGAAGATTTATACCCTCAAGAAAGAGTTCTATTAAGTGAATTACGAGATTTTGTTTCATACCTCCAAATTAAGAAGGACGAAAAAGAATTATTTTGTTGGAGGCATTATTCTGTTACAGATGATGAATTTAATGAGATTTTACAAAAAAAATTTGAACCTCAAAAAGAAGAAGTTGAACAAGTAGTTGAAAAACCAGAAGTGCAAAAAAGATTGGAAATTAAAAAAGAAAAAGTTAAACAACCAATTAAAAAAATCAAATTGCGAAAGGAAGCCAAGAATGATTTTGATAAAAGAGTTATTGAATTCTTCAAAAAGAATAATGTTGAAGTTTTAGAAAGAAAAGTTAGCAGAAATGAGTCAGATTATCTCATCTCAATCCAGACTCCTCTTGGAGGACAAAAATATTTTGTAAAAGTAAAGAATAAAAAAAGCATAAGTGAAAGCGACATATCAAAACTATATGTAGAAATCTCCTCTAAGAAATACCCAGCAATTCTAATTATTCCAAAACAGTTAAGCAAGAAAGTTAGAGCATATGTTGACAAGAATTTTGGAAATTTGATAAGAATTATAGTTCTTCAATAAAAAAAGAAAAAATAAAAAGAAGAAGACATCATCGTTTTTTCTTCTTTTTCTTTGTTGTTTTCTTTTTCTTGGTTGTCTTCTTTTTCTTTGTTGTTTTCTTTTTCTTGGTTGTCTTCTTTTTCTTTGCAGCCATTTTCATCCCTCCGACTCTCCAACTAAAATCATCAGTTGAAGTGTCAACTTTTAGTAATTATTTATAGTAACTTTTAGTTTAAAAACATTTTTCTTTATAGACAACCCCAAAAATTTGGGAATTCATCGTAATGTATATAATTTAAATACTTTAAATACTTATGATAATGTATGAAAACGACCATAACAATCTCAAAAAAAACATATGAAAAGTTAATAAAAAAGAAAATGCGAATGTCATCTAAGGTAGGAAGGCCAGTTACATGGGATGAATTCTTTGATAAAAGAATAAAATAATAGCGGGGGGTGGACTCTCACGCACCCCCAGAGTTCTCTTTTCTGGGCGCGCTTTTCTCTTTCAAGAGAAAAGGGTGCTTTTGAACCACCGACCTCTGGGTCTCCCCAAAACGCTTTCTTTCGCAAGCCTTTCTTTCTGGAAAGAAAGGCTTTTATGAGCCCAGCGACCACTCCAGGCTAGTCTACCCCGCTATCAATTTGAGAAATCTTTTTGCCTTTAAAAAAGTTTACTATCCTATTATTTGCACATTATCACACTTTATTGTTGGTGCAACCACGGAAGATTCCTGTCTTAATTCTTTTCCAAGAACATCAAGTTTTTTAAGTTCTTCAAATAAATTAAAATTAATCATTGCCTGTTTAATTGGAAATTTAATCTCGCCATTTTTAATATAAAAGGCGCTCTCAACTCCAATGGAACAATCTCCAGTTAATTTATTTATCAAATGGAGTCCAAAAACTTCCTTTGCAATTATACCTTCTTTTGTTTCCTGTATCATTTCATTCCTAGAATAATCCCCAGGCAATATGACAAAATTTGTTGGTGATATCAATGGAACTTTATTTATCCCTCCACAATTTCCAGTGCTTTTTTTATTCTCTTTTTTAGCAGAATAAATATCGTACAAGGGAGATACAAAAACTCCAGCATCAATAACTTTTGTCTTTTGTTTTGAAATTCCTTCTAAATCAAAACCCCCACTCATCAATCCATTCTTCAAAATACCATTATCAGTAATGGTCAATTTTTCTGAAAAAACTTTTTTGCCAAACTTATCATGAAGAAAACTTCTCTTTGCGTGTATTTCATCTGCACTAACTGCTGGAATTAAAACTGTCTCTAACAATCCTGAAAAAGCGAAATAGTCTAATATTACTGAGCCTCTAAATGTTGGAATGGGTTTGGGGTTAATACTCTCCAAACAAAGTCGAGATGCCTCTTTGCCAATTTTTTTAATATCAAATAAATCATGAGATATGTGCAATTCTCTTGCATTTACATCTTTATAATTTACTTCAGTAATAACAGAAAATGTGGTTTCTTTTTCTTTTGCATTAACACCATTTGAATTTGCGATTTGAACTTCTTCAAAACTTTTGGATATTGAAATATCAGGAACGCCCAATTTCTCATCAATTTCATCCATCATCTTGTATCCTTTTGAAATTATTTTCTCTGGGGGCAAATCTAAAACTCTTTTGGAGAATATGCCTTCAACTTTTCTAAATTTTTGTGGTTCTGCTAAATGAATTTTTTGCTCTAACTCCTTTGAAACTTTCATTATTTTAACAGCATTTGATAAACATTCTCTCCATTTAGATATATCTGATGTTGTTGCATATCCAAATTTTTTATTTTTAGAAATTCTTATAGCTAATTGAAGTGTGTCTCCCTCATTTGTAGATGCGATTTCTCTATTAACAAAACCAATCTCCAAACTTTGATTTCGGCTTAATATAACGTTTACATCTCCATATTTTTCTCCTTCCTTTATGATCTTATCAATCATTTTTTCCACCAACCATAGCTTCTGAAATCATAATGTGTGGGGATTTTCCACCAACTGGAACTGTTTGTGCTTTTTTCCCACATCTCCAACCACCAAAAATAACTTTTGAATCATTTGCAATCTTTTCAATTTTGTTTAATATCTCAAGAATATTTCCGCCAAATGAAACATCAAGCAAGGGTTTTGTTATTTTTCCGTTTTCAATTAAATACGCTTCTTTTGTATTAAAAAGAAAATTCCCGCTTGTTGGTTCAACAATCCCACCAGTAGAACTTTTTGCATAAATTCCTTTTTTTATTCCTTCAAATAATTCATCAACTTTAAATTTCCCAGGGTAAAGTACAATATTGCTCATCCGAGGATAAGGAAAATCAATTGCACTTTCTGCTCTACAATTCCCTGTTGGTTCCATATTAAGTCTACTAGCTGTTTCAATAGAATGTAGATAACCATCCAGAATCCCGTTTTTAATCAAAATTGTTTCCCTTCCTTTTATACCTTCATCATCATAAACAAAAAAACCATGTTCCTTTTTAATTGTTGGATCATCTGCAAGAGTTAAGTGAGATGGTGCTATCTTTTCATTTAATTTTCCTTTTAACACAGAACTATCTTCCAAAATCGAATCTGCTTCACATGCGTGTCCAACCGCCTCGTGGAAAAAAACATGACTCAAAACATTATCAACAACAAGTGGATACTTTCCTGCTGGGGCTTTTTTGGCTTTAAATAAATCATCAAATTTCTTGAGCTGTTTTAATATAAACTTTTCAAAATCAATGGATTCGAAATCTTCGTATGTTGAACACATCCCTTTTTTCTCAAAAATTTTTCTCATCACACTATCTCTTTTGCTAACTGCTGTAAATGCAAAATTGAAATACTCTCTTTCTTCTAAAATGTTTGCACCAAAAGAATTGAAATAATTTTGTTTTCTTTTTAAGAATCCAGCATCAATTGTTCTGTTGATGATATCCTTTTTTATTAGTAGCTTATCACAATCTAATAATCTCTTTATCTTATCTTTAATTTCAATATTAGTATAAGATGTGCCTTTTTGTCTAATCTTTGCTTTTTCAGCACCAAAATTTTTTATCTCAAATTTTTTCTTTATCTTTTTAGAACTTAACTTAGCAAGTTTTAAAGCATGGTCAAATGCAGGCCCAATCTTTTTTAAGTCATTACCATATGAAAAGCCCCAAGCACCTTTGTATAATACTCTAACACCATATTGAAGTGCTTCTTTCTTTTGAAGGAGGTTAATGTTTCCATTCTCAATTGAAATCATTTCAGAATCCATTTCAAGAATTCGAATATCAGAAAACTCTGCCCCTTTCTTCTCAATTTTTTTTAATAAATCAATACAATCCATGCGAAAACCTATGAATTATTTATTTAAATTGTTTCCTTTTATTTTAGGGCTTTCTTAATTTTATTCAAAATTTTTTTCTTTCCTTTTGGCCATTTGAATGCATATTCCAAAACTTGAGCAATGTTCTCAACAGGAATTGTTTTTATTCCGCGCGTATCCACAAGTATATCCTTTTCATTTGACTTTGGGATTATGACTATTTTGATTCCTGCTTCCCTAGCAGCTTCTACTTTTGAATTAACTCCACCAATTGGAAGCACTTCTCCTCGAATTGAAAGCGAACCGGTCATTGCAACATCTTGCCTTACTGGTATTTTTTCAAGAGCAGATATAACTGCTGTTGCAACAGAAATTGAGGCAGAATCTCCTTCTAATCCCTCATATGTTTGAAGGAATTGAATGTGTATATCATATTTACCAAGAGATTTTCCAGAATATTTCTTAAATATGGCGCTAACATTTGTAATTGCTTCTTTTGCAATCTCCCCAAGTTTTCCTGTTGCTAATATCTTACCTCTTTCCTTTTCAAGAGCAGGAACAACAGATGCTTCAATTGGAAGAATAATACCAGAACCTATCTCTCCTCCAATCACTGCTAAACCATTAACTTTTCCAATTTCTGCACCACTAGTTTTTATTATTTGATACTCCTTCTTCTCATGAGTATATTTTTCTGCAATTTGTTGTTCAAGTGTTGCTGCTGGTGCTTTTGCTTTTATAACGTGTTTTGCTTTAACATATTTACTTCCTTCTTCTTTTGCTATATCTCCAGCAACCCTAATTAATCCACCCAAATCTCTTAATTTCAAAGTGAGATATCCTCTTCTCCCAGCTCTTTTTCTTGCTTCTTTGATTATTTCTAAAACTGCTTTTTTAGTAAAGTGGGGTATGCGTCTATCTTTTTTAACTTCTTGAGCAACAAATCTTGCAATTTTTTCTACATTTTCTGGAGTGTCCTTAATCTTATCTTTCATATAAACTTCATATCCACTACCACGAATTCTACTTCTTAATGCAGGATGCATATGCCTTATAGTATCGAGGTTTCCTGCTGCAACAAGAACAAAATCTGTTGGTACTGGATCTGTCTTAACCATTGCACCAGCACTTCTCTCACTTCTTCCTGTGATTGGCATTTTCTTTTCTTGCATAGCAGTAAGAATTGCAACTTGCATCTCTGGTTTTAATGTCGCAACTTCATCAACAAATAAAACACCGCCATTTGCTTTATGTATTGCACCAGCAATTACTCTCTCATGTGCTGGTGTCCCAAGTCCGCCTGTCATAAATGGGTCATGCAACACATCCCCAAGAAGAGCCCCTTCATGTAATCCTGTTGCATCTATAAAAGGAGCGTGTTCAAGTCCAGAATTATCAACAATTAACTTTGGTCCAATAATCTTTCTCTTTTGAATTTGCAATTTGTACATTGCATAAAATATCATGGCACCCAAAAATATCATAATCAATATCATTGTGCCAGCAATTCTATCTGCTGCTTTTAATATTTCGCTCGTTTCTTTTCCAATAACCCAATCCAAAATAGTTGATGCTGTAAATATAACCACAAAAATTAATATCAAAAACAACCAGCTATTTCCACTTGACATTTGTGTTAATGCTCTTAATTTGGTTTGTTCAATTATTTTCCTTCCTTGTCCTGCTGGTAAGGTTCTTATTTTTGGATTGTTCTCATCTCTTGGGTTGGGTAAACATAAAACATCGACTAATCTTTCCTTTGGCAAAAGTTCTGCAAGTGCCTGCCCAACAAGACTTTTTCCAGTACCAGGCTCACCAATCAAAAGAACGTGTCTTCTTTGTTTTGCAGCTTTTTTTATTACTTCAATTGCATTTTCCTGCCCAATAACTTGGTCTACTAATTTTTCTGGAACTTCTATTTCTTCAGTTGTTTTAAAATCAAACTTAGATTTCTTTACCATACTACTAAAAATAAGGAGAATAAATATTTAAAAAACTTGACAAAATCACTCTGCTTCTTCGGTTTCAGCTTCGCTTGGTATTGCTGCTTTTGAGATTATCAAAATATCTCCTGCTGCTTTTACAAGTTGGTGTGGTACAATTACTCCCTTAGCACCAGAGATTGTTTTGCTTAGGTAACTATTCCTTGTTGCTTTTATTTTCCAACCAAATATTTTGTTATTTTGTATTATCACTTCATCTACATCCCCAAAATATTCTCCTTGGTCTGTGTAAACTTTAACACCATATGTTTTTGAAATCTCTCTTAATTTTAACATGCTCTTACCTCCTTTTGTATGCAAATATTAATCTTTTATAAGCTTTTAAGTTTTCTGTTGATATTGTTCTTCTTCAGATTCTATTCTCTCTATTCTCTCCTTGTCCTCTTGTTTTATTTGTTTTTTTAGCTCAGATTCAACAACTTGAAAATAATCAAAAAATTTTTCGGTTAAATCAAGCAATTGGGTTGTGCCGTGTTTTTCAGAAGTAATAAATCCCATTTTCTCAAGTTTTTTTATGTGTCCATATGCTTTATTACCCCTTATTTTGACAACAGTTGATTGCTTTATTGGTTTTTTAGCAGCAATTATTGCAAGGGTTTTTATTAACCCTCTCGGCATTTCTGGAGGCAATAAATCTTTTACATTTGGAGTGTGTTCTGGTTTTACAGACATTTTCCAAATATCGCCTTCATTTACAACATGAACTCCTTTGGATTCATCTAGATATTCCATTTCAAGCTCTTCAAGGATTTTTTCGATTTCTTTTTTTCTTAATCCTGTTCTTTTTGAAATTTCTTCTATAGTAAGTCCATTCGTAGCAAAAAGCAATGCCTCTACTTTTGCTTTGTTTTTTTCGTACTCATGATGTTCTGACATAAATCTCACCAAATTCTTCTTCTTGTCTTATGTTTACTTTTCCTTTATTTGCAAGATGTATCAAAGGTATAAATGTCCAAAGTATGTCCTCTCTTTGTTTGCTTGGTACTAATGAGGAAAATTTTAATTCTTCTATTTTAAATCTTTTTAAAAAATCCAAAATTTTATTATACAATAGAATTATTTTTTCGCCAATATCTACTTTTTTTAATTTTAGTTTTATGTTAACCTCTCTTTGTTTATGCCTAAATTTTCTTTTTTCATTTACAACTAATGCCTTTTGAAGGGAGGAGATCAGTTCTTCAATAGTCACTTTTCTTTTTTTTGGTTGTGGCACATGTGGCTGCAAGTCATAATCAGCCTCAAGGACAATTTCTTCTTTTTTATCCTCAACTTTTTCATCTTCTTCTTTTTTAGCAAGCAAATAATCTGCTTTCATTTTAAGTAAAATTGCTGCTGCAAGAATGAATTTACCAGATATTCGTATGTCCAACTCTTTAATTTTTTTAATAGCATCTAAATACTTTTTAGTGAGTCTAGAAATGTCTATATCCCATGGATCAAGTCCCTCATTATGAACAATATCTCTAATCAAACCTTCCCAAGTTAATTCTTTTGACAGGATTGTTTCATAGAGTTTTTCCTCTTGCATAATATATTATATGACTAATCTATTTAAGAAACTAACTCCCAACGCATTTATTTTCTATGCAAACACAAGAATCTAATGGTTCACAATTTGGATCAAATGTGGTATAAACTGGTTGATAAACACTAGTACACACTTCACCACAATAGCCAGCAAGCATACAATCCTCACTTGTAACACACTCAATTGCATCTGTCTCTAAAAATAATTGTGGAAATGCTCCAGATGTAACTCCTAAAATAAATATGACAAAAAATGCGATTATTACAGGAATTACAACTTCATGGACAATCCGCTTTACATGTGCCCAAACAGCAATAGATAGGATAATTATCCACATAAGGAAAAAGAATATTGCTGTTATTAAAAACGAATTTAGTGTCTGACTTAAAATGATTGGTTTAAATAAAACGCTAGGATTTAAAAATAATTCAAAAAAATAATTAAAACATCTTTCTTGGGTGCAAAGGGGTTGAATTTTTGAAAAAATAGAAGTAATTAATGATAAAACAACTGATAAAAAAATCCTATTCTTTAAATCAAGCGCCCAATTTTCAAATGCGCATGAAAATGGGTGGGTGCAAGCATACTTTGGCTCAAAAAACATGTACTTTTTCTTCTTAACCATAGGTAAATTAAAATAAATAATAATATAAAAATTTGCGCATCAGCCAAAGTATGATGCTTTTTTCTGAAGTTCTGCTCTTACACTTCTGAATTGTTCAAGGAATTTCTCGTAGATTTCCATGTCTTTCTTTGTTAAGCTTGCTCTTACTAATTCTAGTGCATGTTTAAAGTGCTTGGCATTAACCTCTTTTGCTTCAATGTTCTCACGCAATGCTTGAATTCCTGCTTCTCTACAAATTGCTTGCAAGTCTGCTCCAGAATAACCTTCTGTTTCTTCTGCAATTTTTTCTAAATCAACATCTTTTGCAAGCGGCATATTCTTTGTGTGCACTTTCAATACTTTTAATCTTGCTTCCTTATCTGGCGCTGGTGTCAGTATAACCCTATCAAATCTTCCAGGACGCAATAGTGCAGGATCAATCATATCTGGCCTGTTTGTTGCTGCAATAATAATCACATCTGATAAATTTTCTAAACCATCCATCTCTGTTAGTAACTGAGCCACAACCTTTTCTGAAACTTGATTAGATTCATTAAACCCTCTTCTTGGAGTTAATGAATCTATCTCATCAAAAAAGATTATACATGGTGATGCTTGTCTTGCTCTTCTGAATATTTCTCTAATTGCTTTTTCAGATTCACCAACCCACTTGCTAAATATCTCTGGCCCTTTAACAGAAATGAAATTAGCTTCACTTTCATTTGCAACTGCTTTGGCAAGAAGTGTTTTTCCGCAACCAGGTGGGCCCATCAAAAGTATTCCTTTTGGTGGCGTAATACCAATTCTTGAAAAAGATTTTGGATATTTTAATGGCCATTCAACTGCTTCTTTTAATTGTTCTTTAACTTTTTCTAATCCACCAACATCTTCCCACTTCACTTTTGGGGTTTCAATAAGAACTTCTCTCATAACAGATGGCCTTACTAATTTCAATGCTTCTCTAAAATCATCTGCAGTTACTTCTAACTTTTCAAGAAGTTGTCTTGGTAGTTGTTCTCCTTCTTTTAATTTAACAACTGGTAAAACTCTACGCAATACATTCATAGCTGCTTCTTTACAAAGTGCTGCAATATCTGCACCAGCATATCCATGTGTGATATCTGCTAATTTTTTCAAATCAACTTCTTTTGCAAGTGGCATGTTTCTTGTATGTATCTTTAAAATTTCAAGTCTGCCTGTTCTGTCTGGAATTCCAATTTCTATCTCCCTATCAAATCTTCCAGGTCTTCTTAATGCAGGGTCAATATCATTTGGTCTATTAGTTGCTGCAATAACAACAACTTTCCCCCTACTCTTAAGTCCATCCATTGTAGCGAGTAATTGTGCAACCAATCTTCTTTCAACTTCTCCAGTAACATTTTCTCTTTTTGGTGCAATTGCATCAACTTCATCAATAAAGATTATGGCAGGTGCATTTTTTTCCGCATCTTCAAATATCTTACGTAGTTTCTTTTCAGATTCACCAACCCATTTTGAAACAACTTCTGGTCCTGCTATTGAAATAAAATAAGCATCTGACTCATTTGCAACTGCTCTTGCAAGAAGTGTTTTTCCAGTACCTGGGGGCCCATAAAGCAAAACTCCTTTTGGAGGTTCTACACCCAATCTTTCAAAAATTTCTGGATGTTTCAATGGTATCTCCACCATTTCTCTAATTTTTGCAACAGCATCGCCCAATCCACCAATGTCTTCGTATGTAACTTCTGGTACTTTTTTCTCAACCATTTCAACAGGTTCTGAAGAAACATTAACAACTGTATCCCCTGTTATTATTATTGGCCCTTTTGGATTTGTGTTAACAACAACAAATTTAATATCCCCAAGTCCAAAACCAACATTAAAATCTTCTTCAATCATTCTAAATATGTCTTCAAATGGACTTCCTGAAAACGTTTTTCTTCTCCTTCTTGTTCCACCCAAAGTGATTACATCTCCTTTAATCAATGCTCTTCCAAGAAGTGCTTGTTTTGCAGTTTCTGGATGGATTCTAACCATAATCCCTTTCTGTGCAGGTGCAATTGTCACAGATGTTGCTCTTTTATAATCTGCTTTTCTAATTATGACTTGTTCTCCAATCCCTGCTTTAGCATTCCATCTTGCTAAACCATCCATCCTCACAATATTCAATCCCAAATCAGCTGGATATGCTCTATCAACAATTGCAACTGTTGTTTTCTCGCCTTGAATTTCAACAACATCTCCTGGAGAAACACCTATCTTTTTCATTACTTGAGTATCAATCCTAACAATGCCCTTCCCAACATCATCTTGAAGAGCTTCAGCAACTTTTAGTTTTACACCTTGTTTTTCTTTTTTTGGAAACATTTTTCATCACCTATCCCAATGTGATTATGATAATTCTTTTTTTAATTATGGGTTTTACACACCTACCTTTCCTTACCAATCTAACTATTTTCATTCTATTAAGCAATCTTAAATCCTCAAATACATTTTTAACATCTCTATCAACAAGATTGGCAAGTTCTCTTATTGAATGTGGTTGCTGTTCCATCACTGTTCTTATTAATTCCATTCTTTTTTGTGTTAGTGCCTCAAACATTTTCATTTGTCTTTCTATAAAAAGTATATCTTCTCTGTGTTTCTTTTCAATTTGTTTGAATATATCTTCCATCTCAATCACTTGTAGGTGTGATACACCAACATATATTGTAGGTGTGATACACCAACATTTATAAACTTTTTGGTAACAAGAATTATAAACTCCTATCTCTTTAAATTAAAAATGAAGTCGCAAATAAGCATAGAATTTTTAGTTGGAGTAGTCATAATATTATTTATATATACCATAACAATTTCTGCATTTGGCTCATATACTCAAAATACCATGCTAACAAGTGAAGTTGGACGACAGGTTTGTTATATGATAACTACTGGTATTGATGCAGCAGTGATAGGTGGTAACAATTTTGCAATAAATGTTTCTATTCCATATTTTATTGAAAACAAAGATTATTCTATTTTGATAAATGAAACTAACTCAGCATTAGTCACAATTGATTGGGGAGATGGGTTATTTGCATGTTCTACAACAACACAAAACATCACCTCTCTCTTGTTTACCCCTTGTAAATTTTCAATTAACAATCTAAATGGGAAATTATATCTGAGTACTATCACAACTGAAAAAACAAAATACAACCTTGGAGAACAGATAAACATAAGTGGGGCCTATTACATCTCAAATGTTAGCTTAAAAATTTTGGATTCAGCTGATGTTGTGGTTGATAATAATATTCTGCCGCTCACTAATAATAAATTTAATTATTCTTGGACACCCACATCTTCAGGAGCATACAAGATAATTGTGTACGACAACACATACAAAACTTTAAATTCTGAAAAGGAGATTTATGTAATATGAAAGCACAAGTTATTTCAATGGATTTATTTTTTTCAATAATGATCCTACTCATTATTGTAACTGCTTTGGGAGTTATTATTTTTGAATTCACAAGTTTGCAAGAACAAGAATCGCAAAATAGAGACATGCAGCTCAAAGGACAAGCAGCAATAAATTCATTAATTTATTCCCCTGGTTCTCCAAATTGGGAAGAAAAAGATTAGCTTACTTTAACTAATGCAGTTCCAATAACTTTTGTTTCTGGAATCATAGCTGATATTAACCATGTTCCTACTTCATCTACTACAAAATCAGAATAAAAAATTCCATTAACTGTCACATTTTCTTCTGCCAAGATAGTGCCATTGGGTCTATAAATAATTAAATTCACAACAGAATTTTTATAGTTATTATTTATATCCATAAGCGCAACTCCAAAATAAGCAGTATCTCCAACAGAAAAGTTATCCACATAATCTGTGTGAGATGACGTATTAAATGTTCTTACATAAACTAATGAGATATCATGATCTGCAATAAATAAAAATGCGCCGTCCTCAGTCATTCTTATTTTTAGAGAAACTTTACCAGGATTTAATGGCAAAGAACCAAATACGTCTACTCTTGTATTCTTATAAAAATCTTTTATATTGCCATTCTTAAACCTTATATGAATTTCATCACCATAGACATATGTCTTGCTTCTCACAATTCCAGAGGGTATAGTAACAAAAATTTGGGTTTGGGCATCTACTCCTTGAGCATAAACCAAGTTAGTTGAAGAAACAATTGTATCAACTGTTTGTTTGGCATTTATAATATTCATATCGCCAAAGTATGAGGTAATGTAATCTACTCCAAAATAAGAGGCCACAGCAATCAATACTAATCCTATCATAATTACAGACATAAATTCTATTGCACTTTGAGATTTCATATTTTCCCCTCTTTAATCATTTCAAGCCGGGTATCTTTTATTACAAGATAAGTAGTATTAAATGTTATGTCCATTAAAAACATCTGTTCAAAAGTATCATTAACAAATTGGATATACCCTCCCAATGTTTTATTTGTCACATTTTTAGATTTAAGATAGTAAACATCGTGTTCTATGTCTGCAAATGTAGATGCCATTCTATATGCAGATATCCTCTGATATTGATTCTCCACAGAAAAGGTTTCTCTTTTTGTTTGTAAATTTGTAAAAGTTAATAGTACTAATAAAATCAGTTGAATTACTAAAATTGTTGCTAAAATTCCTTTTTTCATTGTTTTGAATCAACCTCCATCATTATCAAACCATATCTAATAACATTAAATGGGTCTGTTGCTGTTTCAGTTAGTCCTCCACTAACTACTGATTTTGCATAATATTCATCAATCACAGCATCTGGAGGAACAGTTACATCAAAATTAACCTCACTTGTGCTGCTACCAGGAACAACTATAGAATAACTTGTTGGTGAAATTGTCCATGAAAGAGAATCATTTGTCTCATTGTATACATCTAATGTAATACTTACACTGATTGGTGTTGGATTTGGGTTGTTAACTTGAACATTAATCTGAATTGTTTCATTAGCCAAAGTAGAAGGAGCTGTAACAACAACATTTGTACCATTTTTATTCAACCCTTTTGTTAATGTAAGAGTAAGATATTTTCTTACAACAAAGTATTCATCGAATTCATAATTTTTGATTTCTAAAATTGGGATTAATTGACTACCCTCCAAAAGATAGATATAACCATTTGCAGGATAACCTATCCTATCTAATACTTGTTGAAAAGAAGTATTAGCACCTGTCAAGTTGCCTCTTTGATATTCATACACAATTTTTGAAATGATTTCTGCATTATCGTGCGATAGAATTACATTATCAGAATACCCATAAACATTTGCAGCTGCAAATCCAAATGTTGTTGTTTCTCCAAAAAAAGAATATAATCCTATTGCAGCAGCAATAAATATCCCAAGAGCGAACAATGCATCTATTGTAAAAATCATGCCTTTTTTCAAGCCCAAACACCTAATGTGACTTTTACCAATTCATATCTTTGATTGATTTGAAGAACAACATACCTCTCAAAATTTATTGCAGATGAATACTGCCCATATAAGGGTTTTGCTTTTTCAGCTATTGGGTTTGGCGCAGATAATAGCGTTGTACCACCACCTCCACCTCCACCATATCTCGGAGATATAATACCTGTTCCTGGAATTCCATAAAGTATATCGCTTGAAGTTCTCCCAGGTGCAATACCATAAAACATGCTTGTTCCATTCAAACTAACAAGCGTATTGTTAAGATATGTAACTTCCACATACAAATCATATTGCCACAAACCAAGAATATTTTTAGTACAATAATAATCCAAATTTAAAAGAGCATTTAATTTATCAACTGAGATAACACCTGGCATGTCTACTAAACCAATCGTTGATATGTTCTTGCATGCCTCTGGAGAAGGTGGTGTTATTGGTGGTTTAACCAAAATAGTTCCAAGATTGTAACTTGAAATTTTTCCACATTTGTTTTTTGCAAGTAAAGTTAATGAAATTGTGCCTTCTTTTGTTGGGAAATAATTAATCTCATAACTCCCATTCAAAAGATTTCCACTTTTTAAATACAATGATACATTTTTCCCATCAATCTGCAACCAAACATTGGTTATTGGTGGATGGCTTGAAACATTTGCTATAACATTAATAGATTCTCCAAAATAAATTTCTCTTGGAGAAACAGAAGCATGGTATATTTCTGGTTCTGGACAATGATATACTTTAATAAACAACTCAGAAACACTATTCATTGGAAATGTCCAAGAAGGCAATAATTCATTTTCTGAGGCATTTGCATATATTATGAAATCGCCCCCATTAGTTGAAGTGGTTGCTTGTATTACACAAATTTGTGGTGGTGTATTAAGTCCAAATTCAACAGAACAATTGCAAATATTACCAACACAAACAGTATTATTTGAAATTTGGATTACGTTATAAAAACTGCTTGGAAAAACTATTGTGATGTTTCCTCTATAAAAAGTAACATTTGGTGTTCCACCATACATATACCCAATTAAATTGGCAAAATTAGTAATTCTAAATGTAAAATTGTAAATTGTGCTGCTTGAAATATTATAATCTGCGCCTTCAGCAGTTGAATAATTGGGATTATCCACTCTAAAATCTGTGAGTATAACAGGAGAGGGTTGCGCAGCAATTGTTTTATTCCTTATTTTTGATGAACTGTCATTAAAATAAACCAAAACTTCTGTGTTTAAGCCAGTATCGTATGTGCCTTGCTTTTTAGTAAATGTGTAATAGAACTCTACATAATTCCCAGGCTCAACTTCGATTGGCGTGGATAATGTTACATCTACATACCTATTATTTTGTCCGTGATGATGGTAATATCTAACACTAGTATTTTGAGTTATATCCTCATACCCTATTTTATCATTACCAATAAATGAGGATTCAATTCCCTGAACATAACTTCTCCCCCAATCGTGTGTTAAATTGTGGATATACACTGGTTCGCTTCCATTGTTGTAAATAACAAAATATACTGTTTCTGTAAGACTGATGTGGTGGCTTGAAATACCAAGAGATGGGTCTGGAATACTTTGATAAATAGTTACATTATCTGCTTGTAACCCAAACGCAATATTAAATATCCCAACTAATAACAAAAGTAGCAAAACATATTTCACTTTCATGATTTATTTAACCTATTTTAAGATTATTAAGTTTTCTAAAAGTATTTTAATTATTTGCGACTAAAAAATACATATGGCTAAAATCAAAAAACAGAAAAAAACTATTAAAAAATCAAAAGCGCCTAAAAAGAAAATTAGAAAAAAGAAGGTTGTAAAATCCAAGAAAAAAGAAACTAAGAAAAAACTAAAACTGCCCAAACTTAATCTTGATTTTTTTAAAAAAATTCTGGGGGCGTCTAAAGAAGTAAAAGAAAAAAAAGAGATACCCCAGTTAAGTGGCATATCAAAATCAATAATTGTTGAAGATATAATGGTTAGAAATCCAATTTCTGTTGAATCAAAAGATTCATTACTGCGGGCTTTTGAACTTTTAGAAAAATATAGATTAAAAAGCATTATTGTCACTGAAAATGGAGAGCCAATTGGTATAATTGATGAACAAAGCATTTTATCTTTTTTTTCTTCTTTTGTCAAAATGGAAATCGGCTCTTTAGAAGAAAACAAAAATAAATTAGACAAACTCTCAAAACAACCAGTTTCAGTTGCAATGACAAGAATACACCAATTTGTAACAAAAACAACACCATTAGAAGAAGCCATAAAAATAATGAATTCTTACAAACTTGACCAACTTCCTGTGGTTGAAAAAGGAAAACTAATTGGTTCCCTCCTAGAAGAAAATGTTTTGAGATTTATTGAAAAACAAATTGCAGAGCAGAGAATTACAAAAAGTGAGGTTTTGCAAACTGGTATTGATAAACTATTAGATTTAGTAAATGCCCATAAAGAAATCAGCTCAAAAGAAGCAGCAGACATTTTAAAAGTTTCAATATCTGAAATAGAGAAATGGGCAAGAATTCTACAGCAACACGGTTCAATAGATATTGATTTCTCAACTGTTGGAATGATAAAATTAAGAAAAAAAGAAAAATGGATTTAATTAGGCTGGTTCTACTGCACCGAATAGTGTTCCTGAATCAACATGGTCCAAATTGGAATCTGGATCTGTGTAATAAAAGTCAACTACAATTGAGTATGATGTTCTAAAGTCTAAATCCCCCCATGCTGCTGTACAATCTGCAGATTCAGTATATATCGTATTTGGTGCTATATTTTGAGTGCCGCTAAATATTTGACATTCTTGATTTTTAAACGTAGCATTAATTGTTGTTAACTCAACAGTTTTTCCAATTTGATTTTGGAAAACAATTGTCAATGTTTCATTATCATCCAAAGAAAAGTCCACTATTCTAAACTGTGCAAAACCTGTCTGTCTCTTTCCAGTCCACTGTCCTGGTGTGAATACACCCAACGCATACAAAGATGCGCCAACAATGATTACTATCAAAATTGCCCAACCATATGTTAAAAGATATTCCAATGCTGCTTGAGATCTTCTCATGTTTTACTCACCTTTTAAGTCAAAATTGTAGAGATATATAAAATCTTCTATACAACTCGAATTCCTCCAAAAAATGCATTTAATGCTAATCTTGCAATAAAAAACAAAAGCAATGCCAATCCTAAAAAGAAAGGGATATATCTTATACCATACTTTTCATCTCCTCTGTTTATAAGTGCAACAATCAATGCACCAAAAGATGTGGTGATAATCAAATTAGCATATGCAAAGTTAGTTACAAATTCTTGAGATATGCCTGTGGGCACAAGTTTTACTGTTGGTGATTTCTCAACTAAAAACTGCACTGAAATTGCCTGGCTCAACTTTGATAAAACTCCTGCCAATTGTATTGAAACTGCATATAAAACCGGCGCAATCAAACAAGCAGCAATAAATATGAATAACGCATATACAAAAATCATAGACCTAACTTCTTTTCTTATTGATTCTGTATCTCTTATGTCATATGCTGTGCTCTCAAGCAAAGTAGAAATCTCACCACCAGAATTGATTCCCTCAACAATTAATTCAATTGTTCTTCTAAGTAAAGAAGAATTAATATTTTGGGGTAAGAACAAAAGTGCTTCTTGGATTGTTGCCCCTGTTGCTAATTTTTTGCCTGCATCTTTTATTCTCTCAGATAAAAACCCAAATTCTGGTCTTGCACTTAAAACGAGAGCTTCTTCTGGTGGCACTCCACTTCTCAGATTCGATGCCATCAACAAAAGCGCGTCAGGAAGAACTGACTCAGCATATTTTGCTCTCTGTCCTGCTAGTAATGAAATAAAGGAGCTTAAAAAAATATCATACATCACAACCAAAAACATGCTTCCAGCAAGAGCATAAAAAAGATCATAAAAAATGATTAGATAAAATGCAGATATTAATGCTAAAAAAAGACAGATTAAAAAGTTTATTCCTATAAATCTAAATGGCTCTTCTTTTATGTCTGCATAAGAAAGTTCTTGCTTTAATTTTTTAACATGTCCCTTTGTTATTATTCTACCTAATATTTCTATGAACCTCATCAAATCACCATCAGTGGTCTTTTATTTTTTATAAGAGAGATAAAAACAAATTGCAATAAAAATACAAATATTGGGATTAAATAAAATAAATAAACTGGAACTTCAATGCCTGAAAATGCACTCATAACCACAATTACTGTTATGCCCAAACTTGGGATAACTACACTAAACATCATATATAGCAAAATAAGTGGATTAAGTTCAGAACCATACTTTCTTATCAAAATTTTATGTTCTTTTACTAAAGAAGTTGTTATGGATTCAAGAACATCAGCAATGTCTGCGCCGGCTCTCATATTATTCGTTATTTGCCATATTATCCTTCTAAAATACAAAGAAGGGTTTCTCAATGCCATATTCTCAAGGGCTTCAATCTCATTTATGCCTGCTGTTATTTCTTTGATTGTTTTTTTAAATTCTTTAGAAACCTCACCAAAATCACCATATGCCACACCAACCATGGCATCATACAATGGAATTCCTGACTTAATTCTTATGTAAAGATACCTGAGCGCAAAAAGCAAATCTTTCTCAAGAAGTTTTCTTTTCTTACTCATCTCTAACCTTAGGTAAGCCATGGAATAAAATAGTATTATACTTGAAAATAAAATTCCACCAACAAAAGAAACAGGTATAACTTCGCTTATAGGTCTAACAAAATATCCAACAAGAGTGACTGGAATAAAAAACATTAGAAAGAAAAACATTGTTAAAAAAGCAACAATGGCAGAATATTCCTCAGCAGATATTTTTATTCCTAATTGTGCTAAAGTGGATTCTAGATTAGGAGAAAGTTTTGCTAAAAAAACACCAATTGGCAAGAAAAGCCTTGCTGATTTTAAAAGAGTTGTCCCGCTTATTGGCAAAAATTTAAAAATTTGTTTTTCCATTTTTAACTCTCTAACTCAGTAAAAAATTGATCTAGTATAATTTTAGCACTATCTTTTAATTTTATATTTTTAAAAAATCTATCCCTATCTGCATAATATTCACTAATTGTTTTTCCAACTGTATTTATAGTGTTTATCTTATGTTTAACCATCCACTTCAAAATCTCTATTTTTTCAGAAATGTCTTTTTGAAGTTCTCGTTTACCCAAACCAGTAAACATTTGTATCTCGCTAAATAATCTTTTTGATTCATTTGTTTTGTTTTGTTTATCTTGTTTAGCATCCCATGAATACAATTTATTTAATTTTATCTCTTCCCCAGAAACTATTTCTGTAATTTCAAATAATCTCCTTATATTCTTTCTTCTTTGCCTAAACATTATTGCAAATAATGGCAAAGAGCGTATCATATCTTTTGGTAAATTAATTGGTGGTGAAGTTAAACGTCTAAATGCTTCTTCTGCAGTATTTGCATGAAGTGTGGAATATACAGAATGCCCTGTATTAAGTGCTTCAAACAAAACCTCTGCTTCTGGTTGTCTTCTAACCTCCCCAACAACAATCCTATCCGGCCTCATCCTAAGGGAATTAATTAACAAATCGAGCATACTAATTTCTCCCTTACCTTCTGGGTTTGCTGCCCTAGTTGTTAAAGGTACCCAATGCAAAAAATCTGGAAGATTAAGTTCTCTTGTTTCCTCAATACTTATTATCCTTTGATTTGGCGGAACAAATGGCAAAATAACATTTAGCAAGCTTGTTTTTCCACTTGCAGTTCCTCCAGCAATTATTATACTCATCTCATATTGAACACAAAGCCAAAGAAGGGCGGCAGTTTCATAATCTAATGTTCCATTCTCGATAAAATCTGTAATTGTCCAAGGTTTTCTTCTAAATTTTCTTATGGTTAATGTATTACCTTTTGTTGAAATGGGAAATAATGTGGCATTAACTCTGTCCCCTGTAAGCAAATGAGCATCCATTAAAGGATTTAGTACAGTTATTTGTTTTCCAATACGTCTTCCGACAATTGAGGCATAATTTTTAATCTGTTCTTCATCATCAACAACAACATTAGTCATTAACCAACCTAATTCTTTGTGGTATACCCACACGGGCTCTTTGCTATTATTTATAACAACCTCTTCTAAATTTTTATCATTCAAAAGAAATTCAATGTTTCCTAATCCAATCATCTCATTTACAAGGAATCTCGCACTATATTCCACTACTTCGTTTGGGGCTGAAGGCAACCCTTCTTTTATCATCTTCTTTGCTTCTTCTGAAATCTTATGCTCAACTGCTGCAAAAGAAGTGGGGTCCCTCAATTCTTGCATTTTAATTGGTATCTTTGAAATTAGTTTATCCCTTACATCTTCAAGAAAAGCTAATGTTGCTGGTTCTAATTTTGGCAATTTTAAAATATAAACTGGGACAAATTTTTCAGGGTCCTTATAAATAGATACAGCCACACTTATTGGTCCTACAGTTACAGTATACTTTGCAATGTCAATTTTATCCATTTTTATCCTTTTATTTAATATTGAGAAGGTTTATATTTTTTAAAATTACTTTTCATAAGTAATGAATCACATAAAGAAACTAGAAATATTTGGATTTAAGTCTTTCTGTGGAAGAAAGGAAATCAGTTTACTAGAAGGGCTCAATTGTATAATGGGTCCAAATGGTAGTGGAAAAAGCAATGTAGCTGAAGCAATATGTTTTGTATTGGGAAAGGCCTCTAGAAAAGACTTGAGAGCTGAAAGGTTGGGAGATTTAGTGTATACTGGCGGCAAAAGATTGCCCCCGAGTAAATTTGCTAAAGTAACTATAATTCTTGATAATAAAAATAGAAGATTCCCAGTAGATGAGGATGAAGTTAGAATAAGTAGAAAGGTTGACAAAGAAGGGCGAAGTTTGTATAGAGTTAATGGAAAGCGTCAAACTCGTGAGTATGTAAAGAGTATCTTAAGTCCTGCTAACATAGACCCAGATGGATATAACATTGTTATGCAGGGAGAGATAGGAAAATTTATTGATTTATCAACAGAAGAGCGAAGAAAAATAATTGAGGACCTATCTGGCATATCCATTTATGAATAAAAAAAGCATAAATGTCTTTTAGAAATTGGTAAGGTTGAACAAAAATTAAAAGAAGCCAACATAATTCTAAACGAAAAAATTAGACATATGGAGGAATTAAAAAAGGAAAAGGAACAAGCAGAAAAATTTTCTGATTTGCAAAAAGAATTGCGTTACAAAAAAGCATCAAAAATTAAAAAAGAGATGGATGAATTAAACTTTGAAAAGTCAAAAATTTTAAAGAGTATTGAAGAGAGAAATAATGAAATTGAAAAATTAACTGAAACAAAAAATAATCTTTCTAAAAAAATAGATTTAAATTCTGAAGAGCTTGAAAAGATAAATAACTTAACTGAAGAATTGGGTGGAACTGAACAAGTAGAATTAAACAACCAAATTGAAGAAATAAGAATTAGAATAAATGAATTAAAAACAGAAATACGTGGTGGAGAAAAAGAACTAAAACGAATTGAAGAAAGAAAGCAGCAATTGTTAAAAGATATCAAGCTAAATATAGAAAATTCTGAAAAATTGAAAAAAGACATCCTACACCTAAATGAAACCATAAATTCCTTAAAGCAAAAGCTGGATAAAGAGAAAGAAAAATTTGACAGATTAAACAACTTAGACAAAGAAAGAGTTTCAATATTTTCAGAAATCAATGCAATTGAAAAAGAAATTATTGCATTGGGTGGCGAATTATCAGATTACAAGAAAAAACAAGAAGAATTTGAAAAAAAGAAAAAATTAAAACAAGATTTAAAGATAAAGGAAGAAAAATTGAAGAGCCTCCTTGAAAAGGATTCTACCTTTGCAATTAAAATCTCAAATCTTAAAGATGAACATAACAAATTAACAAAGGAATTGCATAACTTAGAGGGTAAAAAAGAAGTACTCTTTGGGCTTCTCAAAAAAGGGACGCGGGCTATTTTAGCAAAAAAGGATTCTGGAGAAATAAAAGGGATCCATGGATTATTATATGATTTGGCAAAAGTTGATGAGAAATATGCAATACCATTAAAAGTTGCTGCTGGTTCACGAAGTGATGCTATTGTTGTTGACAATGTTTCTGTGGCAAAAGAATGCATAGATTACTTACGCCAAAATAAATTAGGAATTGCAACATTTCTTCCATTAGACAAATTAAAAGTGGAAAAAACTAAAAAAGAGATTAAAAAAATTGATGGTGTAATTGGTTTTGCCATAGATTTAATAAGATACAATCAAAAATATGAAAATGTATTCAGATACATTCTCTCAGATACATTAGTTGTAAAAGATATAGAAACCGCAAAAAAAGTTGGGATAAATAAATACAGAATGGTAACTTTAGATGGGGATTTAATTGAAAGAAGTGGGGCAATGACTGGTGGACATCGCCAAAAAGAAGTTGTTGGTTTTAAAAGCGAACCAATTAATGAAAAAATAAAAAAGTTGCAAAATGAAATCTCCAAAATCAATGGGGAAACGAATAGCATCGAAGGAAAAAGAGAAGAATTAAATGAAAAAATTGAAAACTTGAGAAGAGAGATTTACCACATTAATTCTTTTATTGATTCATTAGGCGAATTTGATGAGGAAAAATTCAAAAAACTAAAAGATGAATTGGATAAGAAAAAACTTGTAAAGGAAGAATTAGAGGAAAAATTAAAATCATTGCCTGAAAAAGTTGATAAGGGGCACTTGGAAAATGTTTCTAAGAAAATTGAAGAACTCCAAACAAAACTAAACGAGATTGAAGCGAAAAAAAGAGGATTTGGATTTGAATTGGAAATCATAAAAAGAGATATGGAACGCTCACAAAAATTAATAAAAGATTTGGAAAAAGAAAAAATAAATTTTGAAAAAAACATTAACAGTTGGAAAAAAGAACTTGAACAATCAGAAAAAAGATTAAATGCTAAACTTGAAGAAGAAAAGAAATTCCATTCCAAACTTAAATCGTTATATGAAAAAAGGACAAAAATAAATGAACTAATTAAACATTTAGAAATAAAACGTGCGAGAATTGATGAACAAATTGAAAAAATACGTGACCACCTAAACAACTTCAAGCTAAAACTTGCTGAGATAAATGCCAAATTAGAAGGAAAGAAAACAGCCATGGAAGAATTCTCTGATATTACTATAAATGAAGTTAAAGAAGATATACAAGAGCTTGAAAAACAAATTCATCAACTCGAAATTAAAATCTCTTCTTTTGGAGCAGTAAACATGCGTGCTCTTGATGTATACAAAGAAGTGGAAAAAGAATATAATGAACTAAAAGAAAAAGTTGACAAACTTCAACAAGAAAAAGATGAAATAATCAAGGTTATGAATGAAGTTGAGGAAAAGAAAAAAGAAGCATTTTTTGAAACATTTAGAAATGTGGCTAAAAATTTTGAACGTGTATTCTCAGTCCTATCCCCAAATGGAGAGGGAAGATTAATTCTTGAAAATGAAGAAGAACCATTTGAAGGTGGGTTGGATATTGTTGCACGTCCTGGTGGAAAAAAATTTATCTCTCTCAAAGCAATGAGTGGTGGAGAAAAGACATTAACAACATTAGCATTCATATTTGCTGTCCAAGAATACATGCCATCTCCATTTTATATAATGGATGAAGTAGATGCTGCACTTGATAGGGAAAATTCAGAACGCCTTGGTTATCTTTTATCAGAATATTCAAAAACATCTCAATTTATTGTAGTAACACACAATGATTCTATACTTGCAAAAGCAGATAGTGTGTATGGAGTGCATATGAATGCACTTGGGGAATCCCAAATTGTTTCTGTAAAACTCCCAAAAAGATAATTATTCAAATTGACATTTAAAATTGTTACAACCACATTCTTTTTTAGGTTTTGTTTTGTTTAAAATCTCACAAACTTCTTCTGGACATTTCCACCAACTTAAATCTTTAGAATCACATCTCCATGTACAGCAAACTTTTTGCATCTTGCAATTAGAATTCAACAAACAAGGTGTTTGGGGAATAAACTCTGGTGCAAATATGTAAATCCCCGCAGCAAGTAATAGGATACCTACAATGATTCCTGCAAAAAATGAAGTGAACATTTTTAAATCACCAAGTGGGCCCGCCCGGATTCGAACCGGGGACCTCCCGCATTTTGCAACCCTTTCTTTTGGTTGAGCTTTTCTTTCCCAAAGAAAAGGTCACGTCAAGCGGACGCCATAACCATTCCCCCCACCTTCTTCCCTTCTTTTGGTAAAGCTTTTCTTGGGAAGAAAAGGTTTCTAGGCCACGGGCCCGTAATATGTTCTCTAAACTATTTATTTAAAAATTTGTCTATTGTCGCTCAATAATTTTTCTAATTCTTGTTTGATTTCATCCATTGTTGTTACAAAATCGTTTAGTGTATCTGCAAACCCTGTCATTATAACTGTTAGGTGTGTCAGTCCCATAGGATTGCTCAATAATTTTTCGCTTGTTAAATAAAATCCTTTTTCACCATACATAATCTTTTGTGGAGATTTATCCAAATTATTAATTCCATATTGCAATACTTCAATTGGTTTTTGAAATTCCCAATCAACACCAACATATTGTCGTGGTGATTCCACAGTATTTAGTCTCCACATCCAAGCTCTTTCTTTTACCTTTTCAAAATCTTCTGTTGGAAAAATTAATCCGCAAAGTTCTGGTGCATCAATCTCTCTAAGTGGCGCATAAAAAACAAATGTTTGGACCCCATGTGGAACATCTATATTGCTGTTATTATACTTGCTTTGGATTTCTTCAACTCTTTTTTTAATTTCTTCAATCATATTCATCACCAAAAGCGCCGGGGGTGGGAATTTCCTTCGGCAAAACACGGCTTTTGCCGAATTTCGAATTCGTGGCACCCCCAGAGTTCTCTTTTCCGGGCGCGCTTTTCTCTTTCAAGAGAAAATGGTGCTCCCACGCATCCCGAAGGAAACTGGCTATCAACGCACCTTTTTGGTCGAGCTTTTTTTCAAAAAGGTCGTAGCAGGCCAGCGCCATAACCAGATTTCCCACACTTTTCTTTGGAAGAAAAGTTTTCTAGGCGACCCCGGCAAAACTTTTTATTTTCTTTAACAAAACTTTCTTTTTAAGAAAGTTTTGGGCGGGTGCGCCAACCCTTGAGAAGCCATACCAATGGCAGTCCCCAGGTTTTTTCTCCACCCCGGATCCTAAGAGCATACGCTATCCTGCTTAGGGCTGCTCGGTTCCCCGCCTGACCCGATTCACAGAATAACGCATCCCTTAGGGCGAGGCTTCTTAGATACAACCTAGGCTTACCAGAGATATGGCAACCCTCAGGTTGGCTTCAGCCCCCCATAAGGACGGTTTGGGGTTAACAGGCCACGCCCAACGGCCCACCTAACCCGCCCAAAAAAATAAGAAAAAGGGGATTTTAAAAAGTTTCCTTTATTTGGTTATTCCAAATCTTTTGCTGTAACTATTTTTACTCTTCTACTTGTGCCTGCTGAACTAACTCCTACAATTGTTGAAACTTGCGAACGTTCTGCATATCTAATAATATCTGGGGTTATTTGTCCATCCATTACAATTGTATCAACATCTGGCAAACTCCTTATTGTATTTTTTAGTTCTTTTGTAGGCACTTTTCCTAAAATGTTCATGTTTGAATCAAGTAAGTATGCACCTCTTGTCCCAATAAGTTCATCCAACATCTTCTTGAATTCTTTAACATACTCTGGGTGAATCCCAATTGATTTTTGTTTTGGCCTTTGTTGTCTTTTCTGTTCTCTTGCTTGCGGCTTTGTTTCTGGTTTTAATTCGCCCATTTCTTCTTTGAATTGATCAAGTGGCACTTGTGCTCTTAAGCATTTGTGGATTTCTTTTTTTGTTAATTCTTCAACTTCTTTTCCTTGTGGTGCCATTGCAACAAAGTCAATGTCTCCTACTGCCATTAATTCTCTTACAATTAATTTTCCACCTCTATCTCCATCAACAAAAACAGTTGTGGTTTTTGTTTTTGTCAAATCTGCAATTGTTTTTGGTACAGAAGTTCCATTTAATCCAATAACATTCCTAAACCCATTTTTAAGCAAGTTAATGACATCAGCTCTTCCTTCAACAACAATTATCTCATCACTTTCTTTAATTCCTGGCCCTGCTGGCAATCTATCCTTGCCATATTCTACGAGTTCTAAGCTTCTTACTGCTTGTTTTATCTCTTCCATTAATTCTGCAGACTCTGGTCCTTTTTCTATCATAGTTCTAAGCAATTCTTTTGCTCTTTCAACAACATATCCCCTCTTGGTTATTCTAACATCTTCAATATTTTCAACTGTGATTTTTGCATTGCAAGGGCCTATTCTTTGAATTGTTTCTAAAGCAGAAGCCACAATAGCTGTTTCAGCCATATCCATTGAAGAAGGAATTGTAATTGTTCCTTCTGTTTTTCCATTTTTGGTTTCAAGTTTAACCTCAATCCTTCCAATTCTACCAGATTTTTGCAATTCTCTTAATTCTAATTCTGAACCTAAAAGTCCTTCTGTTTGTCCAAAAACAGCACCAATCACATCTGGCTTTTCAACAGTTCCATCTACATGGATCCTAGTATGCACTATATATTTCGCAGATATCGGTGATATCTTTCCCATTCAAATCGCCTCCTTAAGCCAATAGGCGAGAAATAGTTTAGTATGAAACAAACATACTATTCTTGATTTTATCTGAAATTCAAAGTGATAATAATGATCATCCTCGCCAATTGGCAATTAATTATTAATTTGGTAAGGTGTGAACATGATGGCCCGTAACTAACCGACTATCACAAATCAAGTCAGCACCTTCACGGGCCAAATATATCAAGCAGGAGTATTCTGTGCTCACAGATGAAACTCAAATAGTTTCTCGCACAGAGAACCGGCCCACTTGATTACGCCTTGCCAAATATATTTTATAGTGTATGCTTTATAAACTTTTTCATAACTACTCAAAAGGGATTACAGTAATATCTATAAATTCTGCTGTTCTGGATATAATCCATGATAAATGTTTTTATTATCCATGGCGCAGTTAAACTACAAAATTTCCTCTTTTGCTTGAAAAGATAAAAGATTTTCTCTCTTAGTACAGGTTCTCTCTTTTCTAAAGAGAAAAAGTGCTTACATGAAGCGCTGCATATGGAAGAATGCTTTCATCTCATTTTCAACAGTATGCATGTCAGTAGCTACTTTCTCTTTCCATGTATTAAATGTTGAACGATAGAAATAAACATCATATACTCCTTTTAGAAATTTGAGCAACGGATTTGTTTCCCATCTATTTTCATAGTCTGTCTGAATGTAACATTTCATCTCTAATTCTACTTCACCACTATTTTTTGTGGTTTGAACTCCTTCAACAACAACCTGCACTTTTTGAAGTCCTACTATCAATGTTTTTGCAAAAATTCTAAACAAGGAGTAATCATCAACTTTTTTATAACAATTCCATTCAATTTCCACTTCGTCGCCTTCTGGTTTTGTTTTATGTTTATATTTTTGCTCTTCTACATCGTACCCAAGGCTTCTAAATATATCATAAAGGAGCCTATAGTAATCTCCAAAATCAAAAATCCCTTTATACTTCATACGTGATTTTGTTATGGTTATTTCTTCCATTTTCACCCTCTCGGATAATATGTTAATTTTAAAGATGGTTCTCGAATTTTAAGTTTTTCAATTAACACATCAATAATACCAGGTTCGACCTTTAATAAATCTTTTTCGCTTAAATAGCCAACAACCTTTCCATTATCTACAACTGGAAATTTTCTAATTCCTTTTTTATTCATTATCTGTGCAACCTTTGACAAATCATCATTAGGATTAACAGTAATTGGTTTTCTTGTCATTATCTCTTTTACTTTTGTCTTAGTTGGACTTTTGTTTTTGATAAATGCTCTTTTTAATATATCTCCCTCTGTTACTATGCCCACTAAAACTCCTTTGTCAAGCACCAAAATAGAGCCTATTTTACGCTTAGCCATCAATCTTGCTGCTTTACCAATGCTTGTATCTGGACTAACAAAAATGGGTTTTCTTGTCATTATCTCTCTAACTCTAATTCTGTATTTCATAAAATAATATAATCGTGTTTAATTAAAATAGTTGTCGTATTATGACAAATCTTAAAAAAGAAAATTTTTTATTCAGCATATGGGGAAACGATTGTTTTGATTGATGTTTTCATCATTTAAAAGGGGCAAAAGTTTTAAAAACATATTGATTATTTAATTTATTGGTGCTTATGTCGGATACTAAAGATCTAACCAGGGAATTAGTGACTCTTCTATTAAAATCAAATAGCATTATCTTTAATAACAATCATGAAAAAACAGATGAAATCTTACCACCTGAAGCAAAGTTTAGACTTAATTTTGATAATTTATTCCAAAATTATAGGGGGGAATTAACAGATATCTTTGTTGAAGCTGTTGCAACAACAATATACAAAAAATATGGTGTTGATGTAATCTTTGGAATAGGAAATTCTGGAACAATGATTTCTGTGGGTTCTGATGTATTGGTTGAGAGATTAAAAGAAGACGACAGAATCAAAATTAAAAATTATAGGTGGGGTTATGTTGATAAAAGTGGGAACCCAATTGGTGTAAACCTTGAGGATGGGGACCGTATTGCGATATTAGATGAAGCTGGAATATTCTATAATTCATTATTGAAGGGAATTGGAGACATATACAAACAAAATGTTGAAGGATTAGAATTCGTGGTGGTATTAAATGGATTAGATTTAGGTGTGGTGGATGAAAAAACAGGAATCCCAAGAAAGGACCTTGCAGCCAGAATAATTGCATCAAAGTATAACAGAAATGATGATGAAGTAAAAATATTAAGTGTTGCTACAATTGAAGATGTTTTGTACATCGGTTCTAATATCGAATCTAAAGGACAAAAAAATGGATGGACAAAAATAGGTGAATACGAAAAAGAAATTTTAGAGGAATATATCCATTCTCAAAAAGAAAAATTAAAATATTAACGAATTCTAATTACATCTAAATTTCTTGGAGCTGTTGTTTCAACTCTTAATGTTTTATGAATTGTTGATGCTAATTCTAAACATTTAGAATTTTCACCATGCACAATAATAACCTTTCTTGGTTTTGGCTCAAGATGTTTCACATAATTAAGAAGTTGGTTTCTATCAGAATGCCCAGAAAGTCCTTCAACAGAATGTATTTCAAGTTTTACTTCAATCATCTCAACTTTTCCACCAAAAGTTTCAACAGGAACTTGTTTTTCACCCCTTTGCACCCTACGACCCAAAGTTCCTTCGGCTTGATAAGAAACAAAAACAATTGAGTTCTTTTTATTAGAAGCGAGATTTTGGAAGTAATAAACACTTGAACCTCCGGTAAGCATACCAGAAGTTGCAATTATTATACAAGGTTTTCTACTATGGATTAATTTATCCCTCTCTTCTTGAGAGCCAACTTTTACAAAACATTTTGCAACAAAAGGATTTACATCTTCTCCAAATATTTGTTTTTTAACATCCCTATTCATAAATTCTGGATAAGTTGTGTGAATTGCAGTCACATCCCAAACCATGCCATCAACATAAACAGGTACTTCTGGAATTTTCTTTTCACGCATTGCTTGTTCAACAATTAACATAACTTCTTGTGCTCTTCCAACACCTAAAACAGGAATTAAAACCTTACCTTTTCTTTCAACTGTGTTTTGAATAATTTCTATTAATTGTTTTTCACATTCTTCTCTACTTGGTTGGCTATCTTCTTTAGCACCATATGTTGACTCCATCATTAAGGTTTCAACTCTTTGGAATTTTGTTAATGCAGGTTCTAAAAGTTTAGTTCTTGCATATTTAAAATCACCAGTATACAAGAAATTGTGAAATCCTTCTCCAATGTTTAGGTGGACAAGTGAACTTCCAAGCACATGCCCAGCATTATGCAATGTTAATCTAACATCTGCTGTTATGTCTGTAACTTCGTCAAAATCAAGTGTGATTGAATTTTTAATCATCTCTTTTATTTCACGACTTGTGTATTCTGGTTTTTTCCCTGTTCTTTGGATAACATCAATATAATCCAACTGAAGAAGTGTCATTATATCTCTTGTTGGTTCTGTTGAATAAATAGGCCCTTTATATCCGTATTTATAAAGTAAAGGTGCTGCCCCACTATGGTCCAAGTGTGCATGAGATATAACAACAGCGTCTATTTTGTTTATGTCAAATTCAGGAGCATCAAAATGTGGAAATGCATATTCTGTTGAAGCAACATTTATTCCACAATCCAAGATGATATTTGATAATGGTGTTTGCAAAAGAAAACAACTTCTTCCAACTTCTCTTCCAGCGCCAAGTGTGGATATTCTAATCCAGTATGAAGAATCGCGTTTCCACTTTGTATTGTAAATCTTTTTTCCAATTTTATTCATAAATTCTCTTCTATACTCTGAATTTTGGAATAAAGTATGACGGATTGTTTTTATTAAATCTGATTGAATAACTGGTGCCCTTCTTATCTTTGGCACCCAAAGAGTTTGTTTTCTTATCTCATTCATTACTTGTCCTTCTTTTCCAATCACAAGTCCTGGTTTTTCAGCTTCAATAAAAGTAATTGAACGTTTATAATCAAACCATGCTTCCCCAAGCCCTGCTTCTTTGGGAACAATTTTATTTATAATTTCCTGTGTTTCTTCAGGAGGAACAAGCATGGAGGGGTCCATTCTTAACTCTACTCTTTTCTTTACTTTATTTACAATATTTCTGATTACATCCTTTGAATCAAGGAAGAAATCTCTATTTTTTGTATACAAAACAATGTTAGCACCCTCGTAAAGCACGTCACTAATGTTCGCTTCTGGAGGTAACTCTTCCTTGATTTGTTTTAAAATATCTCCATTCTTCATTTATATCACAAGAAACAAATTATTTCACTATCTTCTCTATTTCTTCTTTTGGGACTTTTGAAATTCCTTTCTCAGTAATTGTGTAAACATCAACTCCGCCACCAGATGCAATATCTCTTGCCATGGCAGCTTTTATTGCTCTTGCAGCAATCCTTATTCCTTCTTTTAGATTAAGTCCATCTTTGTATTGATCTTCAAGTACGCCGTATGCAAATACACTTCCACTTCCCGTTGAGATATATTTGTCTTCTAAATTGCTCCCATCTGGTCCAACAGAATATAAATGATAACCAGAATCATCCACACCTGCTAAAAGCAATTGAACATAAAATGGAACAGTAAATCTATTACCATACAATATATTAGCTAATAATGTTGATGCTGCTTTTACAGTTACTTTTTTCCCTTTTCTTATTTCATAAAGTTCTAATTCTGCCTTTAAATATTTAGCAAGCATTTGCGCATCTCCAACCATGCCTGCTGTTGTCATTGCAATTTTATCTGTAATTGGAATTACCTTTGTTACAGCTTTGTGTGCTATTAAATAGCCCATTGTGGCTCTTTTTTCAGCAGCAACAACAACACCTTCTTTTGTAACAATGCCTATCGTTGTTGTGCCATGTTTCATTTCGTCTTTTGATATGCCCTCCATAGTATCAACCAGAATCGATACAAAATAAATTCAAATGTATGTTTATAAAGGTTACTAAAACAATGGATTAAGGAGACCAAGGTGCTTTTCCATCGCGCCACTGCAATGGATGCCCTATTTCTATTGACTCAACTAAGAAATCATTATCAACAATAAATCTTACAACTTTTGCAACATCTTCTGGATTTAAGAGTGTTTTAATTTCTGAACCAAAGGTATTCACGCCCCACGAATAAATTACTAAAATTTTTACTTTTTCTTGTAACTCTTTTCTTAATATCTCTGCAAACTTGGAAATGCCTACTTTTGTAGCTGCATAAACAGACTCTCCAATTATTCCTGTTTTTGCAGCCATGGAAGACATAAAAATAATATGTGGTTTTTTGCTTTTCATCAGAAGTGGAAGCAGCTCTTTTGTTAACAAAATATGTGATTTTAGATTTATATCTATTTGAGAATTAATTTCTTCGATAGACATATCACTAAATTTTTTAAGAACAATTATCCCAACATTATTTATTAATAAATCAATTTTATCTGTTTTTGATTTTATATCCTCAGCGAGTTTGATAACATTTTCTGAATCTCTAAAATCATATCCAAAGAGGTGATATTTCTGAAAAAATTCATCTTTAAATGAATCCAGAGATGAAGCAACCAAAAATAATTCTCCATCTTTAAACTCTTTTGCCTCAGCAAATCCAATGCCTCTACTTGCACCTGTTATCACAATCTTCATTTTCCCACCATTTCTCTTTGGTAAAGCTTTCTCTTTCTAAGAGAAAGGTTTTAGTATTGTCTTGCAACCCAAACAATAACTTTTGCTTGTTTTCCACAAACAGCACATTTTTTACCTTTTGCTTTTTTCTCTGAATTTTTCACACATTCTTCTACACTTTTCTCATTATTTGCAAAAAGTTGAATACCCCGAACTTTGATTGTCTGCTCTTTTAATTTGTCAACGCATTCTTGTGAATTACAAAATGGGATTTCAACAAGATGTATGCCCGCATTTATTTTCTTTAAAATCTCATCAAAGTTTTTGGCTTTAGCTCTTTTGAAACTTTCTTCTGCTTTTACAAACATTAGTTCTGTAATCTCTTCAAACTTCTTTTCAATTAATTTAGAATTTAATTTATCAAGTGGAATAAATTCCTTGTTCCTATCAAGACGCCTTACAAGAACCACTTGATTTTTCTCTATGTCTTTTGGCCCAATTTCAATTCTAAGTGGCACCCCTTTTAAATCCCATTCATTAAATTTCCAACCAGGTGTATAATCTTCACGAGAATCCATTTCTATTCTAAATTGTTTTAATTTTGCTTTAACTTTTTTTGCAACTTTTAGAACTTTTTCTTTATCTTTTTCTTTGTAATAAATTGGAATTATGATTATTTGTAATGGTGCAACTTTTGGGGGCAAAATAATCCCATTATCATCCCCATGGATTGCTGCAAGCATACCTAAAATTTTACTAATACCCATACCAAAAGAAGTCTGATAACAATATCGCTTTTTATTATTTTTATCAGTATAAGCTACATCAAATGGTTTTGAAAAATGCAATCCCAAGTTATGGGTTGTTCCTATCTGAGAAACTTTTCCATCTGGCAAAGGAGAATCATATGCGCAAGTATAATCTGCTCCTGCAAATTTGTCCCATTCTGGCCTTTTAAAAAGCATAAATGGTATTGCTAATTTTTCTTTAATCACTTTTGTGAATATCTCCATATCTTCTCTTACTTGCAAATCAGCATGTTTATTATCGATTTGTGCTGTATGTGCTTCAATCCAATAGAATTCGCAAGTCCTTAATAATGGAAAAATAGCATTAGTTCTTTCAGCGCGAAAGCTTGGGCGTGTCTCAAAAATTTTAAATGGCAAATCTTTGTAAGTTTGTATCCAGTAACTAAAGTAAGGATACATAACAGCTTCTCCTGTTGGCCGCAAAACTTTTGGTACTTCTAAATCTTTACCGCCATGTCCCTTTGTTATTACAAAAACTTCTGGTGCAAATCCTGTTGCGTGTTCTTTTTCTTTTTCTAATAATGTAATTGGAAATGCTGTTGGTGTTCTTATTGAATTATGATTTTTATCAAGAAGTTCTTTTTCAAAAAGAAATTCTATTTGTCTTAAAATTGTTGCACCCCAAGGCGGATATCCATAAAATCCTCTTGAGTGTTCAAGCCTTTTATCAACTAACCCACATTTAAGAACAATTTGCTCGTACCACTCACTAAAATCCTTTTTCTTTACAGTTATGCCCTGTGTTTTCTCTTCAACCATTAAAAAGAAAAAGTTATTTAATCTTATAACATTTTCCAATGATTATGAAGGTACTTATTTGTAGTGCTTGGCCATATAGTAGTGGTGTTCCTCATCTTGGTAATTTAATAGGTAGTCTACTCTCTGGAGATGTTTTTGCAAGGTATTATAGATTAAAAGGTTTTGATGCTCTTTATGTTTCTGGAACAGACATGCATGGAACAAGAACAGAATTTGAAGCACTAAAACAAGGAATTTCAGCAAAAAAATTAGCAGAAAAAAATCATAAATTAATAAAAAAATTAATTGAAGATTTTGAAATAAAATTTGACAATTATACTTCTACAGAATCTGAAACTCATAAAAAATTTGTAAAAGAAATATATGAAAAAATGGAAAAAAATGGTTTCATATTTACTCAACTTGAAAAGAGGGCCTTTTGTGAAAACTGTAAAAAATTTCTTGCTGATGCTTTTATAGAAGGGGTTTGTCCAAAATGTGGATATGAATATGCAAAAGGGAATCAGTGTGATAAATGTGGGGCTTTACTTGAAGCTGAAGAATTAAAAAACCCAAAATGTAAAATATGTGGACAATCAAACATAATCTTCAAAGAAACGAAACATTGGTTTCTTGATTTAAAAAAATTGCAACCAGAAATTGAAAAATATGTAAAGTCCCATACTAAATGGCAAGGTAATGTTAAACATTTCACAGAAAATCTGTTAAAACAGGGACTAAAACCAAGAGCAGTAACACGAGATATTGAATGGGGCATCCCCGCACCATTTAAAGATGCTGAAGGAAAAGTAATTTATGTTTGGGCAGAAGCAGCACTTGGTTATGTTTCTGCAACAATTGAACATACTGAAAATTGGAAAGATTTCTGGTTTGGGAATGTAAAACATATTTACACTCTTGCAAAAGACAACATTCCATTTCATACAATTTTATTTCCAGCACAACTAATTGCATCAAAAGATGGTTATCATTTACCAGACCAAATTTCTGCAACAGAATACTTGAATTGGGAAGGTGGGCAAAAGTTTTCCAAAAGCAGAAATATTGGAATCTTTATGGATGATGCATTAAAACTTTTACCAGCAACTTATTGGAGATTTTATTTATTATACGACAGGCCTGAATCAAAAGATGCAAACTTTTCATGGAAAGAATTAGAAAAATCAATTAATCAAATTCTTATTGGCGACTTTGGAAATTTTGTGAATAGAACTTTAAAATTTGTTGAAAAATATTATGCTTTGCAAATTCCAAAAGCAGAATTAGATAATGAAGATAAAACAATATTGGATAAAATTCATGTAACTGAAGAAGTTATTTCTGAAATTTTAGAATCTGGAAAAATAAAAGATGCTATTGATGCAATTGTAAATTTATGCAGAACAGCAAATACATATTTCCAACAAAGAGAACCTTGGAAAAATCAAGATAAAAAAGATGCAACAATTTATACTTGCACACAACTTGTTAAAGCATTATCAATTTTTATGTATCCATTTACACCTTCATTATCTGAAAAAGTTTGGGAAATTTTAAACATAAAAGAAAAATTGAGTTGGAAAGAACTTGAAAAAAACATTGAACCTGGGCACTTGATCAAAAAACCAGAAATAATAATTGAAAAAATTGACATAAAAGAACTAAAAGAAAACTATAATTCTCTCAAAAATGCATAATACTATATCTTGTGTTTTGTAAGTAGAATATGTTGTATATTTTGGTGTTTTTCTCACTTCAAAGTTGTGCTCCTTTATAAATTTGTATTCTGCAAAATATTGTTTAGCAAAGTTATTCCACAGTAACAGATTATATATAAACGATTGGTGTTTCAAACAATTCGCTCGCTGAGGTGGTGATGAAAATGGAACCGGAAAAAACAGAAGATTATGAAGTAACATTCACAAGACAATTTAAACTTGGAGAATTTCCAGAAGGCGAGAATTAGTTCTTGCATTTTTTCTGGGAGCTCTTATGAGCCCCATTAAAGTTTATTCTTAGAAAGATAACTTTTTAAATAAATATTCCCCTTTCAATCATTAAGGCCCGGTAGCTTAGCCTGGTTGGAGCGCAATCTTTTTGCAAGCAAAAAGCTTGACCAAAAAGATGTTCAGACGGCTGATAACCGTGAGGTCGAGAGTTCAAATCTCTCCCGGGCCATTTGAAAATGAAAACTTTATTTACATCAGAATCTGTAACGGAAGGTCATCCAGATAAATTGTGCGACCAAATTTCAGATGCAATTCTAGATGAATTGCTAAAAAAAGATAAAAATTCTAAAGTTGCTGTTGAAACTTTAGCAACACGTGGTTTAATAATTGTTGCTGGAGAGGTTACTACAAAAGGATATGTAGATGTTCAAAGTACAGCAAGAAAAGTTGTTCAAGAAGTTGGTTATGACAAACCAGAATATGGTTTTGATTTTGACTCTTGTGCTGTTTTAGTTGCATTACATGAACAGTCTCCTGACATTGCAAGGGGTGTTATTAAAAAAGAGTTAGCTGCTGGTGATCAGGGATTAATGTTTGGCTATGCAACTGATGAAACAAAAGAATTAATGCCTTTGCCAATAACTCTTGCTCATAAGCTTACAAAAAGATTAGCAGATGTAAGAAAGAAAAAAATTCTGGATTGGGTTCGGCCAGATGGAAAATCTCAAGTGACTATTGAGTATGAAAATGGCAAACCAAAAAGAGTTGATACAATAGTTATATCAACACAACATTCTCCAAAAGTTTCAAATAAAAAAATAAAAAACGATGTGATTGAACACGTCATCAAACCTATTTGTAAAAATTGGATTGATAAAAAAACAAAATTTTTCATAAATCCAACAGGGAGATTTGTTATTGGTGGCCCACCAGCAGATACAGGATTAACTGGTAGAAAAATAATTGTTGACACATATGGTGGTTTTGGAGCTCATGGAGGGGGTTGTTTTTCTGGAAAAGACCCTTCAAAAGTAGATAGAAGTGGAAGTTACATGGCTAGATATATTGCAAAAAATATTGTTGCTGCAAAATTAGCAAAAAAATGTGAAATCCAAATTGCGTATGCAATTGGTGTTGCTAAACCTGTTTCTGTTATGGTGAATACATTTGGAACTGGAAAAATATCTGACGATAAACTTGTTAAAATTATAAAAAAGGTTTTTGATATGAGCCCAGGTGGTATAATAAAACAATTAAATCTCTTGCGCCCAATTTATAAGAAAACTGCTGCTTATGGCCATTTTGGAAGAAAAGAGTTACCTTGGGAAAAAACAGATAAGGTAAAAGAATTAAGAAGTTACTTTTGATTTTTCTCTTGATTTTTAATTTCAAACCATCTCTTAACTGCTTCTTCTGAATTTTTTACGTTTTCATTACCAAAAACCCATGGCTTTCTTCTTTTAATCTTTTCAATCACTTTTTCAATTGCCTTTTTTTGAGTTGTAATACCGTCCCTTTCAGCGATTGACAAAATCAAAAGAGAATCATAGATTAAATCTCCAATTTCTTCTTCAAAATTTTGAAAATCTTTTTTCTCAATTGCCTCTTTAAGTTCGCGAGCTTCATTTAAAGGTTCATCTTTTAAAGAGTTTATTGTTTGTTCCTTTACCCAAGGACATTTTTCTAATGTTTTCTTTATAATATCCACCAACTCTTCAATTTCTTTCATAATATCCCTTGTCTTACTTTGAAATATTTCCCACAAAAAAAGCATTGCAATCTTTTATTTCTTAAATCTTTTGTATTTCTTGGAATAAATTTCCTTTTTCCTTTGCAATATGGGCATTTAAGTGTAAGTTCCAATTTTTACTCCACCTGTCAAAGGAATTTCTGTTGGTCCGCCACCCAATCCAAAACAAGCCGGAATAACTTTAACAGCATCAACATATGCGCCCCACACAAGCCACAACATAATTAATGGAATCGCAATATTCGCTATCATAATTATAATGTTAATAACTGGAATTAATGAAAAAATACTGAGTATGTGCAATACAGTCAATACAATGGATAACACCAAAAGCCACCATATCACTCCAGAGATAGGATCAATTGCAGCACTTATACTTACTCCAATCCAAGGAATGTGAGGTCCTAAAAATGCACCTATTGCACCAAATAATTCTCCCATGATTATTGCAACAAGAACAAGATATAACCCAAGCGCTGGGCAAAAAGAAGAAACTGCTGCTGCAGCAATTGTTGCACCAAGCCCAACTCCAATTTTTATAAACATGCCTATTTTGCCTTCTAAAACATGTCCTAAAATTACTTTTAAAACAATAATGGGCATAAGTGAAATAAGTGCAAATATCCAAGCAGCTGCCATACTTTTCATAATTATTATCTTAATTAAATAAGTTTCCAAAGAAAAACTATTTAAGCCATCTTACTTTTTTTCTCTTTATGCTTAAAGAAAAAAGGTGGAAAAAGGAATTTGAAAAAGAACTAAGTGAATTTTGGAATAAAAAGGGTATTTATGAATTTAAATTATCCAAAGATGTTTTTTCAATAGATACACCGCCGCCATACCCTTCTGGAAAGCCGTGGCACATTGGGGCTGTTGCACATTATTCTCAGATAGATATGATTGCAAGAACTGCTCGAATGTTTGGTAAAAATGTTCTGTTTCCAATTGGTATTGACAGAAATGGTTTGCCAGTTGAACTTTATACTGAAAAAAAATACAAAATACAAATGCATAAAATTCCACGTGAAAAATTTATTGAGTATTGTAGAAAATCGCTTGATGATTTAGAAGAATATATTGTTAACATAATGCATATCATAGGGTTTAGTGCTGATTTTAAAAATCATAGATACAGAACAGATTCTGAAGAATACAGAAAATTAACACAAGCAACTTTTATTGAATTGTGGAATAAGGGACTAATTTATGAAGCCACTCGCCCGAATAATTATTGTATTAAAACAAAAACCACAATTGCAGATGCAGAGATTGAATACAAAGAGATAGAGACTAATCTTATCTACATAAAGTTCAAAACTGAAGATGAAAAAGAAATAGTAGTCGCAACAACAAGGCCAGAACTTCTTGGCGCTTGTGCAGCAATTCTTTACAATCCTAATGATGAAAGGTATAAAGGTTTGAAAGGGAATGCTATAGTTCCAATTTATAATCACAAAGTTCCCATTATTGCACATCCTTATGCAAAGCCAGAATTTGGAACAGGAATGGTTATGATTTGTTCTTATGGAGATTATGCTGATGTAAGAATATTTAGAGAACTAAAACTTCCAGAGAAAATTTTAATTGATGAAAATGGTAGGATGAATGAAAACGCTGGAAAATATGAGGGATTAACTGTAAAAGAAGCAAGAGAAAAAATAACTGAAGATTTACAAGAACTTGGTGTTGTAAAAAAGATTGAAAAAATAATGCATAGAACACCGTTCTCAGAAAGAGGAAAACACCCAATTGAGATAATTCCCATGAAAGAATACTACTTAAAACAAATTCCTTTTTTAGATGAAGTAAGAAAATGTGCTGAAAAAATTAAATTTCATCCTGAATATTACAAACAATTATTGTTTGATTGGATAAACTCAGTCACAATGGATTGGCCAATAACAAGAAGGAGATTTTATGGAACTGAAGTTCCAATATGGTATTGTAAGAAATGTAATGAACCTCACGTTCCAGAGCCAGAAAAATACTATCAACCTTGGAAAGATAAAGCTCCTTTTAAAAAATGTAAAAAATGTGGCTCAAAAGAGTTTTATGGTGATGAAAGAACTTTTGATACTTGGATGGACTCAAGTATCTCTGCACTTTTTATTTCAGGATATAAGAGAAATGAGGAACTCTTCAAACAAGCATTTCCAGTATCCTTGCGTCCTCAAGCAAAAGACATAATCCGGACTTGGTTGTATTACACAATTCTTAGAACATATCAGCTAACAAATAAGTGTGTGTTTGAACATGTTTGGATTAGTGGATATGGTGTTGATGAACATGGCAAAAAAATGAGTAAATCTCTTGGTAATGTTGTTGACCCAGTTCCTGTTATTGAAAAATATGGCGCAGATAATTTTAGATTTTGGAATGCTGCAGAAACAAATGTTGGCTCAGATTTTAGATATTCAGAATCAAGACTTGAAGCTGCAAAAAGATTCTTAACAAAACTCTGGAATGTTTCAAGATTTATTTCATCATTTGAGCTAAGTGATGGTGAGGTTGAATTAATGCCAACTGATAAATGGATTTTAGCTGAACTAAACAAAACAATTGAAAAAAGCAAAAGGGGTTATGATGACTTTAATTTCTTTGTCCCAGCAAATGAAATAAAACATTTTGCTTGGAGCATATTTGCTGACCATTACATTGAAATGGTTAAGGCGAGAGCATACAATAAAGAGGGGCTCTTCACAGAAGCACAACAAAGAGGTGCAATTAAAACACTTTATAATGTTTTAGAAAATGTATTAAAACTCCTTGCACCAATTTGCCCATTTATTACTGAAAAAATTTGGCTTGAAATCTTCTCAAAAGAATCAATACACAAACAAAGATTCCCAGAACAAATTGAAACAGAAGATACTTTAACAGAATTCACAGAAAAAATAATTGAATTCAATTCTGAGATTTGGAAAACGAAAAAAGATATGGGATTGTCCTTAAATGCTGAAATTGAAGGGGTAGAGATTCCAAAAGAGCTCACCATATTCTCAGAAGATTTGGTTAGGATGCATAAAATTATTTGATTGTTTTAAATGGAGAATATTCAATTATTTGAGGATTCTTTCCGAACCTAGCGCCATAATATAAAAGGGGTTCGTCTATTTTATCTTTCAATGTATTTAAGGCACTAAGAACATTGGGCATGTCCTCAACAACATCATCCAAAGTGCGATCAGTGCCCTTTAGATAAGAATACAAATATTGTTTTGGAAAATTTTTCTTCCACAATACCACTAATGCAAAAAGGATTTCTTCGAAATCATTTGAATATTTTTCCTTTAATTTATCTAAAAGCCAAAGTTTGTACTCATCGTCTCTTATTGGAGCAATATCCTCTTTACTAATGCGAGTTTTAGGAGGATTGATAAAGTAAGGGGCTATTGTATCTTTCATATATAATAATTATTAAAAATGATTTATTATCCTATCGAAAATATTTTAGTAATTATAAAAGTTTAAAAACCCCTCTAAAATTGATTTATTAAAATGGACGAAGAACATTACAAACTCAAAAAACTTGTAAACAAATTAGAAAAAATTAGAGGTAGGCATACTGAATTAGTTAGTGTTTATATTCCTGCTGGGCACAATCTTGATGCTGTTAAAGCGCAGCTTTATTCTGAAGCAGATACTGCATCAAATATTAAATCAAAAACAGTTAGAACAAATGTTATAACAGCAATTGAAAAGATGATTACAGAATTAAAAAAATATAAAAAAACACCAGAAAATGGAATGGTTTTATTCTCTGGAAATGTTTCTGATGTCGAAGGAAAACCAGATTTTAAAATTTGGGTTATCCATCCACCAGAACCAATTAATGTAAAGCTTTACAGGTGTGATTCTTTTTTTGTTCTTGAACCCTTAAAAGAAATGCTTGAAGCTAAGCACACATATGGATTAATTGTACTTGACCACAAAGATGCAAACATCGCACTTCTAAAAGGAAAAAGCATAATTGAACTGAATAACATGCATTCTTTTGTTCCTGGAAAAATGAAAGCTGGGGGACAGTCAGCACCAAGATTTCAAAGGGAAAGACAAGAAGAAATAAAACAATTTTTTAAAAAAATTGCGGATAGAGCAGCAGGTTCTTTTTCAGATGTTAAAAACTTAACAGGTATTTTAATTGGTGGCCCTGGTCCTGCTAAAGAAGATTTTTACCATGGGGCATTCTTACCAGAAAACCTAAAGAAAAAGGTTATTGCTGTTAAAGATATAAGCGATACTGGAAGTCAGGGATTAAGACAACTTGTTTTAAAAAGTGGAGAAGTTCTTGCCCAAGAGGAGATAATTGCAGAGAAAAAAATTCTGGATGAATTTTTCAGACATCTTGCAAAAGATGATGGTTTTGCATCCTATGGAGAATATGAAGTAAAGAAAAATCTTGAAAATGGAAGTGTTGAAAAATTGTTGCTCTCTGAGGCTTTGCCTGAAGAAAAAATTGAAAAATTCTCTGAAATTGCAAAACAGTTTGGAACAGAGGTTATTTTGATTTCTGAAGAAACCCAAGAAGGTGTTCAATTAAGAGAACTTGGGGGTTTTGGAGCAATTCTTAGATACAAAGTAAACCACTAATTAGCAATATTTATTAATAAAGGAATTGTTAAAACAATTAATCATAATTTGGAGGTGTTTTCATGGCTATTTTGGCATTAGCAGCGATGGATAAGTTGATTAGAAAGGCTGGAGCAAAAAGAGTAAGTGAAAGTGCAAAAAAAGCATTAAGAGAGGTGTTAGAAGAATTTGCAGATAAAATCGCAGTAAAAGCAGTAAAACTAGCTCAGCATGGTGGAAGAACAACTGTAAAAGCAGTAGATATAAAACTTGCAACAAAAACTTAATAAATAAACAAAAGTGTGAATGAATCATGGAAAAGAAATTCGCAACATTAAATGAATTAAAAGTTGGAAGTTTTGTATTAATTGATGATGTTCCTTGTAAAGTTGTTTCAACTGTTCATTCAAAACCAGGAAAACATGGGGCTCCAAAAATAAGACTTGAAGCAGTTGGAATTGTTGATGGAAGAAGACGTTCAATTGTTTCTTCTGCAGATTCTCGTGTTGAAGTTCCAATTATTGAAAAAAGAAATGCGCAAGTTATCTCAGTTTCTGGTGATAAAGCAAATGTGATGGATTTAGAATCATTTGAAACATTTGATATTGACATACCAGAAGAATACAAAGATAAAATACAAGAAGGTTCAACAATTCTTTATTGGGATGTTGGTGTTAAGTTAATGAAGGGTGTTAAATGATTATTCAAAAATAGATTCCACTTTTTTTCTCAGAATTGTATGAGTATATACAATATTCAAAATGGAATGTGCAAAGAATATGGCACTTAAGACGAATGCTGCATTTCTGCTCAACTCGTTTTCTGTATAAATAGAAATCCCCCCAACAAAAACACCTGCGCCAGCAGACATAAGGGAATTATAATATGCTCCTAATTCTAAAGCAGAAATAGTATAATTCTTTCCTCTTTTTATAGCACCTCTTGTGAATTCTGATGTTTCTTTGACGCAATCTTCCAATTTTCTTCCATTCTCAGCATTTTTTATTACCTTCTTCATTTCCCACGTAATTGTTCTGTAATATAACATGCTACGCATTTTATCCACCTAAATAATTAGCCACTTTTTCAACATCATCAAACTCAATTGTGATGTTCCCTAAGGGGTATTCTTCTTCAACAAAATGAATTTTACCAATTACCAAAGTTTGTTTATTTAATTCAAGTTTTGAAGAATTGTTTGTTTTGTTCTTTTCAATTAAATAAAAAATTGTGTTTTTAATTCTTGCATCTTGAATTTTTTGTTTAACATCGGATAAAATTTCAATGTTTTTTGATTCCCCATAAATTTCTTTCTTTTTCTTTTTGAATTTAATTGGAAAAATTTTTTCTAAAGAACTAATTATTTTTTCTTCATTTTCTGTTGGATAAATTGGTGTTGAAATTTTTATTTTCATGATTCCAACTCTTTGATAATATTTTTTGCCTCAATTACCGGATTCGGCAAAACAACCCTCCTTGCAATCATCTCAAGCTCACCAGAAAAATCATTTTTTGAAACCCTTCCTTCAATAATTAATTCTCTTCCAAGAATTTGTGGTTTTTTGTTTTGTACTGGATAAAAGAAATTGTTGTGCTCTTGTGAGAGTTTGTATGCCTCTTCTGCAGACATCCCTAAAATTTGTTCTGCTTGTTTTCCAAAAAATACAACTCTCATATTATCGCTCCCATCATCAACTATTGTTGATAAGAACATTGATTTCTTTGGTTTGACTTCTCCATGTTCTTCACAAATATTGTTATTAACTCTTTTTCTACACTCGGGGCAGATTTCATAAAAAGGATTGTTTTCTAAGATGTTGACAATTGCACCCCTTATTTCATAAACACCTTTCTCAGTGATATTTTTGATTTGTACTCTTTGACTTAGTTGCCACAAATCTTCTAAAGGGGGAATTTCTTTAGCTTCCTTAATGTTTGGATTAACATCTATTTTGCTTGAAGAACGCGCATGAACTTCAATCCCATTCAATCCTTCTTTAACATAGCAATTTGTAATTTTTATTATGTCCCCTTCACTAATCTTATTTTCTTCAATTAATTTTATTTGATTTGTATCCCAAAATACAACTCTCATTCTTCCAGTATCATCCCCAACTAAAAAAGAACAGACTTTTCCTTCGTTTCCTTTTTTAGTTTTAAATTCTTTGGGGGGATAAATTCTTAAAATTCTTGCAACAAAAGAAGTAATTTTTAATCCAGGAACTATGTTTTTTATTTTTTGTAATCCGGATTCTGTTGTTTTAAAAAGTTGAATTCCAAACTCATTTGCAACTATATGTGCTGCACCTTCTTTTGAAACTAAACCAGAAAGTTCTTCAACTTTTTCATCAATTTTCTTTTCAATTACTTTTTCATCTAAACCTGTTTTTTCTTTTATCTTTTTTATAATTTCATCTATTGGAATTTTTAACATAGTAGCACCCAAAGTATTGTTTGAGTTTGAATTATAAAAAGGTTTGTTTCACAACTATTAAGTAGAAAAATATTTAAAAGATGTTTAGATGCATAAAGGTATGGAAGACTACAAAAAAATAAAGGGTTTTTTAGAAAAAAATAATGTGCCTGATGAAACACCGGGTGCAATAAAAGTTATTTTGGGAAATTATTGTAATGTGTATGGAAGAGAATTAGGAAAGAGAATTATTGTTGAAATGGAAGATAGAAAAGCAACAGCATATAGTGATAATGTTGGTATTTTCATGCCTTCTGGTATTGTTGGTAGTGCATTTATCAGCAAAGAAAACATAGAAGGAGTTTATAATATACCAAGAGATGCAGTAGAAAAGAATAAGCTATTGTGTGAAATATTAAGAGTTGCGCAAGACCCATTTGGATTGGAAAATAAAGTTGATGACAAAGGTGTAAAAATTACACAACCAGCATATAAAAAACATGGAATTGATAACTCAGAATTTTGGCATCCTGGTGGATTATTCTAATTTTTTATTTTTTGGATTATTTATTTTCCATATAGAAAAAAATTAAAAGGATTTGTTCTTAAAAATTGATATGCCAAAAGGTAGGCCTGTAAAAACTGAAATAAGACAAAAAATTGCTACAATTATCAAACAAACAAATATTGCATATGGTTATCAAATCTATAAGATTTACAAAGATGTTTTTGGCCATATTTCTTTGAGAAATTTATATTACAATCTTAAAAAAGGTGTTGAACTTGGAGAATTTATAATAATGGATATTAAAAGGGAAAAAGGTATGTTCACCTGGGGTGAAGAAGCAGAACACAAATATTACAGCTTGGGTCCTTATGCTCTTTTTTGGAAATTAACAGATTCCCAGAAGAATAAACTAGATAATTTGAAAACAGTGGAAGTTAATATTGATTGGCCAACACAAATTAAAAACCATATATCTAAATTAAAAAAAGATATTGAAAAATTTAATTCTATAAAAGTTCGTTTAAAATATGAAGATAAAAGAAAAATGAAAAATCAATTAAAAACCAGAATAGAACAATTAAAAGATTGGTTAAAACAAAAGATTGGAAAAAATCCAATACTCAAAACAGAAATTGAAAATTTATACAAACTCTTTGATAACTCTCACACACCATGATTTCACATAGAACATATTCAAAATAAAATCCTCAAAAACAATTTTTTACAAAAAAGAGAAATCAAAACACCCCTTTGCTTCTTTTGGAATAAAAAATACACCCCTTTTGTTCTTTTGGAAGAATTTTTAGACCTCCCCCTTATTTCCATTGGAAATTCTGCATTTTTAATAATATTTACTCTATTATATATATTATATATATATTTACAATATAGATAATAAATAAAAGAACAATAAATCAAAGAGATTATCGCAAATAAAATAATAAATTAAGAATAAATAAGAATATCTAACCAAATACATTGATAACACCCCATTTTCAAATAGAACACTGAAAAAACACCAAATGCAAATGAAATAGGGGTTATAATCAAATAATAATGTCTAAAAAATGATAATTAGCACTGAAAAATAAAACTATTTCCACAGGAAATAAAGGTATCTGTGTGCCCCACTTGTGTATGTTTTTTACACAATTTGTTTCATGTGGAACGTATATTGTAGTATACAAAAGTTTTTATATATTATATTTTTAAGAGAACAAGATGGGGGTAGCTGTAGATAAAATTTTTGAAGAATTCTTAAACAAGAAATCGATTTTTTCTAATAAGGATGCTCTTACAATAAAATATACACCAGACAACATACCTCATAGAGAAGAGCAAATATCTTCTTTAGCAAAGATTTTAGCACCAGCACTTAGATTAGAAAAACCATCAAATGTATTCATTTATGGAAAAACAGGCTCTGGAAAATCCCTTTGCACAACATATGTGTGTCAACAATTATTAAAACTTGCTCAAACAAAAAACATTCCCTTAAAAATCATATATATAAATTGTAAAATGAGAAAAGTTGCAGATACAGAATATAGATTAATTGCACAATTAGCAAGAGAATTTGGCCAAGAAATTCCAGCCACAGGATTACCAACAGACGAGGTTTATAAAATATTTTTTGAAGCAATTGATAAAGAAGAAAAATTAATTATTCTTGTTTTAGATGAAGTTGATCAACTTGTAAAGAAATGTGGGGATGAAGTTTTGTATAATTTAACAAGAATAAATCAAGAACTTAAAAATGCAAAGATAAATATTGTTGGCATATCAAATGATGTGCTTTTTATGAATAATCTTGACCCAAGAGTTAAATCTTCTTTAAATGAAGAGGAGATGGTATTCCCACCATATGACGCCCTTCAACTTAAGGATATTTTAACAGAACGTTCTAAAATTGCATTTAACAATGGTGTAATACCTGAGTCCGTTATTGCTAAATGTGCTGCTTATGCTGCAAGAGAACATGGGGATGCAAGAAGAGCACTTGATTTGTTAAGAGTTGCAGGAGAACTTGCTGAGAGAGCAGGAAAAGACAGGATCGAAGAAAAAGATGTGGATAGTGCTGAAGAAAAGATTGAAAAAGAAACAATTGAAGAAATGGTTAAAAAACTACCAAAACAATCCCAATCTGTTCTTTATGCCGCATTGTTAATATTAAAAAGCAGAGAACCACCAGTGTATACAGGAGAGATATATGATGTTTACAAAAGTATTTGTATAAGAACTGCTTCAAAACCATTAACTCAAAGAAGAGTTTCTGATTTGGTATCAGAACTTGATATGCTTGGAATAATAAATGCCAAGGTTATTTCAAAAGGAAGATACGGACGAACTAGAGAAATAAGTTTAAGTGTATCTGATGAAATTGTTAATAAAATTGAAGAGATATTAAAATCAGACCTTGGCTTGTAAACTATTAAAATCCCTTGAGGGGTATGTGTATGGAAAATGTTTTATCAAAAATAGCAAATGAAGGATTTCTTGTTTCACCAGATTTAAAAATAGAACCACAACATATAGAAGAGTTTTTAGATTTTATTAAAAAATTACAACCAAAACCATTTTTAATCTCAAACCAGATTTATCAAGATTTTTTAAAAGATAAACAACAAGAAATAAAATATGTCATTTTAAAACACACAGAAAAAAGACCAGAGATAAAAACAAGAGTAAAAATAAAAAAGAATTATACCAAAACAAGTAAAAAGACAAGCATCTCAGATTGGGTTACTTATTACTTTGATAGATATAATCGGCTTAGAAATCTTTTGCAAAATAGAGAAGAATTGCGTGGAGTAGTGTCAATTGGAAGAGCTAAAAAAATGGATGGGAGACAAAATGTTTTATTAATTGGAATGATAAAAGATGTAAGAAATACTTTTTCTGGAACAAAAATCATCACACTTGAGGACCCAACAGGATATATTGATGTTTCTTTAAAAAAAGATGAAGTTTCAAAACTTGGTGATGAAATAGTTGCTGACGAAGTTATTGGGGTTGTTGGGGTGAAGTCAAAAGATTTTGTTTATGCTGAAAAAATAATATTCCCAGAAATTCCAGCACGCCCAATTAAAAAAGCAGAAGAAGAAGTTTATGCCGCATTTATTTCAGATATTCATGTTGGAAGTTGCGTTTTTCTTGCAAATGAATTCAAACAATTCTTAGATTGGATTAATGGAAAAATTGGTAGCAAGGAACAAAAAGATGTTGCAAGTAAAGTAAGATATCTCTTTATTGGTGGGGATTTAGTTGATGGGGTTGGTGTCTATCCTGGACAAGAAAAAGAACTTCTAATAAAAGACATCTATGAACAATATAAAGAAATTGGAAAATATTTATCTCAAATTCCAAAAGACATACAAATTATTGTAATACCTGGGAATCACGATGCATTAAAATTAGCAGAACCCCAACACCCTCTATTCAAAGACATTGCAGCCCCATTATATGATTTGGATAATGTTACAATGCTTTCAAACCCAGCATATGTTAACATTCACAATATTGGCAAATTTCCAGGATTTAATGTTTTAATGTACCATGGTGTTTCTTTTGATCACATCGTATCTGAGGTTCCAAAATTAAGAAAATTTGGGTATACAAGAGCAGATAAAATAATGGAATTTCTTCTTAAAAAAAGACATCTTGCACCAACACACGGTGCAACAAGAGTTGACCCAACACCACAAGATTTTCTTGTAATTGACGAAATCCCAGACATATTCACAAGCGGACACATACATTATACAAGTGTTGGCAGATACAAGAGTATTCTAACATTGAATAGTGGTTGTTTCCAAGACAAAACAGAATTTCAATTAAAACTTGGACATAACCCAACACCAGGAAGAATCCCAATTTTTAACCTCCAAAAAAATCAAGCAAAGATAATGAGGTTTAGATAATGGACATAAAAGAATACTTTGAGAAAATTGAGAAAGAAGTAAAAGAAGCATATGAAATTGCAAATCAAGCACGTAAAAACGGATTTGACCCAGAAGATAGGGTGGACATTCCTCTTGCTAAAAATATTTTTGAACGTGTTGAAGGGCTTATAGGTGCTATAAAACCAGAGATTGTTGGTTCTGGTGTTGCCAAAAGATTAGAAGAATTGGATAAGCAATATGGAAGTGGAGATTGGAGAGTGGCTTTGAAAATAGCAGAAGAAGTTGCTAAAAGAAAATTCTGTAATTTCAAAGATGATGTAGAAGCCATTGAGATTGGAATAAGAGTTGGATTAGCTTACATAACTATGGGAGTAGTTTCAGCACCACTTGAAGGATTTATTGAATTTAAAATTAAAGATAGAATGGATGGCAAAAAATATGGCGCATGTTATTTTGCAGGTCCAATAAGAGCAGCAGGAGGAACAGCAGCAGCAGTTACTCTTTTACTTGCAGATTATCTAAGAAGAAAATTTAACTTAGAACCTTTTGATGTAACACAAGAAGAAATAGAAAGAACCAAAATTGAAGTTGAATCTTATCATCATTCTGTTGCACGGTTACAATATTTTCCAGAAGGAGAAGAAATAGAATATTTGTTGAAAAATATTCCTGTTGAAATAAATGGAGACCCTACTTCTGAAAGAGAAGTTTTAATTCACAAAGATTTGCCAAGAGTAGGAACCCCAAAGATTAGGGGTGGAATGTGCCTTGTTCTTTGTGAAGGGCTTGCACAAAAAGCACCAAAGATTCTTAAAAAAGTAGAGAAATGGGGAAAAGAGTTTGAACTTGAAGATTGGAAATTCCTCAAACAATATCTTGAAATAAAAACAAGATTGCACGGAGCATCTAAAAAAGAAAAAACAGAGGGAATCCAACCAAATAACATTTACATTCAAGAAACTGTTGCAGGACGCCCAATTTTTGCATACCCAATGGCTAAAGGAGGATTTAGATTAAGGTATGGACGTTCAAGATTGACAGGATTGGCAGCAGCTGGCATTCATCCAGCAACAACTCACATTCTTGGAGATTTTATTGCAACAGGAGCCCAACTAAGATTGGAACGCCCTGGAAAAGCATGCGCTGTTACACCATGCACAAGTATAGACGGGCCTGTTGTTAAATTGTGGGATGAAAGTGTTGTTAAAATTAATACAGAACAAGATGCTTACAAATATAGAAATAAGATAAAAGAGATTTTGTTTATAGGAGATTTACTTTTTGCATATGGAGAATTTGCAAGAAACAATCACATTCTTGTCCCAAGTCCTTATGTAGAGGAATGGTGGATTCAAGAATTAATTCAAAAAGCTGGAAAAGATTTTTCATTTCCAAAAGGTATTAATCCCACACAACTTGCAGAGTTATCTTTGAGATATAATATCCCCTTGCATCCCAATTTACTTTTCTTTTATTCAGATGTGGATTCCCAAGCAATTTATAATTTGTTTGAAGCACTTAAAAAAGCAAAAATAGAAGATGATAAAATAATTTTAGAACACAATAAAACAATTAAAAAAACATTAGAAGATATTTGTGCGCCCCACACACTTTCTGATGAAGGCATCGTTATTGAAGGTGAAACAGCAATAGGGATTTTGTTCGCATTTGGCTTTCTGCCAAACAAAAAATGGCCAGAAGTAAAAATAGATTTATCAAAAAAACCACTTGAGATTTTGAATTCTCTTTCAAAAATTAAGATAAAAGACAAATCGGGAATTTATGTTGGTGCAAGACTTGGACGTCCTGAAAAAGCAAAGCAAAGAAAAATGAAAGGTCGCCCACACATGCTATTCCCAGTTTCTTCTCAAGGTGGGAGAATGCGGAGTTTAAATGAAGCAATTGAACGTGGTTTTATTGAATCAGATTTCCCATCATTTTTTTGTAAAAAATGTAATATGACTAATGTATACCCGAGATGTGAAAATTGTGGTGAAAGAATAGAACCTCTTAAATTTTGCATAAGGTGTAAAAGAGAAACAGATAAGGAAACCCACTGCGGTACAAAAACAGTTTGCTACACAAAACAAAGAATTGATATTAGGGAAAAATTAAATAAAACTCTTAACAAGCTAGGTGTTTCATTACCAAGTTTAGTAAAAGGTGTCCGTGGAACATCTAACAGGATGAGAATACCAGAACCTTTAGAAAAAGGAATTCTAAGAGCAATTCATGGCGTTTATGTAAATAAAGATGGAACAATAAGATATGACGCAATTGAAGCACCAATTACACATTTTAAACCAAAAGAGGTTGGCACTCCAATTGAAAAACTAAAAGAGCTCGGATACACCCACGATATTTATAACAAACCCCTTGAACATGAAGAACAAATTCTTGAGCTTTTTCCACAAGATGTTATACTCCCAGATTGCAAAGAATGGGCAGATGCCTCAGCACTTGACATGATTTACAAAACAGCTGCATTTGTAGATGATTTATTAGAAAAGTATTATGGGATGAAGAGGTATTACAACATCCGTTCGCCAAAAGACATGATTGGTAAACTTGTGATTGGGTTAGCGCCCCACACTTCTGCTGGAATGGTGGGTAGAATCGTCGGTTTTTCAAAAACCCAATGCTTTTTCGCACATCCCTATTTCCACTCTGCTATGAGAAGGAATTGTGATGGGGATGAGGCAGCAATTATGTTGCTCATGGACGCGCTTTTGAATTTTTCAAGACAATATCTTCCAGATGCACGTGGAAGCAGACACATGGACGCCCCACTAGTTTTAACAACAAGATTAATCCCAAAAGAAGTAGATGATGAAGTATATAACATGGATATTTGTGATATTTATCCATTAGAGTTTTATGAAGCAACACAGGAATGGAAATCTCCATATGAAGTTAATATAAAACAAATTAATGATGCTCTTGGAAAACCAGAGCAATATAAAGGAATTTTTTTCACACACCCTGTGGAAAACATGAATGCTGGGAATCGAGTTTCTTCATATAAAACATTAACAACTGTTGCAGACAAAGTTAAAAAACAAATGGAATTAGCAGAAAAAATAAGAGCAGTTGATAAATCAGATGTTGCGAAAATTATAATTGAAAAACATTTCTTAAAAGACATCAAAGGAAATCTTAGACGATTTTCAACACAAGAATTTAGATGCATTTCTTGCAATGAGAAATATAGAAGAATACCTTTGATAGGAAGATGTTACAAATGTGGTGGGAAACTTGTTTTAACCGTTGCAGAAGGAACAGTTTCTAAATACCTGGAGCCATCTTTGAATCTTGCAGAGAAGTATTCACTTCCAGAATATTTAAAACAAACTTTAGAAATTTTAAAAAGAAGAGTGGAATCTATATTTGGTAAGGAGCCAACAAAACAAGTTGGCTTAAAGAAATTTTTAGGTGGTTAATCATGGAACTATTCATAAAACAAGTCGCAAAAGGAGCTGGCAGGATTTTAATGAAGCACATTGGTAAACTAAAACATATAGAACAAAAAGGAAGAATTGATGTGGTAACAGAAGCAGATAAACTTTCAGAGAAATTTATTATTTCTCAAATTAAAAAGAAATTTCCAGAGCACGCAGTTCTTGGAGAAGAAACAGGCATGCATGGAAAATCAAAAAACCTTTGGGTTATTGACCCACTGGATGGAACAAAAAATTATGCAATAAGAAATCCATTTTTTAATGTTTCAATTGCTTTTATGCAAAATAGAGAAGTCACCCATGCTGGAGTTTACGCCCCATTTCTTGATGAATTTTACTATGCTGAAAAAGGAAAGGGCGCGAAATTAAATGGAAAAAAGATTCATGTTTCAAATGTTTCTGATTTAAAGAAATCATTTGTGCAATTTTGCAATGGCTTGTCAAATAAAGCAATAAAAAATATTTCAAAGATTTTTACACATCTTCGCCCAAAAGTTTTAGCATTAAGACAACAAGGCGCTGCTGAGCTTGAACTTTGTTTTGTGGCAGCAGGAAGGGCCCCAGTTTACATAATGAATGATTTTGACACACCATGGGATGTGGCAGCAGGAAGTTTAATTGTAAGAGAAGCTGGAGGAAAAGTAACAAACTTTAAAGGCGAAGAGTTCAAACTTTTCAAACACAGAAACATAATTGCAAGTAATGGTAAAATTCACAATAAAATAATGAAAGAGATTAGGAAAGCTTTACAATCTTGATTGGTGTTACAACAATTGCACCCTTTGCCGGCATCTCTTTATTTTCTTTTAAGTTTTTTACGAAATCTAACCAATCTCCACTATTACGATACTCAGCAGTTCCTTCTATACGATATCCTTCAAATTCATCATTCCAAACAGCAAGTAAGACCTTTGGGTTTCTCTTTATGTTCTCATTTGTTGTTTTCATAAAATTATCTGTAATTATAATTTTGTCATCAACTACCTTCGCATATGCCACAGCGATTAAATGTGGTACGCCATCTTCATTTATACTTACTAATGCAATACCTTTATTTTCTGACATATTTTTTAGCTTAGGTTCCATGATTTAATTAGCACACAATTTTATAAAAGATTTTTGAAATACAAAAAATAATTTAAGTTTTAGATGTTTGTTTAATTATGGTAAAAATTTATGTGATTGATAACGGTGGACAATTGACACATAGATAATACCGAGTTCTTAGGGAGTTGGGTGTGGATTCAAGAATAATATCACATGATGTACAAATTAGAAAAATTGATGCAGACGCATTTGTTTTGTCTGGTGGCGCGCAATCAATATCTTGCAAAAAAGACGACAACCCTATTTTAGAATCTGTTATAAATTTAGAAATACCAATTTTAGGGATATGCTTTGGTATGCAATTTATTGCATCTTACTTTGATGGGGTTGTCGGACGTGCAGAAGTGCCAGAATATGGTGCAACACAAATCCATATTCTGAAAGACGACCCATTATTTGATGGGATGCCACGCAAATTTATTGCATGGGAAAATCACAATGATGAAGTAAAAGAAACGAGTTTGGAAGTGATTGCTTCTTCACAAACTTGTAAAATACAAGCAATTAAACACCCAGATTTTCCAATCTATGGAGTTCAATTCCATCCAGAAGTTGAACACACTAACTATGGTAAAAAATATTTGAAAACTTTATTAATATCGCAAAATATTTTAAATGATTATGAACAAAATCAAACTTGCAAAAAATCTTTATTTATTTACACAAACACAAGAAAGACATTTACATTCAAATACCTATTTGCTAAAAGGCAAACCAAACATTTTGATTGATGCCGGTTTTCTTATAGATGAAGATGTGGATTTAGTGATTTTAACACATTGTCACTTTGACCACCACAAATTTGCTAAAGAATATCAAAAAAGAGGTGCAAAAATATTAGCAAGCAGAGAGGCTGCAGAAGAATTAAAAAAAGCAAGTGAAATTGTAGCACCAAAAAGATTTAGGGAATTGTTCAAAACAATACCAAATCCAATCGATGTTGATATTATATTGGAGCAAGTGGATAATATTGAAAATGAAAACTTTAAACTAAAAGTTTTGAAAGTGCCAGGACACACACCATGCTCAATTGCTCTTTTTGATGAAGCAAAAAAGATTCTTTTTTCAGGAGATACATGGTATGGTGATGATGTAATTGGAACGTGGAATCATGCAGGAGGGAACCTTAATGAACTTCAAAAGTCTGTGAATTTATTGAAATCTCTCAATCCAAAATTGCTTTGCCCAGGCCATGGTGATGTTGTTGGAGAAAGTTAAGTTCCAAAATAAAAAAGGACAAAAACTTGTTGGTGCACTTCATGAGCCCAAACAAAAAACAGACAAGATTGTTATTATTCTTAATACTTTTAAAGGAGACAAGGATTATCAACCAATTATTAAAAAATGTGCTGATTTTCTTGCTATGAACAAAATTGCAGTTTTAAGATTCGACTTTGCAGGAACAGGAGAAAGCGAAGGAGATTACAAAAATACAACAATCTCAAGTGAAGTTCATGACTTAAATGCTGCAATTGATTTTGTTAAAAAACTCGGCTATAAAAAATTGCACTCATTGGTTTTTCTATGGGCGCCACAGTTGCAATAGTTGGATATAATTCAAAAATAAAAACACTTGTTCTATGGAGCCCACTTCTTAATACGAAGATTCAATATGAAAGATACAAAGAATTTGAAGAAGAATTCAAAAGAAAAGAATTTGTGATTAGAAAACGCAAAATAGATGATAAGAAGGTTAGGGTTGGTTATGGATTATACAAAGAATGGAAAAATCTCAACATAGTCCCCTTCCGTGAAACAATTAATTGTCCTGTTTTAGCAATAATTGCAGAAAAGGATGAACTTTGTAATCAAAAGAGAAATTTAGAAATGTTTAAATTGATTCCAAATCATAAGAATAAGTTAGTAATTGTTGCAAATGCAGACCACGATTTTCTTAACGCAGAAATAGCATCAAAAGTTATTGAACTAACAAGAAAGTGGCTTAGGAAGTGGTTGGAATGAAAAAAGAAATACCATTTTATTCTAACACAAAAGACAATACTCATTGTTATCAGGCTTGCCTAAAAATGATATTAAAACACATTTTTCCAAAAAAGAATTTCACATTTAAAAAATTAGATAAACTCACAAATAAACCAAAAGGTAAGTGGAGTTGGTATCCCGCAGGTTTGGTTTCTCTTCATAAAATGAAACTTATTGTAAAACTTTATTCTATGTTTGATTATAAGAAATTTTCACAAAAAGGCGAGGATTACATCTATTCTTTATTTTCCAAAGAAAATGCAGAGATAGTAATTAAAAAAAGCGATATCCCATCTGCAGTAAAAGATACTAAAAAAATGCTGAAAAGAAGGATATTCCAAAGAAAAAGGATACATTTTAGAAAAGTAGAAGAATTTTTCAAAAAAGGTTACGATATTATGTTGTGGGTGAATTCAAGATTGCTTAATCGAGCAAATGGGTTTACAGGACATTTTGTTGTTTTAACAGGCTTTGACAAAAATAATATCTATGTTCATGACCCCGGATTACCACCAAGGCCAAATAGGAAAGTTTCAAAAAAACATTTTCTTAAAGCATGGGAATACAAAAGATATGGTGATGTTGTGCTAATAAAAGAACCAGATTAATGTTGGTATAACTAATGAGCCCATACAATTTGACATCCTCGTTTTCATTTTATTTGCTAAAAATCCAATACCAATTGCTGCAGAAAGAAACAATATTCCTACAAACCCGTCAAAATAAAGTGTTACAGAGATTATACTAATTGCAACCAAAATTGCAATGTATCTGTAGTTAAATTTTTCAGAGAATTTAGAAAAAGCTAAACCGATTTTTAATGTAATTAAATATGAGATAATCGCCATTGCAAGCAAAAGAATCAATACAAATATCAACGTATTTAAATCAAATGTAAACTTGCTTCCAAGCATTTCAAGAACACCAATTCTTGCTTTTCCAATTGAAAACAAAAGGATTGAAGAGAATACAATATCAAATCCAGAAATTGCACCAATTGAAATTAAAAAATCATCCTTCTTTTTCAACAAACTTCTTGAAAATAAAGAAGCCTGAGAGGGCCCAACTGCAGGCAGAAATGTAAGCAAAAATGATGACAAGAGTGCTGCAAAAGAACCTCTGAATATCGAACTTTTTTTTATTTTGTATTTGTAAGATTTTATTTGCTTTGGAATTTTTGTTTTGATTTGCAAAATGATTGGAAAACCAAAAAATCCTGTTAAAAGAATTAACAAAGGTTGATTTAATAATTTTAATCCAAAGTATCCTAAAACACCAGAGGATATGAATACCAACAAAGCTGCCAAGGGTTTTACATCTTTAACAATTAAAAACATAGAAATTCCCAAAAGAGCAAATGGGATGTAGGGTTTGAGTAAGGAATAAGTAATTGGAACAATTTTTATTAGTATGGGAGATAAAATAATCCCAATTAAAATTGAAGCAAGCAAACCAATAATGGATAATTTTATTGCAGCAAGGGATTTTCCCTCTTCTACAAATTTAAAGATTGGGTGCATCGCAAGCACATTTCCTTCTTCTGGAACAAAAAGAAAAGTAGAACGAATAAATTCAAAAAATTGGGCAGAAACCAACATAGTCACAAAAGTGGGAAGTATCCACCATTCACTAAATTGTGAAAAAAGGATTGCACCAAGAAAATTTGGATGCAGTCCAGGAACTAATCCAGATGCCAATCCAAGCAAAATTCAAACAACTATTGAAATTATTACATTCACTTTGGAATAAAAGAACTCAAAATTTTATATCCTTTTTTCTTTACAAGAACAACATCTTCTATGCGAACCCCAAATCTATTTTTTAAATAAATCCCCGGCTCAATTGTTATTACATTCCCCTTTTTTAGAACTTCTCTACTGTCTTGAGATAAACTTGGTGTCTCATGCATGTCTAATCCAATACCATGCCCAGATGAATGCACAAAATATTTCTTCAAGTTGTATTTAGCAAAAAAATTTCTTGTTGCAGAATCAACTTTTTTTGCAGGCACACCTTCTTTAATTTTAGAGATAGCTTCTTTTTGTGCTTCTAAAACAATTTCATAAATTTCTTTTTGTAATTTTTTATTTTTGAGCAAAATTGTTCTTGTTATATCTGTGCCATAATTATTCACTTTTGGCCCGATATCTAATAAAAGCAAATTTTTCAATCTTTTATTTGAAACTTGTTTATGTATCCCAGCAGAATTTTCATCAACTTGTACAATGCAAAAATTATCTTCACAACCATTTTCAATGAAACTCTTTTTAATAATTTTCCAAATTTCTAATTCTTTCATCCCACGTTTAATTTTTTCTTTAACTTTTTCAATAGTTTTATTGGCAACTTTTGTTGCCTTAACTATCTTTTTAATTTCATTTTCATCTTTTATAGAACGTAATTGAGTTATATCTTCATAGACATCAACAAACTTTTTCTTTACTATTTTTTTCAAAGCTTTAAAAGTATTAACAGGAATTGAACTTTCATAACCAACAACCTGGAAGTCTTTTGTAAGCTCTCTAAGATAATTTTTAAATTCTTTTTTATCTTTGTAAGTGAGGATCTCAAAACTCTTTTTTATATTTTCTTCTTCAAGAAGACTTGTTACTATTTTTGGTTTTCCTTTTTGAGGCACAAACAAAAATCCGCTCCCAGACAAGATGTTTGATTTTGTAAAGTAAAAAATATTTTTCTTATCTTTAACAATTGCACAATCAACTTCTTTTTTTCTCAACATTTTTTGAAAATTTAAAAGTCTTTTATCCATTTTATTTCACCAAAACTCATTTTCTTTTTCTTGCTAACAATGTCTAGTATTTCATCAACAACTTCTTTAGGTTTTTTGTTCGAAGTATCTATTTCATGCAAATGTTTTTTATGCCCCATTTCAATAGATTCAATTAAGCAGGCGTCCAAAAATTCACACATAACATTTTCAGCGACTTTTTGTTTTGAGTAACCACGCTTTTCAAGTCTTCTTTCTAGGACTATTGGGTCGCATCTTAAAACAAAACAAAAATCCACAATTCTAGGAGAAATAAAGTGGGATAGATGAGAAGGGATTATGTAATCTTGATTTTTTTCAATTTCAGCTTTAATAGCCTTGCTTATTTTAGATTCATCAATCACCATAGACATTGTTTTTTCATCATACTCAAGTATTATCTTATGCTTTCCCGCAACTTCTTTTAAATCTATTATTTTGGCATTTAACTTTTCAGCAAGAATTTTACTTATTGTGCTTTTTCCAACCCCAGGAGTCCCGGTTAGTATAATAATCATAGAAAAATAAAGAAATAAGGCAAATATAAAGTTGAAGTAACCTATGCTCTAGATCTCACCAAACCCGCTGCTTCTGCTTCTTCTTTACCCATCAATGCCACAGTTTTCCGTAATTCGACTTGTTCTGCCCTTTCTAAGTTTAATATTTGAAGAAGCTCTTTGTTTAATTGGTTTGCAGATTCCACAATATTTTTAACATGTTGATTTACTCCTTTTAATCCTTCAATCAATTCAGATATTATTTTGTAATCCTGCGCATTTTCCTTCATTTCTTGCTGGATCTGCCTTTTTACTTCTTCTGCACTTGCATGCACTCGCCTCCACCAATTTCTAGCGGCTTCTGTATTTTTAATTTCTTCTGGAAGTGCCTTACCAGCGATATGCCCTATAACACCCTTTAATTTGTTTAGAACTAATGTTTTTTGTATTTTCCTTTTTTCAACTTTATTAAGTTTTTTTATTAATTCAAATAAAAAATTAGCTTCTGCATTCAAATGCTTTATTTGGTTAATCATCTCATACGCTTCTCTTGTTGCAGAACCACTTAGATATTGTTCTTTTTTTTCTTCGCGCAATAATTTTTCCCATTCCTTCCAATATTTTTTAGTACTATTCATCATTTCTCTCATTTTTTTATTTGTTCTTGCTAACCAAGCCATTTTATTTCACCTTCCCCTTCAATAGATCTTTTGTATTCACCTCACTCAAAATCTTATTCAATTTTTCAAAACTTTTTTATAAAGTATGTGAGAAATCACGCGATAAAACAACGTATCGCACTATAGCAAAACTTTTTCCAAAAAATCCACCAACTACTCTTTCTGAAGAATATATTCCATTTAATTATAATGATATTCCTCTTAGAGGGGCAGTACTAGATGTATTAAAAGATTACATGGGTACTGATTTCGAACAATTCAAAAAGGCATTATATGATACAGTTCAAAAACACACAAATTCTATTCTTGATTCAAGAAAAACAAAAAAATCTGAATTTGTTCACAATATCAAAGTTGCCTTTAATCTTGAAGATCCCAAAGCAGCAGCTTATTTTTTGGAAAGAGCAATCTCATTAATCCCAAAAGAAGATAAAGCGAAAATAGATTATGATTGGATACAAACTATTTTGAGAAACATAGAATTAAATGGTTTGTTTTCAGTAATGGCTGAATTGTCAACTTAATATGTAACAACTTCGATTGGCAAACCAATCCGTCTTTCAAGATTTCTTATTCTTTTTCCACTGCGTCCAATGATTTTCTTAATCTGTTTTTTATTTGCATAAATATAAACAATACCATCTTTAACTTTTATATCCACATTCATTCTTAACTCTTTCTTGATTTTATCTTCAATGCCCTTTCTGGGAGTTAAGGGAACCACAACAGTTTCCTCACCAAATGTATACATTTCATATTCAATTTCTCCACTAAAGAAATCCCTTATTTCAACTAGAGGTCTTGCTAAGTCGCTTTCAGTCATTCCAGTAGGAACTTTTACACACATATTTAAAGAATACACTTTTGCAACTTCCCCATTCTCAATAAAAATGACAGTATCTACAATTGAAGGAATCATACCTAACTCCACTCTTCTAACAAATCTTTGGATTGCATCTATGGGAGAAGTTGCATGAACAACACCAACCATTCCAACACCAGCCAAACGCAAATCAGAATACAATAAGAAATCCTGGTTGCTTCTCATCTCATCAAAAATAGTATAATCTGGCCTACTTAGTAAAAGAACATCTCTTATTTCATCCAAACTTCCAAGCGCCTTGCTATATTGTGTTATTTCTGCTGAAAGTCTTAGGTCCCTTGGTGCCTCCACAGTTTTTACAATTTTTTCTTTTTTCATGTAAAACTCTGCAAGGGCTTCTGCAAAAGTTGTTTTTCCATGCCCAGGCGCTCCTGAGATAAGAATACCACTTGCTTTTGTTTCAAACCTTTCCATGATTTTCTTAGGAAGCTTATAATGTTCAAGCTCAAACTTTTTAATTGGCCTCACAATTGTGATTTCCCAACCATCTGCAAAAGGAGGTTTTGTAATAACAATTCTATAATTTTTTATTTGGGCAATAGTGCTACCCTTTCTTTCTGTTTCAATAAAAGAGCCAGCTAGATTCATTCTGCCTTTTTCAATTATTTCTTTTGCAATTTCAACCAATTCCTCTTTTTCAAGATGTTTTCTTCCAACCTTAACAAATTGCCAATTTCCAGGTGTTCCTTTTTTAGCAAAAGGAACCAACCCTTCTCTTAAATGTACAGACATTGTTTTAGAATCAAAATATTTTTCAAATGAAAGTGGTTTCTCAACTTCTTTTTCAACCTCAATAAATATAACTTCTATTCCTTGTGCCTTTGCAGCTTCAGCATCAACCTTGTCAAGAGTTACAAAAATAGCATCTTCTTTTAATGCCAACTCGCGAATCATTGCATCGATTTCACCAGCTTTTGCATATTTAATTTCAAATTCTTTTGGACGTTGCCCAACATATTTTAGTTTAATTTTTTTATTTTTCTTAGAAATTTCTTTTAATTTTTGCAATTCTTCTAATCCAAGAAAGCCAACTTCTCTTCCATAATTTGCCTGCGCTTCAAGTTCTGCAAGCACAGCATTATGTACCAAAATCTCTGCTTCTTTAATTTTCTTTTTTTCAATCATCTTTGATAAGACACCATCTATAATTGCAGATGTGTCTGGACAAAATCTTTTACCCATTTTTATCAAAGTTTTAGATTCAGCAACACTTTATTAGCATTACGAATTAATCAAATAAGAACAAATTCGAAAGCATTTCTAAAAGCCCCTTTCCTTTTGCACTCCACAATAACCAAAGCACAACAAAACCAGCTAAAGCAGCAATTAAGAAAATTATAACCATAACTTCAGAGGATATTCCTTTTCTACTCATTTTTAATCTCCATTTTTTTGAATCCTGTATACCTCCATAGGGCTTTCGGAATTTTTACACTTCCATCTTTTTGCTGATGATTTTCAATAAGAGCACAAATTGTCCTTTCAGTTGCAATTGCAGTATTGTTTAGTGTATGCACAAATTCTTTTTCTCCCCCAACCTTGCCGAATTTTATATTTAATTTTCTTGCTTGGTAATCTGTTGTATTTGTTGCAGAACCTAATTCACGATATTTATTTTGACTTGGGAACCAACCTTCCAAATCATATTTCTTTGCACCATTATCATTCATTTCCCCACTTGCAATATTTACAATTCTATATGGTATCTCAAGCCCTTGGAAAATTTTTTCTGTTATTTTAATCATTTTTTCATGCCAATTCCAAGATTCTTCTGGTTTGCATATAACATATTGCTCAACCTTATCAAATTGGTGAACTCTAAAAATTCCTTTTGTATCCTTTCCATGACTTCCTGCCTCTTTTCTAAAATTAGTAGAAAACCCAACATACTTTATTGGCAATTCCTTTTCATTTAAGATTTCATTAGCATGATAAGAAGCAAGAGGTTGTTCTGTTGTTGCAATTAGATACCAATCTTCATTTTTTATTTCATAAAGCTGTTCTTCAAAATCAGCAAGCTCTGCAGATTTTTTCATAAAATCCTTTCTTAATACAAAAGGTGTCCACATTGGAGTAAAACCTTCTTCAATTAAAACATCAAAAGCATATCTGATAAGTGCAAGATTAAGTAAAACACCCTTACCTTTTAAATAATAAAATCTTGAACCTGCAATTTTTGCTGCTTTTTCAACATCAGCAATTCCTAAATCGATAATTAAATCTGCATGGGGCTTTGCTTTAAAATTAAACTTTGGAATTTTTCCCCAAGTTTTTACTGTTACATTCCCTTCTTCTGTTTTAGCAATAGGAACAGATTCATGTAAAATATTCCCAATTTTATATCTTGCTTCATCTCTTTTCTTCAGGATATCCCTTGCTTTATCTTCAAGTTTAGAAATTTTATCAGAAAGAGTTTTCATCTCTTTTATTTTGTCTTCTGCGCTTTGCCCTTGTTTTTTTAGTTTATTTATCTCAACAGAAACATTATTGAGTTCGTGTTTTAATTTTTGAAATTTGGCAGTAGTTTTTCGCCATTCATCATCCAATTTAATAACTAAATCAACATTTTTTGTATCTTTAAACCTCTTTTTTTCAGATTCTCTGATTATATCCGGATTTTCCCTGAAAAGTTTGATATCTAACATATTATATTTCAAGAATTGTAGTAATAAAAGTTTTCTGTAATCATAAAAGTAGGATATTTCGTTTAAAATTATGTCCGATATCTTTTTAAAAGATACGCAGGATTATATATAATTGGGGGTAGGTAGCTATGAAATCTAGTTTAAAGAATTCTGTGGGGAAAACTAAAATTTCTTCAAGAGCAAATGCTCAATCAAAAGTGTTCCTCGCAATAATTGTTACTTTCATAGCGTCAGCTCTGCTTATTGGTGGAGTTTTAGCATTGACTGGAACAATTCAACTAAACTCTCCAATAGATAATCTGAATACTACCTCTGATAATAATACTTTGGCTTTTAACTTTACACTTTTATCAAATGATAATGCAACTGCAGATTGTACTTTATACATCGATTCTAATGCAGTTAAAACTGCAAATGTTGCAAATAACACCCCAACTGTTTTTTATTCAAACACTTCTTGGACAGAAGCTGCACATACATGGTTTATAAATTGTACTAATGGAACAACTATTTCTTCAGCAACGAGAACATTCACATATGATTTAACTCCCCCAACAACTACTGATGATGCCCCAACAGGATGGCAGAACTCAGCATTCACAGTTACACTTACACCAACAGACACACTCACTGGTGTTGTATCCACCCAATACAAAATTGATGTAGGAACTTGGCAGACAGGTACTTCTATTTCAATAAATACAGATGGTAACCACACAATCCAATACAATTCTACAGATTATGCTGGAAATATAGAAGCAACAAAAACAACCTATGCCGCTTTGGATACTACAGCACCAACAGTAACTTTAGCAGCCCCAGCAAATGCTATTGTGACTAATTCCACCACCATACAATTCAATTATTCTTATACAGACGCATATTCTGCAACTGCTAATTGTAATTTGACAGTATATAACAGCACGAGTAGTGCTATTGTTGTATTGTCGGATGTTGCAAATAATAATTCAGATGTTATAAATTCCACAACGATAACTAATGATGATACTTACTCGTGGAATGTAACTTGTGTAGACCATGTTGGCAATACTGGAAACTCAGCAACAAGAACATTTACAATTGATACAACACTACCTTCAATTATTTTAAATTTCCCAACAAACAATACTTTTATTGCACCAGGAACAATAATTAATTTTACGATTACTGATACAAATTTAGATACAGTAACATATCAAATCAATGGTGGCACAACACAAACATTTGCTTCACCATATAATATAGACACAACAGGTTGGGCAGATGGGACATACACAATTGTAGTAAATGCAAATGATACTGCAGGAAACGCAAATAGTGACACATTTAAATTTACAATAGATGGTACTCCACCAACAACAACTGCAAATGCAGGAACATATACATTCGGAAATTGGACAAATCAAGCAGTTACTGTCACACTATCTGCAACAGATACAGGTTCTGGTGTAGACACAATCTTATACTGTACTGACACAACAAACACTTGTACTCCAAATCAAGCCTACTCAACTTCAATCACCATTTCAACTGAAGGTACATCATACATCAGATTCTTAGCAAACGATTCTGTTGGCAACACAGAAACAGTAAATAGTGAAACAATAATGATAGATACAACAGCACCCAATGCAACATTAGCATCTCCAATCAATGCTAATTTAAGCTCAAAAACAGTCAACTTCCAATATACAATTCCTAACGATGGTAAATCAAATAGTAATTGTAATTTAACAGTTTATTATTCAAATGGTACTCAATTATCTGGAGTATATCAGTATGATTCGTCCCTTCCACCAGGTTCTACTGTTACACCCACACTTACAATGCCAAATGATGGTGTATTTCTTTGGAATGTAACTTGTACAGATGATGCAGGTAATCTCGGAACATCCACCACTGAAAGTTTTACAGTTGATACTATAAACCCAGATGTACAATTTATCACACCAATAGATGGAGCAAGAATAATTGGAAGTGTTCAATTTATTGTTTCTGCATCTGATACTCTTACTGGGATTGACCCATCCACCATTGTGATTAACGCAAGTGGAACAATATATTCAATGACTTTGTCTCAAGGTGGTGATAAAAATAATGGGAATTACACAGTTACAATAGATACAACTATGCTTACAGATGGGTGGAATACATTTGAAGTATACGTTGATGATTATGCAGGTAATTCCAACAATACAGTAAATATTACATTGTATGTAGATAATACGCCACCAACAATCACACTAATCAATCCACAAGACAATTCATATAACAATACTGGGACTCTTAATATAACATTTAGCGCTGATGATACTGGTGCTTCAACAGTAGGAGAAAATATGCACTGTGAGATTATAGTTTATTTCAATTCAACAAATCAAACACAAATTCAAAATCCTTACACACCAGGTGCGCAGGTAACAAAAACATTTAGTTTGCCACAAGATGTTTACACTTGGGAAGTGTATTGTAATGATAGGCAAGACGATTCAGGGAATAATCTAACAACAGCACTAAGGACGTATACAATAGATTTACAACCCGTAAATATTTCTGATGTGGATACCACACCAGACATGTTTGCTTGTGTTATCCCAGGGCACAATGTCAATAGTCAAATAACTTTTGTTGTATCTGCAATAGATATCGGACCTGCAGGAGTTGATTGGGTAAAAGCAAATATTTCAGAGATAAACAATTCAGCACCATTATTGGATATGGCATTTAATGGTGTGGATTGGGTAGCAACAATTACAATCAATGATACGAGTAACTATGACTTTAGGGATTTAAATATAACTTTTACTGCAAGAGATAAGGCTGGAAATGACTATTACTTATGGAATGGAATAGATCCGTTTACAACAGTTATCCTTTATAATATGACAACCCCACCACTTGAAAACGAAACTTGTGAGAGAACAACTTCCAATACAACAAATTTCTGTGATGAGCTTGATTTTAATAACATAAATTTCATTATGGAAGTTGAGAGAAATGGTTCTGCAGAATGTAATCCAGAAACACAAGGAAGAGGATTGCCATGGGGAGATACTTTTGCAAAGGTTATTACCTTAAACTTCACATCTGTTAACTTTTCAGATCCAAACATTGGGCAAAAAATGGAAAGATTAGGTGGTGCGATTAGACCACATATAACTCCACCAGGTGAATTCGGAGATAGCTGGATATATGTCAATACAACTGCATTTAATGAATTAAACACTGTAACAACAATTACAATGTATGGACTTCCTTTTGCAAACAAACCAAATATAACAGGCCCTGGAGCAGTTACTTTCATTTCTTGGATAGAAAACACACCATATAACATTAGTGGAATGATTGTACCAAACGGAGATTTAACTTTTTCAGTTGGGGGATTTTCACAGTATAATATAACAGATGTTCTAGCACCAACAATAACAATTAATACACCCACTGGAACAATAACAGACACAACACCACTTGTTAATGTTTCTGTTAATGGAACAGGAACAATGTTGAGTTATTTAGAGGTATCTATTGATGGAACTATACTTCTTTCATATAACTCAACAGAAATACAACAAAACTGTGTAGATACTTCAACAAATGGAGATTGGGAATCTGTAATTTGCACTACAACATCATCGCAATTAGAGGGTGGGGAACATGATTTAGTTGTTTATGCAGCAGACTTTGGTGGTGAAGAGCCAGGAAACAATGCTACAGAAGCATCTGTATTTGTAGTTGATACAACCCCACCAATTGTTTCAGGTATAGAAGTAAACAACATTACTAATGCTTCAGCTATAATTATTTTCTCCACTGATGAAAATGCAGTTTGCTTTGTGGAGTATGGATTGAATAATAGTTTGGGAACCAAAACAGCATTAGATAGTTTATCAACTGCACATTCATTCACATTAAATGGTTTAAGCGAAGGAACTAGATATTATTACAATATAAATTGTACAGATAATGTTAACAATACAAATACTGCACAGATAGATAGCTTTGTAACAGCTGTAACAGAAACAAATTCATTAGATAATACAACTACAACAACAGTTGAGTTTAACATAACTGAAAATGGTACTGAAAAAACACTTCTTGAACTTGAAATAAACACAGCAACAGACATAAATGCAACAATAGAAGTGTTAAAATATGATGAAAATCCAGAAGCTGCAGATTTAAGTGTTCTTGATATAGGGTTATACATTGAGATAGAATCTAATGAATTGAATTCATCTACTCTTGATTGGATTGTTATAAAAGCATATTACAATGAAAGTGAACTTCCATCTGGAATTGATGAAACCTCTTTAAGATTGTATTGGTACAATAATGCAACGGGGATTTGGGAAGAGGTGACACCAGGTGGGGTAAACACAATAGAGAATTATGTATGGGGCAACACCACTCATCTTTCTACATATTCTGTTGGAGGAGAATTAACTACAACAGAATCTGGAACAAGTGGTGGCGGAGGTGGTGGAGGAGTTGCACCATCAGGGGAAAACATGACTTGGGAAGAACAGATATTTACAACACCCCTAACAGTTGGAGATGTTGTGAAATTCACATTTAACAATGAAGAACATACAATAGAGTTGACTTCCTTAGGAGTAGATTATGCTATATTGAAGATAGCATCAGAACCAATAACCCTTACAATTAATGTTGGGGAAACAAAATGGATTGATATTGATGGGGATGGAACAGACGATATAAAAATATATTTTGAAAAAGTAGAGCTTGGAAAAGCATATTTCACACTAGAAAAATTATTCCAACCAACCTCTCCAGAAACAGGTGAAGAAACAGTACCTCAAGAACCACAACTACCAGAAGAGCGGCCAAAAGAAGAGATTCCAATTACAGAACAACCACAACCAACAGAAGGATTAAACGTGAATACAATAATTATTATTGTATTGCTCGCAATAGCTATGGCAGTAGTTTATTACTTTATAACACAGAAAAAGAAGTAATTCTTCTTTTTTTTCTTTTGAAACCACAATAAATATATATACAATTATTTAGTTAGAATTACCATGGGTGGAAAAATACATTTAAATAAAACCATTGTTTTTTTTGCGATTTTAATTTTAGCAACAATTGTTATAGTAAGTAATGTAAGTGCTGTGCAGGAAGGAGAACAAATTCAACCTAAAAAATTAATAAAAAGGCAAACAAGTCCTGCTCAAAGCGATTATGTCAATATTATTATTACATTTAACAAAGAAGTTTCTGTTAATGAAAAAGGAATAAATGCTCTCTCTCCACGCGCTGAAAATATTAAAAAAATGCCTTTAAAAGTTGAACATAAGCTCCCAATTATTAATGGTATAACTGCAAAAGTTCACAAAGACGAAATAGAAACTATCAGGAATCTTCCTTATGTAAAAGATGTTGAAATTGATTCTTTAAAATTTCACATTCTCCTTGATGATACAGTTCCATTAATTAAAGCTAATTATTCCCAAAGTTATGGATATAATGGCTCTGGTGTTAAAGTTTGTATAATTGATACTGGTATTGATTTTTTCCACTCAAATTTACCAACACCTGTTGCAAGCAAAGATTTTACGGATTGGGATTGGTATATAGATGGGCAGGCATCCACAGCAGGAGCATCAAAGAGTTATAAATATTATCTAAATATCTCGAATTCTTCTTTGGATTGGCTTGAGATTGGGGCTAGTTGGGTTTGTAATAGTACTTCCGATTTGTATTATGATGTTGCAACAGAAACATGGAAAAATTGTACTGGTGGGGATAGATATGATATCTATATTTATTACCCCAATGGCACATTAGCTGATGATTCCTTAACAGTACCCACAACAAAAGATTCTGAAAGTGGTTTTTATTGGGTTAGACTTAACTTGACTAATGTAAATGGAAATAATGGTAGTTGGGTGATTATGATAAATGAGACTGATATAAATCAAACAGGAGATTATCCTACAATTGTCTGGGGTTCAAATGTATCACACAATCTTTATGTTGGTTGGACATTAGGGAATAACCCTGTTCAATCAGACAGTAGAGCTTTTTACAACATTCACCCACAAGATGACAATGGGCACGGAACTCATGTTGCTGGAATAATCGCAAGCAACAACACTACATATAAAGGAGTTGCACCAGGAGTTGATTTATACATAGCAAAAGTTTTAGACACAGATGGTTCTGGAACTTCAACATCAATTGTAAATGGTATTGAATGGTGTGTAAGCCAAGGAGTTGACATAATAAGTATGAGTTTGGGTGGAACAACACCACACACATATGGTTGTAACGACAGCGATGCAATCGCTGTTGATAATGCATCTGCACAAGGAGTTCTTTGTGTAATTGCTGCAGGAAATAATGGTACATATGGTTCTGGTACAATCGCATCGCCAGGTTGTGCAAGAACAGCATTAACAGTTGGTGCAACTGATAAAGTTGATGCAACAACTGTTCCTCCTTATTCTGGAAAGGGTCCTACAAATGATCCTTATCCAAGATTAAAACCTGAAATTGTGGCTCCCGGGGGAGAAGGGATAGGAACACCATCTTTACGCCAGATTATGTCGACGTATATAACAAATAGATTTGAACATTTATATGGGACATCAATGGCAACACCGCATGTTGCTGGTGCAGCAGCACTTTTGCTACAAAAATATTCAACATTAACCCCTGGAAAAATAAAAGTTATATTGATGAACTCTGCTAATCAAGCAGGCACAACTTTTGGAGATTTAAACAATACGTGGGGAGCCGGACTTTTAGATGTTCTTGAAGCTGCAAACAACACATACGTTTTAAATGACACAATAACAAATAATACAATAAAATCTTATACAATTGAAGTGTCCTCAGATGTAAAAGCAACAATTTATTGGGAAGAAACAGCAAACAATTTTCATAACTCAATAAATTTATCCTTAGCAAATCCATCTGGAACAGTTGTTGATACATCAACAAATACAAGTTGGGTTACTCAACAAGTTGGTTATGAAAATCCAACTTCTGGAAAATGGAAAGTTTATGTCGGTGGTGTAAATGTTAACTCTTCAAAAGAATTTTATCTTGCAACAAACCAATTTGCATACCCATCGACAATTTTGAAATTATTATCTCCTTCAAATGGAAGCGCATTTAATACATCAGATGTTACATTGTCATATTTTGTAACTGCTGAAAATTTAGATTCTTGTATGATTTGGATTGGAAATGGGACAAACTGGCAAGTTAATCTAACTAATTCAACACCAACAAATAATGCAACAAATAATTTCACCCAAACATTTTCAGAAGGCACATATACATGGAACATCGAATGTAATGGTACTTTTCAAGGAACTTCTTTTTCTGATTTTAACGAAACTAATTATACGTTTTCAATTGATACACAACCACCAATCGTGACAATTAATACCCCTATTGCTAATGCTAATTTAAGTGGGACAGTAACACTTAATTGGACAATTGATGATTTGACTTTTGAACAAGTTTGGTATTCTTTAGATGGTGGAGCAAATATAACTTTAACTGGCAAATCAAACTCGACAAATATTTCAATCTCAACAGAAGGAAGTCACACAATGATATTATATGCAAATGATAGTTTTGGAAGAATAAGTAGTCAAACAGTATCTTTTACAATTGATAAAACACCCCCAGTTCTCAATGTAATCTTACCATTAAATACCACGATTGCAAATAAAAATAATACATTTTTGAATTATACAATTTCAGATAATGTTACTTCTGTTGAATCTGTTTTATACTCTTTGGATGGACAAGCAAACATATCTTTGCCCAAAGTTGATACAAACACCACAATAAGTTTTGAATATCCTGGAAAGCACATTTTGATAATTTACGCAAACGATTCTGCTGGGAATTCAATAAGTAAAAATGTTACATTTGTTTCAAACTTTGATATGAATATGTCTGATTGGGTTGATTATGCAAATACAACTTTGACAGAAGTAAATAGTATCTCTGTAAGCAATGGAACGGATGTAACAAACGAAGCATCTCTTGATGTAAATACAACTTTGAATCTAACTGTTCATACCACAAACTTTAACATAACACTTGAAAATTTCAATGGCTTAAATGTTGTGTGGAAACAATTGTTTAGTATAACAGAAAACAATACAACAGTAGAGAATACAATTGAACTTGGATCTGGGACAAATATAACAAAGATGATTTATCTTGGAAATGTTCAAAACTTTTTGGAAAATAATAGATATAATGCAACAGTAGAATTTTCACCAAACTCCACAAATTACACAGAGCTATATTATTGTGGAAAAGATAACCCTTCAAGTGTTAGTGAATGTAACTTATTAATTGCCTGTACTGGAAACTTTAATGGCACACCTTGTTATAAAGATACTCCCACTACTACAATTGTTTATGTTCCACACATGTCAAGTGTTGCTGCAGGACAAAACACAATTCCACCAACAATAGATATTGTATCTCCAACAAATAGCACATACACAGATGGGGATGTGATTTATACATTAAAAGCAGATATTACAACACCTTTAGATACCACATATTGCAATTATTCTTTAAAAGGAGTTGATACAAGCAGCGGTTCAAAAACAGTTATATCAGGAAGTACAAATTATACATGGACAATAGGCCCTCTGCATAATGGAAATTATAATCTAACTTTTTGGTGCGAGGACAAACATGGTTACAACAATTCAACAATAATCTATTTCACTATTGATGATACAACAGGACCAACCATTTATAATTATGGTGAAACAAACAAAACACTAGATTCTGCAGTTATTACATGGAGTACAACTGAACCTGCTAATGAAAGAGTGGACTATGGTTTAAGCTGTACAAACCTAAACGATTATGAAAGAAATACTCTATATTCCAAAGAACACGCAGTAGAATTAACAGGACTTTCATCAGGAACTACATACTATTATAAAATAACTTCTTGTGATTATCAAAATAATTGTAATGTAAAATCATGTAGTACAAGTACAAGCTTTCTAACTGCTTGGGAAGAAGGAGACACATCATCAAACGAAGGTGCTGAAGGCGGAGGTGGTGGAGGAAATACGACACAAGTCCTAAAACAAATTCACTTTTGGACATTGATTGAGCCAAATAAAGAGACAATATTTGACATTACAAGTTCTGCTATAGTAGTTGATGAATTAATATTTATATTATCAGAAGGAGTAGTTGATGCTCAGATGAGTGTGGAATCATATGGTTCCACAACTCCTGCCGGACTACCAACAGCACCAAACTTTGTATACCAATATTTTGATATATCTTCAACCTTTACCGATAAAATAAAATTGTTAAAAATACAATTTAAAATTCCATCTTCGTGGTTTACGAACAACCACTACGACCCAAATGAAGTGAAACTTTATCATTATAAAAATAATGAATGGCAAATGGTATTTACTTCATATGAGGGCATGTCTGGTGATTATTATGTTTATGAGTCTGAAGTAACAAGCTTATCAAAATTTGCAGTTTCAACTGTTGAAGCACCACCTTATGAAGAGACATGTGGTAATGGGATATGTAATCAAACAGTAGGAGAAACATGTTCAAATTGTCAAGAAGATTGCGGTCCATGCCCAGTACAAAACGAAACTTATGAAAATGCAACGAATGAGTATTACAACAACACAAACAAAACCACAACAAACCTTGATTTCAGTAAATTAAAGCAAAAGATAATCGAAAACAAATATGTTATTGTTGGGGCTATCTCCCTGGCAGGTATAATCCTATGTTTATATTTATCAGAAATAAAACCACCAAAGGTAATAGAGAAACTGAGAAGCATAAAAAATAAATTCAAATTTAAAAAAAGAGATAATTTTGAGCTTGAGCCTGGCATATTCAAATTAAAGTAAGGGTGTTTTTTTGGGAACCATAAGATTATTTTTAGCGATTAGATTATTAAATGCATTAGAAGAACAAATTGCAGAACTACAAAAAGAGGTTAAAAAAACAGATGTAGATGCAAAATTCGTAGAGAAAGAAAATTTGCATATTAACCTCAAGTTTTTGGGTTCAAAAACAAAAAAGGAAGCCGAAGAAATTAAAAATTGTGTAAAAGAAGCTATTTCTAATTTTAAAAAATTTGAGATTGAAATAAAAGGAATGGGTGCATTCCCAAGCAAAAGTTACATTCGCGTGCTTTGGCTTGGAATAGGTTCTGGAAAAAATAGATTAGAACAACTTTATGATGAATTAGAAAACAATTTTGAAAAGATTGGCATTCCTAAAGAGAGCAGAGAATTTTCACCACACATAACATTGTGTAGATTGCGCTCCCAAAAAAACAAAAATCTACTAAAAGAGATAATCTCTAAATATGAACACAAATCTTTTGGGAAATTAAAAGTAGATGCCTTGTTTCTTATACAAAGCAAATTATCTCCCAAAGGACCAAAATATATTAATATAGAAAAATTTGATTTAATAGATTAAATGGCAACTATATTAATATGTGAAAAACCAACAGCAGCTAAAAAAATAGCAGCAGCTTTGTCTAATGGGAAGTATAAGACTAAAAAATCCAAAACAGACGTTAGTTATTTTGAATTCAAGATTAAAAATAAAAAATATATTGCTGTACCTGCAGTAGGACATTTATTTGGGCTAAAAGATGTTTCTAAAAAGGGATGGAATTACCCTATTTATGATATGGAATGGCGCCCAACCTTTGAAATAAATCAGCGAGCAGAATTTGCAAGGAAATATTATGAAACAATCCTTGAAGTTGCAAAAGAGGCAAATGATTTTATTGTGGCTACAGATTTGGATGAAGAAGGAAGCGTGATAGGGTATAACATCTTAAGATTCATTTTTAAGAAGGATAATGCAAAAAGAATGATGTTCTCAACATTAACAAAAGACGATTTAGTTGAAGCATATAACAAAGTTAGTAAACATCTTGATTTTGAAAGAATTGAGGCAGGTTTAACAAGACATTATCTTGATTTTCTTTGGGGTATAAATGTTTCAAGAGCATTGACTCTCTCAATCAAACATTTCGGAAAAAAATTAAATCACTATCTTCTTTCTGCAGGGAGAGTTCAAACTCCAATGCTTTATTTTTTAATCAAAAGAGAAAAAGAGATAGCATCATTTAAACCAAAACCATTTTGGGAATTGTATGCTACAATTAAAACAAAACCAGAAATAAAATGTTTACACAAAACATCTAAATTTTGGAAAAAAGCAGAAGTAGATAAGTCATATTCTAATGCAAAAGGAAAAAAAGCAGTTGTTGAAAAAGTAACAAAGAAAAAAGTTAAAAAAGAGCCACCAAATCCATTTGATTTAACTTCTTTGCAAACAGAAGCTTATCGATTTTTTGGATTTTCTCCAAAAAGAACATCTGACATCGCACAATCTCTTTATACAGCGGGTTATATTTCTTATCCGAGAACCTCATCTCAGAAATTACCACCACAAATAAAATATAAAGATATTTTAAAAAGGATTGCCAAACTAAAAACATATTCAAAAAATGCAGAACTTCTGCTTTCAAAAGAAAAGTTGATCCCTAAAGAAGGAAAGAAGAGCGACCCTGCACACCCAGCAATTTATCCAACAAAAGAAATTCCTGAATTATCAAAATTAAATGCTCAAGAGAAAAAACTTTATGATTTGATTGTAAGAAGATTCTTAGCTGTTTTTGGAGAGCCAGCAATTAGAGAATCAACAAGAGTAATTTTTGATATTGGTGGTGAAAAATTCAATGCCACAGGTTCAAAAACAATAGAAAAAAATTGGATGGAATTATATGGGAAATATGCCAAATTAGAAGAAATAGAGTTTCCAGAATTGAATGAAGGTGATAAATTCTCAGTCAAGAAAATAGAGTTAATTTCAAAAGAAACTCAGCCACCCAATAGATATTCTCAAGGTTCAATTGTTAAAGAGTTAGAAAAAAGAAATCTTGGAACAAAAGCAACAAGAGCATCCATACTACAGACTTTATATGATAGGGGGTATGTTGTTGGAAAAAGCATTACAGTAACTAGGCTTGGTATGGCAGTTGGAGAAACTTTGGCTAAAAATATCCCAGAACTTACTTCAGAAGAACTTACAAGAAAGTTTGAAAAAGAAATGGAAAAAATTGAACAAGGAAAAATAAAACGAGACAAAGTGATAAAAGATGCAATAAAAGTAATTAAAAAAATCTCAGAAGAATTCAAGAAAAAAGAAAAAAACATAGGCATTAAACTTGAACGTGCCATTTTAGAAACTCAAGAAAACCAAAGCATTTTGAGTGAATGTCTAAAATGTCATAAAAAACTTGGTGGTATGCTTAAGATACTTTATTCTCCAAGAACAAAAAAGAAGTTTGTTGGGTGTACAAGTTACCCAAAATGTAAAAACATATATCCTTTGCCAGGTGGTGCAAAAATAGAAAAACAAAATAGGATTTGCGAACATTGTAAAACTCCTATTGTTAAAATAATAAGAAAAGGAAAGCGCCCATTTACAATGTGTTTAGACCCAAACTGCAAAACAAAAGAAAGCTGGAACAGTAATTCTAACAAAAATCAAAAACAAAAAAATAAAAAAACAAAAGAATAGGATTATTTTTTATTCAACCATTTTTTCATTCTTGGGCAAAAACGGCTTAGCACAAAAAAAATTATTAAAAGTATGCCCAATATGATGATTGTGTTATAAAAAAATTGTTCTGATACCATATTTTCATTAAAACATAAAAAAGAAATAAAAACTAAAGGAAAATTGCATTTTAAAATTGTCCAATATCCCTTATCTTTTTATCCTGTGTATAGTATTATATGATAAATTGTTCAGATAGTAAATCCTGTATATTCATGAGGCTTTTTAGCTCATTTGCAGCAGTATTCTTGTTAGTAATTGTTCTTTTTGTTGGACAACCAACTGCTAACGTAGTATACAAATCAGAACATTCATCTGTTATTCCAATATTATTTTTAATAATGATAGTTGTAGCTATCGCTTCTGTACTATTTTTTTCAAAGTTTAGTTGTAACAATAGGTGTGTCCAAGAGTAATATTGTGTGCTCTGCTTGAGAAACAATTCCATCACTTTCCTCTTTTAGGACAGAATAGTTATGTAAAGCACCAATCCTGTTGAGTTCACGTAATCCCATTTCTATACCAAAACCACCAATTTTTTTAGCAAGCCATCTTCTACAAAATGGAAGTTCTTGATGTTCTTCTAAGACATAGTTTAAAATTTTTCTTGCACTTTGCAAACGAACAGGTTTTGGAACTTCAATTTTGAAAATTTCAGATTCTTTTGCATCAATTACTTTCCCAATACCATTTGTTGCAAAAGGTTCAATAGCAATTGCCATCCCTTCTTCTAATTTTTGATTGCTTTTATTATTAAAATTAGGAATTGTTGGAGGGACATGTGTTTTATAATTTTCCAAACCATGTCCTGATAAGTTTGCAATTGGTACAAAACCATATCGCCTTATCGTTTCTTCTACAATAGAGCCAATTTCAGAAATTGTTACACCAGGTTTTGCAATATCAATTGCAGCATTTACTGCTTCTTCACTTGCTTTAATTAAATCTTTCCAATTATTTGTTCCAATCTCAAATGTTTTAGCAGTGTCAGCAATCCACCCATCAACATGTACCCCAACATCAACTTTTACAACGTCACCCTTTTTGAAAATGGTTTCATCATTTATCTTTGGAGTCCAATGAGCAGCAATTGAATTTATTGAAAGATTCATTGGCCATGCAGGTTTTCCACCAAGTTTTATAATTTCATTTTCAAGTTTTTCAGCAACATCTAATGTTTTTGCACCATCTTTTATTATTTCTTTAGCCAAAGAAATAATTTTTTTAGCAATTTCACCAGCTTTTTTGTACTTTTCAATTACGTCTTCTTCCATTTTATCACCTAAAAAATCCCTCAAGTTTTGTTTGGATTTTACCTCTTAACTCATCCTTTGTTACTCCGAGCACTTCAAAAATTCTCTCAACAGCAGGTAATACTTGGTTGTTTATATAATATTCTGGGTCATATTCTAATTTATTATCTTTTACTTCTTCGAGTATATATGATTTATCTGAGATACTTCCTTCACCTTTTACAACAACATACTTTATCATTTGTCCAGGCTCAAAAGTATATCCTTTTTCACGAGCTTTAATTGCAGCAGAAACATGAGGCCCAATAGATTCATAATTTTCTATCTTACGTGTAAGTTGCGTAAATATTGTAACCTCTTCAAGTGAAATATTCCCATCCTTAAGTCGTTTGATTGTATCTTTTATGATATCGACTGCTTTTTCAGTTGAGCCGTCAATTAGAATTGCTTTTAGAACTGCCATTTGTGTATCTTTTGCTATTTTTGACCAATCTCTTCTAACCCATTCTAAACCTTTTATGATTAGGTTTCCATTCATATCTGCGAGTGCATATCTTTTTTTAGCAGCGACAAATATTCCACGTGTATAAAATCCTTGAAACTCTAATTCCATTACTCCAGGCAAATTTTTATTTATGTTTTCAATAAATTTTTCTGCTTCTTCCAATTTTTTATTGTCTAGAGATATAAATAAAGAATCAGTATCCGCATATAATACATTGAAGCCATATTTTTTTGCTTGTTCAATCACATTTTTGATATAGTATCTGCCCCATGCAGTAATGCTTGCAGCACATTCCAAACAATACCAACGACTTCTTGCAAAACCAAAATAACCATATATTGCATTTGCAATTGTTTTGATTGCATAACTTCTTGCAGACAAAATAGTGTAGTCCACATCATCTTTATGGATTTTTTTTAGGATTTCCTTTATCCTCATTCTTCTATTTATCAAATCATCCAAAAGAGAAGGAACAAAACCTTTATGCTTTTTACAAAAAGAAAATGATTTTCCACCAATTGGTGGTGTTTTATATCCATCTTTACAACAGTCGCAAAAAATTGTTGTTGGACAGATGTTATGGGAAACAATTATGCTCGGATAAAGAGAACGGAAATCATAAACAACAATATTTTCAAAAATTCCAGGTTTTGGTTCATGTACATATGCACCCTCATATGTTTTGTTAATTCTTGTTGATACATAGCTCCCAATAGGTTTTGGGGGGATTAACTCATTAAAACTTGCAGCATTTTTAGCTAAGAACCACTCAACACATTGTCCATATGTCATCCTGCTAACATCAAATATAGACTGTCCAACAATCCTTGTTAATTCGGAAATTAATGGGAAAAGTTTATTCATTAGTTTAATTGTTAAGATAGAATCTTTCATAGAGTAATCAACTACTTTTGATAAATTTTCTCCACCAACATCCCAAAACTTTGCAATGTTTGTCCAGTCAACACCATCTAATTTTTCTTCTCCAAGCAATTCACTTGCAACAGAATTCAAGTCATAAACTTCTGTTTTAAGAGTCGGACTCAGAATGTTTTTTATAAAGGTGTATATATCAATGTGGGGGACACCCTTTATTTTCGCAACTTTATTTATGCCCCTTCTACTTAATCTTAATTTAGATCTATCAATGCCCCAGTTAAAAGATAATTTATACTTTTTAGCCCGTTCATGTAGATATGGAAAATCAAAATTGTCACTATTATAACCAACAATTATTTGAGGATTTTCCTTTTCGATAATCTCAGAAAATCGTTTAAGAAGGTCGAGTTCTGATTCAACAAATTCCACATATTTTTTTGAATTCTCAAAACGTTTCCATGTTATCACTTTTTCAAATCCATAATTTGTTGCAATTGAAATCATAAGGACTGGGTCTTTAGATGGACGAGGATTCCCAATAGGATTATATGTTTCTATATCAAAAGCGAGAATTCTTGGATTTTCATAAACCTCTCCTTCTGCTTCTTCAATTGAATCCGCAAGAACAACATAATCCGCTTTGTATTTTTTATCTTCAATGATTTCACCATTACAACGCAATCTAGTTAGCATTTGAAATTTTTTGTCAATCAAATACCTTTTATAGAAGGAGACATCAATCTCAACTCTATCAAGATAACCTGGTGTTTCTTTTATGTACTCTTTAAGTATAGATATATCTGTTGGAAGTTGCACATCAACCCTTAAAGCAGTTACAGGATTTCCAATTAATTTTTTTTCAAACACATGAATTCCAAGGGGTTTAATTGTTCTTTCTTCTGTTTTGACTTCAATATTTTTTATGAATTCCACAGCTTTTTCCTTTTTTTTAGGGTTGATGATTACATAAAAATAAGGAATAAAAGAATCATCTAGCACAACAACACTTTTTCCTTCTTTTGTATATCCAAAGAGACGTATTGTTGCTGTTTTATCAGCTATGTAATCAATGTCAAATGGATAAAATTCGAGGATTGTTTTGCCACCCATACAAAAGATATTAAATCTTGTGGATATTTAAACTATTTTATGAAGGAAGGATTAAGTTACATTGAACTTATTGCATTGGTTAGGGAATTAAAGGAGCTTATAGGTTCAAGGGTTGAGAATGTATATCACCCCCAAAGAGATGAACTGATTTTGCATTTATATAAAGGAAAAAAGAAAATTCTTAAAATAAACATACCACGATTTTTATGCATAACTGAATACAAAATTGAAAACCCAAAAATACCTTCACATTTTTGCATGTTCTTAAGAAAATATCTCAATAACGCGAGATTAATTGACATAACCCAACCCAACTTTGAAAGAATTGTTGAGTTCGAATTTAAAAAAGGAGAAGATACCTTTTTTCTAATATGCGAATTATTTAGTAAGGGAAATTTAATAATTTGTGATAAAGAAAAGAGGATATTAGTTCCTTTAAAGTCTCAATCCTGGAAAGATAGAATTATTAGACCAAAGGAGGAGTATAAACTTCCACCAAGAAGATTTGATTTGGGTGATTTAGATTTCACATTGTTTAAAAAGTTGATTATGGAATCTGGAAAAGACCAAATTGTAAAAAGTTTAGCAACTTCACTTGGGATAGGAGGTATCTATGCAGAAGAATTATGTTTTCTCTCCAATATTGAAAAATCCAAAAATCCAAAAGAACTCGAAGAAGGAGAATTGAGGATTTTATTTAACAATTTTTATTCTTTAATTGAAAAGGCAAAAGAGGGAGAGATAAGAGCCAATGTTATAATTGTTGATGAAACCCAAATAGATGTTCAACCTTTTTTATTAGAGATTTATGCTGTTCATAAAAAGAAGATGTTTGAAAGTTATAACAAAGCACTCGATTATTTTTTTATAGGACATGAAACTCAAAAGTTAACAAATCAAGCAGAAACTAAAATTGAAAAAGAGATAATTAAACAAGAAGCAATCCTTCAACAACACAAAAATTATCTCGATGAATTAAAAGAGAAATCTCAGATATACAAAAAACAAGCAGATTACATTTATCAACATCTTGGTGAGATACAAGATATTTTTCAAGCTTTGCATTATGCAAGAGAAAAAAATAAAGGATGGGATGAAATAATCTCGGTTCTCGAATCCAAAAAAGCACAAGGAAATATCGAAGCAAAAATGATTAGGGAGATAATACCCGAGGAGGGAGTCATTGTTCTTGATTTTGATTCTGGGATTAAATTAAACTTTAGAATAGATGTTACTGAAAATGCAAATCAGTTATACGAAAAAGCTAAAAAGATGGAATCTAAGATAGATGGTGTTGTTAGAATTATAAAAGAAGTAGAAGAAAAGATAAATAATCTAAAAAAAGCAAAAGCAGAAACAGAAAAACTTGAATTACATATGCCAAAAAAGATTGAGAAAAGAGAGAAAGAGTGGTATGAAAAGTTCCATTGGTTTTTCACATCAGAAGGTAAACTCGTAATTGGGGGGAGGAATGCAACTCAAAATGAAATTTTGATTAAAAAATATATTGAACAAGATGATATTGTATTTCACGCAGATGTTCACGGTTCTCCATTTGCCATAATGAAGAAAGGAAAAGAAAGCACAGATGAAGAAAAAAGAGAAGCCGCAATTTTTACTTTATGTTATTCAAAAGCATGGCAAAACAAAAGGATTGAAAGTGTTTATTGGATCCATCCTCACCAATTGTCCAAAAAAGCACCAAGTGGAGAATATATTGCAAGGGGCGCATTTATGATTTATGGAAGGAAAAAATATGTTAAAGAGGTTGAATTAAAATATGCAATCGGGATTCAATTGGAGCCATTTAGGATTATATCAGGTCCTGTTGAAAATGTAAGAAGAAAGGCAAAATATTATGCAGTTATTCTTCCAGATGGATTAAACAAAGACGAATTATCTAAAGAGATAAAACATTACTTTCTTTCTGTTTGCAGAGAGATGGATAAAGAATTGATTGAAAAGATCAAGATTGAGGAAATAAAAGAACACACCATTCAAAACTCAAAAATTTTTGGAGTAATAAAATGAAAGAATTTGTTTTGAAAACAACAAAAAAGTATGAGCTAGTTGACATTACAGAAAAAGTATCTAGTTTAATAGATAAAGTGGGAGATGGTATGTGCATTGTTTATACACCACATGCAACAGCGGGTATAATAATTAATGAGAATTGGGATGAGAGTGTTCAAAAGGATTTCATTAATTTACTTAACAAATTAATTCCAGAAGGAAAATGGGAACATGATAGAATAGATAACAATGGTGCAGCACATTTAAAATCAGCAATAATTGGTCCAAGTAAAACAATTCCAATAAAAAATGGAAAACTCCAACTCGGGAAATGGCAAAGCATCATGTTTTGTGAATTTGATGGTCCTCGTTCTGAAAGGAAAGTAATTGTTCAGGTGATAAAATGCATGTAGCGATTATAATGGATGGTAATAGAAAATATGCTGAAAAGAAAGGATTGTTCCCAAAGATTAAAGGACATATTGAAGGGAAAAAATCCCTCGAAAGACTTTTGAAACATTGGGTGAAAATGGAGGAGCCCAAATATCTCACACTCTATACCTTTTCACTTTACAATCTTAAAAATAGAAGTTCAATTGAAAAAAAACTCATATTCAAACTTTTGGAGATGGGATTTAAACAGCTTTTAAAACGCAAAGACATTTACCAAAACAAAATTCGTATTTATTTTATTGGTAAAAAAGAAAAATGCCCAAAATCATTGCAGAATCTTATGAGCAAAATTGAAGAAAAAACAAAATACCACAAAAACAAATTTCTTACTTTTGCAATTTGTTATGATGGGCAAGAAGAGATTTTGAAAGCATTTAACAAGATGATTAAAGAAAAAGTTAAGAAAGTAGATGAGAAGATTATTAAAAAATATCTTTACACAAAAGAATTACCACCTGTTGATTTAATGATAAGAACTGGAGATGAAAAAAGGTTTTCGGGATTTTTGCTTTGGGATATCTCATATGCAGAGTTAATTTTTAGAAAACAAACATGGCCAGAATACACACCAAAAATGTTTGAAAATGATTTAAAAGAATTCAAAAGAAGAAAAAGGAGATTTGGAAAATAATAAAAACAAATAAAGTTTTGTGATTGTTATGAATGTAATTGACAGATTTAATCTTGTAAAACAAAACACAATTGAGATTTTAACAGAAGATGAACTAAAGGAATTGTTTAAATCAAAGAAAAACCCAACAGCATATTGGGGGATTGCACCCACAGGCCCAGTTCACATGGGTTACTTAGCAACACTTGGGAAAATTTTTGATTTTAGCAAGGCAGGAATTAAAACAAAAATTATGATTGCAGATATCCACGCAGCACTTGATGATTTAAAAACACCATGGGAATCCATCAAAAAAAGAAGAGAATACGTAAAAAAATGTATCGAATTAGCAATTCCATGGAAAGAAAAACAAGAATTTGTTTTTGGTTCTGACTTCGAACTGAATAGGGAGTATCAAGCCGATACATTAAAACTTGCTTCAGTTACAACTGTTAAGAGAGCTACAAGAGCAGCATCAGAAGTTACAAGAATGAAAAATCCAAAAGTTTCTGAATTAATTTATCCAATTATGCAGTCATTAGATGAGGAATATCTCGGAGTAGACATACAACTTGGTGGAATTGACCAAAGACACATATTTGTTTATGCAAGAGAATATCTACCTAAAATAGGTTATAAATCAAGAATTAAGGTTATGACTCCTCTCATTGTAAGCTTAAAAGGCCCTGGTGTTAAAATGAGTGCTTCAATCCCAGAAACATGTATCAAAGTTCACGATTCAGAAGAGGCAATTCGAGAGAAAATAAAAAAAGCATATTGTCCAGCAGGTGAGGTGAAGGACAACCCAATTTTGCAACTTTACAAATATGTAGTTTTTCCAATAAAAGGAAAAGCAGAAGTAAAAAGACCCAAAAAATTTGGAGGGGATTTGAATTTTGAATTCTACGAAGACTTAGAAAAGGTTTTCAAAGAAAAAGAATTGCACCCACTCGATTTAAAAGCAGCCCTTACAAATGAACTTATCACCATTTTTTCAAAAGTTAGAAAATACTTTGAAAAACACCAGAATGAATTAAAAGAATTGGGCGAGCAATTTATTTAATCATTCTTTGATAAAACTTTTTCTCTTAGTGCAGGTTCTCTTTTTTAAAGAGAAAGTGCTACCAGAACATCCTAGTTTCAATAAAACTTCTTTCAGCATTTACAATGTCTTTTATTAAATCTTCTTCAGTTCGATGGAATCTCCCCAAAATTCTTTTTCCAATTGTGGGTCCAATCCCATAACCTGCTAAAACAAAAACAGCTTTTTTGCCGTAGTTTATGAATATTTCAGCAGTTTCGCTGAACTTTTTAAACAAAACCATCTCTTCTTGAGTTAAATTTGATTTATTAAAATACTTCTTTAAAACTTTTTTAGCTAACTCTAAATCCCGCGCAGGAATAAAACCAATTAATTTTGCTTCGCAATTAGGACATTTTAAATTTTCAGGCAAACTTTGAACCGTGTAACTACCAATCTCATGCCCGCAATTTAAACAAGCAAACCAAAATCTTCTTTTTAAAAGTCGTTGTTTAACTAAATCATAAATCTCTTTTATTTTCTCCTTTGGTTTTATTAAGGATACACTACTATAATCCAGCCCTTCTGCTCCGAGTGGAGAAACTTCATAACCAGAAGAGGTTATCAAATCTATTTTTCCACTTTTTATTTTACTCAAAATTTTTTTTGCATTTTTTACATCAAGTTTCTCCCTAAATAATTCTTTAATTGTTTCTTGATAAATAAGAGTATTTTGATAAACATCAATAAGTTTCGAAATCATTGCTTGTGAAAATTCTGCATCTTTGTCAATGATACCAAATCTTCGTGCGATTTGATAAAATCTATATGCAAATATTGATGAATTTTTAATGGATTTCATCAAGATAGATTCTATCCATTCTGGCTCTATCTCATTAATACATTCAATGACAGTTTCTTGTCCAAATAATTCTGGCATCTTAAATAAAATTCTATATGCGTCGCTTCTTACCCCAATAGAAGAACCAATTTTTGAGGATATCATAGCACCAATCACTTTAGAAAGAGTTTGATTTACTTTACTCCCAAAACAAGAATGGAGAATAACATAATTTTCAAAAGATTCTAAATACATTTTTTCGCTTGTCGGAACAACAAATTTTTCCTTTTGTTTTTTTAAATCTCCAAATTCAATCTCTTCTCTTAAATCCCCAGAAAGCTTTGCGATTTCCATTGGCACTGGGATTAACTCACCTTCCCAGCTTGGTATTGCACCCTCTTTGTTATTACTTGAGATTACCCTTATTTTATCATCTTCTTTTTCAACAACTTTCCATGGCTCTCCTCGCATTATAAATTCTGCATTTTTCTTGATATATTGCGCTACAAAACCCTGATGGAGCACACCAATCCTTTTGTTTAAATCTGCTGCAATAACTTTGTAATTTTTTTCATGAGGAATTGTTGATAAATTCTCAAAATAATACACTAATCCTTTCCTAGTCCTATAGAATCCATTTTCATTTTCCCATATCAAATAAGTGTCTTTCATTAAATCAATAACTGAGTTTAATTCTTCAAAAGTTAAGTTTCTGTATGGATATGCACCCACAACAATTTTATAAATTTCATCTTTAGTGGGATTTTTGTTCTCATTTTGGAAATCTATGCATATCCCTACAATTTGATGAACCAAAACATCAAAAGGTTTTTCTGGAATTCGGGGCTCTTCAAGCCATTTTTCTTTTATTTTTTTGATTATGGCAAAAGCCTCAAGATAATCATCAATAGAACTACAGATAATTTCTCCCCTAGAAATCCTTCCAACACCATGTCCGCTCCTTCCAACTCTTTGAATAAGCTTAGTAGCCTGCCTTGGAGAGCCATATTGTATAACTAAGTTAACACTTCCAATATCAATTCCAAGTTCTAAAGAAGAAGTAGATATGATTGCTTTTAGTTCACGATTTTTGAATTTAGTTTCAACATCAATCCTAACATCTTTTGAAAGGGAGGAATGGTGCACAGCAATAGGAAACTCAGGATTCCATAATTTAAATTTAGCACCCAGAGATTCCGCTGTTTCTCTTGTATTAACAAAAATAATTGTAGAGTCACTCGAATTTACCAATTCTTTGATTTTTCTTAAACAGTATGCAACATTTGGCGTAGTCCTTAATTTTCTAGATAGTTCAAAATCATCAATGGTGGGTTTGGGATAATCAACATTTATCTCATATCCTTTTTCACTTCTAGCATCAATTATCCTACAATTTCGCCTAGTTAGAAACATTGAAATTTTTTCAGGATCTCCAATTGTGGCAGATAAGCCAATCCTCTGAAATTTTTTACCAATCAATCTTTCTAATCTTTCAAGAGCAAGAGTCAATTGTGTTCCACGTTTGTTTTCACATAGTTCATGTATTTCATCAATAATCACATATTTAATGCTCTTTAAATGTTCGCGGAATTTTTTTCCAATCAAGATTGCTTGAAGAGTTTCTGGTGTTGAAATCAAGATATCAGCAGGATCTGCTAATTGTTGAGCCCTCACTTTTTGTGGTGTATCTCCATGCCTTAAATCCACCTCAAGCCCGATATATGTTGCAAGTTTGACAATCCTATCAAGTATGTCCCTGTTCAAACTTTTTAATGGAGTTATATACAACAATTGTATCCCTTGCCTATTCTTATTTTTTAGCAACATATCGAACAAAGGTAATATTGCTGCTAAGGTTTTTCCATGTCCTGTGGGCGCAATTACAAGAACATCATTCCCTTCAATTATTTCTGGAATTGCAAGTTTTTGAGGAAGACTGCTCTCTATGTAACCCTGTTTGGTAAGCCATTCTTTTATTTTTGGATTAAGTTTGTTAAAAACCATTCTACCACTCAATTTTTAAAATTCAGGAGCATTATATTTTGCATGGTTAGCATAAAAGACGTTATGCAAAAAGTACTAAAAAATGTAACTCCAACCAAGATGGAGAAAAAAAAGATAGATGCCATTATAAACCTTTCTAAACAAAAGATAAATAATGAATTAAAAAGAAGAGGGATTAATGCCGAAGTTTTTGTCGGTGGTAGCATTGCAAAAGGAACTTGGATAAAAGGACAAGGAGATGTTGATTTTTTTATCAAATTTGATATTTCATATAAGGATAAAGACATAGGGAAAATTTTGGAGGATGTAATAAAATCTGTTTTTAAAAAGTACACACTACTTCATGGTACAAGAGATTATTGCAAAGTCAATTACAAAGGACATGAACTAGAATTTGTGCCAGTGCTTGATATTGCAAGACCAAGTGATGCAAAAAATAGTATGGATGCCTCCTTGTTTCATGTAGAGTATGTTAGAAATAAAATTTTCCAAAATCCTGAATTAGCAAACCAGATAAGAATTTTCAAGGCATTTACAAAAGCCCAAGGTATATATGGGGCTGAAACGCACATATCTGGGTTGTCAGGTTATGTTGTTGAACTTTTGATGATACATTACAAAACATTTGAGAACATGGTTAATTCTGCTGAGGATATGAAGCCACCAATTTTTATTGACATTGAAAAACATTATAAAAATGAAAGGGAGATAGTTTATTTTTTGGGAAGACAAAAACTAAAGTCTCCTATAATCTTGATTGATCCTGTATTGAAAACAAGGAATGCAAGTGCGGCACTAGAATACAAAACATTCTCACATCTTATTTTGGCTCTAAGGCTTTTTGCAAGAAAGCCATCTATCTCATTTTTCAAAGAAAAGAAATTAACAGAAAGAGACATTAGAACGAGAAGCAAATCAAGAGGAACAATTCTTGTCATAAAAAAAATTAAGAAAAAATATCCAAAGGAAGATATCTTCTTAGCAAAGTTAAAAAGAAAATTAGAAAAAGTTTGCGTAGAACTTGAAAGAAATGGCATTGAAGTGTATGAGCACGGATATATTGTTGGAGACAAAGAGATAAGTGTTTTCTTTGAGATGGAAACAATTAGATTATCCAAGTATAAGAAACATTATGGCCCCCCTGTTTGGATAAATAAAAAACATTTTGATGCTTTTATTAAAAAATGGAAAAAAGTATATGTAGATAATGTGAATCTTGTTTGTGACATAAAAAGAAAAGAGACAAATATTAGAAAAATGGTTATGAATATTTTGAGCGAGGAATTGAAAAATGTATGATGGATATTCTAATTTCTTGGTTAACCGATTTAGAAAACTTTTTGGCAAAAATTTTGAAAAGGTAATGGAATCATATTCAAAACAGCCAAAAAAAGCGGTAAGGATGAATAATCTAAAAATAAAAACAAATGATTGCCTTAACAGATTGAAAAGAAAAGGATTTAGATTTTCAAAAGTTCCATGGGCAGATTATGTTTACTTTGTAGAAAAAGAACCAACTTCATTATCAGCAACTACTGAATATTTGATGGGTTATTTTTTTATACAAGATGCAACTAGCACCCTTCCAGCAATAGAACTCAATCCACATTCTGATGAGATAGTTTTGGATATGGCAGCATCTCCTGGGGGAAAAACAACACACATTTCTCAATTGATGCGCAATCATGGAGTTATTGTTGCTGCAGAAGTGAACAAAGAAAGAATAAAAACACTTTTGTATAACCTTGAAAGAATGGGTGTTGAAAATGTTATATCGATTAGAACAGATGCCACAAAAATAAAAGAATTAAATTTGAAATTTGATAAAATCCTACTTGATGCTCCTTGCACAGCAGATGGAACAATAGGCAAAAATAAAAGATTGAAAAAAGAACTTTCTCAAAAGTTGTATGATAAATATTCAAAAAAACAAAAAGAACTTATTCGCGCTGCAAAAGAAGTTTTGAAGCCAGGCGGCATTCTTGTTTATTCTACTTGTTCAACAGCACCAGAGGAAAATGAAATCATTGTAGAATATGCTGTTGAGAAATTAGGATTTAAATTATTGACTCTTAAGAATAGTAGATATTTTACACAAGGTATGCCAATCTTTTTTGGAGAAAAACATCCAAATTACTTAAAAAAATGTGGAAGAATCCTACCTTATCAGTATGATACGCAGGGATTTTTTGTAGCTAAACTAAGACTTTGAAACTGTTTTTAGGTATACATAAATTATTATCCCTATTGTTACAAGTAGACTAGAAAGAGTTATATTTTTCATTAAGAGTACAATAAAGCCAGATAGTAGGAATATCAAGGCTATAAGATTTAACCACACATTTTTCTTTACCACAATGTTTATGATGTATTTTACCATTTATATTGATATGCGTTTTATAGAAGTTGAAAAAACAAGGTATGGTTGGTTAAACAGGTTATTACCAGGAGTAACTAGGATTTTTGAGGATAAAATCATCATTGTTGCAAAAGCAGAAACTGAAAAAATATACTTAATCTCAAAAGAAATGTATCACATATATAAAAAAATGGAGAAGCACCCATATGCGCTTGGATTCTTTTTTGCAGAAGTAGATGGAGACAATGTAAAATTTAGTTTGGGCACAGCAGACAAATATGCTAAATTTAAGAGAAAAGCAGTAGTCGTAAATAAATTTGGTGAAGAAAAATTTCTCTATAAAAGGAATATCATGAAAAAGCACATATTGAGATTTACCCAGGATATCCACCAAGATGATTTAGTAGTTGTTGTTAACAAAAATTGGGAAGCTCTTGGTTTTGGAAAAGCACTTTTTTCATCAAAAGAAGGAGTAGAGCAACAAGGCGCCCTTGTAAAACACATTTCTGACAAAGGTTTTTTTGTCAAACACTAGTTATTTTACTTTTGTTAAATCTAATAAAAATATTTCTTCTTTTTTTATTGCTTTAGCAAGAGGGCCAGTCAAATCTTCGTAACCAGATGTTAATTTATTAAAGGAAGGAACAACAATTATTTTTCTGCAATTTATTTCCTTATACTTTTTTAATTTAGTTTTTTTAATAGTACCAATAATCCAACATGGATAGTTATGCAAAATACCAGATTTATCTCTTATTTTAAATGTGGGATGTACATGCCCCATCACAATTAGCTCACAATGCATGGCTTTATTGCTAGGATAACTATGTCCATGGATAAATGCGATATTATCATGTATATATTCCTTTACAATTCTTACATTTTTTTCGTGAACCATCTTTTCAATTTTACCATCATGATTTCCTTTTATTACAATTATTTCCTCAAAAAAAGAAGCCAAATCTCTAAAAAAATTTGGAACCTCATATTTTTCATTTAAAGAGGCGATAGGGATATTATGTTTTATATCCCCAAGAATTATCAATTTTTTGATTCCCGTTTTATTTGCAATAGAATTTATCCTTTTTACAAACTCTTTTCTCAAACTAGGAATTGTATATCCACTTTCTTGGATTATTTTTTCATAGCCGAGATGCAAGTCAGCTATAACTAAGAAATTGTTCAATATTAATGCTCGTTCCCCTTTGATAAATTTGATTTCCATCCAAAGATATTTATTGCATAACCCAATCATATATTTTATGGAACAATGTTTATTTTGTAACATTATTGCAGGAAAAATCCCAAGTTACAAAGTATATGAAGACAATTCTTTTGTTGCAATTTTAGACATAAATCCTGCGAATCCAGGACATTTGGTACTCTTACCAAAAGCCCACATGAGCTCTTTAATGGAAATGTCAGAGCAGGATATGTTCAAATTTTTTACAATAGCAAGGGCATTGTCATTATCCCTTTTAGAATTCGGAGCAGAAGGTGTTAATTTTCTTTATGCAATGGGTGAAACAGCAGGACAAAGAAGCCCACATATGTTGATGCACATAATTCCAAGATATAAAAATGACAAAGTAAAATTTGTTTGGGAGCCAAAAAAATTCTCAGAAGAAGAATTTAAAACACAACAGCAAAAGATTTCCTCCCTGATTTATAAAGGGGCACAGCCACAACAGCAAACCTCTACACCACAACCACAACAACCAACACAAGCACCTCAAGAAAAGCAAGAAAAAAAGATATACACTCTTGAGCCACGGCAGGGAGGATATTGGTAATTAACTTAATAAGAGTATACTAAAAAGAAGATTTCCAAATAAGAAAGTTACAATTACAGAGATTAAAAATACGGGTACAAAAGGAATACCTGTTTTTATTTTCACTTTTTTGATTTTGTTTTTAACACGTTTTAATTTGTTGATATCTTGTATTGTTAGCCCAATATTTCTTTTTTTAACAAAAACTTTTCCGTTTAACTTTACATCTTTTACCAACCAATCCCCTTCTGTAAGTTTATCAACAGAAACAAAAGACTCCATTATTTTTTTCTCAACTTTTTTGAAATATACAAGTGAAACAAGCGAAATCATTAAAAAAATGCCTAAAAATGCAATCGCTAAAGGTGCAAAATAAAACATTAATATGCTAATTAAGAGAGTTGTAGGCAATAGTGCTTTTTCGTAAGTATTAAACTTTATCTTTTTTATATTCTTTAAACACACATAAAGAATGCTGGCGACTCCATAAAATGCACCTACGATTAATGAATTAAATAAAAAATTTAAAAAGAAAGGCAGAACTTCGCTTGGAAAAGAACTTAGCAATAATGAAATCCCAATCAGTATTTTAACATCTCCCCCACCCCATTGTCCAGCTATGTACATAAGGTATGAAAAACCACCCAATGCACCAAGTGCTACAGGCATCCAATACAATATCGAGATATCTCTTTCAAATAAGAACCATAATATCCGAATAAAAATTGCACTACCAATTAAAAAATAACTTAAATAATCTGGAACCTCCCTTGTTTTTAAATCTTCAATACTTGCTATGAAAAGGATTATTACAGAAACAATGATAGCAATCAAAGCAAACAACATAAAAAAGAATAAAAGGATGTTGTTTATAATTCTTGTTATGGCACTTTACTTGATTGGATTAGGATTATATGATGAAAATGATATCTCTATAAAAGGGTTAGAAGTAGCTAAAAAATGCAAAAAAATCTTCATGGAAGAATATACTTCTAAATTGGGCGTGGATAAGTCAAAAATAGAAACCCTTATTGGTAAAGAGGTATTTTTGTTGCAAAGAGAGGATGTGTAGCAGTCAACTCTTCTGATTGATGAAGCATCAAAAAACGATATTGCTTTTCTTGTCGGTGGTGACCCATTAACTGCAACAACACACATTGATTTGATATTACAAGCAAAAAAACAAGGAATCAAAACAAGGATTATCCACTCATCTTCAATATATACTGCTGTGTGCGAATCTGGACTTTTTATTTACAAATTTGGAAAAAGTTGTTCAATTCCATTTCCAACTAAAGATTTTAATCCAATATCATTTTATGATACAATTGTTGAAAATAAAAAAAGAGGTTTACATACTTTGGCTTTTTTAGACATTCACAAGGAAGAAGATATTTTTATGAATATTAATCAAGGATTAAAAAGGATTTTAGAAGTTGCAAAAGAAAAAAATGATGACACCATAACAGAAGATTCGTTTGCAATCGGTTTTGCAAGAATGGGTTCAGATGACCAAATAATTAAATTTGGAAAAATAAAAGATTTAATTAATTTTGATTTTGGAAAACCACAACATATTTTAGTAATTCCTGGGGAATTGCATTTTGTTGAAAAAGAGGCTCTTGAAATGTATCAATAAATCTTAAAGTCAACAACAGTTCTCCAAATTCTTGGTGCAAGCTGTCCGCATTTTCTCTTACGCAGTATCCTTGTTTTTCTACCAAATTCTTTTTCAGCATTTTTAATTTTTTTAATTGCTCCTTTGTAAAGTTCTTCTTCAGGCAAAAAGAAATAACAATGCACAATTGCATTTGGTTTAGCAACATAAAAAGCAACATCTAAAAATTCACTAGCATGCATAGGTAAATTCATTATAACTCTATCCGCTTTTTGTTTCCATTTGTATTTTTTAACAATTTTTCTGCAATCGCCAACATAAGCTTTAATTTTATCTTCAACTTTGTTTAATTCTGCATTTTCCTTCAGATATTTAATTGCATAAGGATTGGTATCGATTGCAATAACTTTTTTCGCTCTTTTTGCAGCGGGTATTGCATAAGGTCCAACTCCAGCAAACAAATCAAAAACAATTTCGTTATTTTTAATTTGTTCAACAACCCGCAGGTGTTCTGTTCCCAATCTTGGCGAGAAGTAAACTTTGTTTAAATCTACCTTTAATCTTACCCCATTTTCAATGTGTATTGTTTCTGTTCTTTTTTCTCCGGCAATAACTTTAACGGGCCTCACTCTTTCTTCTCCAGAGGTTGGACCTACTTTTTTAACAACAACTTTAATATTTTTATGTAATTCCATAATTGCTTTAGCAATTAATTTTTCTTTATTTTTTAATTCATCAGGAATATCTATTTGTGCGATATCACCAATGATATCAAAGCTTCGTCTAACAAGCTTTAATTCATTTTCATTTAATTTACCCTCGAGATAATCTTTAAGGCTCGCCATTGTTCAGTATAGAACCTCTTCCAAGTGTTGTAGAAACTTTTATACCATCACCTATTTTACATCCCACATCAAGAATAGAGTTTACAATACGGCAATTATTACCTATTTTATTATCTTCAAATATTACTGAGTTTTTTATAGTGCAGTTTTCACCAATTTCTGTATTTTTGTATATTACAACAGGCCCAACCAACTTTGTTCCCTTCCCAATTTTTACATCTCCATCTATCCAATTCTCTTTTCCATACTTTCTTAATATGTATGCTGTTGCTTCGAGATAAGAAGATGGACGCCCAACATCAACCCAAAAAGCATTGCTTACATATCCATTTAATTGCCCACCATTTTTTAATATCAATGGAAAGAGCATACCTGTTGAATCCAAAAATTTTTCAGGGATATACCCAATAATTTCAGGTTCCATGATGTATATCCCAGTAGCAATTAAATTGCTCGGTTCTTTTCCAATTGGTGGCTTTTCAACAAAGTCAACAATTTTGTTCCCATCCAATTTTGCAACACCATATCTCCATGGTGTTTCTGTTTTTACTAATGCAAGTGTAGCAATTGAAGGATTTTTTTTATGAAAGTCGAACATATTTTTTAAATTTATATTTGAGATATTATCTCCAAGCACAAGTGCAAATGTTTCATTAATTCCAGATGTATAGATCGCATATTTTATTGCACCAACACCACCAAGTTTTTTCGGCTCCTTAATAAAATTAATTTTTGCATTTACTTTATTTTCTGAAAAATATTTTTCAATTGACTCAAATAATTCATGATTTCCAATGGAAATCCAGATTTCATCAAATTCATTTTCAATTAAGTAATCAATAATATGCCTAAGCATGGGTTTATCAACTATAGGTAACATGTGCTTTGGCCTAACAAAAGTAAGAGGACGCAGTCTTGTTCCAAATCCACCTGCTAAAACAATTGCTTTCATTGCACTCCCCTTAAGTAATTAAGTGTATCAATTATTGACTCTCTAATGTTGTATGTCGGTTTCCAACCAATTGATTTAAGTTTTTCTATTGAAAGTAGCATTTTAGGTATGTCTCCTGGCCAACCAGTATTACCACCTGTGAATTTATAGTTAATATCTTGAAGCCCCATCTCTTTTACAATCAAATCCGCAATTTCTTTTACAGAAATTTGCTCTTCGCTTCCCACATTGAATACATCGAATTTTTTATTTATTTTTTCTGCAGCGAATATTGTGGCACTAACACAATCTTTCACATGTAAATAAGATTTTTTTTGAGTTCCATCTCCAAGTATTTCAAGTTCATTTTTATTATTCTTTAGTTTATTATAGAAGTCAAATATTATGCCATGAGTCAATTTTGGCCCAATAATATTTGCATATCTTAACGCCAAACATTTGATTCCGTATAAGTTTGAGTAACTCATCATATAATTTTCACTTGATGCTTTTGCAGCCCCATAATTACTTATTGGTCTAATTGGTGCATTTTCTGATGTGGGCATTTCTGCATTTCCATAAACAACCGAGCTTGAGGAGAATATAAATTTTTTAACATTATTTATCCTTGCAGCTTCAAGAACATTTAATGTTCCTCTTGCATCAATTTCAAAGTTTTGTATGGGCTCATAATAACTTTTTCTCACATCAGGGTCTGCAGCTAAATGATAAATAATCTCAACATCTTTTGTGACTTCTTTTAGCTTTTCTAAATCAAGAATGTCGCCTTTAACAATTTCACATTTTATACCTTCTAAAAATTCTTTTTTCCCGCCTGAAAAGTTGTCAAAAACAATAACATCATGCTTTTTTGAAAGTTTTTCAGTTAAATGACTACCTATAAATCCTGCCCCACCAGTTACTAATATTTTCATAGAACAAATTAAAAAAGAATTACTTAAATTCTTTATCTTTTTCTTTCATAACATCAAGAATGAGATTTTTGAAATCTGTTATTTTAGGATTTTTTAAATTTGTTTCAAAATTTACAGACCAAAATCCATATTCAGAATGGTCTCCAAAATTTCCAATTGCTTTCATTCCATGATCTGAGAGAATTAAAACAGGATATCCCAATGTCCTTACTTTTTTTGCAAGTTCATCCATGTCTTTGTAAAGCATTTTCATGAGTATTTTATTGCCGAAGTTAAGATGCCCAATAACATCAATAGCACTAAAATATCCCAAAACAAAATCATGTTCTCCCTTGATAGCTTTTTCAAATTCATTTTTTATTTTTTTATGATGTTCAAGAGAGCGCTGGTTATACTCTTTCTTTATCTTTTCTTTTTCTTCTTGAGTTTTTGCTTCAAAAAAAGCCTTTAGAAGTTCTCGTTCTTTTTTGTGTTCATCTAAATCATATGAGAATCCAGGCAAGTCGATAACTTTTGGATTTTTGAATTTTGAAAAGAAGGTATCTTTAATATCAATCTGGTAATTCCACATCTTTTTATCCCCAAGAGCCAAGATTTCATTTTCTTTATTTTCACCAGTCATAAAAGAACTCCATAGCACCATTGTTCTTGGTTGCGAAAATTCAGAAATATCTGTTTTGCCATATTTTTCTTGTTTTAAATTTTTATAATTAAACTTTTCCACAAGATTGTATTCAAGAGCATCAATTGCGATTACAACAATCATCTTATTCACCAAATCCAGTAATTATGCCACCCGCACAAGTGTCTTCTCTTTGCAAAACAAATCTTCCAAGCGATGGGATGTCATTGAAATTTTCAACAACAATTGGTTTTTCAGTTTTTATTATAACATCAGCCACCTGCCGGTTTTCAATTGTGGTGGCGTCTTCACTTAGAACTTCTAAGTTCGATGAATCAATCACTCTTTTAACTTCAATATCACACATAACTTCTTGAGTGGCACACTTAAAAAGAACTCTTTCTCCCTCTTTAAAAGGAGTTGGGTCCATCCAGAATACATGTCCTTTAATCGTATCTGTTACAATTGGCGCAGGTTCACCTTTTTTAGTAATTACATCTCCTCTATCTACAAATACTTTATCTTCTGTTATAATTCCAATACTTTTACCAGCAGAAGCTTCTTTCAAAATTTTATTGTATTCTTCAATAGATTTTACTTTAGTTACCTCTTTGCTTGGGAATACAATTATTTCATCACCCTCTGTTATTATTCCACTTGCAATTCTTCCAGCAATTATCCTTTTGTCAAAATTGTAAACATCTTGAACAGGAAAACGTAAAGGTTTTTTATCCAATTCATCAGATTTAGAAAAACCATCCAATGCTTCTAAAACAGTCGGCCCATCAAACCAATTTAATTTTTCTGTTTTTTTAGCTATGAAATCTCCTTCTTTTGCAGATATTGGGATTATGTACTTTGGTTCGATATTGAGTGATTTTAGAAATTCTATGATTTCTTTTTTTACCTCTTCAAATCTTTCTTTTTTATAATCAACTAAATCCATTTTGTTTATTACAACTATTACTTGTTTTAATCCAAGCATTCCTAAAATGTATGCATGTCGTTTTGTTTGTTCTTTTACACCTTCTTCAGCATCAACAATTAAAATTGCTGCTTCAGCATGCGAAGCCCCAGTTATCATATTTTTTAAAAATTCAACATGTCCAGGAGCATCAATTATTACATACTCTCTTTTCTTAGTTTTGAAAAAAGTTTGAGTAGTATCTATCGTTACCCCTTGTTTTCTTTCTTCTTCAAGATGATCCAGAACATAACCAAACTCCACATCTTTTCCAAGAGCTTCGCAAAATTCTTTTATTTCTTTAAGTTTTGATTCTGGCAAAGAATCCGTATCATAAAGCAACCTACCTATCAAAGTTGATTTTCCATGATCTACATGTCCAACAATCACAATTTTTAATCTTTCTTCCATTACAATCGCCCCCAATTGAATTTATCCCATCTTGTATTTTATGCACTTCTTTGATAAATTCTAAAAGAGTTTACATATACCCAAGTGCTCTTAGTTTTTGCATTGCATGTGCTTCTTCTTTATCTTGAGCACGCCCGCTTCTTTCAGTTATTTTACTCTTTTTTATCTCTTCAATTATTTCATCAATGTTTGAAGCATTTGAATCAACAGGAGACGTACAAGGTTTACAACCCAAACTTCTATATCTTTTTCCATTTTTAGCAAAGTATAAAGGATTAACAGGAAGTTTTTCTCTTTTGATGTATTCCCATATATCTACTTCTGTCCATTGTAAGAGGGGGTGTACTCTTATGTGTTGTTCGCTCTCTTTTTGAGTTTTATATTGATCCCAAAGTTCAGGTGGTTGATTTTTATAATCCCAATAAAAGTCTTTGTTTCTTGGGGAAAAAAATCTTTCTTTTGCTCTAACACCATGTTCATCTCTTCTTATCCCCAAAAGCAGAGCATCAAACTTGTAGTCTGCAATCGTTTTTTTTAATGCGTCTGTTTTTCTGATTGCACAACATTTTAATTTATCACTTGGTCCAATTCCCAACCCTTCAGCTTCTTCATAATTTTTTGAGATTATCAAATTCAAACCCCACTTTTTAACACACATATCCCGAAATTCATACATTTCTTTAAAATGTAATCCTGTATCAATATATATTACAGGGAATGGAACTTTTCCAAAAAATGCTTTTTTAACCAACCAAAGTAATGTAGTAGAATCCTTACCAATACTCCAAAGCATACCAAGTTTATGGAATTTTCTATACGCTTCTCTTATTATATAGATACTTTCGCTTTCTAAGGCATCTAATTTATCCATCTTATCACCTACAGATATCCAAGAGCTTTTAAGCGCTCTTTGAGTTGTTTTAATTCACCTCTCTCAAATTCTTTTTTGCCAGCAACAATCTCCCGCAAAATATATGTAACATAATCTGAAAGAGATTTGAATCCACTATTTTTAATTATTTTTTTTACTTTGTTTGCTAAGGGAATAGGTATTGATACAGATGTGTATTTAGTTTTGGCCATAGAAATACAATAATTATATATAATTATAAATCTTTCGATTGTTTTCACAACATTTATTAATTTTTTATTTATCTCTTAATCTATGTCTGAATTAAAAAAGATAGTAAAAGGCACAATTTTTGTTTTTGTTTCACTGATGTTGGCATCTTTATTAAACTATATTTCTAAAATTTTTCTTGCAAGATATCTTGGTCCAGCAGAACTAGGACTTTATACACTTGCACTAACTATCTTATATCTATCTACATCATTTGCCATAGCAGGTGTGGGAACCTCTATAACATATTTTTTTTCTAAAGAAAGAAATGAAACAAAAAGAAGAGAATTTGTTTCAACTCTTTTGTATTTTTCAATAGTTAGTTTGGTGTTAATCGGGGTTCTTGTTGTCTTTTTACCCGAACAAATATCAACTATATTTGGGGATACTACAATTACCCCAATACTTCCATTTGTTGGCATATTTATAATCATTTATGGAACAACAACAATTCTTTTTTCAATTTTACGTGGAAAAGAAAATGCTAAATTGTTCTCTGTTTTAAATGCTGCCATACCATCCTTGTTTTTATTTTTTATTTTGTTCTTTGGAGTTAAGTCTGCCTTTTATGCAGTTACTCTTTATCTTGTTGCATACGTTGTAGTTAGTTTGATTTTAACACCCTTCTTGTTAAAGATGAAATTCACTAAACCAAATCTTGGCTTACTAAAAAAAGCATTACCATTTACAATAGTATTATTCTTGGTGGAAATTCTTTTCAAATTTAGAAGATGGACAGATGTATGGATGTTGAGCTGGCTTTCAAGCGTAACCAACATAGGATTTTATACAGTTGCAGTATCAACAGCATTTGCATTTAATACTATATTACTTGCATTTAATTTTTTATACTTGCCAATGTCAACAAGATTGACCAATAGTAAAAAGATGGATGAGTTAAGAAGAGTTTATAACAAAATTTGTTTCATAATTTCTTTGTTAACGGCACCGTTCACAGCATTGTTATTTGTTTTTGCACCACAATTCATTATATTGGTTTTTGGCAAACAATACCTCCCTTCAGTTTTGCCATTTAGGATTCTTATGCTCGCCACATTTATCAATTCTATATTCGGTCCAAATTGGACAAACTTAATTGCTCAAGAAGAGAAGAAAATACTTTTAATCACTGCAGTACTTTCGCTGGTATTGAATATCATTTTAAATTTTGCATTTATACCAGTATGGGGCATTATTGGCGCAGCAATAGCAACAAGCACATCCATAATTGTATGGAATATATTAATGTCTATAACATTATGGATTAAACAAAGAATAACACCACACTCTAAAGAGATGGTTAAGTCAATTCTTGTTGCCACAATTTTAGTTTTACCATTATTGATTATTAAACAATTATTATCCCTTTCTATTTTTTCAGCAATTTTTGTATCCATTGCTTATTTAGTAATGTATGCAATACTAATAAACTTCTTTGTAATGAGAATTAAGAAAATTATTAATTTTGTTTTTTCTATGGTAAGACATTAGAGATATCCCAAGTCCTTTAGTCTTTCTTTTACTTGGGCTTCATCTTCGCTTGAAATGTTTTCTTCATCAACTAAAAGTTCTTTTAAAATAAATTCGAGATATTCTTCTGCTGTTTTAAACCCACTTTCTTTTGCTTTTTTCAAAAATGTTTTGTATAATTTATCCGAAATTTCAATTTTCACCAATGGTATCACCTAATCCAAAAAGAAAAACCCTCCTTAAAATATTTTATGATACCATTTTTGAAAGATATCAAAACAAGTAGCGGGATAAAAGGGCGTGGTTTCCAAAGAAAGTGTGTTGAGTGTAAGATGTGGTGTTTTCTTTTTGTACGTTTTAATGATATTTTCTAAACTTTCTCTAACCATAATTCTATCTCTTCTATAGGCAGAATAAATGCCAATCTTGACTCATAGAATTTTGTTGGGATAGCGTTTATCAACATTGAATATAATCTCCCAAATACATTCTTAACAAAACTCTTTCTTTTGAACATGTTGTATCTATATGAAATTAGTTTGAATTTATATTTGTAGTATTCATCTCGCTTATGTATTGTTGAGATCAACGGGTTTATCAAAAAAGGATTAAATGTTAGAGATATAGAAAAGAAATTCTTATGCTCAAGAGGTGTTAATCCCCCAACACTGGCAAAGAATGGGACTTTTATGTGGATTTTCCCACTTTTTTTCAGTATTCTATACAATTCCCTTAGACATCTTTCAGGATCGTTTAAATGTTCTAACACATGCCAGAGTTTTATTTCATCAACTGTGTTGTTTTGGAATGGGTATGGATATTCATTTAGATCGTGGATGATATCTGTTTTTCCTGTGTAGTCTTTCCAATCCAAGTTTATATAATCTTTCATTATTTTATCTCCACAACCCAAATTAAGTTTTACCATATACACCCTCCAAAATTTTTTTGAATCCCAAACTAGCCTTTTTAGAGATTATGTTCTCCTTTTCCATAGGATCTTTTTCTAGATTGTATAATTCTTCCTTGTCTCTATTCTTGATATATTTCATTTTATTTGTTCTTATCGCTATCTTTAAATTCTCTTTTTTTATGATAGGATTTTCTGGCGTATGGATCTGATTGATATACCCTTCAGAGATTATCCAACCTTTCCCTTTCATAGTTAGCATATTCTTTTTAGTTTTTAATCCCAATAAGTGTGGGATGGTGTGGAATAATTCTTTTAAATCAAGCAGTTCTTTTTTATTTTCCCTCTTTCCAGTTTTTATAATAAGAGGTATATGAATGATTTCTTCGTATACACTTCCATTGTGTCCAAAATCACCATGTTCCATAAATTCTTGCCCATGATCTGATGTTATTATTATTGCAGTTTCATCATATTTTTTTGTTTGTTTTAGTGCATCTATTATTTTTCCAATTTCATGGTCAATGTTAATAAGTGATGTTTTGTATAGTGATTTTAGATAATCTAAATCTTGTTTAGTTAACTTTTCTTTGTGGTACATTGCTTTGTAATTTAGTAAAAATTGTTTAAGTCTTTTAAACATTATCCTCTCGTTTATATCTATCGTGGGTTCATGTACATCAAGGTAGTGGATCCATAGAAAGAAATTGTTGTTATTTTTGATAAAATCTATGCTTTTTTGAGTTAATATAATCGAATTATTTTGGTCGCGATTTTTTAGTGATTTCCACACAGCAAATAAAAATTCAAATAATCTGCTCAACTTCGGTTTGTTTTTTAATATATTTTTCATAAAACGCTTAAATTTGTAGAAACCACTTTTTGTTGGGTTTAAGCCATCATAGAATACATCAAATAATTTATCATACCCAAAGAAACGGGAAAGCCACGCGTTTGTGTGAAACCCAGCTGTTTTGATACCATTCCTACGCAGGATTTCTGTAAAGCTATGAATTTTGGTTACCTTGAGAGATTGAAAATGAGATGGTAGTTTTCCGGTGAATATGCTCAAAAAAGACGTACCTGTCCAAGCCCCGTTTGTAAAACAATTTTCAAAAAAAGAGGATTCTTCACACAATTTTTTTATATTTTTTAGGCAGGGCAAAATTTCCTTTAACATATCGTATCTTAGCGCGTCAATTGTTATGAATACAACATTTTTCATAATTTCACCAACCTAAAAAACCTTTCAGGAACTCTCTTTTGATAGGGTTGAATATACTCTCGAGCAAAATTTTGAAAAGTATAACTATGCGCAATATGTAACTTGTTAAGTCATGATGCTTTTTTAGTAATGCAGAAGAACCCAACCCATATTGGTATGCTGTTTTGTTTACATCCTTAATTTTGTCTTTATGGTAAATGATTGCTTTTGGATTATAAATGATTCTATAATTTTTCTTTAAGATGCGATAAAACATATCAATGTCTTCTGTTGGGTATTCAGTTCCCATTCCAAAGTTTTCATCGAAGTATCCTATCTTTGTGAAGACATCTCTTCTAAATGCCATGTTATTTCCTGAACCAATCGACCACGGATTAAACAAAATGTTTTTATTGAAAATCCTAGTGTGCTTTCCCTTATCAAAACCAAAATTTTTTTCAAATAATTCATTTATGAATTTAGTGTGTGTGATTGTCCTTCCTGTACAACACACAATTTGGTCATTAATCGATTTAGCGATTTCAGTTAACCAATTTTTGTCAACTTCACAATCATCATCTGTAAATGCAATAATATCTCCTTTCGCAGTTCGGATTCCTATATTTCTAGCTTTCGAAAGATTAACTTCAGGTGCGTGTATATATCTTACACCTTTTATATCTCTTTTTTTGGAAGAGGCATCGACAATAATAATTTCATAATTTTTAAATGTAGATTTTTTTATAGATTTGATTAATTCTCTTAACAGATTTGATCTATTTTTAGTAGATACTACAACAGAAATTTTCATCTTACATACCTCATCTTACCCAATAAATTAGCAGTAAAATGTTTTATGTAGAGCCAAAGGTTTTTGAATTCATGAATATACCTTATGCTCAGTACACGCTTGATTAATCTTATAGGATCTAGTACAATTTCTTTATAGAACTTCTTATGAAGCCCTTCTATTTTCTCCCTGCTTAAATAGGGATATTCTATCACAGGAGATGTTTGTTCAAGCTCATCTATATCACCCTTTATCCAATTATTCTCTTCAGCCATCTTTCTGAATAAAGTTCCTGGATAAGGTGTTGCAATTGTACACTGTGGTCTTGCACCATATTTCCTAGCGAGGTATTTTGCGAATTCCATATCTTTAAGGAATGATTCTTCTGTTTGTTTAGGTAGGCCTATCATAAAATTTATTCCACATTTTATTCCTGTTTGAGTTGTTATTTTTATTGCATGTTCTGCAATCTCTTTACTTACTTTCTTTTTGATAACACTCATTACACAAGGATCTGATGTTTCTAATCCGAAGCTTATCCCATAACAACCAGCTTTTTTCATCCATTTTAACATATCCTCTCTTACTTGATCAACTCTTGCTTGACAAGACCATATAACATCCAATTTCTTTTTAATCATACCCTTGCATATTTCAATAACTCTTTCTTTGTCTATTGTAAACTCAGGGTCAAAAAAAACTATCTCCTTTACACCCAAATCTTTGACTAGCCATTCTATCTCCTTTAGTGCTCTTTCTGGGGAGTATGCTCTCCATCTGTGTCCATAGCCAGATCTCGCATCTAATTGTCCCCCAACCATACAGAATATACAACTAAACGGGCAACCCCTACTTGTTCTAATAAATGCCATAGGCAATCTCCTATTGAAAGGAACATAATACTTCTCCATAGGTAGTTGGTCATAAGCTGGGAAAGCCAAGTCATCTAATTTTTTTTCAATAAGCCTCAACCCATTATTTATTATTTTATTTTTATCTCTGTACACCACACCCTTTACTCCTTCGAAGGGATGTTTATTGTCACGCATGTTTTTTGCAATTTCTTCTATTGTAAATTCTGGCTCATTAGATATTATAAAATCCAGTGTTGGAAACTCCTTGAATAATCTTTTATGAATCATGGTTGGAACAGGACCCCAAATCCCAAAGAGTGCATTCGAAGTAGATTTAGTTACTTGTCCTAACTTTAAGTCCAGTTTTAGTGTTGGGGGTGTAAAACCACCAATCACTAATTTTGGTTTTTCTTTTTTGATTTGTTCTCCAATCCAACCATAGTCTTTTTTTAATACATTCGCATCTATAATTTTTGTAGAAACATACCTACGAGCCATACCTGCAATATATGCTAAACCCATAGGTTGCATGAAATAATCTTTTTGAGGATTAGCACAATCTATTTCACGAGGGACTGCAATACTTTTGGTTAAGGGAGGTTGATTTACAACGAGTATATCTACCATATTTATACTCTAAACACATTATTTTTAAATGTTTATCTATAAAATAATGATATGATAACAATAGGCATTGCAGCATATAAAGAAACAAATACAATTAAAAAAGCAATAGAGAACATAATACATCAAAAAATAAAAGAAAAATTTGAAATCATCGTTGCTTGCCCAGATGATGAAACAGCAAATGTTGTTAAGAAATTAATGAAGCGAAATAAAAAATTAAGATTGATTAAAGAAAAAAAAAGAGAAGGGCAGCCAGCAGCATATAATAAAATAATCCAATCTGCAAAAGGGGAGATAATTATTTTTACAGATGCTGATGCTATCCTAGAGAGAGATTCTATAAATAAGATTATCAATGCATTTAACGATAAAAAAGTTGGGGCTGCAGGTGGAAGGCCAAAACCATTGAATAAAAGAAACAATATGTTTGGTTTTTGGGCGCACTTTCTTTTTGAAGTTGCGCACAAGCTTAGACAAGATTTAGTAAAAACAAATAATTTTTATTACATAACAGGTCCGCTTTGTGCTATTAGAGAAGGGATAATCAAAAAAATGCCAAAAAATGCAATGGCAACTGATATTGTTTTGGGTTATTTAATCAAGCAAAAAGGTTACAAAGTTGTTTATGTTCCTGATGCAATAGTTTACCAAAAAGCACCAATGAATCTTAAAGACTATTTTGCTCAAAAAATAAGAACAATGGCAGGATTTTACCAATTTAAAAAAATGTTTAAGGTTAATCCAGTAAGAAGTTTATCAAATGAAAGCAAATATGTTTTTGATGGATTTAAATTTTCAAAAGGCATCAAAGAAAAAATTTGGTTTTTGGAATTGCTTTTCTTTCGAATTATTGCATGGATTCTTGCATGGTGGAATTTAAACATAAAGAAAAAGGATATCGC
>JAJRVP010000004.1 GCA_024277205.1 archaeon
CAGTTTCCTTCGGGATGTCTGGGAGCACCTTTCTCTTTTGAAAAAGAGAAACGTGCACGAAAGAGAAAACTTTCGTGGGTGCCAGAAATTCAAAATTCGGCAAGAGCCGTGTTTTGCCGAAGGAAAGTCCCAGCCCCGGCGGTTTTTTATTATTTAATTAAAAAAAAGACTATGGATTATGATGAAACATCCAACCCTTATTGAACTCATGGAGGATGTAAATTCTGTAAGAGATATTCTTAGAAAGCTTGATAATAAAATAATCTTAAAAGATTTAATTACTATTCACTATAATGGTGGAGATATTTCTTCGATAAAAGATGAGAATGATTTTATTAAACTAGCAAGAAAATATGCTGGTAAAAAAAGAAGGAGAGAATGGCCTCTTTTTCCAAATCCAAAAGAAAAGCAGATAATAAGGCAATACCTATGTGCAGAATTAAGAAAAAGACCAAATGTCGACCCAAAACTTTTTAATGCACTTTTTGGAATTGGGTTCCAATCCTATTTTAGTAGTTGGAATGAGTTTAGAAAGGAGGCAGGATTGGAGATTAGAGAGTTTGCAAAACCAGCATTTGATTCTACTCTTGAAGCGCGAATAAAGATTTTTGAATATGCTGTTGAAACAATTCGTTCAGGTGAGAGAATAACGCAGGAAAAAATAAGAAAAGAGTTGCATCTTCATTATGAAACCTATAATTTTAATTCAATGGATGAAATTAAATATTCTGCTCTTGAAGTTGTTGTATACGAAATGCTTTTATCAGATCCAGAATTGCCATTAGTAATACTAAATGAAAAGACAAAGTATTCAAAACAAACTATTAAGAAATATATGGATTTAAATCTACTTAGAAGCTTAGCAAGTATGAAAGCAATACAAACAGTGGATATTACGCATGATAATTTGACAATCTGGTATAAGCAAAAATGATTACTCAAGTAAAAAAATAAAATCTTTTTCTTCTTCGATGTATTTTTTAATTGTGAAGTATTTTTTTAGTCTTTTTTTAATTGTCTCTAAATCTTTATTTCTTTTTAACAATGTTATGACAATTTCCCCCTTTGTCACTCTTTTTATTTCCTTAAACACATCGTCCCAATTTTTTACATCCTGTAACATAGTTAGTGAAATAGTTTTGTCAAAATATTTATCTGGGAAGGGGATATTTTCTGCATTAGTTAAGAAATACGAGACATTATCTAATTTTGGGGCTTTAGTTAACATTCGTATTGCATTATCAATACCAATGATTTGTTTTACCATTTTTGAAAGTTCTTGAAGAATTATTCCTGTGCCACAACCCAAATCAAGCACAATATCATCTTTCGAAAATGAAGTAATTTTTTTAACAATATTCCACTTTTTTAATTGCTCTTCTCCATAAAGTTCATTATATCCCTTTGAAATTTCATTATAGTAATCTTTTGATTTCATTAAGTTTTTAAGTAAATGCTGCATTTAAAACAATTATGATAAATGCTGTTTATTTTAGGAAGAAAAAAACAACATATGAGGGGCCCATTTCTGAAAAAAGAGCACTGAACCTTATTAAATCAAAAGACCATTGTTGGATTGATGTTGTTAATTCAACTAAAGAAGAACTAAGTAATATTTTAGAGATTATCTTCCCAAAATATGCTTCGCTTATTTATGAAGATTGCATTGAAGATTCAAAACCAAAACTAGATTTTTACGATGATTTCGTATTCATAATTTTCAAAGTATACCATAAAAAAACATTCGAACATTCTCAAGTTAACATAATCTTGGGAAAAGATTTTGTTGTTACAATAAGAAAAGGAGAAATTGATTTATCAAATGTATATAAATATTTTGAGAAAACACAAAAAACTGTTGATTTTGTTCTTTACAAAATTCTTGCTAAGGTATTTGATGATTACTATGTGGTTTTAGAAAATGCGGAGGATAAGATTGACGATTATGAAGAATTAGCTTTAAAAGAACCCAAACCAACCCTTCTAAAAAAAATGTTAAATGAAAAAAGAAAGTTGCTTTCATTTCATCGCATTCTTTTACATGAAAGAGAAGTAATGACTTATCTCATAAGAGGGGATGTTAAATATGTTAAAAAGGATACGATAATATTCTTGAGAGATGTTTATGATGATATAATCCATCTTTTAGATTCTGAAGAAACATTGAGAGATGTATTATCTAGCAGTATTGATATATATCTTTCAAGTGTGAGCAATAAAATGAATGAAATAATGAAAACATTAACTATCCTTGCATCTTTTATATGGCTGCCAACTTTAATTGCTGGGATTTATGGTATGAATTTTCATAATGTATTGATTGACTGGTCACATCCATACGCATTTTATATTGTATTGGGGACAATGATTTTTTGTGTAGTTATATTTTATTCTTACTTTAAGAAAAAAGGTTGGTTGTAATGAAGCAATTTGAATTCTTAGAACATACAGCAGACACATATATTGTCGGTTATGGAGAAACATTAGAACAAGCATTTGAGAACACAGCAATTGGACTTGGTTTTTTAATTGTGACTTCTGATAATGTTGAGCCACAAATTGAAAAAGAAATTAAAGTTAAAGCTGAAGATAAAAAAGCATTGCTTTTTGATTTTCTTTCAGAATTTTTAATATTCCAAGATGCAGAAAGCTTAATATTTCATAAAGTAAAAGTTGAAAAAATTGAAGAAAAAAATGGAAAATGGTATCTTTTTGCAAAAGCATGGGGTGAAAAATTTAACCCAGAAAAACACGAAGAAGGTACGCATGTTAAAGCAATAACATATCATTACATGGAGATTAAGAGGGAAAAAGATAAATATGTTGTAAAAGTTTTGGTTGATATATAATACTAAGGGTGATTATCATGAAAGAAATTAGAGAGATTAAATTAAAAAAAATAAATGATGTTGAATGGGAGATTCCTAAAGGGGTATTGCCAAATATGAAAGTTCCTGGAAGAGTTTTTGCTTCTCAAAAACTTTTAGAAAAGATGAAGCAGGATAGAACACTACTTCAATGCGCTGGAGTAGCTACACTACCAGGAATATACAAATATGCTATAACTTTGCCAGATGGGCATGAAGGTTATGGCTTCCCAATTGGTGGTGTTGCAGCACTTGATTATGAAGAAGGTGGCATCTCTCCTGGTGGGATTGGATATGATATCAATTGTGGGGTTAGATTAATAAGAACTGATTTAAGAAAAGAAGAAGCTGAGGAGAAAATTGAACAAATTTTAAATGCTCTTTTTAAGAATGTTCCAAGCGGATTAGGAAGCAAAGGTAAGACAAGAGTTAAGACACAGGATGAATTTGACAATGTTTTAAGTTTGGGTGCAAGATGGGCAGTAGAAAAAGGATTTGGAACTGAAAAAGATTTAAAACACTTAGAAGAAGAAGGAGAACTAAAAGTTGCAGATCCAAAATATACAAGCCAAAATGCAAAAAAAAGAGGAATGCCCCAGCTTGGGAGCTTAGGTGCTGGAAATCATTTTTTAGAGGTTCAATATGTTGAAAAAATATTTGACAAAAAGGTTGCAAAAGTTTTTGGCATTGAAGAAGAAGGGCAAGTAACTTTAATGATTCATACTGGAAGCAGAGGTTTTGGGCATCAAGTTTGTTCTGATTATTTAAGAGAAATGGAAAAAACATTTCCAGACATAATTAAATCTCTGCCAGATAGAGAGTTGGTTTATGCTCCTGCTGGAAGCGAGCTTGCAGATAGATATCTAAAAGCAATGAGTGCAGCAGCAAACTTTGCCTGGGCAAATAGGCAAATGATTTTACATTGGTCAAGGCAAGCATTTGAAGAAGTTTTTAAACAAGATTGGGAAAAAATTGGAATGCAAGTTGTTTATGATGTTGCTCACAATTTAGCAAAAATAGAAGAACACAAAATTGAAGGCAAACTAAGAAAAGTTTACTTACATAGAAAAGGAGCCACACGAGCATTTGGTCCTGGACGCCCAGAAATACCATCTGACTATAGAGATGTTGGGCAACCTGTTTTAATTCCTGGAAGCATGGGAACTGCAAGTTATGTTTTGGTTGGAAGCCAAACTTCTATGGAAAAAACATTTGGTTCTACAGCGCATGGTGCAGGAAGGATGATGAGTAGACATGCTGCAATGAGGAAGTATTGGGCTGAAACCATTAAAAAAGAACTTGGAGAAAGAGGTATAATAATTAAAGCAGCATCTAAAAGAGGAATTGCAGAAGAGGCACCAGGTGCTTACAAAGATATTGATGAAGTTGCAAAAGTGAGTCATGAAGCTGGAATTGGAAATCTTGTAGCAAGACTCAAACCAATTGGTGTTGTTAAAGGATGACTAGGATGCAACCTTTTTTCTTACTATTTTTTTAACAACAATAGTTTCATATGTTTTTTCAACTATTTCAGAAAGCATTTTAGCAGCATTGTCATCAGTATGCAAAACAGTTGGTTTTGATAATCCAATTATTCTCATCTTTTTTACTATTTCCTCCATAGAATTATAATCTTCTAATAAGTAATATATATTTAATGCAATTTTTGCAAAATCTTCTGTTGAATTTGTTTCAAAAATTTCTTTTGCAGCATTAGCATATTCTTTGAGAATTTTTTGTGTTTTATCAGGGTATAGTGTTTTATGATATAATGAGAAAATAGCATCTATCAAATGTTCTGCACCATGTTTTTCTACTTTTTCTTCTAAGGCAGCTACATAACTTGTTTTTGAAGGAGCCATATATTACATTTAGTATATGTGTCCTTAAAAATATTTCGTTTAAGTAATACTTAATAGTAGTAACATTTATAAAAAACAAATCCTTTCTTAACAAAGGTGAGATTTATGGAAATTAAAATTCCAAAAGAAGAAGTTGAACAAAAACCAATTGAAGATATTCTTAGAGAACACCTTGACCCAACAGCTAAAATATTTGAAGCAACAGGCGTAGTTAAAGGAAAATTGGTTGATTTTAATCATTCTAAACTTTTGATAAGAATAGGAGAGATGAGATATTCTTGTCCAAGTTGTTATGCGGGATTAGACATCGAAGAAGCCAGGCACTTAGATGCTGAGGGAATTCCAGTATATACTTGCCCTTATTGCAATAAACATATGCACCCTCAAGATGATACCATAACAGTTCAATCATATACAGTTACAACAAAAGGAGAAGAGATTGTGCTTAAAAAAGAAAATGAACAAATTCTTCCAATTTCATACCTTCCAAATTTTGAATAATAACCTTTAAAAACCCTTAGTTTTTCTTTTTTCTATACTGGTCAGCCGTTGTAAAAGAACTAAAGCCGTTTTCTGTTAAATAGGACCCATAGTGTAAAAAATAATTGGCATAAGCTTTAAAAACCCTAAATAAGTGAAAAAACACATTAAAAGGTGAATTTATGGGCCATCAAATAGGTAAGGCAGTTAGACCAAAAAGAGGAAGTAAAGCATTTATTCCTAGAGTTAGGGCTAAACGTGCTTATCCAAGAATTAAAAATTGGCCAAAGGTTGAAGAACCAAGACTTCTTGGTTTTGCTGCTTATAAAGCAGGCATGTCACAAGTTACATTTGTTGATAATTCTGCTCATTCTCCCACAAAAGGTGAAGTTGTTTGTGTTCCTGTCACAATTCTTGATGCTCCAAAAATTAAAATTGCTGCAATAAGATTTTACAAAAAAGATTCTCGGGGTTTTAAGAAAGTATTAACAGAAGTTTGGATTGATAAGCTTGATAAAGAACTTAAAAGAAAGATTTCAATGCCAAAAAAGGCAAAAAAACAAGAAGAAGAATTGTCCAAAATTAAACTTGATGAAGTTGTTGATTTAACTGTTCTTGTTTATACCCTTCCAAAAGGGAGAGTTGGAAAAAAGAAACCAGAAATTTTTGAAATTGCAATTGGTGGAAAAGATGTTTCTCAAAAATTTGAATATGCAAAATCTATCTTAGGAAAAGAACTTTCTGCTTCTGATGTTTTAAAACCTGGTGAACAAGTTGACATTATTGCAGTTACAAAAGGTAAAGGATTTCAAGGCACAATAAAGAGATTTGGTGTTAAACTCGAATCCAAAAAAACAGATAGAAAGAGAAGAGGAGTGGCTTCTATTGGACCTGATGTGCCAAGAAAAGTTATGTGGACAATACCAATGCCAGGACAGATGGGTTATCACAATCGCTATGATTATAACAAATGGATTCTAAAAGTGGGCAATGATGGAATAAAACCAAAAGGTGGATTTCTTAACTATGGAATTGTTAAGGAAGATTTCATTATTGTAAAAGGTTCTATCCCAGGACCTGCTAAAAGGTTGATAAGAATGAGGCTTGCAATTAATCCAAAACGAACAGTTCCTCAGCAAGCTCCAGATATTATTCAAATTGATGGTGTTGAGAAATGACTAAAATGTTTTCAATAAATGGTGAATTGAAACGGGATGTTAAATTACCAATTCATTTTAAAGAAGAGTTAAGACCTGATTTGATTAGAAGAGCTGTTTTTGCAATTCAATCCCACAAGATACAACCATATGGCACCAAAAAAGATGCTGGAAATATACATTCTGCTGAATTTTCAAAAAGAAGACGAGAATATAGAACAACATATGGTTATGGACAGTCAAGAACTCCAAGAAAAATCATGGTAAGACAGGGAAGTAGATTTACAACTATGGGTGCAAATGCACCGCAAACTGTTGGCGGAAGAAAAGCACACCCACCAAAAGTGGAGAAAGTTTTTGCTGAGAAAATAAATGATAAAGAAAGGAAAAAAGCAATTAGAAGTGCAATTGCAGCAACTTCAATTAAAGAAATTGTTGCAGCAAGAGGACATAAAATTGATAATTTAAAAGAATTACCTGTTATAGTTGAAAGCAAGATTGAAGAAATCAAAAAAGCAAAAGATGTTGAATCTCTTTTGAAAAAAATTGGTTTAGATAAAGAAATTGAAAGAACAAAGGAAAAGAAAGTCAGAGCTGGAAAAGGAAAGATGAGGGGAAGAAAATATAAGAAAAAAGTTGGACCCCTTTTTGTTGTTTCAAAAAGATGTGATTTATTAAAAGCTGCAAAAAATATTGCTGGTGCTGATGTATACATTGTTAAAGATTTAAATGCAGAAGTATTAGCACCAGGAACACATCCTGGAAGATTAGTTATATGGAGTGAACAAGCAATTAAAACACTTGATGAAAAGAAATTGTTTATGTGATAATCATGGAAGTGCTAAAATATCCAATTTCAACTGAAAAAGCAATAAGAATGCTTGAATCAGATAATGTTATCTCCTTTATTGTTGATAAAAATGCCACAAGAGGAAAAATAAAGAAAGAAATTGAAGATAGATTTAAAGTAAAGGTTGCAGATATAAGAGTTTTAATTACACAAAAAGGAAAAAAGAAAGCATACATAAGGCTGGAAAAAGATTATCCAGCAATTGATATCGCGACACAATTAGGATTAATGTAGGTGTAAAAAAATGCCAAAGCGAATGAGACAACAAAGAGCTGGAAAGGGGACATCTGTATTTAGAGCCCCAAGTTTTAGGTATAGATACAAATCTCGCTATAGAATTTTTGATGAACTTGAAAAGAATGGAAAAATTGAAGGAAAAGTCATTGATATTGTAAATGATACTGCAAGAACAGCTCCTATAATGATTGTTGAATACAGAACTGGTGAACAAGCAATTATTCCAGCACCAACCGGAATAAAAGTTGGAGATGTTGTAGAAGCAGGATTAAAGGCTGATGTGAAATCAGGAAATGTTTTGCCTTTGAAAAGCATACCAGCAGGCACACAAATATACAATATTGAATTAGTACCTGGAGATGGTGGAAAATTAGTTAGAAGTGGTGGAACTGCTGCAAAAGTTGTTTCTCATGAAGGAGATAAAGTCATAATCAAACTTCCAAGCAAAGTATTCAAGCAAATAAATCCAAATTGCAGGGCAACAATTGGGCTTATTGCAGGATTTGGAAGAAAAGAAAAACCACTTGTAAAAGCTGGAAAAAGTTATCATGTTAAAAAAGCACGTGGAAAATATTGGCCAAGAGTTTCTGGTGTTGCAATGAATGCTGTATCTCACCCATTTGGTGGAAAGAGGAGATCTACACAAAGCTCTAAGAAGAAAGTTGCTCCAAGAAATGCACCACCAGGAAGAAAGGTTGGAAGCCTTGCTGCAAAAAGAACAGGTAGGAAGAAAAGGTGATTATGTTGGCAGAAAGATTCACATATAGGGGTTATTCATTTGATGACTTGAAAAAGATGGAAATTAATGAGTTCATTAAATTAATCCCATCAAGACAAAGAAGAAGTATTAAGAGAGGATTTACAGAACAACAGAAAAAGCTTCTTGAAAAGATAAAAAAAGTAAGGGCTCAAAAAGATGCTGGAAAAGAAGTTAAGCCAATAAAAACACACTGCAGAAGCATGGTTGTTTTGCCAATTATGGTAGGTTTAACATTTGGAGTTTATAATGGGAAAGAATTTGTAAATGTTGATATCACACCAGATAAACTTGGACATTACCTTGGTGAATTTGCACAAACAAGAGGAAAAGTACAACATAGTTCACCAGGAGTTGGTGCAACACGTGGTTCAACATTTGTTCCAACTAAGTAAGGTTAGGTAATTATGGGAAAAGCAAAACTCGAAGCAAGACAGGAAAAAACAAAAGAGAAATTTGAAGAAAAAGCTAGAAAGAAAAAGGAAGAAGAAAAAGCAGAGATTGCAGGAGAGAAACCAAAAGAGAAACCAAAGCCAAAGAAAAAAGTAGAGATTAAAAAACCAAAAGTAAGTGAAGCTAAAGGAAGAGGAGAATACTTACCAATCTCACCAAAAATATCTGTTGAGGTTTGCAGAGCAATTAAAGGAAAAGAAATTGAAAAGGCAAGAAGAATATTGAAAGATGCAATTGCTCTCAAAAGACCAATTCGTTATTACAGATACAAGAAAGATACACCACATAAACCTGGAAAGGGTTTTGGCGCTGGAAGATACCCTGTTAAAGTTTCAAAGTATATACTTGGTGTTTTAGAAAATGCAGTTGCAAATGCAACATATCTAAACTTAGACCCTGAAAAACTTTATGTTAAAATTGCAAGAACTGAAAGAGCAATTTCAAAAGAAAAAAGAGGAAGATATGCAAATATTGAAATCATTGTTGCTGAAAAGAAAGAAGAGAAACAAAAGAAAAAAGAAAAGCCAAAGAAAGAAAAAAAGGTGAAGAAGTAAAATGGTTGTTGAAAGGAAATTTGTCAAGGATAGGATAAGAGAACATTCAGTAAAAGAATATCTTGAGAAATTTTTAGACAGAGTTGGATTTTCACACATAGAAATTCAAAAGACACCTGTTGGCTTTAGTATAATCATTTATTCATCAAAACCTGGATTAATTGTAGGTAGGGGCGGATTAAATATAAGAGAGATTCAAGAAACCCTCAAAAACAAATTCAAACTTGAGTCTCCTGTTGTTGAGGTAAGAGAAGTTGATATTCCAGAGCTTGATGCCCAAATCATGGCTGAAAGAATTGGACCTCAATTAATGAAATTTGGAGTTTCTAGATTCAAAGCAATTGGACACAAAGCACTTGAAAAAATAATCAGGGCAGGTGCAATTGGCGCAGAAATCAAAATCTCTGGGAAAGTTCCAAGTGCTCGTGCAAGATTTTGGAAGTTTTATGGCGGATATTTACCAAAATGCGGCGATGTAGCAGTAAACGAAGTTAAAAAAGGTTACAAAACTGTAAAACTTAAGCCAGGTGTTGTTGGCATTACAGTTAAGATACTTCCACCTGGAGTAAAAATGCCTGATCAAGTTTATCCAAAAGAAATTGTTGTTGTTGAGGAAGTTGAAGAAACAGAAGAGCCTGCTAAGCCAAAAGAAACAAAAAAAGAAGAAGCTCAACAAAAAGAGCCAACTAAAAAAGAGGAAACCAAGGAAGAAGGTAAGTAACAATGGCAATCTTACACATCAAAGAAATTCGGAAAATGAAAGATGAAGAATTAGATAAAAAACTTTTTGATTTGAAAAAAGAATTAATGAAAGCAAATGCCCAAATAGCACAGGGCACTGCTCCAGACAAGCCTGGCAGAATAAAAGAAATAAAGAGAACAATTGCCAGGATTTTGACAATAAAACGAGAAAGAGGTGGAGTAAAGTAAATGAATGAAGTTTGTCCAAAGTGTGGTTTGCCCTCAGACCTGTGTGTTTGTGAAACCATAGCAAAAGAGACGCAGAAAATAAAAATTCGAACATCAAAACGAAGATATGGAAAATTGACAACAGTGATTGAAGGAATTGATTCCAAAGACATTGATGTTAAAGAATTGGCAAAGAAGCTTAAGTCAGAACTTGCATGTGGTGGAACAAGCAAAGGAAGCACAATTGAGCTCCAAGGAGATCACAGGCAAAAAGCAAAAGAGATTTTGATTCGCTTTGGCTTTGCAGAAGACCAAATTGAAGTGAGGTAGGGCAAAAACATGATAACTCCAAAAAATGTGCTTAGGCACGAATTAATAGGATTGAAAGTTGAAATAACAAAAAGCAAAAACAAATCATTGGTTGGGTTGAAAGGCAAAATTGTGGATGAAACCCAAAACATGTTGGTAATAAAAACAGAAAAAGGAGAAAAAAAAGTCATAAAAAAAGGATGCACATTCAAAATTCACATTCCAAAAAAAGTTGTTGAAGTTGAGGGTTTGCTTTTGGTTGGCAAACCTGAAAAAAGAATAAAAAAAACATTCCGAAAAAAGAGGGTTTGAAATGGTTGAAAAAAAGAAAGGAAAAGCAAAAGAGAAATATATAGGGATACCTGGAATAAAACCTCCAAAAGAAACTTGTGATGACCCAAATTGTCCATTTCATGGTAAACTGGGAATTCGAGGTAGGGCATTTAGGGGAGTTGTTCAAAGTATTAAACCCTCTAAAACAGCCATAATAAAATGGGAAAGAAGAGTGTTCTTTCCAAAATATGAAAGATTTGAAAAGAGATTTACAAAAGTTAATGCTCACAAACCTCCATGCTTACACATTCATCAAGGAGACGAAGTTATTATTGGTGAATGCAGGCCAATTTCAAAAACAAAGAAATTTGCTGTAATTGGAAAAGTTGGTGAAAATGAAAGGACTTAAAGCACGTGTAACAAGAGCACTACAAGTTGGAAGCAGAGTTAAGATAGTGGATAACTCTGGAGCAAAAGAAATAGAGATTGTTGCAGTAAAAGGGTATAGGGGAGTTAAGTCAAGATTTCCAAAATGTGGTGTTGGTGATGTTGTAATCGGTGCAGTTAAAGTTGGAAATCCAGAAGTTAAACACACATTAGTTCCTTGCGTTATAATAAGACAAAAAAAAGAATATATAAGGAAAAATGGCGTTAGAATAAAATTTGAAGATAATGCCGCAATTGTTATGAAAGATTTGAAAAAAGGAGAACCAAAAGGTACAGTTATCAAAGGACCTGTAGCAAGAGAAGTTATTGAAAGATTCCCACTTGTAACAAGAATCTCTAATTTGGTGGTATAATGAAAAAAACAATTCAGCCAAGAAAACAAAGGAAGCGAGCGAAGAATTTGCTATTGAGAAAAGGAGTGGGAGCGCACTTGTCTAAAGAATTAAGAACTAAATATAAGATAAGAACATTTGGACTTCGAAAAGGAGATGAAGTAAAGATTGTACGTGGAAAACATAAGGGTAAAATTGGGAAAGTTGAAGAAGTTAATCTTAAAAAACAGATAGTATATATTGAGGGAATACAAGTTCAAAAAGCAGATGGAACAAAAGCAAAAGTTCCAATTCATCCATCAAATTTGATAATCACAGGATTAGATTTAAAAGATAAATTAAGAAAAGCAAAGCTTGAAAGAAATGTTAAAGGTGAAAAGAAATGAGTAAACATCTTCACAGAATAGCAGCACCAAAGAAGTATCCTATTTTGAAAAAGGTAGCGCATTATGTTATCAAAGTAAGCCCAGGACCACATCCAAAAAGAGATAGTTTACCTTTGTTGCTGATATTAAGAGACCTTTTGAGACTTACAAAGAATGCTAAAGAATCAAAAAAACTTTTGAATTCAAGAAAAGTGTTGGTTGATAAAAAAGTTAGAAAAGACCCAAAATTCCCTGTTGGATTGATGGATGTTATTTCAATACCTGATTTGAATCAAAACTTTAGAGTTGTTTTTGACAATCATGGAAAAGTCAGACTTATAGAAATAGATGAAAAAGAAGCAGGACTAAAACTTTGTAAGATAATGGATAAAAAATTAATTAAAAAAGGAAAAATTCAGCTTAATCTCCACGATGGGAGAAATATTTTGGTCGATGATCAAAAGTACAAATCCGGAGATTCGATTTTAATTTCATTGCCAAAACAAGAAATTAAACTTCATCTTCCATTTGAAAAAGGCATGCTTGTTTATATTGTAGATGGAACCCATATTGGCGAAATGGCTAAGATTACAGAATTTAGACCAATGCCAGGTTCAAATCCAGATAGAGTGCTTTTAGAAAATGTAAATGGAGAGACATTTGAAACTCTCAAAAAATATATTTTCATTATTGGTAAAGAAAAACCCGAGATTAATTTAAGTGGTGAATAAAGTGAATGACAAAAAAGAAAACCCAATGAAGCAGATTTTGATAGAAAAGGTTACGCTTAATGTTGGAATTGGAGAATCAGGGGATAGATTAGAAAAAGCAAAAATCCTTTTAGGTAGAATTTCAGATTCAAAAATAGTTACAACTCACGCGAAAAAGAGAATACCAACATGGGGGCTTAGGCCTGGATTGGCAATTGGAGTTAAAACAACTTTGCGCGGGGAAAAAGCAATTGCTTTGCTTAAGAGACTTTTCAGTGCAGTTGACAACCACATCAATCCAAAACAATTTGATGAAGAAGGAAACTTATCATTTGGAATAAAAGAATATATTCATATTCCAGATGTAAAATATGACCCTTCGCTTGGTATAATTGGATTAGATGTTTGTGTTACTTTGAAAAGAAAGGCTGGAACTCGCATTAAAAGAAGAGCATACAAAACTTCAAGAATTGGCAAAAAGCACAGAATAACAAAAGAAGAAGCCATGGAATTTTTCAAAAAAGAATTTGGTATTTCCATTTCAGAAAAGAAGAAGGAGACTTACTATTAAGGGTGATATATTGACAATTAAAAGTTATACAAAATTGCTGAAGCAAATCAAAGATAAACCTGCAAAAAGAAAGAAATTTATTAAACATAGCAAGCCAAAGGAAAGGAACCATGGAATTGGAAAGAGAAGATGCAGAAGATGTGGAAAATTTGGAGCTCATATAAGGAGATATGGTTTGCACCTTTGCAGGCAATGTTTTAGAGATTTGGCTTCAGAATTTGGATTTAAAAAATATGGACACGAGGTGTGATTTATGGATATAATTGCTCATGCACTTTCGCAAATAAAAAATGCTGAAAAGAAAGGAATGGCGCAATGTATAGTTAAACCTGTGTCCAATTTGTTAAGAAACATCCTTAGCTTAATGCATGCAGAAGGATACATTGGCGAGTTTGAAGTTATTGATGATGGAAAAGGAGGACTTGTTAAAATAAATTTGATTGGTGCAATAAATAATTGCGGAGCAATTAAACCAAGATTTTCAACTTCCTTTTTGAACTTTGAAAAATTTGAGAAGAGATACTTGCCAGCTAAAGGATATGGTATGTTAATCGTTTCAACAACAAAGGGTGTTATGACACAAGAAAAAGCCAAGAAAGAAAAGCTAGGAGGGCAGCTTTTAGCTTATGTATATTAGTGATATCATGGAAACAATATTTGAGATTCCAGAAGGAATTCAAATAAAATATGAAAATGGTGTGATTTCAGTAGTTGGAAAACTAGGCGAAGTAAAGAAAAAATTGTCACATCCAAAAGTAAAAATTAAAATTGAAGATAATAAGGTTATACTTTTATCTGATATTGAAAATAGAAAGGCAAAGAGACTGATAAATACCTTTTTGGCACACATTAAAAATATGATAAAAGGAGTTCAAGAAGGATATACCTACAAATTAAAAATAGTTTATACTCACTTTCCGACAACTGTGAAAGTTGAAGGAGATAAAGTAATCATTGAAAACTTCATTGGAGAAAGGGCATCAAGAACTGCTAAAAAATTACCTGGTGTTGAAGTTAAAATTGAAAAACAAGACATCACTGTTACAGGAATTGATTTAGAAGCAGTATCTCAAACAGCAGCAAACATTGAGAGAGCATCTAGGATAGTTAGGAAGGATAGAAGAATATTCCAAGATGGTGTTTACATAACTCAAAAAGGTAAGTAAAATGTCAAAAATTAAAAAAATAAGAAAAAAGAAACCAAATTTTCCTAGAGTTGGTGCTAAGATGAAGAAGAAGGTTGATGGTTCAAAATGGAGAAAACCAAAGGGCATGCATGGAAGAGTAAAGAAACTTTTAAGTTATCATAAAGGTGCAGCACCAGATATTGGTTATGGTTCTCCAAAAAAGATTCGCGGCAAACATGTAAGTGGGCTTGAAATTGTTGAAGTTAAAAATATAAATGAATTGTTAAAAGTTGATGCTAAATCCCAAATAGTCAAAATAGCAAATGTTGGTAAAAAGAAAAAATTGGAGATTATTGAAAAAGCAATTCAAAAAGGAATAAAGATTTCCAATTTAAGAAAACCCAAAGAATACATTTCAAAAAATAAAATTGCTGTAGAAGAGGTTAAGAAATGAAACTAGATGTAAAAAAAAGAATTGCAGCAGATATTTTGAAAGTTGGACAATCAAGAATTTGGATAGACCCATCTAATGTTGAAGAGATTTCAAAAGCAATCACAAAAGAGGATATTAGAATTTTGATAGAGCAAGGCATTATAAAAGTTAAACCAAAAAGAGGAGTAAGCAAAGGGCGTTCAAGAGAATTGAAATCCCAACGAAAGAAAGGCAGAAGAAAAGGACATGGAAGTAGAAAGGGTGCAGAAAAAGCAAGAACAAACAAAAAGAGAAGATGGATTAATCGTATAAGACCTTTGAGGAGAATATTAAAAGCTGTTAAATCAAGTGGAAAATTAACTTCCAAAAAATATAGAGAATTATACAATAAAGCAAAAGGTAATTTTTTCAGAAGTTCAGTACACTTGAAATCATATATTGAAAAATTAAAAGGGGAATAATATGACAAACGGACCAAGATATATTGTAAAATACAAAAGAAGAAGAAAGGGTTTAACTAACTATCAGAAGAGACTAAGATTATTGAAATCTGGAAAATTAAGGTTTGTAGTTAGGAAATCAAACAATTCCACAATATGTCAAATAATAGAATATGCTCCAAATGGGGATAAAACGCTTATTTCATTTTCATCAAATCAACTTAAAAAATATGGATACAAGGGACATACAGGAAACATTCCAGCAGCTTATCTTGCTGGTTATGTTTGTGGCTTAAAAGCAATTAAAAAAGGAATAAAAGAAGCAATTTTGGATACAGGACTTTATAATTTGACAAAAGGTTCAAGAATCTATGCAGCACTTAAAGGTGCAATTGATGCTGGTTTAAATATACCTCATAGCGAAGAGATATTCCCACAAGAAAGAGTTGTGCAAGGTTATCATATTGAGAATTATGCTAAAATTTTAAAAGCAGAAAAACCAGAGGATTATGAAAAAATATTTTCAAAAATATTGGAAAATAAGATTGAACCAGATAAATTCGTAGAACATTTTCAAGAAATTAAAAAAAGAGTAGCAGGTGAACACGGATGAGTGAATTAGAAGACTGGGTTCCAAAAACGAAACTCGGAAAGATGGTAAAAGAAGGAAAAATAAAAAATATAGATGAAATCTTAGACAAAGGTTTGAGAATAAGAGAACCTGAAATCGTTGATACTCTTTTGCCAAATCTTGAAACTGACTTGATACTAATTGGACAATCAAAAGGTAAATTTGGTGGTGGAAAGAGAAGGGCATTTAAACAAACCCAGAAAAAAACAGGAGAGGGCTCAAAAATTAAATTTTCTTGTCTCGCTGTTGTTGGAAATAAAGATGGTTATGTTGGGCTTGGGATTGGTGATTCTGGAGAAACCGTGCCAGCAAAAACAAAGGCAATTAGAAACGCTAAGTTAAATATTATTAAAATTAAAAGAGGATGCGGAAGTTGGGAATGTGCATGTGGGGATCCCCACTCAATTCCATTTACTATAGAAGGTAAAACAGGTAGTGCAAAAATAGTAATCAAACCAGCACCAAAAGGTTTGAGATTGTGTATTGCAGATGAATGTAAAAAGATTTTGAAACTTGCAGGCATAAAAGATGTGTGGAGTAAAACATTTGGACAAACCTGCACAAGACAAAATCTGGCATTTGCCTGTTTTAATGCTCTTAAGCAATTAACAAAATCAAAAGTTAATGAAAAATTTTCAAGACATGCTGGAATAAAAGAAGGGAGTTTAAGTGAGTAAAATGATGCTTGCAGTTGTAAGAATTAAAGGGAAAGTGAATATAAAGAAAGAAGCAGAGAAAACTATGCAGCTTCTTAGACTTTACAAGAAACATCATTGTTCAATAATCCCTGCAAAAAAAGAGATAATTGGCATGCTTAAAAGAATTGAGAGATATGTAACATGGGGAGAAATAGAACCCCACACTCTTAAATTATTACTTGAAAAAAGAGGAAGATTACCTGGAAATAAAAGACTAACTTCTGAATATGTAAAAGAAAAAACAGGTAAGACTATTGAAGAAATTGCAAAAGAGGTTGCAGAAGCAAAAGCAGAGTTAAAAGCAATTCCTGGATTAAAATTATTTTTTAGATTAAAGCCACCCTCAAAAGGATTTGAAAGATATGGAATCAAAAAGCCGTATTCTATGGGTGGTGTCTTTGGATATAGGGGAAAAGAGATTAATTCACTTTTGGAAAAGATGATTTAAAATGAGAAGATTCAGAAAAAAATCAAGAAGAATAAGAGGAAGAAAAACAGGAAGGGGTCCTGGTAAGAGGGCTCGCGGAGCTGGCAATCGTGGAGGTAGAGGTAAGGCTGGAATAAATAAAAGAGCAGGACACAAAAAGACATTACTTAGAAAATATCCTGAGCTTTCCTCAAAAGAAAAAGGCTTCAAAAGTATAAAACAAAAAATGAATTTTCATCCAAAAGCCATTAATGTTGGACAACTTGACAAATTATCTACAAAAATTGGTAGTGAAATTGACCTTAAAAGATTAGGATATAGAAAACTCCTCGGAACTGGTAAAGTCAAGAATAAGTTGATTGTAAAAGTTGAATCCTTTACTGAATCTGCTAAACAAAAAATAGAAGCTGTGGGTGGAAAAATTTTAAGTGAATAAAATGGGAATAGAAAGCCTTTTTGCAAATTTTCCAGAAGTAACAAAACCATTAAAGAGATTATCCCTAAAAGAAAAACTCATGTGGACTGGAGTAGTTCTTGTTCTATATTTCATTTTAACTTTGACTCCATTGTATGGATTGAATCAAAGTTATGTTGCTCAATTTGAAACATTAGCAATTCTTTTGGCAGCAAGTTTTGGTTCTATTATCTCATTAGGTATTGGACCATTAGTTACAGGGTCTATCATGCTTCAGCTTTTAGTTGGTGCAGAAATAATTAAAGTAGATTTAAAAACTCCAGAAGGAAGGAAAAAATTCCAAGGATATCAAAAGTTATTTTCAATATTCTTTATTGTATTTGAAAACGCAGCATATGTGCTTTCTGGAGCTTTGCCTCCAGCAACACCCACAACATTAAATATTGCAATTTTAATAATTCAACTTATTATTGGTGGATTAGTATTAATGTTTTTAGATGAGGTTAGTAGCAAGTGGGGAATAGGTTCTGGTATTTCATTATTCATTGCAGCAGGGGTTGCAAGGGAAATTTTCACAAAAGCATTTTCTCCACTTCCAGACCCAAGAATGCAGATTCCTGTTGGTGCAATTCCTAAAATAATTACTTTAATATCCCAAGGCAATTCTGCTTTAGCATTTTGGCCATTTGTTGGTATAATCGCTACATTAGCTGTATTTTTAATAGCAGTTTATTTTTCAGGAGTACAAATAAACATACCTTTATCTTTTGGAAAAGTAAGAGGGTTTGGCATAAAATGGCCCATAAAATGGTTTTATACCTCTAACATACCTGTTATTCTAACTGCCGCACTTATGGCTAGTCTACAGATGTGGGCTCTTATGATGTTTAATGCAGGAGTTCCATTACTTGGAGAGTTTGAAACAGTTCAGGTTGGTGGTGGACAGTATACACAGCAACCAGTTTCTGGAATTGCAAAGTATATACAACATCCATCTATATCTCAGATATTTACAAGCGGATTTAGTATGGATGCTTTTAAATCCACAATGTTTTACTTTGCATTTATGATAATTGGTTCTATATTTTTCGCATATTTATGGCTTAATGTTGGCAAAAGTAGCCCGAGTGATGTTGCAGATCAGATACTGAGCTCTGGTTTAAGCATACCAGGGTTTAGAAGAGATAAAAGAATACTTGAAAAAGTTTTAGCAAGGTATATAATGCCACTAACAATCCTGGGTGGACTTACAGTGGGTCTCCTAGCAGCAGTTGCAGACATATTTGATGCATTAAGCAGAGGAACAGGAATCCTTTTAACTGTTATGATTATATACCAATTTTATGAAAATATTCAAAAAACGCATATGGAAGAAATGAGTCCTATGCTTAGGAAGGTGATGGGTTGATGGTAAGTGGTTTAATAATTGTTGCTGGAACTGCAATAGGACTCGCATTTTTAACACAGCTAATAAATAAACTTTTGATTAATGAAAAGTTCGTAGATGAGACAAGAGAAAAAATGAAAAAAATGCAAAAAGAGTTGAAAGGAATAGATGTCAAAAGTAAAGAATTTCAACAAAAACAGGATAAAATTCTTGAAATGAATTTTGCACTTATGAAACAGCAATTTAAACCAATGTTTGTTACATTTGTGCCTTATATTGTAATATTTTACCTCTTAGGCGGGTTATTTTCATATGCGCCAATTAGTGTTGGTTCTCAGATTCAAATAGATGTTTCTGGAAATGCACTTATTGAATCGCCTTGTTTGGGTTTAAACGAAACCATTCAGGGAAAAGGAACTCTTATAGCAACAGTTAATTCAGAAAATTGTAAAATTTTAATAAATGGGAACGAAGCAAATATTAGTTTAATAGGTGCATCAAATGAGATTAATCTTAATGTTGAAGATGTTGCGCTAAAGATTTTGCCGCCAAAACAAGTTTTTATTAATTTACCATTTGATCTTCCTGTTGTTGGGAATCAGATTGGTTGGCTTGGAACATTTATTATCTTTTCATTTGCAACCTCTATGATATTGAACAAGGCATTAAAAGGAATTTATTTGAGAAAGTGGGAGTGAAATTATGGTAAGGAGAATGTTAAGGTCAAAAGGAAAAAGAAGAAAACGAGTTAGAACACCTGGCGGAACATTGAAAACAAAATACATAGAATATAAAACAGCAGATAGAAAATGCTTAAAATGCAAAAATAAAATCAAAGGAATCTCAAAGAAAGGTTCAAAATCTGAAAAAAGACCTTCAAGAATTAAACCAGAATTATGTCCTAGATGCCTTAAAAAAGAATTAATTGAAAAAGTGAGGGGTCAGAAATGATTGAAATTGGAAGAATATGTGTAAAATTAGTTGGAAGAGAAGCTGGAAAAAAAGCAATCATTGTAGATATCATTGATAATAATTTTGTTTTAATAGATGGTAATGTTAAGAGAAGGAAATGCAATATAGACCACATTGAAATTTTGCCTGAAAAGTTTGACATTAAAAAAGGAGCATCTACAGAAGAAATTAAAAAAATTTTCAAAGAAAAAGGAATTCTCGAAGAGAAGGAACCAAAAGTTAAAAATAAGAAACCAAGAAAAGGCGGAGAAAAGCCAAAGAAGATTAGGCCAAGAAAACAGAAAGCAGCACCAAAAAAAGGCAAGAAAAAAGCAAAAACAGAAGACGAAATAGTTGAGGAAGCATTAAAAGCTGCAGAGAAAAAAGATTAAATTTCTTAAACTAAAAATATTTCTTTGAAACTTTTAAAAAAGTTTCATTAAAAGCCAGATGGCATCATTAAACTAAAAATATTTCTTTTAATGTTTTGAATCTTTTGTTTACTTTTTTTAGTGTGCCAATCCCTTCTTCACCGATTTTTTCCACACAGTAAGATGCTGCAGCAGCTGCAAAATAAGCAGATTCTGTTACATTTTCAGTTTCTTTGTATTTAATTGCAAATGCTGCTGTATATGCATCTCCAACACCAGCTTTGTCAACAAATTTTTTGGGTTCAAAAACTGGAACTTTCATATACTTTTTATCATAAAAAACATAAGAACCTTTTGTACCAAGGGTCAATGTTACAACTCTTGGTCCAAGCTTTAGGAGTTCTGAAGCAGAATTAAGAGTTGTTTTTCCAGTTAAATAATAAAGTTCAGCTGCATTTAATTTTAGTATATCTGTACATCTTAAGTATTCCTCTTTTTCTAGCCATGGAACATAACTTAATTCCCCTGCAGGATTTTTATATTTTGTAAATCCTTGTGAATCAAGAGCAAGAATGTTTTCTTCGGTTTTTAAGGTTTTAAGAACATTAATCCCAATATGCCCTATATAGGAACTTATAATTGCTACATCACATTCAAGTTTTGGAACCCCCATGATTGGGCCTGCATCTGAATGAACAACAGCTGTTTTTGTTCCATCTTTATGATATGTTACATCATAAGCAGTATCTTCCCACGCAGGTTGTTTTATTAATTTTATACCCTCAGATTCAATTTTTTTAATCCACTCTTTTGGGAATTTAGAGGACATTTTAGAGATAAGAGTAACATCGTGTCCTAATCTTGCAGCTTGAACAGCTGCAAAGTAAGAACCACCTGCTAGAATAGTTGTTTTTTTCCTGCCTTTTATCTCAGTTCTTTTTGCTAAATTGCCAACTACAACGATTTTCATGGGTAATTATTAAATACTTTCTACTATTTATTTTTTAAGATATTATGATATGTATGGAAAAAAGAGAAAAAAATGAAATTTTAGTTAGAAAAGTGGAAGAGACAAATCCAGAATATGGGTGTATACCTGAGGAGAGGCCTATTGAGAACTATATTAAAAATGGAATTATTAATTTGGATAAACCAAAAGGACCCACAAGTCACCAAGTTAGTGATTGGGTTAAAAAAATACTTCATGTTAAAAAAGCAGGGCATGGTGGAACTTTGGACCCTGCTGTTACAGGTGTTTTACCTATTGCTCTTGAAAATGCAACAAAAATTTCCAAATTATTTTTAAAAGCAGGTAAGGAGTATGTTGCATTAATGCATTTGCATTCTGATATTCATGAAGGCAAAATAAGAGATGCCATGAAAAAATTTGTGGGTAAAATAAAACAGGTGCCACCAAAACGTTCTAATGTTAAAAGAGTGGAAAGAGAAAGAGAAATTTATTATATTGATTTTATTGAGAAAAAAGGGAGAGATGTTCTTTTTAGAGTTGGATGCGAAAAAGGCACCTATATTAGAAGGCTTTGTGAACAATTAGGAAGAATGGCTGGCACAAGAGCACACATGATTGAGCTCAGGAGAACAAAAGCGGGTGGATTTAGCGAAGATGAAAGAATAGTTACTCTTCAAGATTTGGAAGATGCTTATGCATTTTGGAAAGAAGAAGGAAATGAGAAATTTTTAAGATATTGTATACAACCTATGGAAGTTGCTACAAAACTTATTCCCAAAGTTTGGGTGTTTGATTCAACAATTGATTCTCTTTGTCATGGAGCGCCATTGGCTGTTCCAGGTATTTCCAAAGTTGAAGATGGGATAAAGAAGGGAGATGAAGTTTCAATTATGTCTCTTAAAAATGAGTTGATTGGAATTGGAATTGCTCAAATGCGTTCACAAGGAATGATAGAAGCAGAAAAAGGAATTGCAGTAAAGATAGACAGAGTTACAATGCCTATTGGGATTTATCCCCCAGGGCTTCGTCAATAAGTTGTTTACGTGTTTTACCAGTACATTTTGCCAGTTGTTGCCATGATAAATCTGGAGTTATCAACCTACCATTTATGCCGAATACTCCATATGTGCTACACCAATATTCAACAACCTCTCTTTTCAAATCTAATTCCTTGTTATCATTTTCATCCCCACATGCCATGGAGACTAAACCATTTAATCCAATAAATCTGCCATTTTTTGTGAACCACTTTTCCTTATGTTTTTGTGCATTATTATAAACCTCTCTTGGTGAGGTAACAATCACTCTACCACTTGGAAGCAGAATTCTTTCTTTTATTGGATTCTCCGAAGTAAAGGAGATACCATTGTTAACAAAGTAAGCCACACAATATAAAATTGTTTCCTTTGTCCATTTCATTTTATATTCATTGCTTCTTGCTTCTCCGATAATGCTTTTTTCAAAATCGCTTAATGAGAAATCTCCATCTTTATCTGTAAATTCCCAATCAAAACGTCTTTTGTAAAATAACCTATATAACTGTGGATCATTTGGAAGTCTAAACGTGGGGTCATTTTCATATTTTTCTCTAACTACTTTAAGAAATTCGTCTTTGGTGTATATTCCCAACATCTCTTCAAGTGTTCTTTTCATAAATAATGCTATTACTCTATAGTTAATAAATTTTACTTCCAAGTGCCACTTCTTTGTCTGGCATTAAAAGCGCAAATTTGTCATTGTCAAGAGCGCCAAGTGTCATACATTCAGAAGTAAACCCCGCGATTGTCTTTGGCTCAAGATTTATAACTGCAACAACAATTTTTCCAATCAGTTCTTCTGCTTTATAAAATTCTGTTATCCCTGCAACAGCATTTTTAATTCCAATTTCTTTTCCAAAATCAATTTTTAATTTATACATTGGTTTTCTTGCTTTTTCATGTAGCTCAGCAGATAAAATCTTTCCAACCCGGATATCAAGTTTTTCCCAATCTTGAAATATTACCATATTCCCATCCTTTTATCCCAATGATGTTTAACAATTTCCCATTTGGTTGCTTGTTTTTCAACAGATAAATTCTCTATGTGTATAACCCATTCTCTTTCAAATGGGATTAATACCTCTTGTTCTTCAGCCTTTTTAATTATTAAATCTTTTGCTTCATTTTTGAATTTCCAAGAATTTTTTAGCCATTCCTTTTCCTCTTGAGTTAAAAATTGAAAATGCCTACTTTCATAGAGCCTTAAACTTTTTGAATAGATTTCATTAAAAAAAGAATTCATTTCCTCTTTTGAGATGTATGTTTTTCCTTCTAATGAGTGCACAAATTCTCTCCAAAGTTCTGAAAGAAAAGAAGAGGGAATCATTTTACAGCAATCATGGTTGATGTTTGTTCAACTTCTTTTATAGGCCTCACATTTTTGATTAAGAATTTTTGTAAATCTTCCATGCTTTCTTTTTCTACTTTTGCAATTACATCATATTCCCCATAAAGTTCTGCAACATCAAGAACACCTTCCATTTTTCGCAGCATTTCTGCCACATTTGTTTCTCCACCTTTTTTAAGTGTTAGAAACACATATGCTATAATACTCATTTCATCACCCCTTTTGTTAATATTATACATAAGCGAATATTTCTTAAATACCTATCCTTTTTGATATCTATTATGGTGAGACTTTCAAGACACGAACATTACTTTGCAAAAAAACCAAAATCTAAAAAAAAGGAGTACAAATTTCAAGCTGTGCTTAAGGGATTCAATCTTGAATTTGTTACAGCTTCTGGGATTTTTTCTCCACGAAAGATTGACCTAGGCACATTTGCTTTGATTAATTTTATGCAATTTAGAAAAGGAGATAAAATTTTAGATTTGGGTTGTGGTTATGGGGCAGTTGGAATAGTTGCTGCAAAGATGTGCCCTAGTTGTAAAGTTGTTATGGTAGATATTAATGAAAGGGCTGTTGCCTGTGCTAAAAAGAATATAAAAATTAATAATGTGAAAAACGTAATTGCAAAACAAAGCTATTTCTTTTCAGGTTTAAAAAATGAAACCTTTGATATTATTTTATTAAATCCTCCACAGACAGCAGGATTGGATGTTTGTTACAAATTAATTGAGGGTTCTTATGAACATTTAAAAAATGGAGGAAATTTGCAAATGGTTGCCAGAAAAAGACACGGTGGACAAAGACTTGCTGAAAAAATGGAAGAAATCTTTGGCAATTTGGAAGTGCTCGGAAAAAAAGCAGGCTATTGGGTTTATGTAAGCGTAAAAGGGATAAATGATAGCAGATAATGATTAAATATGGTGAAAAAGGTGAAATCAATTAAAAAAAGAGAACCCATTTTGGTTTTTTTATTTTCATTAATTACCTTTGGAATTTATTTTATATATTGGCTTGTTATAACAAAAAAGATTTGAATAATATGGGTGCTAAAATTCCAACTGCTTGGCTTCTCATAATTCCCATTGTGAGTTGGTATTGGTTATACAAATTTGCACAAGCATTTTCAGAAAAGATTACAAAGGATAAGAGTCCTGTATTGTGGTTTGTTTTATTGTTTTTTGCAGGGTGGCTTGTAGCCCCCATTTTTCAGTATGAGATTAATAAACGAAAATAAAACTTTATAAAAAGCAATTTATTTCTTTGATTAAACTTTCTTTTAAAGAAAGTTTATGCCGGGGTCGCCTAAGAACCTTTTCTTGCAAAGAAAAGCTTCACCAAAAGAAGCGCAAGAAAAGTTGGGCAGCCTGGTACGCGCAGAGCGAGCTTGCTTGTTTCCTGCGCGCAGGAAATGGCGCTGGCCTGGAGGCACCTTTTTAGGAAAAAGCTGCACCAAAAAGGTGTTGGATAGCCAGTTTCCTTCGGGATGTCTGGGAGCACC